>NZ_AP025466.1:1219226-1828839 GCF_024347355.1 Vibrio chagasii
AACACTGCCGGGTATTGCTGGCTTGGTATTAACCGTTGGTATGGCGGTGGATACTAACGTACTTATCTTCGAACGTATTCGAGACAAAATGAAAGAAGGACGCAGCTTTGCTAGCTCCATCGATCGTGGTTTCGATAGCGCGTTCTCGTCTATCTTCGATGCTAACTTCACCACCATGATTGTAGCTGTCGCTCTTTACACCATTGGTAACGGACCAATTCAAGGCTTTGCTTTGACACTGGGCTTGGGTCTTCTAACCAGTATGTTTACGGGCATTTTTGCTTCACGAGCGATCATCAATTTGGTTTGGGGGCGTGACCAACGCCACGATGTAAGGATTTAAGCATGAGTACTTCAACAAAAATGACAATTTCAGAACGCTATTTTTCCAATAGCAATATGACTCTCCTGCGTAAGGTGATGTCGGTAATCTCTATTGTTCTGTTCATGAGCTCAGTAATGCTAGTGGCCGTGAAAGGGTTTAACTGGGGTTTGGACTTTACAGGCGGTGTGGTTGCTGAGGTTCAACTTTCTGATCAAGTGACCAAAGACGCATTGAAAACACAGCTTGATGCCGCTTTCCAACAAGACGTGCAAGTGGTTGGCATGGCAGAGCAAGACCGCTGGACCATTCGCTACAGCCAACTGACAGACGCACCGCAGATTAACTTAGTTGATGCTTTGGCATCGGTGAGTGACCAAGTGAAAGTGCTGAACAGCAGTGTGGTTGGCCCTCAAGTGGGTCAAGACATGGTTGACCAAGGTGGTTTAGCGGTATTGGTGTGTTTCTTAATGATCATGCTTTACCTAAGTGTACGATTTGAGTGGCGTTTAGCTCTAGGTGCTCTGGCTGCGATCATTTACGATGTGACGATTATCTTCGGCTTATTCGCTTTGACTCAGTTTGAGTTCAACCTAACGGTGCTGGCCGCGGTATTAGCGATTCTGGGCTATTCACTGAATGACTCAATCATCATTGCTGACCGTGTCCGTGAGATGCTGCGTGGCAACCCTAACGGCGATACCGACAACCTGCTTAACGAATCAGTCAAAGCGACGTTCTCTCGTACCATGGTGACTTCAGGTACGACTTTGTTAACAGTATCTGCGCTTTGGTTGCTTGGTGGCGCAGCGCTACAAGGTTTTGCGATTGCATTGGTTGTCGGTATTGCGAGTGGTACATGGTCTTCAATCTCGGTCGGTATCACCCTTCCGAAATTACTTGGCCTACAGCCTTGTCACTATCAAGTGAAACCGCCGGTAGAAGTTGAGGGTGAGTACCCTTAAGTTATCTATTTTGATAATGCTGCAACTCAGTAAGTGAGTTTACTTTAGCCCTTCGTTTTTAACCGAACGAAGGGCTTTATTTTATTTAAGAGTCAATTAGTTAGAGAAAAGAGAGCCTATTTCAAAAAACGACGGGTTGAGCAGGCAAGCACTAATGATATGAAGTATGTTTATATGATGTTAGTAGAAATGAGGCAAGGGAATGGAATATCGACATCAATGTCACGTAGGCGACCACGGTGATGCACTGAAGCACCCTGTATTAAGTGCTCTGGTTCAGTCATTAATGCAGCAGCATTCGCGCCTCAATGTTATCGACACTCACTCAGGTACAGGGTGTTACGACCTAACCACTGCGCCAAGTAATCACGCTGGCGAGTTTGCAGAAGGGGTTGGGTACCTTTGGCGAAACAAGGCGTACCTTCCTGAGTCATTCGCATCTTTTATGTCGGTGTTGGAATACTACAATCCGAATCAACTTATTACGCTGTATCCCGGTTCAGCGGCGATTACCTATCAACAAGGTCGCAGCCAAGATAGCTTCTATTTTTCAGATATTCAGCAAGATGAAGCCGACTTACTGCAAACCAATATTGAGAAGTTACAACGCGATCTGGATGTCTCTAGCAAGCTGACCATTAGTGCGGGCGATGGGCTTAAAGCGCTGCCTGACGATGTCGCGAAACATGATAGCCATCACCTGATAGTTATCGATCCACCTTACGAAACGGATTCCGAATATCTCGCGGTGATTGATGCTTTGGTTAAGGCCTATCAGCAGTCAGAGAGAGTCTCTGCGCTGATTTGGTATCCACTCTACACCGATGACAAAAGCTCACTGATTTTGAACCACTGCGTGACAGCGGTGAAAGATGGCTTGCTACCAAGCCCTATCAAATCGGAATTGCGACTGCGCGATCCTAAGGGCGATGACCGACTCATCGGTAGCGGTTTGTTGTTATTTAACCCACCACAAGGCATTGCAGGGACGGTTGCTGACACGCTCGATTACTTACATAGTCAGCTTGCAACTAATGGTGAAGGCTACTGGCAAATGAAAAGCCTATAAATCTGATTGGTATGGGCTTTCTGATGAATTAGTAGACACACTTCACTAAATCACTGTTATTTATGTGGTTTAAATTGACCAAACGCTAACTTTTATTGATTGATTAATTGCCGTGAATCATTTAAAAATGGAATATTGGTGCGCGCAAGTGCATAATGGCTCATAAGTTAAATAATTAGCCCAAATTAATATCAGATTGTGGTTTACCCCCTAAACTGCATTAGGCTCGCACTAGTCACGCGAGCCTTTCTTTTGCCTGAAAGAAATGTTTATAACAATTCTTCTTCAATCTTTAGTGCCTTCTCTCTGAGCTGGGAGTTGAACTCAGTAGCGTTTATTGAGTAGTGCGCTTCTCGGTGGCAATTAGGGCAGAGAGCAATCACGTTTTCAGGACAATCAGCACCACCATCCGCTAATCGTGTCAGGTGATGTACCTCTAGGTAGGGACCAGACTTTGCCTCAAAGGGCGATGCTATTTCACAGCCTTCACAAGTTCCATCTGCTCGTTTCTTTGCATAAAACTTGATAGCGTCACTACGATATTTCACGTGCGTGAGTTGCTCTTTAGGGCTAGCTTTAAGTGGTGTTGAAGCTAAAGCGATGTCTCGTAACTGCTTCAGTGATTTACTTTTAGTTGGCTTGGTAAGGTATGACATTTTTGGAGTTTGAATTTTATCTCCAATACTTTGCGGGACTATATCTAAATGGAAAATTATTGCGTCGCGAAGTTGGTCGTTTTTGTCGGGGCGTTGCTCTATGTGATGACAAATGTAGTTGCAAACTCCAACGAATCTAACCAAACCAGTTGAGACAGATTCAAATAAGAGAATCTCTTTTAGGTTGTTTTGGTGTTCAAAGATGGCCAAGTTTCCTTTAATCATCTGCATATCACCTTCTTGCCCTTCTCCTGTATATCGGAAAGTCCCGTCTGCACTAAAGCCATCAGAGTAACCAAATTCTTCACCTGCATCGCTTGTGAAGATAAATACATATGGGTGTGCTGCAGGCGTAGCTATACCACCATATTGCTGACCTTTGTAACGGCCGTGTATATCTGTACGTCGATTGTAAACTTGTCCTACGTTGAACAATGGAGAGTCCTCATTTATCCGTTTGAATCGGAATTTTTATTGATATTTTTGTAGTTTATTTTTATGTAAAGTTTAAATATAACAGTGGTTTAAGTGAAAATATGTAAGTGGATTCTTGGGTGTGAAAAGGTATCGGCTTGGTCACGTTTTTAAAGAGATAAGCCTGCAGGACTCATGCAGGCTTGGGGGTATTTAATTCTTTACCACTACAACGCTGGATAATCGATATAGCCCTTTTCGTTGCCGCCGAATAGAGTCGTGCCATCGAGCTGTGATAGCTCGCTACCGTTTCGTAGGCGTGATACGAGATCTGGATTTGCTACGAATGGGCGACCAAATGCGACGAGATCCGCGTAGCCTTTGCTTAATACTTCTTCGGCGCGTTCTGGTGTGTAGCTGCCAGCGACGATGATGGTGTTGGAGAACAAGGCTCTTAGTTCGACACGGAAGCTTTCAGGTATCACAGGTGCGTCATCCCAGTCGGCTTCTGACAGGTGCAGATAAGCGATATCACGAGCTTGCAGTGCTTTCGAAGCCTCCAAAATGGTTGGCACTATGTCTGGGCAGTTCATGTCTTTGAAGGTGATGAATGGCGCCAAACGCACGCCGACTTTATCGGCACCTATCTCTGCAATCACTGCATCCACTACTTCGATTAGAAAACGAAGTCGATTCTCGCGGCTACCTCCGTAGTTGTCAGTGCGCTTGTTTGAGTTAGTTCTTAGGAATTGATCAATCAAGTAGCCATTGCCGCCGTGGATCTCGACACCATTAAAGCCTGCTTCGATGGCTTTCTTTGCTGAGTTCGCAAAATCTTGAACCACTCGATCGATGTCTGCTTGAGTCATCTCTCTTGGTTGGATGCAATCGACCATGTTGCCGTTGCCATTCTCATCAGAAATCCACACCTGAGTTTCTATTGGAGCCAAAGCTGACGGTGCAATCGGCAGTTCGCCCTTTTGAAAGGTAGGGTGAGACACACGGCCGACATGCCAGAGTTGACAGAATATTGCTGCGCCTTGCTCTTTGGCGGCTGTGGTTACTGACTTCCAACCTTCAATTTGTGCATCGGTATAAACGCCGGGAGTGAATGAGTAGCCTTGAGAGTCATCAGAGATCTGTGTCGCTTCAGTGATGATAAGCCCGGCACTTGCACGTTGTTGGTAATAAGTCGCCATCATGTCGTTTGGTACATTGCCAGGTTGACTAGTACGAGCGCGTGTCATGGGTGCCATAACAACTCGGTTTTGCAATTCTAGGCCTTTGAGTTCTGATGTTTCGAATAATTTGTTCATGGTCTCTACCTTGTTTTAATTCGGTGTTCTTTAGTTCTGTGTCTTTTAGTTTTTTATTCGGGTTATAGAGCGGATTACTTGCTTTCCGCTGGGCTGAAAATAGAGTTGCTTTGTGGCTTGTTTGCTCGGTTAGCTTTGGCGATAAGCAGTAAACCAATGACAGGAACAACAACGGCTGCGAACGGAATCATTCCTGCACCTAACTGGCTGTCGAGAACCATGCCACCAAGGAAACCACCGAAGGCATTCGCTAGGTTAAAGGCAGAAATGTTGGCTGTAGCAGCAAGTTCTTGTCCTTCGCCGCCATGGTTCATTACTCGAAGTTGCATGGCAGGAACGTTCGCAAATGATGCAATACCAAAGACAAATACCGCTGCAACGAATAGGATTTTGTTGTCTACCACTAGGCCCACCACAACCAGTGAAGCGATCATCGCGACAGCCCAAAACATGGAAGCTTTGCCTAAATCTTTATCGGAAGAGCGGCCGCCCAATGTGTTACCTATGATTAAGCCAACACCGACAATGACTAAGATCCAAGTAACTGAGTCTTGACCGTAACCCGTGATGTGCATGGCAATAGGCGCAAGGTAGCCGTAAAGCTTCATAAACCCAGACCAAGCAAAAGCGGTGATCGCTAAGCTGATAAGCAGCATTGGATTTCTAAATGCCATTAGTTGAGTTTTGATGTCTTTCGCTTCGCTGTGACCGCTTGATTTGATAGATGTCAGGATAGAAATCATTGCGATGGTGCCAAGTGCAGCTACGGTAAAGAAGGTGGTGTGCCAACCGAACTGCAAGCTAATCCATGTACCAGCGGGAACGCCAAGAACGTTAGCCAGTGTTAAGCCTGCGAACATTTGACCAACCGCGCGGCCTGCCATTTTTTCCGACACTAGGTTGGTCGCAACAACCGCACCTATGCCATAGAAAGGCCCTTGAACTAAGCCTGCAATCACACGGCTAGCGAGCAGCAATGAGTAGTTAGGTGCTAGGGCTGACAAGACATTACCAATAATGAATAGCGCCATTAATCCAATCAGCACCATCTTCTTATTAAAGCGAGCAAGGTAGATGGTTAAGATTGGCCCGCCGATAACGATAGCTAACGCATAAGCACTGATTAGATAACCTGCTTGGCCTTCTGTGATCGAAAGGGATGTGGCAATTTGTGGAAGAATGCCTGCGATAACAAACTCAGCGGTGCCGATCGCAAATGCTGCGAGTGTCAGTATCCAAACTTGGAATGGGATCTGTTCTTTTTTCATGATGATATGCCTATGTAAATTCTGGTTTGTTAGGACGCTTAGGTACACGTCCTAACGGTTGTTCTTTGTGTCTTTGCGAGGTGTTTTAGCCGAGTAGCGCGCCGCCATCGATGTCGATAATTGAGCCAGTCACATATGAGTTTTTAATCGCGAACAGGTAGCCCATGGCGGCCTCTGAAGCATCACCGACTTTACCAACAGGTAAGTTATTCTTGGCGTTGTCATACATGGCGTTACGAGATGAGTCGTCCATATTCTTGTAGGCTTCGGTCATGGTTAAGCCTGGGCTGACGGCGTTCACTCGAATAGGCGAAAGTTCTTTTGCAAGCACTTTAGTCACGCTCTCTAGTGCGGCGTTGATGGCGGTTTTTACGTAAGTGCCTGAGACTACTTTGCGCGACAACATGCCTGTGGTGAGCGTGATAGAACCGTTGGGTTTGATGTAACGTGCCGCATGCTTGGCAACGTTCAGGCTGCCCCAAAATTTGGTATCAAATGCCGTTTTTGCGTCTTCAAGCGCAACATCTGTCACCTTTCCTGCGGGAGCAGATGAGCCAGCCGTAACCACCAAATGATCGAAGGGACCAATGGATTCGAAGTACTCGCAAATCGACTTTTCATTACTGATATCAACGCCTGTATGTCGACCAGCAATGTGTACTGTGTTGTCTTCGTTTCTCAATTGCATCGCTAATGCTTTACCGATGCCAGACGTGCCACCAATGATGACGAAAGTGCTTTTTTCTTGGTTCGTTACTAAGTTGTTCATGTTCTGAATTCCTGCATGTTCTGCTGATGGTTGTCATTATATTTATTCGATTAATTTTGATAATTGACTAAAATGTGAATTCATTATTCGGCTGAGATGAACAGTGTGGCGAGGAAGAAGTAGCATGGATAAGTTTTCAGACATGGCGATGTTCGTCAGCATCGTGAAGCATCAGGGGTTGGCTGCGGCAGGGCGAGAGCTAGGCTTATCACCTGCGACCATGACGGCAAGGCTACAAGCTCTGGAGGAACGATATGGCGTGAAGCTGTTGAATCGAAGTACTCGACATGTGTCTTTAACTGACTCTGGCGAGCTGTATCACAAGGCGTGTTTGGAGATATTGGATAACGTTAGCGAAGCCGAAAACTTGATTCAAAATGGTGTCAAAGAGGTTAAAGGCCCTTTAAAAATCGCCGCTCCCAAAGACATCGGCAAGCAGTACATTCTTCCTATTCTCTCTGAGTTCTGTCAGCAATATCCCGACGTGATCCCTTACCTGTATTTGAACGATAACCTGTCGAATATTGCAGAGTCGGGCATGGATGTGGTGATTCGCTACGGAGAGTTAGTTGACAGCAGTTTGATATCAAGACGTTTATCCCCGAGCCGACGTGTGCTGTGTGCTTCTCCTGAATATCTTGCCAAGCATGGAACGCCCCTAACGCCGCAAGACTTAGTAGACCATGACTGCTTAGCCATGCTGCGTAGCAATGAAGAACTCAAGACATGGCACTTTCAAGATCACGATATGAAGAAGTCGATTACCGTTGTGCCAAAGCGATTCTCAGACGATGGCGAAGTGATTCGCTACTGGGCATTAAAAAGCGAGGGTATTGCGCTCAAATCAGTGTTGGATGTGCAAGATGACATCAATAACCAACGCCTTGTGACTTTGCTCAACGGCTATATGAAAAACTTCAATACTTCGACCTCTGTATCAAGCGCAGACTTGAATGTGGTGTACATCAGCAAGAAGTATCAACCTAAGCGAATTCGACTATTTTTGGATTTCCTAATCGATAATTTTGGCCGTTTGACAGATAAATCAATTAATTAACGCGATATGACAAAACTCTCGAACTGAAAACGGGACTACGGACAGAACGCGCTCAACTGGTTATGATGTGAGCAATACATGGATGTTACTGGAGAGAACAATGAAAATAGTTGGCAATACGCTGATCAAACCATTCCATAAAGCGACCTGTCACTGCGGTGCGGTGGAGTTAGAGCTTAGCCTACCTAACGGCATCGAAAAGCCGCGTCGCTGCGATTGCTCTATTTGTCGTCGTAAAGGGGCGGTTGTTGGTTCTGTAGCCTTGGATGGTATCAAGATCCTCAAAGGTGCAGAGCATCTCAAGTTATATCAATTCAATACCAACACCGCGAAGCACTACTTCTGTTCGAACTGCGGTATCTATACCCACCATCAACGTCGCTCTAGCCCAAATGAATATGGATTCAATATTGGTTGCTTGGAAGGGGTGAACCCTTTTGATATTGGTGATGTGGTGACTAACGATGGGGTTAACCACCCTGCGGATCGCTAAGGAGAAAAGTATGTCTGATTATGGTGCCCTGATTCGCTGGCAGAAAGGCGGCGATGAGGCTTTTAGCGATAACCAATACAGTCGCGGGCATACGTGGGAATTTGATGGTGGCGTTATCGTACCTGCGTCGTCATCACCTCATGTGGTGCCATTGCCACTTTCGGTGGCTGAAAATGTTGATCCAGAAGAAGCCTTTATTGCGGCGATTGCCAGTTGTCATATGCTGACGTTTTTGGGCATTGCAGCTAAACAGAAGTACCTGATCGACTCTTATGTCGATGATGCCGTCGGTGTGCTGGAAGAAGATGAATCAGGTCGTTCATCTGTGACTAAGGTGACTCTGCGCCCTAAGATTGTGTTTTTAGGTACCAAAAATCCTACCGCCAAGCAGCTCGACAAACTGCATCACTTGGCGCACAAAAACTGTTTCATTGCGAACTCGGTCAAGACTGAGATTGTGGTCGAGATGCGAGATTAATTTAAAACAATCACAAGATTTCTTTAAAAGCTTCGTCCTTTTTATCTCGCTATCGTCTTAAGGGTATTCATGCAATTTCGTTGATTGCAAAAAGACCGAACACACTATTTGAGGACTCCTCCATGACAGCGTTTAACAGTGCATCGAATTACGGTGAAAATGCGTTTATCAAAAGCAAACCAGAGGTGCTAGAGAGCATTTACAATACCGCCGATGTATTTCCTTACTGGGTTGCCGACATGGATTTTCAGATAGCGGAACCCATCACTCAAGAGCTGAATCGTTTGGTCGAACGCGGCGTGTATTCTTACGAGTTTCATGAGCAAGCGGTGTTTGAAGCCCTTTCAAAATGGTATGCAAAGCGTCATGGGCTAAACCTTTCAGCGGACAAATTTGTGCAGGTGCCGGGTGTGCTCTCTGGTATTGCCTTGTTACTGCGTCAGTTTACTAATGAAGGTGATGGCGTGCTTATTCATACGCCAGCCTATCACCAGTTTTCTAACTTGGTGAACAAAGCCGGTCGCGAGGTAGTGAAAAGCCCGTTGGTAAATGATGGCCAAAGTTACCAAATTGATTTCGAGGGGATGGAGCAACAGATCGTCGACCATAAAGTGAAAACGATGATTTTCTGTAACCCCCATAACCCAACTGGCCGTGTATGGACAGCGCAAGAAATAGAGCAAGTTGTTGAGATCGCTAAGCGCCATGATGTCCTGATCATCAGCGATGAAATCCATTCTGGTATTATTTTTGAAGGCCATACTTTCACGAGCTTGACCAGTTTCGATTACTACAAGGTGATTACCTTGATTGGTTCTCCGGCGAAAACCTTTGGCATGCACAGTATTTCTAACGGTTATGTCTACACCAATAACGAAGCGCTATTTGAAGCGTTTAAAGCCAACGTAGCGGCGATGTACCTTGATCACGGTAACGCTTTGACGACATTTGCAACCATTGCTGCTTTTGAAAAGGGGGGAAGAGTGGCTAGAGGGTATGTTGGTGTACTTACAAGAGACGGTTAAGTGGGTTACTGAGTTTGCTGAAAAGCGCATTCCTCAATTGAAAGTGTTCCAGCCACAAGGTACTTATCAGGTATGGTTTGATTTTTCTGCGTTAGGTTTCTCTAAAGAAAAGCTTAAAAATACCGTGTTTGAGCAGGCGGGGATGGGGTTAACTCCGGGCGGATGGTTTGGCGCTGAGAGCTATCATTTCATGCGAATGAACATTGCGACGTCTCGCGACAATATCGAAAAATCGTTTGAGGTACTGGCAAACGCGATTGATAATGCAGAGCAAGCTAAACGCTAGTTTTGACACGATAATGCCATTTCAAATCGGATAACCGCGAGTCAGCTTAGTGCATGGCTGGCGGTTTTTTTGTGTCTGTGTAATCCTACTCACGGTTTCACAAAGCTGTTTTAGACAGCGCAGAATGATTATAGAGATTGATTGGCAGAGAGTTATGTTTAGCGTCCCACTGAATAGTTTTGTACATCGTGTGAGTGATAAGAGCCAAGTAATGGCAAACGCTGCTGAGTGTGGATGTCAGTTGAAGCGAGTTCGTCGCTCACGCAACTGGTTATTGGTGGCTCAAGAGCATCAATTGATCGAATTCAAAGCTTTGTTAACTCATGAAAAAGACGGCTGGATAACTGTAGCCATAGACAAGGTACTGCCAAAACCTGTGGTGTGTTTGGCGTCGCTGTTAGCCGCAACTCCTTCTATGACCGTTGCTCAATTGGTGATGGAGTCTGGATGTTCAATGGCCGAAGCACGACGAGCCATTGATGACTATGAAGGGTTATAGATAAGTTGTGAGCGCTTGAAAAGTACTGAGCAGCAAAAAGCCCGTAACGATATGGCGTTATTTCAGCGCGATATCGTTACGGGCTTTATCATCTGAGTTTCTGTGAAACCAGTGAGAGCGTTAAAGTCGAATTAAGAGTTAGCGACTTTTACACGAATCGTGTTTTTGCCAAGCTTGGTCATGTGCAGCTTGTCTAGTGCAGTTTTCGCTTCTTCTTGCTCTGGCATTTCAACGAAAGCAAAACCTTTTGAGTAGCCAGTTTCTTGGTCTAATACTAGGTTGCATGCTTTTACTGAACCGAACTCAGAAAATAGTACACGGATGTCTTGCTCTGTTGTTGAGCGAGATAGGTTACGAACTAGAAGTTTCATAATGAACCTTGAATATGAATTTACGTCGCGCATTGTCGCACATTTTGAAGGTCACCCTTACAAAATAATTTAAGATCTCATTTGCTTGGGTAGCCAAGATCTGCGGCTGCACTTTGAGTTGTTTGTCGTGATTATTCGTCGTCGAACTGTTTGATGGTGAAGGCGTCTTCGATTCGGTTCAGCTCTTCTTGTTCTTTCTGACGAAGCTCTTCTTGGCGAGCAATTTTCATCTCATTGAGACGTTTCTTCTCTGACTTGGTCAGGAACTTAACGGCTTTTTTGTTGGTTAATGCGTAAGCAGTTACGTCTTCACCTTTTTCTCTGCGCTCGTTTACGCGTTGTGAGAAACGTTCATTGTCGCGAGCTTTACGCTCCGCTGAGGTTAACTTGCTCATGCTTTAAAGCCTTTTTAATTTATCGTGATAGGGAATCTACACGTGGCGAAACAAAGGGGCATTCATCAGTATGAGGTATTGGCCATTTGTACGCTGGTGGCGCATCTTAGCACAGCGGGGGAGCATGTAGGCATGCTATTGAGGGATTATACGAAACAGCCCACAACGCGTCGTCGTGGGCTGGATTCTAAAGCGGGTGATTCAGATTGATTTGAAGGGCGAGTTGTCTAAATCTTTTCGATGTACAGGATGACCTCTCCGACCTTAAAGCCGAACTTGGACATTTCGGTCTTGTTGAATAATCGCGTTTCGTCCATTAAGAACATCCAATCATCTAGTGTGACTTCATAGGTACTGCCATCGACTTCAATTTCTAGGTCGTATTTCCAGTACAGAGCAGAGCCTTGGGTTTCACCATAAGCGGTTCCTACCACATCGTTAGCAGTGCCTGAGTAAGTGTTGTCGCCGGTTTTTATCAGGTTCCAAATTCGGGTTGAGCGTTCACCATCGGCAAATGAGAACCACTCTTTGATTTCACCGTTGTTGCCTTCCCACGTAGCGATCAGTTTGGCATCAAAGCGTCGTAGCAAGTTGCCGGAGCGGTCGAGTACCATACCGTAAGCCATTAACTCGCCATTGAAGAAGGTCTCAAGTTTGAGCTCTGGTGTTGTGTCGACGTGATTATCAAGGCTGGCAGAGCCGCAGCCTGTTAGCCAACTAAGAGACAGTATTGCTAGAGCAAATTTGATTATTGTTGTTTTTGGATTCATTTATTCAAACCTAATAGTTGTTTGCGTAGGCCTGGTTCGGAGGTGTTTTCAGAGAGCCAGATAGCAAGGAAGGCATCGCCAAATTGTTTGTCTTGAATGACACCGATAGGTTGCTCATCGAAGTAAAAACGGCTCACGTTGTCTTCTTCAACACGAATCGTCAGTGTGCTTCCAGCTTCTACATTTGGCCACATTGAATAGAGTGGCTTCAACCAGCGCTCGATGTTGCTGTTAGGGTAGCCGAGCTTGTTCCACTGATCCTCGGTTGCTTCGACTAGGTCCTTACTGTCTATCGCGCGGTAGTACTCTATTTTCAAAGCGCGTTCTGAACTCGAAGGTGCGGTGTAGAATTCAGCAGAGTAGAGGGTCCAAAATAGGTAATTCATTTCCCCTTGTCCGCGCTTATTTAAATCGTCGACAGCAGAGGCGCGAGCTTGACCAGCAAACAGCATTGCTGCGATTAATAGAGAGAGGGTGAAGGCCCCTAAATTTGCTTTCATGTACTGATTGTTTACAGCCGTTTGAGTGTTAGATTGGGCACACGCGCCACTCTCAGTGCTCTCTGAGTGGAGCGCCTGTGTCCGTTTGAGTGAGTAAGCCATAAGTCACCTCGTTGTCCTTGCCATTGTCGGTTTCATTAAGTTGGAGTAGGCGGCCACAAGAAGAGGCAAAAATATCCCCCAACTCAACGCAAGGGCAGCAACTACCGATGCATCTGGCCAAGTAGCAAGGAGGGCTCCCGCTTTGATTCCTCCCCAATAACTACTAGTACCCGCTACGAACCCTAAGGCGAACAAGATCACTTTTGAGCATTTTAAGAGCCAGTTAAGGCTGTGGTTGAAACTAATCAAGAACATGATCCATAGGCAGACGAGCCATACAGGGAACCATGATTGATTGGCAATGGCAGGGTCGACGGCGAAGACGCCGAAGTGAAGCATGAGGCTATCAAGCAGTAGCCCCAATGGTAATAAAACGAGTATTTTAATGTCGCTGTGGCGAGTCGGTGATAATAGGAAGTGAATGATCACCAGCAGCGGCGTTACGAACGGGGCTTGAGCGGTGAAGAACGCACTACAAACCCAGGTCGCTTGAAACAGAATGAGATTAATAATCCAAAACCGTTTCATCTTTCGCTCCAAAGTAACGAGGTTTTCTTGCGACTAAATGGTGAGTGCTGATCACTCGCTCTTTGAACGCACCTTCACAGTAGCAGAAGTAGAAGGTCCAAAGGCGCTTGAACTCTTCTGAATAGCCCAGAGACTGCAATTCTTCCCAGCTGTTTTGAAAGGCAATGTTCCAGTCATTCAGTGTGCGAGCGTAATGCAGACCAATATCGTCGATCTCTTGAACGACAAGGTCGGTACTGGTCGCAAGATGCTGGGTCATCACTGATACAGAAGGTAAGCAGCCGCCAGGGAAAATGTACTTTTGGATAAAGTCGACGCCTTTACGGTACTTTTCATAACGCCCATCAGCGATGGTAATCGCTTGAATCAGCATTTTGCCGGAAGGCTTCAACAATGAAGAGCATTTCTCAAAGAAGGTTTGCAGGTATTCGTGACCTACCGCTTCTATCATCTCAATGGAAACCAACTTGTCGTATTCACCCGTGAGGTTGCGATAGTCTTCTTTGAGTAGAGTAATTTTGTCGGTTAATCCGAGCGATTTTACGCGCTGCTCTGCTAGCTCGTGTTGTGCATCTGAAATAGTGGTGGTGGTGACGTGGCAGCCATAATGTTGTGCCATGAAGATTGCTAAACCACCCCAGCCAGTCCCTATTTCAACCACGCTATCCGATTCTGAAAGTTCTAAACGCTCACAGATGGTTCTCATCTTGTTTTGTTGTGCTTTAGAAAGGGTTAATGCGTCTTCGCTGTAGATCGCTGACGAGTACTGCATTGAGCTATCAAGAAAACGTTCGTACAGCTCATTACCGATGTCGTAGTGAGCCAAAATGTTTCGCTTAGAGCCTTGCTCGGTGTTGGCGTTTTTGCGACGAAGCAGTAGATTCTTAATGCGAGAAATCCACTGGGTTTTGTCGTCTAGCTCATCTAATTGGGATTGGTTGCGAGCCATAATCTGGATAACGCGGGTTAGATTTGGACTGGTCCATTTCCCATCAATGTAGGCTTCGGATGCGCCAATACTGCCGTTAATAACAACATCTTTAAAAAAGGTCGCATCATGAATCACGATTCGACCTTTTAAGTCTGCTTCTCTGTCACCAAACACCGAATGCTGGTCTCGCTCGATGATTTCCAGCGTTGCAAATTGCAGACGCTCTAGGACCTTAAAAATTAAAGCTCGATACTTACAGTTGCTTGAAACAGCAACGGCTTTGGCTTGGTGTTCAATGTTGTTGTTTTGTTTTGCAAGCTGTTCCATGTCAACCTCGCTGAGAATTCATTCTAACTTTTTATCAACTAAGTTGGGTGCCGTTCGTTGATTTGAGCACACTCACAACATAATCGAGTATTGGTTCTGGCGCTTAAGGTGTCGAGTCCGGATGCGCCACAAACGGTACTTTTTTCAGGAATAACTTGAGAGCCTGATAATAAATCCCCATCACGACTTTCACCGTCATTGCCGGGATTTTAACAACCGTTCGTCTAATGTTTGTTTTCGTTACTGACTGCTTAGTCAAAGCTAGTGTCGCATCGAATATTCGTTCGCTTCTGCGGCTTTCGATGTGGACAAGCGTTCGTTTCGCTGGTGGCTTAATCTTCCAAAAATAGGTCATGTTTAAATCCATGAACGGCGAAACGTGAAAATCTTTTTTAACTTTTAGCTCTTGGCGCATGTCGATCAGATAATAGTGTCTCTCTCGCCAAGGTGTGTTGCTAACCTCGGCCAACATATATCGACACTCGTCTGCTTCGTTGTAACAGAAAAAGCAGTTGATTGGACTAAAGTAAATACCTAAACATCGGCATTGAGCCAGCATTGTCACACGGTTTACATCAGACCAATCTCCACCAAGCTGTTGTACTTTGGTTGCTATACGTTGTTTTAGAGATTTAGGTTCATCGCTAATTGCCTTTTCTTCTTTTTCAGCAAGATAATCCGATTCGACAAAGCGAATCGGGTTGTACCAGCGAGTCCCAAACAGCACACTTCTCGCAGTGGTCTTAGGCAGCTCATCGATATCTAGCCCCATCATGTAGAGCTGGTAGCTGAACTCATGGGGGATATCACCAAAGCGGCGATGTCTGACGTTTCCCCAATAGATACCGCTGACTTCACTCTGTTCAGATGCTATTTCTGTGTTGGATGCTAGGGCCTCGGTGTTCATTTTGCTGCGCTCGTGCTGAGATCCAGACCGAAGCGCTTGGTCACATCCAATGCGCTATGCACACCATCTTCGTGGAACCCGTTGTACCAATACGCACCTGCGAAATGCGTATTCTGTTTACCGCAAATTCGGTCACGCTGTTGCTGTGCATTAACCGTGTTGGAGTTCAATACTGGGTGGTGATACACAAAGCTTCGGATGATCTTTTCTGGAGCAATGGCTTCACTCTGGTTTAAGGTCACGCAGAAGGTATCTTTGCTCTCTATTCCCTGCAGAATATTCATGTTGTAAGTGACACAAGCTGGTCGCTTGCTATTACCATCCAGCATGTAGTTCCAACTTGCCCACGCCAGCTTTCTGTCTGGTAGCAAGCTGGTATCGGTATGAAGAACTACTTCGTTGCGGCTGTATGGAATCTCGCCCAGTACTCGCTGCTCATGTTCGGTCGCGTCACCAAGTAGGCGTAAGGCTTGGTCTGAGTGACAAGCGAATATCACTTCATCGAAGTCTTGTGTGCCGCCATCTTCAAACTCAATGGTAATGCCAGCCTCTTGGCGGGTGACTTGTTTGATTAATGTGTTCAACGCGACCGGTTTGTTTAAACGCGAAAGGATGATCTCAACATAAGAGCGAGACCCTTTAGGGATCACATACCACTGCGGGCGGTTGGCAATGTCTAGCAGGCCGTGGTTGTAGAAGAACTGAATGAAGAATTTGAGTTCGAACTCTTCCATCTCTTCAAGACTTGTTGACCAAATAGCCGCACCCATTGGAAGAATGTAGTGTTGGCTAAAGAAGTCAGAAAATTGGTTGTCGCGTAGGAAACTGCCAAGGGTAACGTCAGGGGTGAAGCGGTTACTTTCAAATTGAGCCTTACACAACTTGTTGAATTTCAGAATGTCAGATATTAATGACCAGAACTGCGGTTTGAAGATGTTGCTCCTCTGCGCAAATAGCGAGTTGATGCTGTGACCATTGTATTCAAACTGAGTGGTTGTGTTGTGAACGCTGAAACTCATCTCGGTGGGTTGCCTTTCGACACCCAACTGTTCGAGTAGTTGATTGAAGTTTGGGTAGGTTCGATCGTTGAACACGATGAAGCCAGTATCAATCGAGAACGCCGAGCCTTGATGTTCAATATCAACGGTGGCGGTGTGCCCACCAACGTAATCATTTTTTTCGAATACTGTTACGTCGTGGTGTTTATCTAATATGTGCGCGCAAGTAAGTCCAGAAATACCTGAACCAATAATGGCGATTTTCATCATTGTTATACCATCCTTGAAGCGAGTTTTTGCCAAACTGAAGTTGGAAGCATTCTTAATAGCTTCATCAACATGATGAATCGTCGAGGGAAATCGATCTCGCTCTTTCCTTGAGCAATTCCGTTAACGATTCGCTGGGTTGCAGCCTCACTACTTATAATCATAGGCATAGAGAACGTGTTTCGCTCGGTTAAAGGCGTTTCCACAAAGCCAGGATGCACAATTGAGACATGAATATTGTGCTTGGCAAGATCAACCGAAAGCGTTTTTCCTAAGTAAGTGAGTGCAGCCTTGGAAGCGCCATAAGCCTCGGCTCGTGGCAGAGGCAAAAAGCTAGCGCTAGAGCTAACTAAAACCAAGCGTCCGCCGGGTTTGATGTTTTTCAACCAAGACTTTAGAGCGTAACCAATGGAGATTAAGTTAATGTTGATGACACGCTCAAAAAGCTCTGCATCAAAGTTGACTGGATCATCGATGTATTCACAGTCACCCGCATTGAGTATCAGCAGGTCGAGAGGTTTGTCTTGGTCAAGCTCTGGGAAATTGTGGTAATCCGTCAAATCAAAGCACAGTGGTGTGATCGACGACTCCGCGATGTCTGTCTCGTGTGAATCGACTAGGGCTTGTAATTTATCTTGGCTACGACCACAAGCAATGACTTGATGTCCTTGCTGGGCATAATCAATAGCGAGTGATTGGCCGATACCAGAGGTCGCGCCTGTGATCATAATACGCATTATCGGCTCGCTCTTTTCTTGATGGATTTGATGGCGCAGCCTAATACCGGAACATGTTCATACAACATAGAGCCGACATCGAGATAGTCTCTATGGTAAATCACTTGATCATCGAGCATTTTAAGATGGCTGTGGCCTTGCACCTCAATAGGCTTCTGCCCATTAAGTTGCTTGTGTACAAAGTGCATTGTCCAATATACCGATGCTTCTCCGTTAACTTCAAACGTGTGCTCGATGTGAAAGTCACAGCTAGTCACTTGGGTGTAAATGTTGTCGAAGTAGTGAGTTAGCGCTGCAATGCCGCTGACATGATGTAGCGGGTCTTGGAATTCGATATTAGGGTGATAAACCGTCTTTAGCACGTCGAAATTGTCCGTTCCGAGCTCTCGATACATGTTGAGAAAGTTATCAAGCCATAGAGAGTTATCCATAATATTCACTCTAATTATTTGAAAAAGGCTAAGGCTCTCAATCGTGCTTCTTTATGTTCAACGATGGGTTGCCAGTATTCACTGTTTATTCCGTTTTTTGCTATGTAATCATGTGGGAAATGCACATGCTTATCCGGAATATTTTTCAGTTCTGGTATGTACTTACGGATAAAAATTCCCTTCGGATCAAACTTTTCACTCTGGGTGATTGGATTGAAGATTCGAAAGTAAGGTTGTGCATCACAGCCGGTACTTGAAGCCCACTGCCAGCCGCCATTGTTGGCACTAAAATCACCGTCAATTAGGTGATCCATAAAGAAGCGCTCACCCCAACGCCAGTCAATCAACAAATGTTTAGTTAGAAAGCTAGCGACTACCATTCTTAACCTGTTGTGCATCCAGCCGGTGTCAAGCAGTTGGCGCATGGCCGCATCAACTAGAGGGTAGCCTGTTTTCCCTTCACACCAAGCTTTAAAGTTAGGGTGGTCTTGATACCAGTCTAAGCCATTGTATTTCTGTTGAAAGTTAGCGCCTTTAACCAGTTTAGGATGATGGAACATCAAATGCTTATAAAAATCGCGCCAAATGAGTTCATTAAGCCAAGAGAAGGCAGGCAATTGGGTATCAAACAGTAGATCCGGTTGTTGTTGGATTAACTGAATGGCTAACCATCTTGGGCTTACCGCGCCAATCGCTAAGTAAGGCGATAAACCTGAGGTGCCTTTTATCGACGGGATGTCTCTTAGGTGAGCGTAGTCGTTGACCTTGTTGGCTAGGAAGTTAGGAATCACATTGCCAAGTACGTCTTGGCTTAGTGGCCAACGGCTTGAGTCAACATGTGGAAAGTCGAAATCATAGTCACTGGCAAGCTGGAGCGTTTGCAGGTTGTCAGGCAACTCAGTCTTAGCATTGTTATTAGAAGCGAGTGCCGCAGGGCTGCACTGAATCCCTTTAGCTTGAACTTCTTTTAACCAGGCATTTTTAAATGGCGTGAAAACCTTGAACATCTCACCTTGCTGGTTAAGCACACTGCCTAGAGGGAGCATCACATCACAGTCACTGGTCTTAAGGTTTATGCCGCTCGATATCAGTTGTTGGTCACGAGCCTGTTCATCGGCCTCTGGCTCTGAATTGGCGAAAACAACCTGAGAACCGAGTTGTTGGTACAGCTCAGTCAATTGCTTGGCTTGATCATCAAAATCGGTCGCTTTAAGGTGCAGCAGGGTTATCCCCAAGTCGGCAAGTTCAGCTTCCAGTTGCTTTAAATGGCGGAAGATAAAGTCTGCTTTAATAGGAGCAAGGTGATGCTGATACCACTGTTGTGGTGTCGAAATAAAAACGGCGATAGACACGCCGTTTTCGATTGCTGAGACAAGAGCTGGGTTATCGTGAATTCGCAGGTCTCGTCTTATCCATAGAATGTCGCTCAATATCCGTATCTCAGTTTTAGTTCTTGCGGATGAGGGTTTAGGTAAACCTGTGATTGCAGGTATTCGTTTGGATACTCCATCAAGTAGTGGTTGATCAGTGTCAGTGGCACTAATAGCGGGATCACGCCCTCTCTGAAAGATGCAATTTGGTTGGATAATTCTTGTTTGTGAGCACTGCTGAGTTGCTTCTTAAAGTAACCTTGCAAGTGCTGAAGCGTGTTGGCGTGCGTACCACGGTTTGCATGGTGTGATAACGCTGTCATTAATCCTTCAATGTACTGGTCTGCAAGCTCATTGATATCTAAGTCATTACTTGCTAATAGCTTGCCAAGACTCTTATAGCTTTCAACGTGATGACACATCACTAAGTACTTGTGCGCGCTGTGGAACCGGATAAGCTTGTGTTTTGTTACGCCCTCGTCAACTAGGTCTAGCCATTTCTGATACGTAAACACACGTGTCATGAAGTTCTCACGCAAAATAGGATCGTTAAGTCGGCCGTTTTCTTCAACTGGGAGTAGAGGATTAGCGTCCATGATTTGTTGTGTGAACATGCCAATACCTGTGGACTCAGATCCACGTCCATGGTGATGATAAACTTTCACACGCTCCATACCGCAAGTTGGGCTCTTCTGGCAAACAATGAAGCCCGCTATATGCTGGTTGTTCTTTGAGTAACTTTGTCCGAACTCGATCAGTTCTTGAGTTACGTCACCTGACCCGTCTGGGCGGGAAACGTGAATGATATCGTCTAACATCCGTGTCTGACGAATAGTTGGGCGCGGCGTTGGCAATCCAACTGCCATTTCAGGGCACACTGGCTCAAGCTCAACGTAATCTGCAAGATCTTCAGTACAGAAGCGAGAACGTTTGTGGCCAGTATCGAACCTAACTTTATGACCGGCGACACATGCACTAATGCCTATTTTTATTTTTTTATCCATTGGTCAATTCCTTACGTTCATTGCTCATTTTATTTCTTATTATGTGGGATGTTGCTTATCCCACATTAATTTAGTCTGTTTTTGACGTTGTTTCCTAGCCGACTTTAAAAGTTCTGTGATGTAACTTAATAAATGTATTTACCTAGTGGGTTGAACAGCTGGCTCACCCCTTTGGTGAAGTACAAGGCGTCGCTTGATACTGTCAGGCACACACACCCTTCTTTCGTTGCTGGCTGATGGGTATGTTTTCCATCTAACCAAATGAAATCGCCTTTGTTGTAGACACCCATCTCGTCTTCAAAACTGCCTTCTAACAAAAGCGTAATCTCAAAGCCTTTATGTGTATGGCAAGGCACTTGACCGTCTTTATCGATGTGTAACAAGCTAGTGTGGTGCGCGTCATCTTCAAAATCGAGTCGTGCTCGAGATATCTTCCCAAGGTTCATCCAGTCCTTTCTCGCGATTGAACTCAACGCACGTGGAATAGTGAATGTGGTATCAGCCACAGTCACTTGTTCAGCTTTCGATTCCACCTCGATTGATTGCGACAAATCGGCGGTGATCTGATCAATAACGTCAAAATCGAAATCTATGTCGTCTGTAAGGAAGCTGTCCATCTCCTTACTTGTTGCTGTTTGCTGATCATCAAATACGCTGTCAGCTGCATTAGCAGTTAGCTGTTTCACTTTTGCCTGGCAATGTTCACAAAGCTCGACATGGCTGGACACAATTAGAAAAACTGAGTCAGCAAGAGTGCCGTCAACAAAGTTTTTCAATATTGCATCATTTGGGTGATGTTTAATCATGGCTTTGTTCCCCCATGTGAACCTTAAGTTTGGCTAGAGCTAGTCTTAAACGGGATTTCACGGTTCCAAGCGGGACGCCGAGTTGCTGAGCGAGTTGCTCTTGTGACAGCTCTTGGAAGTAAACGCCTTTCACTATGGTTTTCTGAGCTAAAGGGAGCTTCTCGATTTGCGTCATGACATGTCGGCTCATTAGATGATCGCCAAAAGGTAAATCTTCGTTTTGAGTCTCAGCCACCATAGCATCTAATGGCCAGATGTCGTCAGCTATTGTTTGCTCTGCTTTTGCTTTTACTTTGCGTAGCATATCGAATGCTGCGTTTCGCATTACTGTGTACACCCAAGTAGTCGCTGCACCTTTATCTTCATTGTAGAGGTGTGCTTTCTTCCAAACGTTGGTCATAGTGTCTTGGACCAGTTCGTTTGCGGCTGCTTCACCACCGAGTTTGCTGATTCCAAAACGTTTTATTTTCGGTGCAAAAAACTTGAACAAACAGGTGAATGCCTGTTTGTCCCGGTTTTCTCCCACCGAAATTAACCAGCTTGAGAGCTCTGTAGGTACTTTGTTTTCACTCGGTAATTTGTTGTCGGGAATGATGACATGCTCCTTACCCTTCCCTTTACTTCTGCTTTCCACTTGCATAGTCAGTAACCATCATGCGAATTTGAGTGGCACTACGTGCGCAGCATCAGTAGGGATCACTTTTGTTTAAATTAATTTTTTCTATACAAAATTATAGTGAAAAAAGCGTTCACTGCCCCGTAATGATTTGATTCAAAAAAGGAACTAGTGAAGGAAAACTCGCAGGTTCTGTAAATTCTGATTTCTTTTCTAACGGGATTGGCATCATCTCGAGCAATCGCGCACAAATCCACTGCGGGCTTTCAAAATCTGGGGTTGGGTAGAGTGTTCTGATTGAGTCGTGGTCACGGAACAACTGCACGAGAAATGCAGTGAAGACATTGGGCACATCATAATCTAGCGCTGGCCAATGGGGTAGATCACGAAATTGGCTTTTGATTAGGCCATCACTTTGGCGATATGAGGAGTGCAACTGCACCAAGGTTTGCCCTTCTACGTCGATCTCTAACAACTGATCATCCGACATGTTGAAGTCGACAATCGTTACCTTGGTTCCCCACGTACTAAGATGTTCGGACTTTGTGTTGTCTTGCGTCGCGATAATAAAACCTTCTCCTTTGGCAGCATTCGCCACCATGGTGAGGTATTTTTGTTCGAAGATTCTTAGCCTTTGTCTCCCTCCTGGCAAAAGAAAGATGGGGAGGGGGAACACAGCAAGCTCTAGAGAAGACTCTACGGGTTTGTCTGGTTTGGCTTCTGTCCGCGTGATCTTCCCAGTTGAATTGGGCACATAGCACTCCTTAGTTCAAAGATGATTTAGGAGGGTATACGGACTGTTTGAGAGGTTCGATCAATCTAGGTCAGAAGGTGGTTGTTTATTAATCAAAGTTGTTTGGCAAACCAGCTGCAATAGAAGGATATGTTTTTTGTTGCACATGTTCATAAATTCATCGTTCGTCTCTTCTTTAGTCAATGTCATTAGGTAGTATATGGATAAATAGTAAGCGAGCAGAAAGGGTGGATGGCTGCTTCTTTCTAACTTTCTTCTTTACTTAACATCACATCGAAGGACTGGTCATGATTGTTATTTATGGTATCAAAGAGTGCTTAAACCCGATTAAGCTAGAGCTATCTAATGTTTTGCAGCAGTGCTTAAATAGTGAGATGGGGTTGCCAGATGACAAGCGTGCACATCGTTTTGTGCCATTGGAACGAGATGACTTCTTTTACCCAGAAGGGCGAACGCAGGCCTATACCGTTATCGAGATTAATATGATGGAAGGACGCGCTGTTAACACCAAAAAGCGCTTAATTAAGAAGATCTTTTCTGAGATTGAAAAGCAGCTCTCTATCTCTCCGATCGATATTGAAATCACCATCAAAGAGCAGCCTTCACATTGTTGGGGTTTCCGAGGGATGACTGGCGATGAAGCACAAGATCTGAAGTACAAAGTGAACGTCTAGGTTTTGTCTGACGTCTCATTTTGCGTTCTCCAAACAACATTCAGCGGCTTTAAAAGCACGAAGCCGCTGTTGGAGGTAGCAGTTGAATGGGGAAACTTCTGAACTGTGATAGTGAAGCTCTTAACTATCGTCGCTCTCTTTTAAATATCGATGCCAATTGGCGTTGATGACATCAAAATGCTCTACGCAAAACTCCTTTCTGTCTTTCAGATAGTCGTTTTCTACTTCATCAAGTAAGTTTTTGTAGGCCTCGGGGTCGCTGCCATAGACCAAACATAGGGTTGAGAAGTAGCGCTGTAGGTCGAAGCCGTGCTCACCAATGTATTCACCCAAATCGTAATACTCTGGGCGGTCATCTGATTCGAAGGCGAACATATCAGCTGCGCTTATCGCTGCATCCGTGCCGTGTTCGACATAGTTGATAAGTAAGATGGTCGCTAAATCATCAACCGCGTCTTCTTCTTTACCTAGAATGGCTATTTGCTGATCTTCAACATAGGCATGGCCAGCCTCATGAATCAGCGTATGGAGCAAGGTATCGATGGCGCCAGTTTGCGCGGATTTCCGATAATCTTTTTCGTATTGGTTCTTTTCAAAATAGTTGAGTGATTCGGCGTAGAAGCTGTAAGGAATCAGTACATGATGAGTTTGCGGGTCGTAGAGCGGACCCTCATCGCCACCATATTGAATGACCAAAGGCTGTTTGAACAGGAACAACTGATTCGATAGGTCTACCATGGTGTCATTAACGCCACTCTGCTCAATCTCTTGCTTAAGCTGTCTCTCTGTTTCGTCTTGAGGCGCTGAATACTCAATAATCAGATTGTTGTCGTGCATGCTTTCATTAGAGGCTTCGCTGGATGCATAACTTGTGGCAAATACAGAGCCAAGGACTAGGCTGTAGGTCAATACTCTTTGTTTCGGTGATGTCATTACGCTTCCTTGTGGTTGATATCTGATCGGCGGATTAGTGGCATTTTTTTATCGATGAGCTGATAGACAGTTTAGGCTGTTTTTTATTCCAAAGGCTATTTATCAGATAAATTTCGGTTCAGGTAAACCCTTGTGCTATACTCCGCGCCCCAATCCGAATTGGCTTGCTTAATCTTAGGAAATTATTATGAGTGCTAAAAACGAACTTCAACAAATTAACAACCGTTTAGACAAGTGTCGCCATAAGTTAGCGGCTGCTAAAGCTCGTAATGATCGTCCTGTTGTTCGTCAATTTGAAGACGAAATCAAAAAGCTAACAAAGAAGATTGCACAGCTTAAGCACAAGCAAAGCTACGATGTGAATCAAGAACGTAAGTCGTTGCTTGATATGCCATTTAGCCGCGAGATTACTAAAGCTGAGCAAGCGGATATGGGTAAACTGAAAAAGTCTGTAAAAGGATTAGTCGTTGTTCACCCAATGACGAAGATTGGTAAAGAGCTTCGTCTTGAAGTTATGACGGGTTATGCTCCTAAGAAATTCTAATTACCAGCGATGGTAATAAAAGAGGAGCTAGCGATAGCTCCTTTTTGCTTTTTTAGGTATTCAGAAAGGGTTAAATCGACGATAGCATCGGCGACAAGATAAACAGATAGGTGTTGATTTGGGTCATAGAATCTCTCATCGCCTACTAAAGTTAACGTGTTACTAACATGACACTTAGCTGACACGCTAATGTGTTCGGTTTCTAATCCAACAATTTCTCATCAATTTGCACAAATATAGGCAGAGCAACACAAATACTTACAGATAAAACTAGACTCATTAAGGAAGATGAAAATGTAAAACAATAGAGGTTATATGAATCAATTAATTTCAATAGGGCCACTAGAATCTTTCTTAATCGCGATCAGCGTTTTGTTTCTAGGTCATTTTGTAAACGCAAAGCTACCGATTCTCAAAAAGTACAATATCCCAGAGCCCATAGTGGGCGGCTTAATTGTTGCTTTTGCGATTACAGGCCTGCATTTTAACGGCGTTGATCTAGAATTCTCCCTACCTTTACAGAACACATTCATGTTGATGTTCTTTGCGACTGTAGGTCTTGCTGCTAACTACACACAGTTAATGAAAGGCGGTGCGAAGGTATTCTTGTTCTTGGGCGTCGCTTCGGTATATATCATCATCCAAAATGGTGTGGGTGTGACGTTAGCTACCGCGCTTGGTCTTGAGCCGCTAATGGGCTTGATTGCAGGTTCTATTACGCTATCTGGTGGTCACGGTACAGGTGCAGCTTGGTCGCAAACCTTTGCTGATACTTATGGCATTGCCAACACGCTAGAAATCGCGATGGCTTCGGCAACCTTTGGTTTGATCGTTGGCGGTATCATCGGTAGCCCGGTGGCACAAAAGCTGATCGACAAAAACAACCTTGAATCAGAGTACGGCACAGGTACACAAACGCACGAGCGTTTCCCTGAGCTGGTGACGTATAACGAGTATGAAGAAGACAAAGTGACAGCCAAGAAGGTGATTGAAGTATTGTTCATTCTCCTTATCTGTATCACAGGTGCGCAATACCTAGAGCAATGGGTGGCGACTTTTGAAATTTCTTGGTTGACGATTCCTGACTTTGTTTACGCTCTGTTTATCGGTGTATTCATCACTAACGTGTTTGAAGTGACTAGGCTGCATAAAACCGATAGCGAAACCGTTGATATTCTGGGTACTGTGTCACTGTCTCTATTCTTGGCGATGGCGTTAATGAGCCTGAAACTGTGGAACATCTTTGACCTTGCGATCCCATTCTTGGTGATCTTGAGTGTTCAAGCAGTGGTACTTGGTCTGTTCTCTTACTTTGTGACGTTTAAAGTGATGGGTTCAAACTACGACGCAGCGGTTATGTCGGGTGGTCACTGTGGTTTCGGCCTAGGCGCAACACCTACAGCGGTAATGAACATGGGCTCTTTGGTGAACCGATTCGGTCCATCACCACAGGCGTTCATGGTGGTGCCAATCGTCGGCGCATTCTTCATTGATATCGTTAACCTGATTATCCTGCAAGGTTACATCTCGTTTATCGGTTAATGTGAACACTTCGCTTAACGCACAGAAAAGCCAGTCTATTGACTGGCTTTTTTTGTTTTGTAAGGCATGTTCTCTTATTTTTTAACTTCCCAAGCTTAGTCTAGAAGCTGCGTAGCAATATTGGCCAATCAGCATGTAAAATAAACATCAGAGAAATATTCTCTAAATAGCAGGTAAACAAGAGAGTATCTTTTCAGGAAAATCCGCTAGGACAACATGGAGTCTGGTAGGATTAAAATTATCTAATACTTTGCAAAATCTATGTAACTGTCCATATAATTTTCACACGATCTAAAATCTTGTTAACAAATACATCATTTTCCGACTCAACAGAACTCGTGGTTAGTTTTTAAGATCTGAAGGTAGAAGGTAAGTGATTTTTAAAAATAAGGCACTAAAGTCTCTCATAAAATGCATCGCATCTAGGTCGTAGCAGGCTCTCAATTTTAGATTAAATCTCGTAGCAAATAAGCTGATATCTGGTAATCTATAAGCATCTGTAATTTATGTATACTTTAACACTCTAACAAAATCAGAAGGTTATCAGGAACTAAATGGAAAACTTGATTATTTTAAGTGGTTATAATACTGTAAAAAGTACTTCCCTAGTTTTCGTCCATGTTCATAGTCAGAATGTAAAGATAATAAATCACTGCCTACTAAACTAGCATTTAATTTCTTACTTGGGTGAATTTCATATATAACAGCATCACCTGGTGGATCATTAATAAATTTTTCATTTCTTTCATAGTTTCTTTCATGAATTAGTAACATGTCGATTAATGCAGCTACTTTTGTTTTTGAAAGACACTTTTTAGCAACTTTAAGCCATTGGTGAGATGAGTAGGTCCCCTTAGGGTTAGTGCGAATCACAACAAGATTCTTAAAACCTCGATTATAAGCTTCTTCAACCGGGATCGGTTCGCTTAAACCACCATCGACCCAATACTTTTGATTAAAATAAACTGGGTGACGATTCAGTAGTGGTATTGAGCAAGAAGCTTTTAGACTATCTTCCCAAGAGCCTAGACTTAGATCGAAGAATTCAGCCTTATCCTCGTAAAGGCAAGAAGCGCAGGCAAGAACTTTCTTGTATTTCATATTCTTTTTACCTGTATCCCAATCAAGTTTCAAATTGCTTTTTGTCTCCTCGATCAACCAATCTAGATTCATTGCTCCTTTATTTGAAAATAGGTTGTAATAGTTAAAAAAATGTTTTTTTGTGGTAACTTCAGTAATTACACGATATGCGTGTTGTCGTTGGTTGCAAATATAAGATGCTAAATTTAAAGATCCTGCAGATGCTCCAATTAAAAGAGAAAATGGATTAAAATTATTCTCCATAAAAACGTCTAGTACTCCTGCTGTAAAAATCCCTTTTTGACCTCCCCCTTCAGTAATAAGTGCTAAGCTTGATAAATCATTCACTTTATGAAAAGGCTCAATACTGCTTCTGCAGATGGAAACGTTGACTCCTGACATATTTCACCATTTATCTTAACTAAAGATTTAATTTTCAACTTCTATAGGTGATAACTAGGTATGATAACCATATATAAAAATTTATTAGTTGAATTTTTATAATGCACCTGCCGGATTACTTATAAGTATTTCCACATTGTAACCCGGAGATTTTGTTAATTATTTTTAATTTTTTAATCTAGAATCCTAAAATAACCTTTAAATTTTACCTATTCATTTATTTTCTCTTTAGATTTTAAATGCAAAGAGACATTCAATGTGGTATGAAAAAATTCACCGAATCTGAATAAGGAAATTTTGATTAATATAAAATATTAGATATAAGTAAGGTATATTTTATCAACTAGAACGAGCTGTTGTAGGTAATGCTCTGCCATTTTTAGTTAGAGATATTTGTATCAAATTCAAATCACGATTCCTAAATGCACCAGCGCAGCTAAGTAAATAGTATCGCCACATCCTATAAAACATATCGCTATATTTATCTGATATTCTATGCCAATTTTTCTCAAAGTTTTCACACCAAGATAATAGTGTTTTATCATAATCCGGACCAAAATTATGGATATCTTCAATATTCATCTTTCCTTCTAAAGCAAGGCTTAATTGAGATATAGATGGGATAACTCCATTTGGGAATATATATTTATTAATCCATGGATCTGTTTTATTTACTGATATTGGACTACTTATGGTATGTAATAAAAATAAACCGTCATCTTTCATCAGTTCACATACACATTTAAAAAACTCATCATAGTTTTCAGGCCCGACGTGCTCTATCATACCAATTGAAACAACTTTGTCGTATTTATCATCCACTTCATATTCACGATAATCTTGCAAAATTATATTTACGTCTAATCCTTTTTCATTTGCAATTTTTTTTCCTAATTTCATTTGCTCTTGAGATAATGTTAAGCCATCGCAGATTACACCATAATTTTCTGCAGCATAGTTTATAAAACTTGCCCATCCACAGCCAATATCAAGTAATCTTTCACCTGGCTTTAAGTCTAATTTCCGACATATTAGATCCATTTTTTTTTCTTGAGCTTGGTCTAGGTTTTCAGCTCCATCCCAGTATGCACAAGTGTAAGTTAAACGCTTGTCTAGCATATTTTCATAAAGATCATTACCAATATCATAATGAAAAGGGACATCTTTTTTAACACGATTTATAGATTGCATGTTAAGTATATTTTTCATGCCGATATTTGCTGATATTTTTAGTATGTCTTTTTTTGATAGATGGCGTTCAATATCATATTTCAATAATTTACTAACTAGTATATCAATTCTATTGCAATCCCAAAGGTTATTCATATAACCTTCGCCAAAAGCAATCTTCCCTTTTTTTAAAAGGTCTTCATATATCTTATCATTATTTATTTTTATATCCCATTCATTGCTTCCATTGATTTCGATTCCAGCATCTTTAAGAATTTTATTTATTATTTCTTTGCTTGACATATTAGACCTTTATTGATAAGGATAGTTATTTGTTAGATTAAATATTAAATTATTTATATTTCTAACTAATATCAATATAGGGACAATTAAAGTCATTATTACGACAAGATAATGGTTTGCATGATTTTTTCTCCTTATATTATGTGGCTTTGATACTAAATTGATGGCACCAAATCCAAAGTATACTCTCTGATCTGCTACATTGAGGTCATTGATAGTTTCAAATGCGCAAGTTGGCTAGGGTGATTATTTAAAGTTTCTAAGTAATGCTGATGGAGGGATAATTTTGTTATGGAGTAGTGAACAGAGGCTATGATTTCAGGTTCGGTCTTCTTGCTCACATGAATAGAGCAAAATTTTTAGTAATGTTATTAGGCCAGACGAAAGTCTGGCCAAATAAGCAGTGCAATTTATTTGTTAGTTTTTAAAGCGTAGTCACGATTTGATCAAGAGCTAGACGCGCTTTTGGTTTACCATGGTTGTAGTCTTCGCCGTCTTTGTGGTAACCGATAGCCAGTGCTACATCAACAACGTGACCTTCTAGCTCATCAGCAAACTCTTCGCTGATCATTGCCGCGTCTACACCTTCCATTGGAGTTGAAGCGATACCAAGGCGAGCAAGCGTGTGCAGTGTGTTACCCAGTGCAATGTACACTTGAGACTTAGTCCAGTTACCGTTGAAACCTGTTTCGTCGGTGTTCATTTCTGCGAATGCGTAAGCACCTAAGAACTGTTCATACATTTCAGCAGGTAGGTGACCAGAGCTTACTTCCGTATCTGCGCGTTTCGCGAATTTCTCTTTAGTGTACTTAGGATCGTGAGCGAACAGGATTGTGTGTGACGCTTCTTTCGCATGTGGTTGGTTAAACTGGAACATGTTCTCGAAAGTGTTGTGGAAACGTTGTTTTGCCTCGTCGCTCTCAATGATGATGAATTTCCAAGGCTGAGAGTTGATAGAAGAAGCTGACAGACGAAGTGCTTCTTTGATTACTTCCATGTCTTCCGCAGAGATGCGTTTTTCTGCATCGTATTTTTTAGTTGTGTAACGAGTGTTTAGATCAGTAATGATTGGATGAGTCATGTTGAATCCTAATATCTATCAATAATAAATGTTGTAGGGTGTTATGTTCGGTAACGTCAACAATAAACGGATAACGCATTTGGGCTTTGTCTCTAATATCATCGGTCTTTAATAGAACGGGTTTCTAAGAAACAAGCGCTGAAATGGTCATCGAACATGCCCCAATAAATCGAGTATCTGCGGTAGCTCAAGTCGATGGAGGTAAGATAATAGAAGATTAGCTTGGGAAAAATAGCGAACATATCAAATCACTATGGTAAATAATGTCCATAATGATTCGATAAGTGTGATTTTAATAGGTTTGAATTGTCTAGATTCAGTCGTTTAGTACGCCTTGATGCCATACTGGCGCAACAATGGTGGAAGGACGCTGTCTAGGTTTGGGATATCTTCCGGTGTGATTTCGATTAAGCCAAAACCATGCTCATCATAGATTTTTCTCGTCGCTTCACGTTTTTCCTCGGCGATTGGCGCAGAGTCGGTTCCCCAAAATTGGATGTAGACTTTGCCACTTGGAAGATAAAAGTCACTGATCACTTCTTTTGCTATTGGCAGTGGACGCTCGTACGCATGTACCACACCCGCCATATATAGCCAGTTGTCGATGATTAGCTCTCCTTTTGAACGCACATAGTGCCCATCCAAGGTTCTATGCTTGGCCTCGAATTTTTGGCGGAAGCTAGAGAATGACACATCCGTTGAGTGGCTTTCTGCATCGTGCCCTAGGAATTCAACAACTGATTGCTTCAAACGTTTATTGCGGACTAATGAATCGTGCCATACCACGAATAGGTTTTGTGTGCCTTTATCTTCTCTTTGTTCACCACCAGCCCTTAAACCTGTCGAGGTGACGTGCCAACCGTTTTCTTCTCTTGTTATCCAACCAAGTTCATTGAGCAAGAGGTTAATTTTCTTTGCGCTGAGCTTGAAAGCACTCCCAAGTTGAGTTGCGGTTAGTGTTTGCCCTGAGAAGGTGTCCAAATCGATAAGTAGCTTCTCTGGCCAGACAATGAAGACACCAAACTTTTTGTGTTCTACATACTCCCCACCAAAGCTTTCCCCTCGTTCGGTCAGCACCCATCGATCCTGTGAACGTACGATATATCCGGCCGTTTTTAGGTCACTGAATAGAGTTTTAGCTTCTATATCTCTCTGCTTAGCGAGAGCTGATGTGGAGATCTTGTCTGACATAGTCTTCTCTTAACTCGTTATTGGGCTACTGGATAACGTTGGGGCAGGCGTTACTAGAATAACACATCTATTTTAAGCAATTTCGTTCCTTCATTGTTCATGTATTTTGAGGTTTAGGGGCTGGGAAAATCAGAATTTTGAAAATAGGCATTAATCTGATTTTTTGTAATTAAACTACAAAACAACAAGCTGAATTCATCTAGGTGCATATAAAATACACTTGGAATGGCGTTCTTTCATACATGTTTTATAGTTTTTAAGGTGTATCTTTTATTAAGTGTGATCTGGATCGCTAATTATTTTTAGTGGCTGAATTTACAAGTGTGATACGGATCTCATGTAAATGAGATTTATTATCGTTAATTTTGCTTTGTAATTTTAATTCATGGCGTTTTTGTGATCTAAATCGTTCCCAGTAACCCCCAAGTGTTTTTTGTGTGTGATTTCTATCACGAAAATTGGCTTGAGGTGCATTTTGGAAATGTTGTGATACATTTCAATCAACTTTTGAGCACACATTTTCGGTCATTTGACCAACCAATACACTACGGGGTTCTACCTATGTTATCACCAGAAGCGAAGATCAAGGTTCAAAACTTTGGTCGTTTCTTATCCAATATGGTAATGCCAAACATCGGCGCATTTATTGCGTGGGGTTTCATTACAGCACTATTCATCCCAACAGGTTGGTGGCCTAACGAAACGTTAGCATCAATGGTTGGTCCTATGATCACTTACTTGCTGCCATTATTGATTGGTTACACTGGTGGTAAGATGGTTGGTGGTGACCGCGGCGCGGTAGTAGGTGCCATCACAACAATGGGTGTTATCGTTGGTACTGACATCCCGATGTTCATGGGTGCAATGATTGTGGGCCCACTAGGCGGTATCGCAATCAAGAAATTCGATGAAGCTGTTCACGGTAAAGTGAAGAGTGGTTTCGAAATGCTAGTGAACAACTTCTCTGCTGGTATCATCGGCATGATCTGCGCGATCATCGCGTTCATCGTGATTGGTCCTGCTGTGAAAGTTCTGTCTTCTGGTTTAGCGGCTGGCGTTAACGTGATGGTTGAAGCGGGTGCACTACCTCTTGCTTCTATCTTTGTAGAACCGGCGAAAATCCTATTCCTAAACAACGCAATCAACCATGGTATTTTCTCTCCACTAGGTATTCAGCAGTCTGAAGAGATCGGCCGTTCTATCTTCTTCCTAATTGAAGCGAACCCAGGTCCTGGTCTAGGTCTACTACTTGCTTACATGGTATTTGGTAAAGGCAGCGCGAAGCAATCTGCTGCGGGTGCATCTATCATCCACTTCCTAGGTGGTATCCACGAAATTTACTTCCCATACGTTCTAATGAACCCACGTCTAATCCTTGCGGTAATCGCAGGTGGTATGGCTGGTGTATTCACTAACGTAATGTTCAGCTCTGGCCTAATCTCTCCAGCGTCTCCTGGTTCTATCTTCGCGATTCTGTTGATGACACCAAAAGGCTCTTACATCGGCGTGATTCTATCGGTTATCGCAGCAACGGCAGTATCGTTTGTTGTAGCGTCAATCCTTCTTAAAACATCAGCGCAAGATGATGAGGAAGATTCACTAGAGAAAGCATCAGCACAAATGAAAGACATGAAAGCGTCTTCTAAAGGTGCAGCAACGGGTGCAGACATCAACCTAGCTGACGTGAAAGCAGTATACGTAGCGTGTGATGCGGGTATGGGTTCAAGTGCAATGGGTGCAAGTCTACTGCGTAAGAAAGTAGATGCAGCGGACCTAAATATCACGGTAACTAACTACGCAATCAACAACTTACCAGCTGATTCACAAATTGTTATTACGCATAAAGATTTAACAGACCGTGCACGTAAAACCATTCCTGGTGCAATGCACATGTCTCTGAACAACTTCTTAGATGGCGCAGTATACGACAACCTAGTAGCAGAACTTGTTGAAGCACAAAGTGGTGAAGCGAAAGTAGAAGCACCGGCTCCTGCAGCAGCACCAGCTCAAGAAGGCAACAAGCTTGCACTGACTAATGACAGCATCTTCCTTGGCCTTAAAGCGACTCAGAAAGAAGACGCAATCAAGTTTGCTGGCGACCAATTAGTGAAACTTGGCAACGTATCTCCAGAGTACGTAGATGGCATGTTTGCTCGTGAAGAGCTTGTATCTACTTACCTAGGCGAGTCTATCGCAGTACCACACGGCACAATCGAAGCGAAGCAATACGTACAAACAACCGGCATCGTATTCTGTCAGTATCCTGAAGGTATTCAGTGGGGTGAAGATGAAGATGATATCGCGAAGATGGTTATCGGTATTGCCGCTCAAGGCGATGAGCACAACATGGTGCTGATGGCTATTACCAATTCACTTGATGATGAAGACGCTGTGGAATGCCTACAGAACACAACAAACCCTGCTGATGTTCTACGTATTCTTAGCGGAAACTAAAAAGCTCTAGTCAAGCTCCTAAGTGAAGGAGGCCGGTATCCCCCTACTGGCCTCATTTTCGGTCTAAATCTGTCTTAACAAGATTCAGTCTGAATAGCTTACTGCTTAATGTCTCTAGTTAATCATCAGGCATGTTGTTGAGCAGTTAGCTATCTAGATTCAAATATTTATAAGGTCAAAATTATGAAAGCGTTACATTTTGGTGCAGGTAATATCGGTCGTGGTTTCATTGGTAAACTTCTTTCTGACGCTGGTATGAAGGTTACTTTTGCTGACGTAAATGAAACGGTTGTTAATGCGTTAATTGAACGCCAAGAATACCCAGTGAAGATTGTTGGTGAAGAGTGCGTTGTTGAAACCGTTAAGAACGTGACAGCAGTAAACTCAGCAACAAGCGCTGTGGTAGATTGCATTGCTGAGTCTGACATTGTGACGACAGCCGTTGGCCCAACGGTTCTTAAGATTATTTCTAAGTCTATTGCTCAAGGTATCGAGAAGCGCGCAGCGGCAAACAATACTGCGCCAATGAACATCATCGCAGCAGAGAACATGGTTCGTGGTACTAGCCAACTAAAAGCGGCGGTTTTAGAGCATCTTTCTGATGACATGAAAGCGTTCACTGAAGAATATATTGGCTTTGTTGATTCAGCGGTTGACCGTATCGTGCCGCCAGCTGAAGCAGGTGAAACTGACCCTCTAGCAGTAACGGTTGAAACGTTCAGCGAGTGGATCGTAGACCAAACACAATTTAAAGGTGAGATTCCAAACATCCCAGGTATGGAATGCACTGACAACCTTATGGCTTTCGTTGAGCGTAAACTATTCACGCTAAATACAGGCCACTTGGTAACGGCATACCTTGGCGTGCTTGCAGGCCACGAAACAATCAAAGACGCGATTGAAGACCAAGCAATTTACGCTGAAGTAAAAGCGACGATGGAAGAGAGTGGTGAGGTGCTTATCAAGCGTTACGGCTTTGATCCAGAGGCACATGCAGCATACATCTTAAAAATTCTAGGCCGCTTTGCGAACCCATTTCTACGTGACGAAGTTGACCGCGTTGGCCGTCAACCAATCCGTAAACTGAGCCCACAAGACCGTCTAGTCAAGCCACTGAACGGTACGCTAGAATACGGCCTACCAAATGCACACCTTGTAAAAGCGATTGCCGCGGCTTTCCACTACAAGAATGAAGATGACCCTCAAGCGGTTGAACTTCAGGCAATGTTCGCAGAAAAAGGTTTTGCTGAGACATTAGCGCACTATTCTGAGCTGAATATCGACTCAGAAGTTGTTAAACTAGCGGAACAAGCTTACCTAGCATTGAAATGATAAATCATCAAAGTGCCACACCTGTGGCACTTTCTTATTGCCGAGCCGTTATGCCAATACATCCTAGTCATGAAACAGAATTACTCGAGGCCTTATCTGAAGCTGAGAGTGCTAGCGCCTGCTTGATGGCGGCTTATGATGCATTGGATGATACGGTGGATGCGGTTTTAAAAAACATCTTCAAGAAAGACGACACGGCGATTAAATTCGTTGTCGAACCTCTACTCAACAGCGGTGGGCCTTTAGGCGAGATAATGGTTCGTGGTAAATTGCTCTTGGGTCTGGGTGTTATCAGTAAAGAGCTTTATGACGATTTAGAGGTTTTCGTAACCTTGAAAGAGTGGGCAAAATTACAAGGTGACGACACCAGTTTTACCGAAGTTGATGTTATCTTTGAGCTCAATAAGGTACATGCGATTCAGCGTATTATGCCTATCGAATATGATGCGGAGATGGTCGAAACCATGTCCGGCCCGATGCTTCAAATGCTCTTAGGGCGACACCATCAGAAAGTGAAGTCGACCATTGTTTTGGCTATCACTGACATCATCAACACCTTATGTCGTGATAACGCCTTGAGTTCTTAGATTTCGTTATTGAACGTTTTCATTACGACACAACAACTCACTACCACTTGTTTTACCCATCCTAGAATAAATATTGATTGCTGTTTCTCTCATTGAGGAATCGCTTTTTTGTATTCACTCCATCCTTAATTTCTTCTGACCTAAGCAAGATCTGTATCGGAGATGACTCTCTCGCCTAGCATCCTATCTGATTGTTCAAACTCGTCGGTAGTTCAGCATATCGACGGCAAATTTCAGGTACAAAAAAAGCCACATAACGTGGCTTTTTGTTTCAACAAAACCTGAAATTATAGGTCTTGGATGTTTTCTGCTTCTAGCTCTTGGAAGTAGCGTAGAGTCTTAACTTTTAGCTCTTGTTGAGCAGGCTCATCAGCAACGATGATAGCTTTACGGTGCATTTGTAGTGCTGTAACAGTCCACATGTGGTTTACAGACCCTTCGATAGCAACTTGTAGAGCTTGTGCTTTGTTGTGCCCCATAGTCAGGATCATTACTTCTTCAGCGTCTAGTAGAGTCGCAACACCGATAGTTAGTGCGTATTTTGGCACTTGGTTGATGTCGTTGTCGAAGAAGCGAGAGTTCGCGATGCGAGTCTCTTCTGTTAGCGTCTTGATACGAGTACGAGAAGCTAGAGAAGAACCTGGTTCGTTGAATGCGATGTGACCGTCGATGCCGATACCGCCCATGAACAGGTTGATTTTGCCGTAAGAACGGATTTTTTCTTCGTAAGCTGCGCAGTGAGCGTCGATGTCTTCTGCTTGGCCGTCTAGTAGGTTGATGTTCTCTTCTTGAATATCAACGTGGTTGAAGAAGTTTGTGTACATGAAAGTACGGTAAGACTCAGGGTGGTTCGGATCGATACCTACGTACTCATCCATGTTGAATGTAACAACGTTTTTAAAGCTAACTTCACCCGCATTGTATAGTGCGATTAGCTCTTTGTAAGTCGTAAGTGGTGTGCCACCAGTTGGTAGACCAAGAACGAATGGACGATCAGCTGTTGGGTTGAATGCTTTGATCGCTTCAACGATGTGACGTGCTGCCCATTTACCTACTTGTGCCGCGTTGTTTAAAGGAATAAGTCTCATTTTTGTAGCCCCTAAGATAAGTAATTTATAGTGTGCTGAAACATTAATTCGCATTATAAAATAAGTGATCTGTTTCTGCCATTGTTTTAGGTCAAGTTTTTACTTGTTTCGTCGTATCTGTGACTCGAACTCGCAAAATTGCACACTTATTGTATGGATATTTGGTGGCGTTAAACAAGATTAATACGCTTGTCATATACCGCAATCTTGATTTAATTCAGCGCCTGAAAGGGTTCACCGATTTTGAAGTAGGAGTGAGCTAGAGGAGTATAGTAGAGGCGAGCAGAAAAGCATGACCCCGGGAGATAGGGCAGCATGCAACAAAGCCGCAGTAATAGCCGCTTTTGGAAAGGACTGTTAACTTTGCATTTGCAAGATTGAATACTGAGAGATAGCTATTGTGTGCTATCGCGATGAATTTTCTATAAATCTTGGTAAAACTTAATTGGTTAGCTAAAATTACTAATCACGAGGTGAAGTCGTGTTTGAAGGCAAAAAAAGCCCAAAGTGATGAGGTATCACTTTGAGCGACTTTACTAATCTTCTAACACTAACTCGCTGTCGTATTCTTCCCTAGGCACTTCGCCGCGTTTGCAGCCATTTAGGGTATGAAAGCGACGGCGTCCGCGAGCCAGTTGAATGTACTTCAACCAAACACGCTCTAACTTGGACTTTGCCTTATGAGGGTGAGACAACACTTTAAGGAAGTGCTTTTCTTCTGCATTGGTTGGTGTAAGTTCACCAGTCTCAAGTGCAAGCATAGTGTCGCCAAACAAGGTTAGGATTTCCTCTTCTGAAAGAGTAAAATCCCCTGACTTAGCGAACCCTCGTGGGAATTTAATGGTGTCATAAAAACGTTTTTTTCCGTGACGGAATTCGGTCTCAGACATATCAGCCTCAGTAATGTGGTTAGATAGAAATTAGTGTTTATTGCTCACGCGAAAATATTGTTAAAAGGCTAAAATAGGAAACAAAACGTTTTTGCCTTTACGATAAACAATCCTAGATCCGCTAGTTAGCAGATTTATTACAGAGATGTATTTGATGGATGTGAAAGTATTTAGAACCTTTCTTGAGGTTGCAAGGGTGCGCCACTTTGGGCGTGCTGCTGAAAACTTGTATTTAACACAAGCGGCGGTGAGTGCGCGGATCAAACAGCTAGAAGGCTATTTTGATACTCAGTTGTTCATCCGTGATCGTAATAACATCAAGCTTACCTCTTCAGGTGAGCGTTTGATTGGTTACGCTGAGGTGATGGTTTCTACTTTGCAACAGGCTAAGTTTGAGCTGTCACTAGAGAGTGGAAAAGCCTTGCAGCTAACGCTGGGTGGCACACCGAATATTTGGGATGCGTATTTACAAAACTGTCTGAGTGTTGTGACGGATTCTTTTGGTGGTTACGGCTTTATGGCAGAGGTGATGGGGCGTGAGCAACTGAACCGTAACTTGCTTGAGCGCACGTTAGATATGGCCTTTGCGTTTGACCAAATCAAAGCTGAAGAGCTGAACTGTAAAAAAGTGGCGGATCTCGTGTTGGTTTTGGTTTCGACACAACCTGATGATCTAGAATCCGTGTTCCAGCATAAGTATGTTTATGTTGATTGGGGAACTCGTTTTAGTTCTGAGCACGCAGAGCGTCATCCAAAAGTACCCGCACCGTACTTACGCACCTCAACGGCTCGTATTGCACTCGATTTCATTTTAGAGAAAGGGGGCAGTGCCTACTTGCCAGTGTCTCTTGTTGAACCTTTTATCGAGTCAGGACAGCTGCACAAGGTGAAAGGCGTTGAAGATTGGTATCGCCCGATTTACCTAAGCTACCGTAAAAACAGTACCTCGGTAGAGGCGATCATTCAGGTTGAGAAGTTGGTTAACGAGATTGACCCATCGACGGCATACACACTGCAACAAGCAGCTGAGCAAGCGCCAGAATAAAGTTACGATCTGCCACCAACTTATAGTGTTGATGAGATAAAAAATGGCTCCCAGTTGGGGCTGTCTCTTGATCACAAGTCTGGTTAATCAAGAGACTTGGCGAGTTCATACCCTTCAAGGATGGTTTGTAACCTAAGCCATCCTTGCCATAACGTCTTTATAGAAGCGCGACCTGTTCGCTTGGTATTCTTCCAACCACCTAACCGAGCAATACCGTTGTAAGCCCATGATATATTAGGCGCTTCTTTCGGTAGTTTTTTGCTCTCCAACTTGAGCCACATTAACTTCCACGCTTTGCCTTTTAATATCTGCTCACAACTGCTCTTAGATAACTCGTCTGATTCATTCATAAACCTCAACTGGAGTAACCGAGTCGCGATAAAAGCCAAAACGACGCTGAGCCTTTCTAAGTTATCCTTACTTTGCATTCTCAGTTGCTCAACTTCAGTCCCTTCACTTTTCCAGACTTTATGAAAATCTTCTATCAGCCAGCGCCGCTCATAATAACTGACGATTTTGAGTGCCTCTTCCTTGCTCGTTATCGGCTCTGAAGTCAGTAAGTGCCATGCGAGCTTATTACCACTCTCTCCTTGTTCTATACATCCCACGTAGTAAAGCGGAATGTTATCGAACTCTTTCTTGTTAGCAGGAGACTTGAGTGTCACGGGGGCATATTTGATATCTAAATGAGCCTTGCGAGCTTTACGACCGCCTTTTTGCGGTATTTCGAGCACTTTCTCTCCGGCTGATAACAGGGTAGAAGCATAGCTATAAAGACGATTATCGTGCTCTTCAATACAGCGGCTTTGCATTGAGCGAACGAGGAACCTTTGTTGTTGCTCTCGCTTGTAAGTGAGGTATTCAAATAGGTCGGCTTCTCTATCGCACACAGAAATGACATCCGAAATTTTATCGCCAAGTCGCTCAGCGACATGGCGAGAGGCTTGTTCCCACTTATAACTTTCTTTCTCTTTGTATGGTCGAGTCGCATGCTGGTGCCTTTGACCTCGCTTTTCTATATCACGAGTCCAGCGCTGTTGTTCAATTAAACCAATAACAGATTGAGTGTCGGGAGCAAAAAGTAAGGTTGAGTGTACAAACATGGCGCGATGTCGATTGCCTTGATTAGAGTGCCCGAGTTCATCTCGAATGCTGCGATGGGAGTAACTGAGAGAAGTGGTGTCTTCTAAGGCAAGAAGTGTTTGTTGCTCTAATGCTTCTTGTGCGGTGACATAAAAACCCGCTTCTGCGATATCTTCTGCTTTGATTTGCTCATTACGGATGAAGCGATAAGCCCCTTCCATTTCAGCAGGGGATATAATGAGTTTCGAGACGGGTACGCCAGGCTGCTCGGCCAGTGAGGCTGCGAGAGCAACGAGTCTTTGAGTGCGTCTAGGGTCATTAAGGTGGGCTTGACCGAACTGTTTTTGTGCCCAAAGGGTTGGCTCTATATAGGTCATGATAATCATCCTTGTCATTGCTTAGATGATCAGATCATGATACCTAAAAATAGTTCAAAAAAAATCCCCAAGCGTGGCTTAGGGATTTGTGTATAAGAGACAGCCCAGTTGGGGAGCCATTTTTTTGTTTAAACCAGATATATTCATATTGCCCAATTTAGAAAAAGCTCTAAGTCGGAAAACTGTTTAAGCCTGGTACGCGTAACCCTATTTCTATCGCGTGAGAACACGTAGAGATTTATCAGGACACTTATAGGTTCATTAGGTTTTCAATAGACTCTTCAAGAGAGTGTGACATGTACGAATGGATGGTGTGTCCGTCCGTTGCGTCTATCTCAATTTTAGTAATCCCATGATCCGCTTTTTCTTCAAGAAAGCCGAGTGATTGCTCGACTGATTGACTGGTGAGAACCTGTTGGTTTGATAAAACAATACGACACGTGTGAAGAACCATAGCCTTTTCCTTTTTATATTCGATAGGTCTCTGCATCTTTGGCGTGCTAAGTACCTATCGTTTGACGTTGTGAGAAGATTGACTTCTCTTGATTAAATTTAGTCGAATTGGATAAAAATAAAACCCTTTTTTGTGATTTATCTAACCTTCAGTTCCGAAAGTGGCTAGCGACAGTGGTTATTCACGGTAAACTTTTTGTTATCGGAGCCAAAATTATGGCCAAAGGGAAGAATAGAGTATGTCGAAAAAAATCCATCACAACAGTACGTTAACTAATGAGCAGTGCCACTTAGCTCGCTATGCGCGAGACGCGCGTTTTGATGGTATGTTCTTCACTGCGGTAAAAACGACGGGGATTTTCTGTCGCCCTATCTGCCCTGCAACACCACCGAAAGAAGAGAATGTCGAATATTTCTCTCATCAGGCTCAGGCATTAAAAGCAGGCTACCGACCTTGCTTACGCTGTCGACCAGACAGTGCGCCTTTCTCACCAGCATGGAAAGGGGTTGAAACCACTTTTCTTAGAGCGATGCAGCTGATCGATAACGGCGCATTGAGTTCAGGCTCAATCACCGATCTTGCAGCACGTTTAGGGATATCCGATCGGTATTTGCGAACCCTATTCGATACTTACATTGGCGTGTCGCCCAAGCAATATAGCCTGTACAGCCAGTTGATGTTTGCCAAGCAGTTACTGCATACCAGCAGTATGAGCATCACAGATGTCGGCTTTGCGAGTGGGTTTAATAGTACGCGTCGTTTCAATGATGCCTTTCAAAAGGAGCTGAAGCTTTCACCCAGTCAGATTCGACGAGCCAAACCTGATGACAGTCTGAGTAATCACGTCCAACTGACTTTTCATGGTCCATTAGATTGGAGTCATTTGCTGGACTTTTATCGACGAAGAATGATTGAGGGAATAGAAGAGGTCGGCGAGGACTATTACCAACGTACGGTGAAGGTGAATGGCTCGAAGGGCTGGTTCAAGGCGACCTTAGTCAAAGATAATAGCTTGGATATTGAGTTTGAGTTGGATGATATCAATCAGCTGCGAAGTTTTATTGCCCATATTCGACGTATGTTCGACCTTGATGTCGACATCGCTAAAGTTGAAGCCTTTTTTGCGACGATAGATCCTAACTTAGTCGCCAGAAGTGGCATTCGTATCCCAGGGGTGTGGAGTGCTTGGGAGGCCGGAGTTAGGGCGATCCTCGGTCAGCAAGTTTCGGTCACTGCGGCGATTGGTCAGCTGAACCTGTTGGTTAGAGAGCTTTCTGGTGCAGACGAGGAAACTTACTTTCCGACTCCAAAGCAAATAGCTGAGGCGGATGTAACTTTCTTAAGAATGCCGGGAAGCCGAAAGGAAACCCTAAAACGTTTTGCCGAATACATGGTCGACAACCAAGCCGAGCACCCTACCAAATGGATTGACCTAAAAGGCATTGGCCCTTGGACCATACAATACGCATTACTTCGTGGCTTGAGTGAGCCGAATCATTTGCTAGTGGGTGATTTAGTGGTGAAGAAGTTTATCGAGCACCGACCGGCTATCAATATAGAGAGTGTTTCACCGTGGGGCAGTTACGCTACGTTCCACTGTTGGAATCAGTCTTAATAGAAAGAGTAACTTGCGAACGTCCGCAATACAAAGTTAGGAGCAATCATGGCGAACCGTTTTACATATTATGACAGCCCGTTAGGCACTGTGACTCTGCAGGCGAATGAGCAAGGCTTACTCGGAGTTTGGTTTGAAACACACACAACGAAACCGGAAGACTTAGGTACACAAGAAGATAGCTTTCCGATTTTCCAATCGGTTAAAGACCAGCTCGATCGTTATTTTGCAGGAGAAGCTGTTCAGTTTGATGTACCGATCGCTGCCAAAGGCACTCCGTTTCAGCAATCGGTTTGGCACGCACTGACTACTATTCCTTACGGAGAAACGTGGAGCTATGCTCAGTTAGCCGACGCGATCGGTAATCCCAAAGCGGTGCGAGCTGTGGGGTTAGCCAATGGCAAGAACCCGGTATCAGTGATTATTCCGTGTCATCGAGTTATTGGTAAAAATGGCAAGTTGACGGGTTACGCGGGTGGAGTAGAGCGTAAACAGCGCTTGTTGGCGATTGAGGGAATTGGCCAAGAATAGATCGCTTGGTTATTGGTTATTGGGTTAAGTGATGCCTCGCAATGTTGAACTTAGCCTAGGGACCTTAAAAGTGTGACTTTGCAATAAAATCGTCACTTTCTGGAAAATACATATTTGGTTGCATATTCTTTAATCATGTTCTCTAGGCAAGGATGCCCAAATGAATAGTCAAATCCCTTTCTTACTCAGTTGCAGTAGTACGCTGTTACTGACAGGTTGTTTAAGCGATACCAGTCACCCTTTTGAAGTTCCACAGTTAGTTCTATTTAAAGGTATGTATGAAAGTACTGATAACGACAGCTATTTGCTTTTTGAGTCGGGGCAAGTTACTTATCAGGTAACGGATAACACAGTGACGCGTAGCTACAGCGTTGAAGACGATTTGATAACCATTGAGCTGAATTCAGGAAGCAGCCGAACGGATTCTAATTTGGTGATGAGAATTCAACGTCAAGGAGAGGTGTTCACTTGCAACCAATGCCCGGCGATGCAATTGAGCAACGTCTGGACACGAGTCGAAACCCCGCAGCAATAAGGCTCATCTAACTAGAATAACCCACCATTAAGCCATAAGTGAGCCGCGATGCTGACGGCGTAGCCAACCATGATGACTGGCATCCACTTTAGGTGTCCAAAGAAGGTGTATTTACCATGCGCCGCGCCCATTAAGGCCACACCAGCAGCACTACCAATCGATAACAAGCTCCCCCCAACTCCAGCGGTTAAGGTAATCAGTAACCAGTTCCCCATCGACATTTGTGGCTCCATCGATAGCACAGCAAACATCACTGGAATGTTATCGACAATCGCAGATAAGATGCCCACCATAATGTTGGCAAAAATTGGGTCCCACTGGCTGTACATCAAAATCGAAGCCAGCTCTAAATATCCGAGCAAGCTCAAACCGCCCACACACATTACCACACCGTAGAAGAACAATAATGTATCCCACTCTGCGTGAGACACTCTTCGAAATACATCAAACGGCACCACAGACCCGAGTCGTTTTAATGCACCTTCGTCATTATTGGCAATGGCCACTGCTTTTTTCTTCGCCAGCGAATTGGGCAGAGTTTTACGTAAGAAGTATCCGAAGAACTGTAGGTAAGCGAGCCCCATCATCATCCCCATCACTGGAGGGAAGTGCAGTACAGCGTGGAAAGCAACTGCGGTCGCGATAGTCATGATAAATAAGAACACGATTCGTCTTGCGCCACGCTTGAGTTCAACGTGTTGATGTACCGTGTCGGGCTGGGTGGTGGGTACAAAGTAAGACATGATTACCGCAGGGACTACATAGTTCATTACGGAAGGGATAAATAACGGGAGGAATTCGCTGAAGCTAACATAGCCAGCCTGCCACACCATTAGGGTTGTGATGTCACCAAATGGACTGAATGCGCCGCCAGCGTTGGCGGCAATAACGATATTTACACAAGCAAGGTTAACGAACTTAGGATTCGAACCCGCTACTTTAAGCACCACGGCGCACATCAGCAGAGCGGTGGTGAGGTTGTCGGCAATCGGAGAAATAAAAAACGCTAGAATGCCGGTCAACCAAAACAGCGAACGAAAATTAAAGCCTTTACCGACCATCCAGGCTTGCAGCGCATCAAACAGTCTTCGTTCTTCCATAGCGCTGATGTAGGTCATGGCGACGAGTAGGAAGAGTAGCAGCTCGGCATATTCCAATAAGTTGTGTTCGAGTGCTTGTTTCGCGACCTCAGTCAGATTGTGTTCTTGGTATGTGAAACCGATGATGATCCAAATCAGACCAGCAGCTAGCAGAACGGGTTTAGATTTTCGGAGTTTTAGATACTCTTCCATCATCACCACGATGTAGGCGACAACGAAAATGGTCAGTGATAAGTAGCCAGCAAATGAGCTAGTGAGCTTGAGTGGTTCTCCCAACTGAGAAGTGGCGGCACTTGCTACCGTAGAAAAAAACAGCAAAGAGAGGACAACAGAAAGCTGGATACCTAGCATGGATTACGCTCCAAAGTTAATAAGTTATTAACACGCGTAAAAGCGTAGACCTAAATAACCACATGGAGTGTGATAGATATCTTAATAATTCAACCGATTACAGGGGATGCAAGAGACTGTGATGCAAACGAAATATGGTCTTACATGTGGAAGCGGATAAAGAAAAAGCCCTACCGGATTTAGGGCCGATAGAGCTTATTCTGTGTCGCCAATATTATGCAGCATTGCGATCAAACGTCATTGTTTGTTCTGCAGCACATATCTCAACAGGCCAGCCATAGGATTGATACTCCATCGCAAGTTGGTCCGCAACTGCGCGAGATACCGTGGCTGTGATCCACGTGCCTTTGCCCATTACCTGATATTTGAGTGTTCTCATTTCCATCTTTATCACCATTTTCCTTCTATATTGGCTGCGCGAAGTCTATAGCACCTCTTAAGTCTGGAATTTCGAATTAAGCTCAAATCCTTTATAAAGTGGCTCATCGATTGAGGGCGGATTGAAACCTAATCAACCACAATGAAGCAGTTAACTTTTCCAAGGAAGGTTGCATGTTAAGTGCTTGATTTTGTTTTACTTTAAATCTATCAGGAAAAGTAATGTAGGAGATCTCTTACGTAAATATCAGAAATTGGATTGGGCAGGTGGTTATCGGTTTAGCGCTGATTTTTGTATCGTATCTGTGTATTTTCGGTTGCGTTGTTGCAGCAAATTCTATTTAGTTTTGTATGTTGCTGATGAACTTACATTCAAAGTCATACGCTATTTGATTTTGGTCAGTAACCTGTTGCTCATTAGTTTGCACTATCTATGCGTGTTCTGTTCCACATAAACCAGATGTATAGAGGTCCTTATGACTAATCCAGCGAAAACCGATCGTAAAGTCACGATCGGTAGTTACATCGCACTCGCCTTCGCGGTTGTGTTTTTTTCCGGCTTAATGCAGTCCAATGAATGGTATGGCGTATTCGATTTTACGACGCTTAACGGTTCATTCGGTAAAGTGGCTTACGATGTGAGTGAATCCGCCGATGGTATCCAAGCGGCAACCACCTCTTTGCGTGGTAAAGGCGGTAGTGGTGCTCGTGACGGTTTCATTTTTGCTTTGACACTTATTCCGACCGTGATGTTTGCTTTGGGTATGATCAACGTACTTGAGCACTACGGTGCGCTAGATGCGGCTCGTAAACTGCTTACTCCACTACTTCGTCCTCTTATGGGTATTCCTGGTAACTCAGGCTTGGCACTGATCGCTTCTTTACAAAGTACCGATGCAGGTGCCGCGATGACACGTCAGCTTAAAGATGAAGGGCATCTAACCAAGCGCGAAACTGATGTCTTTACCATGTTCCAATTCACAGCAGGTGCGGCGATCGTTAACTTCTTCTCGTCTGGCGCTGTGCTATTTACTCTAACCGCAATGGACGGTTCTCTCGCGGTAACATCATCTATTGGTCTTGCTGTGGCGGTGATGTTCATCTTTAAGTTTGTCGGTGCCAACCTGTTCCGTATCTACCTCAATATTACTGAAGGCAAAGAAGACAAACCAAAATCAGACAAAGAACAAAAACTGGAAGAGGAAGTAGCATAATGAGCGAAGTGAAAGCAAAGAAACCAATGGTGACTGATATTTTCGTTGAAGGTGCTAAGAAAGGCTAGGTTATTGCGACCACCTCGACAGTGCCAAACGTTCTGATGGCGTTTGTAATCATCAAAGCATTGCAGATTACGGGTGCGTTGGATCTGATGGGCAGTGTGTTTGCTCCAATCATGGCGGTGTTTGGTTTGCCGGGTGAAGCCGCTGCAGTATTGATCGGTGCGTGGATGTCGATGGGCGGTGCAGTGGGTGTGGTCATCACGCTGTTTGACCAAGGTATCTTGAATGGCAATCATATTGCGATCTTAGCGCCAGCTATTTACTTGATGGGCTCACAGGTTCAGTACATGGGCCGTATCATGGGACCAATTGGTACTGAAGGCCGTTACATTCCAGTGATGATCGCTATTTCAGTGTTGAATGCGTTTGGTGCGATGTTCCTAATGAACATTATTCTGTAGCCTAGCTTTTGAAGTTTCTTGGGCGTTAGAAAAAGGAAACCCCGTTTGGCTTTCACCAAACGGGGTATATTCTTTTTGTAGCCATCCTGCTACTGCGCGTTACTTATCTTTCAATAGGTAACTGGTGCTCCTTGCATCGTTCCTTGACGTGGCTAAATCCTTTAACCTATCCAATCCATCGCCTTCCTAGCGGTGTCCTTGCAAACTCATCATCCTGACAAGTGACTCTATCCTAGAGCAATAACTTCCTTGCTGATAACTCATCCTAAGTCATCAAATCTTCTTCCTGAAGATACCTAACCCATTAGGCTTTTTCCTGTTCCTGCCAACTCCCTGTCGACACATATATTAAACACTCTGGAGGCTTCTCCGACAATCTACTTCAAGCAAATAATCTGAAGGCAAAGCTAAGAAAAACTGTGCGGACTCATACAAAACAAGGGCTTGGGTTTGTAATCTAGGACTTTTCTGCGAAGCTTGATTGTAATCTCTTACGTTTGTTGTGAGAGATCTCTTACACGAGTACGGGCGTGAATGCTCTTTGTTTGCTGAATACAGATACGTTGAGGTAGTCCGCCGAATAAACTAACCAGTAGGAAATGATAATGGTTACAGCGTTATATGCTTCGTTGCTCACTTTGGTCATGTTATGGCTTTCTATTGAAGTGATTAAGCAAAGAAGAAAGAATCAAGTGGCACACGCAGATGGTGGTGTTGAATCGTTACAAGTGGCTCGTTCCGCTCAAAGTAATGCTATGGACTATATTCCGATTACCGTGATACTGATGGCGTTGCTCGAGTTCAACGGCGCCAATGTATGGCTGATCCACGTTATTGGTGTTGCTTTTGTTGCTGGTCGTATTATTCATGGGAAAAGCATCCTTGCTCGTAGTCTGAAGGGAAGAAAGCAAGGCATGTATTTGACCTTTGCCAGCATGGTGTCTTTAGTTGTTCTAAACTTGATTTATCTTCCTTTTGATAAGCTTATATAAGGACACGCATGGCGTTACGCCTCCCTCCACCATGGATGATTGTATTAACAGGGTTAGTGCTGAATATTCTGGCTATTGTTGTGTCGAGCCTAGTGCTCGACAAAATGGTGGTTGAACAAGCTCAGTATCGAGAGCGTCAACAGGGCAATGTATACTCGATTCAGTTGGCTTGGAATACGATTGAAACCTTAGAACGTAAGCGTGAATCTATGTTGTTGCACATGGATATCAGTACCTCTTCAAATTCGGCGGTGACACCGGAATTAGAAGAAGCAATGCGTGGTCAGCTTGGTGCGTGGGTCAGTGGCAAAGTCCCAGAGATTACCGTCGAAAACCTTTCTCAGATCATGATGTTGATAAACCAAGCTCAGCAATCACAACGTACACGTATCGATGACTTCTACCTTGATAATCTAACCTTATCTGAACGCCTCCAAGCTCTTGAAGAGCAGATGACCCTCTATAAAAATATTGCGCTCTTTCTTCAGATCTTTGGCTTAGCATTGATCCTTGCGCGTGACCTGGCGAGACGAAATTAACCGTCGCATGCCTTAAGCCAGACCTGATGTCGAGTTATTGGCCCAGGTTAGGGTGCTGTTGCCCTTGGTACTTTGGAAGCTGGTCTTTAAGCTTTTTGAAGGTACTGAATGCATTGTTAGCTGATAAGCGATTCATTAACCAGTCAGGCAAAATACCACCCGCATTCGCATATGCCGTATAGGTGATGTGGGTCAGGCCATTGGTTAGAGGCTGCAAAACCCATAGCGCATCGACCTCGTTGATTCGAATATACCCCGACTCTTTAGCCAAGTAATTAGATGCATCTTTAATGGTTAGGGTGAATTGACCGTCTTCTACTTCATATTTCGAATACGTCACCATATCTCGGTCTCGAGCAGGCCAAGGGGCTTTGAACTGGGTGTAGACGATATTCTCATTGTTAGATATTTGCATTAACACTTCACTGTGCGACACATTGTCGATCCAATTCTGTACGTTATCGCTGTCTTCCAACAATAAGAGAAAGCCTGAATAACTGGTTTCGACCTGCATTTGCGCTCGAACTTCAACAAGACCATTTCCATGGTTACGTTTATGAATGGTGATGCCGTTTTCGCTTTTGACGAACTGCCACGGAGTCGCGTAAGAAAGCGCTGAAAATAGACAGAGTCCAACTACCATAATCCTAGGTAATGTCATTATTCTTCCATGAAATGAAAAGCTTATCTGCCATGAGTATAGAATAAAAATAGGTTGGGTTCGCGTCGTAAGATGCTGCGTATTGAATATGGTTATTTGATATTGGGAAAAACGGAAGGCAGAGGGTCTTCCGTTTATAGAAGGGAGGATAGTGGCAATTTATCTAGAGCTTATAGGCCTCAACCGTTTTTATAGTGGTCCAATTGTTGTCGGCATCTTGAATGAACTCTTGTGTGTTCTCCAACCAACGCTTTTGTACTGACTTGTCTAAGTTCAGATATAACTTTCCATCTTCTATTTTCCAAGCTTGTGGATCGGTTTCAAACTTCTTACCCATTGCCACACCAAAGGCGCAGTACCCACCATATTGAGGCGCATAGGCTTGTGGATCGGCGCGGAATTGGTCTCGGTTTTCACTGCTCACAAACTGATAAATGGCATTTTTGTACGTTGCGGTGAATTCTGACGTGCCTTTCACTGGCCCTTTACTGTCGAAATAAGCAACCGGGTCGTAGCCTTTAATCGCGAGGTCGTTACTATCAACGCTCATATCAAGGTCAGCAGCCATTATTGAAAAGCTCGCGCCTAGTAACGCGGCTGTAAGAGTGATTTTTTGACTGGTCGATTTTAAATGTGACATATCAAGTTCCTTGTCAGTGTTAGTTAACTTGTATGAAATAAATTAGCCGACTGGTCCGGTCTATAGAGGGACAAAAGAACTAAAAAGTAAGCGAATCGTTCGGAGGATGCATGGATCTGCTGTCACAGTTGATGGAACACTTCTCGATACGCACCGGTGTTTTCTATTCTGGGAACTTGTGTGGGGTATCGTCATTCAACGCGCAACAGGGTAAAGAAGGGCACCTTCATGTATTGAGTGCCGGTGAGTTGACTCTATCGAGCTCTAGTATGGAACACAGGAAGCTCTCTCAGCCTTGTATCATCTACTTACCCAATAGCACACCACACGCGATTGAAGGGGTTGGAGACGGTGCAGAAGTTGTGTGTGCGAGTGTGGAATACCGTTCAGGGCAAATGAATCCTCTATTGTCTGCTCTTCCTGACGTGATCGTGATTCCGTTTGAAGACGCACCTAACCTTATGCCGGTGATTGAGGTGCTGTTTCGAGAATCGAACCAAGAGTTATCAGACCAGCAATACTTAATGGATAAGTTGAGTGACGCGCTAATGGCTTTGATTTTCCGCCATCTCATTGAACAACAGCAAATCGATCAAGGCGTATTTTCTGCGCTTGCTCACCCACGACTTGCTCCGGTAGTGACCGCCATTCACCTAATGCCAGCTCGACACTTTTCGATAGAGAAAATGGCTTCATTGGCGGCGATGTCTCGAACTCAGTTCATCGAAGCATTTAAGCGCGAGGTGGGCGAAACTCCGGGTGATTATGTCCAAAAGTGGCGTGTGTCTGTGGCTCAATCGTTGCTGTTGCAAAACAAGCCCATCAACTGGGTCGCGGATGAAGTGGGGTACAACAGTTATTCTGGATTTTCGCGAGCTTTCCAGCATGTCGCGGGAATGTCGCCGCGTTTATGGCTAAAGCAAAATGTAACGTGAAGCGCTTGCAACCCTACCTGCAATATGGCTATTAGCATGAGACTGGCCTATGTTTTAGCGGAAATTGAGCGTAGTTTGTTCATTTCTCGAATGACGGTGTAAAAAGGTGGACTTTATAAGCTTGTTGTAACATCCTGCCCGTCCTATTTTATCAGACATCAATGAGACGAAGTGCCTGCTGAACATTATTCAGCCTCCCGTATCTCATTAAAGCACTAAGGAGTTCCACTTGAACCTATTTGTAAGAGACCTTACCGTTATCGATTCTTCATACATCTGTGAACACAGAGGGGTCGTAGGAGATAGTTGGATTTTAGATGTCACCATGTCTGGTGAACTGAATGAAATGAGCATGGTTTTAGACTTTAGCAGAGTCAAAAAACAGATCAAAAACCTTGTTGATCAGCATGTCGATCACCGTTTACTGCTACCAATGAAAAATGCAGCGATCGTGCATCAAGCAAGTAAACCGGGCTACGCAAAAGTCGATGTATTGCGTGGTGATAAGAGTCTTCACTTGCACTGCCCTGATGAAGCTTACTGTCTGGTTGATGCAGAGGCGATCACAATCGAGAGCGTGACCGCACACGTTTATGACATTCTTCGCGATAACCTTCCAAGCAACGTCACAGGGTTAGAGATCACCCTTCGCCACGAGAACATTAATGGTGCGTTCTACCACTATACCCATGGTTTGAAAAAGCATGATGGTAACTGTCAGCGTATCGCGCATGGCCACCGTTCTCCGGTTGAAATTGTGGTTGACGGTCAGCGTGATGAACAACGTGAGCTAGAGTTTGCTAAGCGTTGGGAAGACATCTATCTAGGTTCTAAAGAAGACCAAGTTTCTGTTTCATCATTAAACCTAAGCGAGCATGCCAAGAGTGTGAATGACGAAAGCCACTATGGTTTTAGTTACATGGCCCCACAAGGTGAGTTTGAGTTAGCGATTGCTAAGAGTGAAACAGAGATCTTGCCAACGGATACCACGGTGGAATTACTGGCAGGCTATATTGCAGATCAAGTTGCTCCAAGTTTGGTAGAAAACCAATCACTACAAATTGTGGCTTATGAAGGTGTAGGTAAAGGCGCGATGGCGTTCCGATAACACCTCACGGTGACGCAAGTTCACTTTCTATCAGAACAAAAAAGGCAAGATACTAAGTTATCTTGCCTTTCTTTTTTGTGGCTAGTTAAACCGAGAAGGTTATTAGCGCGATTTTTTTGGTGCTAACGAAGCAGTACGTGTCGCAGTGGGCTTTTCTCAATCGCAACGACTAACCCAAAGCTGAGTAATACGGTGCCAAAGAATACGGTTAGGTCTTTTGCTAGCTCCGTAATGCCCAATACACCGCAGACATTGAACAGCAAGATGATGATTAATAGGTGACTAACGTAGATACCCAACATGCGATTTGAGATAGCACGAACCCATCCATAATTGCCCACGTTTGGATTGGCTAGAAGCCACATAAACGTGCCCATTCCCCATAGCGCAGTACCAAACAAGAAATCATGGATGTTGAATGCGATGTCGAATTTAGACAGCCATGCTGCTTCAGCAAAATGAATGCCCATGCCTAACAATATTAATCCTAGCGCCTTAGCCGACGACACTTTCCATTGATACTGACGAATAAGAAAACCCAAGGTGACCATCAATGTGCTGAAGAACGGGCCGTTACGGGTAAAGAAAGGTGCTTCCAGTCCAGTCAGGCTTGTATAACTTCCCGCTAAAACACCGTAGATGTAGAGTCCAGCTGCGAGAGGCAATAAAAGCTTATCGAGCTTCATCTCAACCATCAAAGCGATGATCAAAACTGCGAAGACTAAAGCTGGGATAAACCATAAATGCACTAAACCACCCTCTAAGAAAGAGTTGAGCGGTGTGCTCATCAGAAAGCCCCAGTAGCCTTGGCGTTCGCCCAGATAACCGAGCTCTTCAACCCTAGCGAGGTTGAATGGCATCACTAAGCAAATGATGCTCCATGCCAACCAAACTTTAAGCAGTGGTTTCGAGTAATTGATGACGGTCTCCCAAGGAGATGAGACGAGCTTAGGTTGAATCAGATAACCTGAAATTAGAAAGAACAGAGGTACTGCAAAGCGCGCGGCTTGATTAAGAATGTAACCAATCCATGGCACGTCATTGATTTGCCAATAAGTAAGGGCCATTTGGCCATGTAAGCCAATGATCGCCAAGATAGCAATCACTCGACCCAACTCGATACTGGCGATGCGTTGTGAAGGCGTATTTTGAACGGAAGACATATCAGATCTCTAAGAAAATTTTCGTAGAATCTAGCAGCCTTTCTGTTGAGCCAGTTAGCGCTAAATCAAGGGTTGCGACCTTTATATGAAGGCACGTATAGATTCTTTGAAGCCTGTCGCAGCTATAGTAAACCCATTGCAGTAAGTGCAAAGATGCCAAGCGTACAAGTGATAAGCGAGCCCATTGTTGTGAGTGCGATAATATTGGCAGCGAGCGTTGCATTCCCACCCATTGCACGTGCCATGACGTAACTCGCGGCTGCGGTTGGCGCTGCACTCATCAGGAAAATAAGACCAAGATCGAGCCCTTCAAAGCCCAAGACCAGTGCTGCTAAAGTAATAAGCAAGGGTGAAACAATGAGTCGGTAACTTGAGGAAAACCAAGTCGCGAGTTTCTCTTGTTTGAGAGAGCTGATATCCAATGAACCACCTGTACAAAGTAAAGCCAAAGGCAATGTCATTTTTGCCAAGTATTGCCCAGCGTCAGTGACCATCTTAGGGATTGGAATAGACAATGCGTAACAGAAAACACCGAGGAAAATGGCGATAATCAGAGGGTTCTTGGTTATTGATTTGGCGATTGCTTGAATGGCTTTATCGCCGGTGTCTGTGCCTTTAGGAGTTAGGGTAATCACCGCTTGAATGTTGTAGAGCACTGTAATAGATGCAACATAGATAGCAGCCAGTGCCACGCCTTGGTTGCCGTAGATATTGGCGACATACGCTAAACCTATGATGCCAGTATTCGCCCGAAACCCACCTTGGATGATAACGCCTTGGTCCTTCGACTCTTTAAACAATAACTTGGTGGATAGAGTAGCAATTAAGAAAAAGGCGAAATTAGCGGCTAAAGCAAATAGTACTAAGGTACTGCTTGCAGAGAAGTCATGTTCGGACTGAACAATACTCAAGAACAGCATTGCAGGTAAGGTGATTTGAAAAACAATTTTAGAGGCGACATCAATGAAGTTGTCATTGATTAAGCCAATTCGCTTGAGCATCACACCAAGAAACAACATCAAACAAATAGGGCCTGTTACTGACGCCGAAAACGCAAACTGTTCCCAAAGTGTGTTCATTATTTTTCCTTAAACTTAGCCAACTTCAATATCCTTTGAATACTGTCGCATTTTTCCACAATTCTTTGAGAAGAGAAATTGAATCCCAATAGATAAGTAAAAATCTTTGAAAAAAAGAACGAACGTGCTAAAAATAACGTATCAGATTTATCCTTGGTGAATAATGAGTAAAGGAAAGATAACCAAAGAGTATATTTTGAGTCATGCATTCGCACTTGCGAGTGAAAACGGGCTTGAGAGTTTGACGATTGGCGAATTAGCCAAACAGTGTGGCATGTCTAAGAGTGGCCTGTTTGCGCACTTCAACTCTAAGGAGAACCTGCAGCTCTCTGTACTCGAATATTCCAACGCTATATTCACCGAGCGAGTCATCATTCCAGCAAGAGAGCTTGGTGATGCTGACATTGAAGCGAAGTTAAAACAGTTGCTCGATAACTGGCTGGGTTGGAACCATTCGTTTCAAGGTAGCTGCATGTTTATTGATGCGTGGAAAGATGCTGGTAGTGAAACGTCTGTGATTCAGAAAGCGCTGCAGAAAACCATTTCGGTCTGGATTGACTACTTGACGATTCAGGTAGCAAAAGCGGTTGAGAGTCAGCAGTTTAGACCCGACTTAGATCCAAAACAGGCAACTTTTGAGCTATATGGTCTCTATCTGAGCGCGAACTTGTTTTACTCGTTACGAGGCCAACAAGCGAGCCACACGCATTTTTGGAGCGGTGTAGAGCGCTTAATCGCTAGCTGGAAAGCGGCTTAACTCGCGTCTAACAATTTTAAGAGAAGTGGCGGCAAGCACGTGTACACAGCTTTGCCCCATTTTTTATACTAACAAATAGCACGGTCGTTCGTTTTTCTGGCCGAGCTCGATCCGCCAATGAAGATGGCGATACAAGGAATAGTCATGAGTGACAAAATCTACTTTAATACATCGAACAAATTCAGCGTCAAGCGCAGCCTGATTGGTGCAACAACCAACCTGCACTACATCTTAGCGCCGAGCCATGCAAAGAAAACAGCGCGTAAGTTATTGCTCACGCCAATGCGTACCGAGCAGAAAAATGCTGATCCACAAGGGTTGATCAAGAGCGAAATTAAAGGCCGCGATGGCGTTCTTAAAACTTACTCTCTAGGTACTGGGCCAGTTTGGGTATTAACTCATGGTTGGTCAGGGACTGCGAGTCAGCTCTTTCCTTTGATGGAACACATCGCAGCTAAAGGTTTTACCGCTCTGGCTTACGATCACCCGGCGCATGGCGGCAGCGATGGCGTGCATGGTCATATTCCGGCGTTTGTGAACGGCCTTGAGGCGATTCTTGACTCGGTGGGTGAAGTGGCAGGCTTAGTTGGTCACAGCATGGGTACCGCTTCTGCGTTGGAATGTAAGCACGTTAAATTGGAAAACAAACCATTGTTGCTGATTGCACCTGTATTGGATTACCTCGATAACCTGTTCGGCAGCGTTGCTCGTTCAGGGTACTCAATGAAGTTGTTTGAGGCGGTAGTGGGAGAAGTAGAAGAACAGTTTAATTACCCAATCCAGTCTGTCGATCCCTATGGCAAGCTCGCGCTGCGTCAGTCTCAGACAATCATTGTGCATGATGAGCAAGACAAGTTTACCAAGTTTGATGTGTCACAGCGTGCAGCGAATGAAATGGATCGCGTTACCTTGATTGCTACTCAAGGGCAGGGCCATGGTCGAGTGATGAAGTGCCCTCAGGTATTTGAGAGTTTTGATACCTTGATTAGCTAGGTTCAGAAAAAACAACAAAAAGGCCAACCAGACATTTCTAGTTGGCCTTTGCTTTTAGGTGTTTAGTGAGTATTTAGCTAAAACCTATTTTTAGTTAGCACAGTTTGCTGGGCCAACTTCTTTCCATACACCCCATTCACCTGAGTTAACTGGGTCATCACCTTTGGTCCACCATTTCGCTTCCCAAACCTTACCAGCTTGAGTCACTTGGTCGCCGCCAGTGTAGACTGCACTTGAATCCCAAGCGTTAGTACATGTACCGCCGTCTGTGGTTTTCTTAAGTACTTTCACTGATGCAGCTGCGACTGATGAATCTGTACCGTCACTCACGGTCACAGAGAAGTTCAGAATAGTGTCTTGCGTGTATTCTGCTGCAACAAAGCTTACTGAAGCGCCTTGTACTGTTGCATCGATACCTGCAGGTACGTCCCATGTGAAGGTTAGTGTGTCTTGATCGACATCGCTAGACGCAGATGCATCCACGACCACAACGTCACCCGCATTGACTTCAGCCGGAGCCGTAACCACTGCAACTGGTGCTGTGTTAACTGGACCTGTATCTTTTGGATTGACCGTTACAACAACCGTGTCCGTTGACGTTGCGCCTTCGTTGTCCGTTACCGTTAGGCTGAAGGTCAGTGTTTCTTGCTGAACGACTTCAACAACATCGAAGCTTGCAACCACGGCATTCGCGTTAGCCAGTGTTACTGCTATACCGCCCACTTGAGACCAAGCGTAACTAGCAATTGTGCCATCACTGTCTTTTGAAGCGCTGCCATCTAGAGAAACAGAAGCAGGGCCTTCAACAGATTGGTCTGCACCTGCTGATGCGGTTGGTTTCTTGTTCACAGGTTCTGTAGTGCCACCTGCTAAACCCTCGTGCATTGCATTCAGGATATCGCCGTTATCCGCATCAATTTCCCAAGAGAACAGACCCGCAAGACCAAGGCTACGCACGTACGCACCTTTTGCTTTAACCGAGCGGTCGTCATCAAACGTGATCAACTGACCTGAAGTACGGTTCCAAACGTATGGCGCTTCTGCCATTTCGTCGTAGCCATATTCGAAGCCATTAATGCCTTGGTTGTTGGCGCCAAGCATGTTCGCTTTAATGCCTTTGTAGTCGATAACGCCATCTTCCCATACACCTTGTGCAGTGCTGCCTTTCAGTTTGCCATTACCGACACCTGTCATAGGGTCGCTTGGGTCAGAGAGTGTTGATGGTAGTACGCCTTCCCAACCACGACCGTACATTGCTGTACCTACGACAAGCTTGTTAGCTGGAACACCTTGCTGAAGCAATAATTGGATACCGTTGTCAGTGGTGTAAGCAGGGCCTGTGTATGGTTTGCCATTTTCATCAATGCCAGAGCCATCACACTGACCAGGACGCATGAAGTTACCGCAATTTAATGCTGTCTGGTGACCTAACACGTTGTTCCAACCGCCATAGAAGTCGTAAGTCATCGCAAAGATGTAGTCCATGTACTGGATCGCATCACCGTAATCCACATCCTCAATTTTGTCGTGACCAACACCGATCGCTGATGTGAGTTCGTAAGTACGACCATTTTCTGCTTCTAACTCATCAAGCATTGCGCGCAGTTCTGCCATCAGTGCGATATAAGCAGGGCCATCATTTACTGGGTCACCAAGTTCTGGCGCAGCACCGCCGCCGCCTGGGAATTCCCAATCGATATCTACGCCGTCATAGAATTTCCATGTATTTAGGAACTTCTTGACCGATGCTACGAAGGTGTCACGGTTGGCTTTGGTGGTGAAATCGAAGAATGGGTCTGACAGGGTCCAACCGCCAATTGAAGGGATGATTTTCAGATCAGGATTACGCTGCTTGAGCGCCATCATCATTGCATAGTTGCCCTTGATTGGTGAGCTGTATTCGTGACCTGCTTGAGGGAAACTTTTCTGGAAAGCTGCCCATGGGTCATGAATTACCACTTCGTAATCGTTGACGCCCTGACATGCCGTCATGAGTGCGTTGTAGCTGTTACCGCCAACCGATTTCACTGATTCGTTAGGACCACAAATTGGGATGAAGCCATAAAGGATATGGGTCAAGTTATCAGCGGGTAGGTTGTCGACGGTGTAATCACGGCCATAGATACCCCATTCAACAAAGTAAGTACCCACTACTGTGTTTGGGTCTGTATTGTATGACTTGTTGTTTGGATCAATGTTCATTGCTAGTGGTGCTAAGTGTGCACCATCCGTATCGGCGATAGTGATCTTAGCGGGTGCACTCTTGCTACAACCCGTTTCGTCACACGCTTCGATCTCCATATCAAACAAGCCACCCTGACCGTATTCGAATGAAGCTGTAGTTTGGCTGCCAGTGATTGGACCGGTCGCAACTTTAACGCCATCAAAGTAGATGTTGTACGTGTTTCCTGACGTTCCGCTCCACTGGTTAAACTTAACGTCGACCTTTGCTTTGTCTTGATACTTAACCATCTGGTTGTAGCCAGAAGTGGTTTCCATCGCGAGTTCAATTTTAGAAAACTGTAGGTTGTTGGAACCGTACATGTCGATGCTAGGTGCTGTTGGAGCAGCTAATGCTGTACCAGATAGCGCTAGAGCAATGCTCGCAGCACAGGTATTAAAACGAATCATACTATTTCTCTCATTCCTTGAAGGTTACGAGAACCAAATGGCCTCATAAGTTGCTCCGATCACTTTTGAAGGAGCTTCCCAGTCAGTATTCGAGAGAGTTTTAATTTCATAACTGAAAATAAATCTGTTTTCGATGGACAACTAAAAAATTGTATCTTGTTACAAATTTGTTGCTTAGTGAGTGAGAGGTCGAGTCCATGTTTTATAAAATGAAATGTCACCTAGCATGAAAATCTCATATGTGAAATTGTACGACATGAAGATATGTAAAAATGCGACTAGCTGCATGAAAATATCGTGACGTTGAAGCAAGATCTCGAATTAGTGGCGAGTAGATGGGAAGCTTAAAGAGTGTTGACGGAGTAATTGGGGCTACTGAAGGCTATCTTTTGAATTGCTCGGCCAATGAGGCGCGTCTTTGTTGCATGACACTGTGACTTTCAGCGGTAGCAGTATGTTCAAAACCTTCTTTGATAAATTGCTGGGCGGGTGTGCTTGGCTCCAGTCGCTTTAGGCGAGGTGAGTCGTAGGTGCCACTGATGGTGTAAACCCTTGGACCTGAACCTGTATTTATCGTGACGATTTTACCGTCAAACTCAAACGAGGTGGTGATAAGGCGATGATTGATCATTACCCCTTTTTCAGAAAGGGTCAGGATGTCGGTATTGTATGGCGGAGCACCAATCTCAATCCAATTACCGTGAACGTTACTTGGGCTGACAGACTTTTGGTGGGCTTGATAAGCAAAATAACCAGCGGTGACGGCAATCATAAAACCAGCTAATAGAAAGCCGTAGAGTAGTGAGTTGGCAAATAGATCTCTGCTTTTAGTGGGCTTTTTTGCCATTATCTCTTCATTTTTTTGCTTGTACCGTCTTTGAGTCTATAAATTAAAATCTTTGTTTGCAAAGATCGTTAGAAGAGTTAGAAGCAAGATCCAATGTTACGATAAATAGACTTGCTTTGATGTTTCTTTGAGTATTACCACCAATATTTATGTCATCAATGCAAGTTGCTGTCAGTAAATCTTAAGTTATGCGTATTTATTTCTTGTAGGAAAGTCGCGAATTGGTTAAAACAATTATCACCTAAGTCTACAGGTAGGCTTATTCGTTGAGCCCAATAACTGCAATTTTAAGATAACAAGGAAGTACAATGATTAAAGAAAACACATACTTTGAAGGTGGCGTTAAATCGTTAGCGTTTAATCAATCTGGCGCTGATGTGAGTGTTGGTGTGATGGCGGCTGGCGAATATACCTTCGGTACGGCGGCTCCAGAAAAGATGACGGTTGTAAAAGGCGCACTAACGGTAAAACGTGTTGGTGATGAAGACTGGACTACATACCAATCTGGTGAGTCTTTTGACGTTGCAGGCGATTCATCTTTTGACCTACAAGTAAAAGAAGCAACGGCTTACCTATGTGAGTACCTTTAGGGTGAAGTGAGTTAGCTTCTTTCCAATAAGAAAAAACCACGCTCTAAGAGCGTGGTTAAATAAGTGATAATAACCGGCAGTGGATAGTGTCACTTGTTTTACAGTCATCAAATCGACGACCAAATTCGTTGTTATCTTCTCAATCCCTCGAAAGTCCAAACCACACACTAATAAGTTTCAAACACGCCGCTGTTATAGTCTTGAATGGTTTGTTCAATCTCTTCCATAGAGTTCATGACAAATGGACCATAATGTACAACCGGTTCATCGATTGGCTCTCCGATAAAGATAAGTGCACCGGAATCCTCTTGGCTTTCTAAAGGCAGTACTTCAGCGCTTGTTAGGAACGCCAGTTGACCTTGGCTTATGATCTTGTCACCAATTTTAAGGCTGCCCTTGTACACATAAATCATGGCATTGTGACTAGCGTTAGTGCTTAGCGAGATTTGTTGCCCAATGCTCGCTCGCCAATCTGAAACACTCAGTGGCACGCCCGTTTGTTGTAGTGGTCCTTGTATTTTTAAAGTGTCAGCTGCAGGATTCAGTAATTCAAATCCTCCGGCAATAACTCTTAGTAAACCACTCTGCTCACTTTGGTGTTCAGTAATAGTCTCGCTTTGGAAGTCATGGTATTGCGCTGGCTTCATTTTGTCTTTGGCAGGTTGATTGATCCAAATCTGAAAACCATGAAGTGCACCTTCCTCCATCATCGGCATTTCACTGTGAATAACGCCACGACCTGCAGCCATCCATTGAGCCCCACCACTACGAAGCTCTCCAACATTGCCCATGTGGTCCTTATGTTGAAAGTGACCTTGCAGCATATAGGTGAGTGTCTCTATCCCACGGTGAGGATGGGGAGGGAAGCCGCCAACATAGTCTTTGCTCTCATCTGATTTGAGCTCATCAATCATCAAAAATGGAGAGAAGCGTTTGTTATTAAAACCAGCAACTCTTTGGATTTTAACCCCATGGCCATCGGACGTGGCGTGGGCTGAGATTACATGTTCTACGGTTCTTACATTCGACATATTGAAACCCTCATAAGCTTGAATAGGGTTAGTGTATGGAATTTAATTTATAAAGAAGATGGTGCTGCGTTGAGTGACTTATTCGAAAATTTTGAACAGGTAACAATATGAAATTAAGTCTATACTCAATATAGGGTAGACCGCCAAGGAGGCCGCTATGGCAGTACAACAAAAACATGGCGAAAGGCACGGTCGAATGGGCTTTGAAAATGACTTTACGACAGAGCAAGGTCAACGTTTTACTGAGGTTGCGAATAACGCGGTGAAACGTCGTATCAAAAAGCGCGAAGTTGAAGCGCCTTTCGTGCATTCAGCAAAGGAATCCGCGCTTAAAACCGTCACCAGATCTAAATGGGAAAACCGAAGCCGAGTTCGACAAGTGGTTTGGATTATTGTTATTGGCCTTGTCAGCTTATGGGCCATGTATATGGCTGGCTAACGCTAGCGAGTTTTTAGTAACGTTACATTGTTCCCTTCTACTTTAGTTTGTATATCCTCTTCACGTTCAGTGGAGTCGGCTTCTGAATGGATGCTGTCCATCGGACACTCTTCTATTAGGGTAGAAACAGGGTTGTCGTGATAATAAGCGTATCGGTTCTTGCCTGAATGCTTGGCAACATACATGGCTTTATCCGCACATCTCGTTAACTCATGTAAGTCTTGTGCGTCTTGTGGATACAAAGACACACCAACACTGAGCGTTAGTTCTTTTATTCTTTCATTTGTTTGGCAGCCGCTTTCGAATAAACCACAGATTCGGTCTAGAATTCCGTCGAGGTCTTTTCGGGTCGGGATATCGTAGAGCATTAATACAAACTCATCGCCTGCAAAACGCGCAATCGAATAGTCGTATTCGTGACTTTTTCGATCTCGAGTTCGAATATTGTTGCTCAAGCGATTCGCAAAGTGCTGCAGCACACTGTCGCCAACATCGTGTCCATAGCTGTCATTGATGCCTTTAAAATCATCGATATCTAAAAAAACCAATGCAGTAAGTGATCGCTCACTATCAACGGTTGTGAGTTTTTCAATAGCCCAACGTTCAAAGCTCCATCGATTTGCTAGCCCTGTGAGTTGGTCTCGGTAAGCTAAGTCTTCGATCCCTTCTTTATACAAGCGCTGTATATAACTTACTGCTTTGGTGTAGTAGTAAGCCGAGGTATGGCACACCAAGCTCATGGTAAACAAGCTAAGAATAAAGCGATGTGTGCTGTTAAAAGGTAGAGAAAAATTGCTAGGTAATGCAGTGATCAGCGTACTTATGAATAGACAAAAAGAGGTGCTTAGGATGACACCAATTCTGAAGTCGTTGATGAAAATAACGGCTGCCAAAATTGGATAGAGCCAAAGTATGCGGTCGGGAATGGCATAGCTGTATAAAAATAGGATGACGCCTTGCACAAGCAGTACACAGCTGAGAATTAACTCTGAGTACTCAGGGTTGTAGACTTTTCTTACATATATCGCGTTGGCGATAGCGATAAAAGCGAAGCACAGTTCAAACATGGACAGCGTGTAGTGTTGCCCCTGAAAGTAAGCCCATGTGTAAAAGATAAAGAGCGCGGCAGCAGTCAGTGAAAAGGAGTAGACGATTTTTTGTTTTCGTGTAGAGCGGATATCCGCCATCTCTTCAAGGTGCCTTCCTACAAGCCTGCTCATGTGATTTGTGCCACTAATTTTGATAATGGTATTAATACTAGATTAAATAGTGGGCTACGCAGAGCCTTAGCTGACCATTTAATGTGACTATTATCAAGATTTCATATGAAAGGTTGATTAACGCATTCTAAATGGTGATGGATATCACTAATGGTGCGGCTCGCCAAAAGCAAGTGGACGATATGTGCTTGCTTTCCAATGATTTACTCCACATAGTTCTTCTACTACTGATTATTAAGGGATCAATTATGTTAATCACGTTCAGTTGTAAAGCGCACGCAAGTGTCACGATGTTTGGTGAAGTAGGCCTCCAGTTTATTAAAATGCTCGGACATAGTGGCACTATCCCGGGAGCGATTGATGCTTCAGAGGTTCCCCAAGCATTGAATAACCTGCGCATTGCAATCGCTGCGGAGCAAAATCAAGCTGTAGAGCAAAACGATACGGATGACGACAATGAAGATGAAGTTATTGAAGCGCCAGTAAACATTGGCAGCCGAGCATTTCCGTTGGTAGAACTATTAAAAGCAGCCATTAAAGAAGAGTGTGAAGTGATGTGGGAAGATGGTAGCGGTAAGCATTTGTAGAGGTATTTGCTCCAAATCCTGTGATTGAGTTTTTGTGTCGAGAGCAAAGTATGGTTTGCAAAAAAGAACAAGCCAATAAGATATTGGCTTGTTTATATTACTCATCGATTACTGAATAGAAGGTAAATACTAAAATACAGTGGCTATGGTGTTAGCATGTTATTCAGAATGAACTGTTTCGTCGCTTCGCCAAAAACATAAGCCTCGCTACCGGTTTCTGAAATTCCTTTGTAAGTAATACGCACAAAACCATCTATGGCAGAAAGGTAAGCTGAGTTATCTTGCTTCTGGTAGTTTGACCATGTGGCTTGTGAGTGGAGTGATTCAGGAATCGTCACCTGAGACCCTGTAAATAATTCTGTGTAACTGCTCTTGGTTACAAGTATTCAGTTAATCGATCTTCGAACATAATCATAAAACGGTTTAGCGCTTGCTTCCAGTGATGAATTGGCATTGTCCACCTCTTGGAAGCATCCATAATCGCCAGGTACACCACCTTTTTGGCGGATTCATCTGTCGGGAACAGCTTACGTTTCTTGGTCGCTTTCCTGATGACGCTATTTAGTGATTCTATCGCATTGGTCGTGTAGATAGCTCTGCGGATATCTTGAGGATAGCTGAACAGAGTGTTGAGGTTATCCCAATGAGCCGTCCACGAGCGGCTGATTTGAGGGTACTTTTCATCCCATTTATCACCAAAGTGCTCTAGCGCCAACAGAGCTTCATCTTCAGTCGTAGCTTGATAGATTTCCTTTAAGTCTGCGGTAATAGTCTTGTAATCTTTCCACGGAACGTATTTCATTGAGTTTCGTACCATGTGTACGATACAGAGCTGGATTTGAGTTTTTGGATAAACGGCATTGATGGCATCAGGAAAGCCCTTGAGGCCATCAACACAAGCGATGAGGATATCATTTACACCACGATTTTGAAGTTCGGTAAGTACACTGAGCCAGAACTTCGCCCCTTCAGTTTCGGACATCCACATCCCAAGAAGTTCTTTCTGACCTTCCATATTGACACCGAGAGCAAGGTAAATGGCTTTGTTGATGACTTGCTTATTTTGGCGCACCTTCACAACAATGCAGTCTAGGTAAACGACGGGATAAACCGAATCAAGAGGGCGGGCTTGCCACTCAACAACTTGTTCTAAAACAGCATCAGTGACTTTAGATATTAGACTGGCGGAGATATCAGCATTGTACATTTCTTTGAAGGTTGCGACGATTTCTCGGGTAGTCATTCCTTTGGCATACAAGCTTAAGATCTTGTCGTCCATCGATTGGAATCGAGTTTGATGCTTACGAACGAGCTTGGGTTCAAAGGACGCGTCACTGTCACGAGGGATTTCTAGTTGGATCTCACCATCGTCAGTAATTAGGCGTTTAGATGAGTAGCCATTTCGACTGTTACTATCGTTGGTCGGTGAGTGTTTTTCGTAGCCAAGGTGATCATCAAGTTCAGCATTTAAAGCTGTCTCAACCGTCACCTTGGTTAACATTTTCCTGAAGTCATCAAGATCTGAAGGAGTCTTAATTGACTTAGCGGCTTCGCGAGCGAAGGCTTCTAAAGCTTTCTTATCCATATTGCTTATCCTTAGCCATGACTGGCTTAATTATAAGCAGATACACAATTTAAATTACAGGCTCGATTTTCCGACAACGAAACATTCGATTTCATTGTGTTAATAAACTGCTCCAGCGCTTCAGATTGGATACCTACGCCAATAATGGATTGTCGACCAGCTAGAGTAACGTTTAAAAATTCGGCGGCTTCCATCCGCTTACCACTATCGGTAAAGATAGCCTTAACACGTTTGCTATCGGCAAAAAAACCTTGCAGCAACACTGCATTGTGAAACTTATTTAGGCTTTCGCGCGCTATGAGCAAATGGTTTTTCTCTGAACCAACCCCCATCTGTTCTTTGTTGACGATAAGAAAACCTTTACTTCGTACAAGCGGGTAAACAAGATCTTTAAATGATTTGTGCTCAGACAGTTCTACAGAAAACAACGCTCTTATTGCGTCAGGAGGTGACAATCCATCATATTTCACAAGACAACCTTAACAGCTTCTTTTCAGATGGCGGATTTTCCTCAAGAGCGTATTTCGCAATAAATTCCGCTCGCTTAAACCAATCAGATCGACAGTAATACCCACTTTTTGCGTACTGCTCTATCACACCCAAACAGTAACCTGCCCTTAAGCTTTCGGATAACGAAGTAGTTTGGGCAGCCAACAGGTGCTTTTCATTTTTGGACGCGTATATGTTAATTAACTCATTACAACTATCTGTCAATGAGAGATATTTAGCTGAAGTACTTGCTGGTACTAGCAAAAGACCAATAGCAATGATAAAGGTATTTTTACGTAGCATTCTAGATATCCGATGTGGTTTTTGGGGATTGCTCCTGCGAAGTAGCATTGAGCTTGTCGCTACTGTCATCTCCATTTAGAGCTTGAGAATAAATAACCTTTGTCCTTTTCTTCTTACTGGGCACTGCTATGTATAGGCTTAAAAGGATACAAGCAAACGCAAACAGCTGGCTATAGTTCTCACCATGAAGCATTGCCCAGTTTAGATATTCTGTCCCATCTAGCAAATCAGAGAAAGCGACAACACTGGCGGCCAACCAGACGAATAGTACAAATCTGCCATACCAGATTAAAGGCATGGATAGAATATTCCACCAACGCTCACTAGTTTGACGTGTGTAGAAGATATACCGCCGTAAAAGAACGAGAGCTAAGACGGTGAACACAGCCTCGAGAGTTGATATGTCGGACAAGCCCTCTTGGTGTTCGAAAATATTACTAAGCTCCAACCATAAGGATGTCAGTGCCATGATCCGCCCCAGCAGTTTTGGACACCAAGTTAAGTGAATACAGGCTTTGTTGCTTAATTTAGAAAGAAGGTATGTCTATGGCAGAGCTGATTAATCTAGACAACGCTTTGCTTACCATGCTTTTAAGACCTGCTTTTGGTGGCTATGACGAGCATGGTAATGAAAAGTCGGTGGATGTGTATTTGTTAAAGCTCCTATTGCAAGATGGACGCGTTTACATTCACCCATGTATGGGTGAGAAAAAGCAGATAAAAGCTCTTGAGCTTAAAATGAGGGCTAAAGGCCAAATCAATTTAGATTATTGGCAACAGGCTAGAGAAGCACAGAATTACTAACTAGGGGAACAGATTTCGTATGAAAGCATTCAAAAAAGCAGTACACGCAGTTAGGGAAACTGATGAGGTTATGGGCGGTTGGGTAGTTAGCCTTTATTACTATTTATTTGGGAAACCAAACGGCAAATCTAACAATGCTAATCACGTAAACGAAGCAGCACATATAGAGCAAAATAGAAATCTAGGACTAGGCGAGGCTGGCTATCAGCAGCAAGTGATCGACAACACCACATCCGCACAGTTAAGAAAACATAATGGCAACTAAGGGAATTTGTAACTAATTTTACTAACCCTCCCCTCCAAATTTTGCATGCAAAATTTGATAGATACCACCGCTGACGAATTACAATACATACTGTTTAGTGACAAGCAATGCATACCTACTCACCTTCACGCTGAGCATTCATCTTCTTAACGACACGTACAACTGTTCTCGCTGAGACGCCTATCATTTTGGCTGTCTCATTAATGCTCATCTGGTTACCCACTCTAAGCTTGTAGATTTTTTCATGCAGCTCTAAATCTGGCTTTCTTCCTTGATACTTCCCTCTTTCTTAGCCTTCTCGATACCTTGTTTTTGGCGTCGGCGTCTGTCTTCATAATCCTTTCGAGAAATTGCAGCCAACATGTCCATCATCATGTTATTGATGGCTTTGATCATTGAGTGCGTGAACTCATTAGAAATTTCTGGGGCCAGTGCAATATGAACAGCACGACCAATACTGGACACTAAGTTAAACGACTTTACATACCTTTATTCATAATAACCAATTTAGCAAAGCCACGAGCAAATTTGTGTTCAAAAGTGAGTCTCAAATCCAAGTGCTCCTATGTGATCACCAAGCGACTTTGCCATAAAACTTCGTTCAGTGATGAATAACAGTTAATTGAGATGTCTACAACAAGCCCCCAATACAGCCACTTTCTATTCTTTGTCCATATCATAAACGTTCTTTATCAGAGACAGATATTTGCTGAGTAAAACAGCTATTAGATCGGAGCTAAGACTAAAAAATCACTACGCTAGGTTGGCGATACTTATACTGTGTTTAAGGCATCGAGTAAGTCATGCCAAAAACTCAGTCCGCTGTCTAATGACTCCTCAGTTTAGGGCGTTCAGTTTTACGTGCGAATTACGCAGCAAAGCCATTCTGTACACTAAAAATGATCAGAAATTGTATCTTACTTAACAGCCGCTGAATGACTACTATTAGCTTTGATTAATGAAAAAATAAATGAAACCGCTAGTCAATTAAGGTTGTTGTGTATGGAATTCAAAAACAAAGAACTGTGTAAAATAAGAACTATTACTACTTTTTTGTCATTAACAAATGATAAAAAAACTTGGAGAAGTCAAATACAAAAAGCTGCTGATTTTTTTAATAATTTATCTGAAAAATTTATTAGTCAGGGCTATATAGTTCAATCTATTCGTATTGTCACCAATCCGTTTGGTGAATACTTAAATACTTTAAATATAGAAAGTGCTAAAGCTGATTTAACTCTACTAAGTAAATTGATTAATAGCCATAATAAAAGCGGATTACGTATTAGATTTGCTATCGGTGAAGTTAAAACTAAACATGAGCTTAGCCTTCTTCCTGAATTAATACGTGACTTCGGAGATTTGTGTAATGCTTGCGTTAATGTATCACCTGATGAGTTTGGTATTCTTGATAATGAGATGATTGACTTAGCAGCAACAACCGTAAAAAGAATTAGTGTATTAACTAGCCATGGTGAAGGTAACTTTAATTTTACAGTTAATTTTAACTGTAAACCATTTATCCCATATTTTCCTGCAAGCTACCACCGTTCAGAGCTTGAGGATAGCTTTGTGATTGGTTTGGAAACACCAGATCTTTTAGTGCAAGTATTAAAAGATATAAATGAAAATTATAATATTAAAAACCATAACGAAGCATTCAAAATATATTTTGACACAATGAAAACTGCTTTGCATTATCATATCGAGGAAATTAACCAACTTATTTTAGATTCAACGACAACAGATAGCTTCAATTTTGCAGGTTTTGATAGTTCTGCTGCACCGTCTAAAAGTTGCGCAAGTATGGTGGAAGTATATAAAGAATTAGGCGTTAAAAACTTTGGGGCCGCTGGTACAGTTGAGGTCTCTTCATTGTTAACTCGCGTATTTAAGTCAATGACTCACGTTAATCTAGTTGGATTTTCAGGCTTAATGCTCGCATTGACAGAGGATACAGGGCTTGCTGAGAGAACCATGACTAGTGATTTTGATATTCTGACCTTACTTACTAATAGTGCCGTCTGTGGTATCGGTTTAGACACAGTACCGATTCCAGGTAACACATCAATAGATAAAATTTCAGCGTTAATGCGCGATACAGGGACAATGGCCTATAGGTTGAATAAACCATTAACTGTGCGTTTGTTTCCTATTCCAAATTTAGTAGCAGGTGATGTTACTCAGTTTGAAAGCGACGATTTGTGTAACTCTGCCGTACTCAGTGTGGATTAAAGCGTAAGTAAAATTACTCACTCATAAAATGCCTGATATGTTACAGTGGGGCTTATCTCTTTCTCTACATAAACAAAAAATAAAAGATTATTGAGTAAGATTTTTAAGATACATACCCTAATGCAAAAACAAGCTAGCTGAACGCTAATCGTGAAAACCAGAGCATGAGCTCTGGTTTTTTTAGAAGCGATGTACTTATATTCTTCGTTATATTGTCGCCATTTAATGTTCTATTCTAATTAATGTTTTAAAGCCTAATTCTCGGAACCGATAAAGCCACCAGTCTGGTGATTCCACAACTGCGCATAGATACCATTTTGGTTAATCAGATCTTGGTGCGTGCCTTCTTCAACGATATTACCTTCATCTAAAACGATCAGGCGATCCATTGCTGCGATGGTGGATAGGCGGTGCGCAATTGCGATAACCGTCTTACCTTCCATTAACTCAATTAAGCTCTCTTGGATAGCAGCCTCTACCTCTGAATCTAGAGCTGAAGTCGCTTCATCAAGAACCAACAGTGGTGCATTTTTCAGAAGTACACGTGAAATTGCTACACGTTGGCGTTGACCACCAGAAAGCTTAACACCACGCTCGCCCACTTGAGCATCGTAACCAATGTTACCAAACGGGTCGGTTAGGGTTTCAATAAACTCATTCGCGTGCGCTTGCTTGGTTGCGGCATACACCTCTTCATCCGTCGCTTCCGGACGACCGTAAAGAATGTTGTCTTTGATCGAACGGTGAAGCAGTGAAGTGTCTTGTGTCACCATACCAATATTGCTGCGCAGTGAGTCTTGAGTAACGCTTGAGATCTCTTGATCATCAATCAGGATACGACCGCTTTCGACATCATGAAAACGCAGTAACAAGTTAACCAACGTCGATTTACCTGCGCCAGAACGTCCAACTAGACCTACCTTTTCACCTGGTTTGATGTTCAGGTTTAGCTTATTGATAACGCCTTTGTTTTCACCGTAGTTGAAGCTCACGTTTTCAAAGTTGATGCCGCCTTGTGGAACCTTAAGTGGCTGCGCGTCTTTCTTGTCTTCGATAGCGATAGGCTTCGACATGGTCTTAATGCCATCAATCACGGTACCTAGGTTTTCAAACAGGCCACCGATCTCCCACATGATCCATTTCGACATGCCGTTAATACGTAGAGCCAAACTCACCGCAATCGCAATGGCACCCACAGTGATTGCGCTATCGAGCCATAGGTAGATAGAGATACCTGCGATACTGAATACCAGTAAGTAGTTAGCGAATTCAACACAGATGTTGAAGCCAGTAACAAGGCGCATTTGGCGATACACGGTATCTAGGAAACCTTCCATGCCTTCTTCAGCGTATTCCGTTTCACGTTTGCTGTGTGAAAACAGTTTTACTGTCGCGATGTTGGTATAGCTATCAACAATTCGACCTGTCATGAGTGAACGAGCATCCGCCTGTTCCGATGACACATCTTTAAGTTTCGGGACGAAGTAAAGCTGAATACCGATGTAGACGAACAACCAGATCAACATTGGAGCCATCAAGCGCCAATCCGACTCGGCCAGCATGAACAGCATCGCGGTGAAGTAAACCGTTACGTAGACAAACACATCAACCATTTTGGTCACGGTTTCACGCACCGCGAGCGATGTTTGCATTACTTTGGTGGCGACACGTCCGGCAAAGTCATCTTGGTAGAAGGATAAGCTTTGCTTTAAAAGGTAGCGGTGCGCCAACCAGCGAATCGACATCGGATAGTTGCCAAGTAAGGTTTGATGAAGCAACAGTGAGTAGACACTGATTAAGATTGGCATTACGACCAACAGCAGCACTCCAAGGCCCACAAGAGTGGACTTGTTGTCAGCTAAGAAGGTTTCCGGGTTACTTGTTGATAGCCAGTCAACCAATTGTCCCATGTAACCAAATAACGCCACTTCGATGATCGCAATCGTCATGCTCATGATACCGAGCAAGATGAGTGGCTTTTCAAAGCCTCGCGTGTAGTGGCGGCAAAATGCCAGTATTCCAGCAGGAGGTTGTATCGGCTCTCCCTTTGGAAAGGCTTCAGTAAAGCCTTCAAACTTTTTGTACATAGATTTCCCTTTATAAACTCGTGTCTCTATATGCAGCGGCATCGTCGTGCAGCTTTGTTTTGATAGTCTCAATTTAAAATTTTCACAGTCTTAGTTTGAAATTTTATGAGCGCCCATACGCTCTTATAAGCATTAAATCATTCGATGGAGTTTGGTTTTCACTCTGGCTTAAATGCTTGGCTCTAGAGCTTGGTTTAACACCGTGTTTTAGTTATCGCGAAAGGTCCAAAACGTATTGTGTATGACGCTTATTTTAGATTGGATCAGATAGGGAGAGTTAAGCTTATTTCAAACGTAATTGATTGTTATGCAACGGTGATAATCCTAACGCTAAATGGATTAAATTGTAACCTAAACTAGCGGTAACACAGAAAAGAGCGCTCGGATATTTATTCAGCAAATTCTCTAATTGATATGCAAACTGTTGGTTCTTTCTGGTGTGCCGTTATCTTGCAGTAAAAATTATGGTTTAAACTGGGTTTGGCAGTAAATGTTTTGGATAAATATTCAAATCATTATTCTTTTCAGTGAATCTTGCCGTAACAACTTGTTTACAATTCTTAGGTAAATAAAAGATAGAGACGGTTGAAATGTTAAACCTACACAAAAAATCACTTCACATTACCAATGTTCAAAACGCCAATTGCGTTGTTATGGTGCCGCCAAAAGAGTTTCGATTTAACGAAGAAACTGCACGTGATAACGAGTTTCAAAACAGAGTTAACCTCACTGAAGCTGAGGTGAAGTTAGAAACTATGTCTGAATTCAAGACGATGGTGGCTTCATTACGTAAAGAGGGTGTGCAAGTTGTAGAGTTTGATTATCCAGAGCTTGGTGTGGAAACGCCAGATGCGGTGTTCCCAAACAATTGGTTCAGCACCTGTAGCGATGGCAGCTTATTCACCTTCCCAATGGCCTGTGAAAACCGTCAGAATGAAGTGAAACCAAATGCGCTTATTGAAGCATTAGAGGCGTCAGGTCGCGTTGTTAACCACACTGATTCGCTAGAGTCTTATATCGCGCAAGGTTCTTATCTTGAGAGCACGGGTGTGATGGTGATTGATCACATCAACAAGACCATCTATGCCGCGCTTTCTCAACGTTGTGACCGTGAAGTGTTAGAGGATTACGCTAAGCGTATTGGTTATTCACGCGTGGTCTCGTTCCAAACGGCATTGCCATCTGGCCAGCCGATCTATCATACCAATGTAATGATGGCGATTGGTGATAACTTCTGTGTAATCTGTGATGAAGTGATTCCAGAGTTTGAGCGCCGTTTTGTAGTCAAGTCACTCGCGAAGGACAAGCAGGTTATCTCGATCTCAATCGATCAGATGAACCGTTTCTGTGGCAATATTCTGCAGCTTGAAACTGTGAATGGCGACAAAGTGATCGCGATGTCTCAATCGGCTTACGATGCGTTCTCTCCAGCTCAACTTGCCCAGCTATCGACTCATGGAAAGTTGCTACCATTCGACGTAAAAACCATTGAAGACATTGGTGGCGGTTCAGTACGTTGTATGCTTGGTGAAGTGTTCCTACCAACACGAGTGAAGCGTCTGTAGCGAACGATGCATATTGAGCTCTAAGCCTTTGCATACCACTCTTGTAATAGAGTGGTATTTTTGTATTTAACGAACTTCGTGAAACAGGCGCGGGAGAAGGGCTAGGGAGCCCTCTTGAAAGCTCTGTGTTCGATAAATTGAGTAGAGAGCGTGACTACTTCCTTAGAGTACACCAGCGCGGTGTGATTGAGCTTGAGTGCGCAGGTGTCTGTTGCGCCTCGCAGGTTAGCGTCTTCAAGCGTCACTGTGCCATCTCCTAGGTTTCTGCCCAACACAATGCGTCCTACACCTGCGTCGTAGGTGCCAGTAATCACGCCAATCGGCACATCAATATCGTAGTCGCCTAAGCCATCACTTAAGATCATCTTGCTCGAACCGAATATAAAACCTAATCCATGATTCGACAGGGTTTTCGCGATAGTCGCACCATTGTGTGGTGTGCCCGCTGTAATGATGCAGGTGTCAGTGAAGTGTGGTTGGTAGAATTTGAAGTAATGACGAATCAGTAAGCCACCGAGTGAGTGACCAAAGAAATAGACCTTATCGTGCTCATCAAAGCGTGACTTTACGAAGCGATTTAGGCGTTTTGCTGCGGATGGGAATCGCAGTGAGTTGTAGGCAAACTTATGGGTAGTAAAGCCACGTTTCTTAAAATTTCTATCTAGATATTGCATGATCAACGCAGGCATATACAGACCATGAATTAAAACTATGTGTTTGTTTTTATTATTCATTATTGCCCTCCGTCTGATGGTGTTTTCAGTATATGGAGTCGCAATCCTAAACTCAACAAAACTTGCTACGAATGGGACACGATAGACAGAGATCTAGTGTGTGGGCAGCCCGTTACTCTGACCTGACACCGCCATATACATCTATGGTTAATCCACCTTCTTTGACATAGGTATTTGGTGTGAAGCCAATGGTCTTTTTTAAGTAACGAATCAGGTGTGGTTGGTCGCTAAATCCAAATTGAAAAGCGACGTCTAGCCAATCTATGTCATTCAACTCTTTCTTATAAAGATATTCGAGCATTGCTTCGAGTTTGTTCATGGATTGGCATTGCTTTAACGTTAGGCCTGTCACTTTGTTAAAGCTTCGTTCGAGTGTTCTTTGAGAACAAAATAGCGTGTCACCAAGTTCAGCTATGGGCGTCGAACCTATCACACTCAGTACTTTACGAGTGAGCTCGCTATGTCTATCGGTTCTAGCGGCGGATAACCAAGGTAGCAGTAAGTCATCCAACTGCTGGCAACAAGCTTCAAAGTCGCTTTGAGCAAGCTTAATCAGTGATGTTACATCGGCATCAGAATTGTTGAGTAGAACTGCAAGGTCGATGGTGTTAGCGCGATCTAAGCTTTGATGGGGGTAATCAGGGATTGTGAGCGAGTATAAAGCGCCGACGTGGAACTTGATGCCCAAGTGAATAAACGGCTTCGAGTGATCCAGTTCTATCGCCTTATGATGGGGCAATAATAGGTGGCTGCCAACTCCTTGTTGGACTTGTTGATTTATTGTGTAGTGATACGCTTGGTCGCTGGGTGACAGAATCAAATGTGCTGAAGGGGAAGGGGGGAGTATCGGAAATTGATGAGTTTGAGCGTCGGGCGTTTTCTCGATTAGCCAATAACAATCAATGTATTGAGCAACAGCTGAGGGTTTAGGAGACTGTAACCAATAGCTCATTCTAATTTCAACCTCTAATGGCGTTGTTGCCTAAATCAGTTGAACCTTTTTCGAGTCCTGCGATCTGATCCTTTATGATGGTTAGAGCGGTGACAACATGGGTAAGGCGAAAAAGAAGATAACTAACTGGGCGGAGTACAATAAGGCTTTGTGCAAACGGGGCTCGGTTACGTTCTGGATAGATGATACAGCCGTAGATGCATGGCGATGCAAAACCCATCATGGTAAGCGTGGTAGAGGCTTTCAGTACTCTGATACAGCGATTGAAACTGCCTTGATGATTAAAGGAGTATTCTCATTACCCTTGCGTGCTCTTCAAGGTTTTATCGACTCTATCTTTGAGTTATTGGATGTTCCACTGACGTCCCCAGACTACACCTGTATCAGTAAACGCTCGAAGACAGTCCAGGTGAAATACCGTAATAAATCTAAAGGGGCTATTCGTCATATAGCCATTGACTCGACTGGTCTCAAAGTCTTTGGCGAGGGGGAGTGGAAGGTGAAGAAGTACGGTGCCGAAAAACGTAGAACATGGCGCAAGCTGCACTTAGCCGTTGATGTAGATACCCATGAAGCCATTAGTGCCGAGGTCAGCCTGGTAAATGTTGGTGATAGCGAAGTGCTGCCAACGTTACTCAACCCTTTACGTAGAAAGATCGATGCTGTATCTGCCGATGGAGCATATGACACAAAAAGTTGCCACAATACTCTGAAGAATAAAGGTTGTACTCCGTTGATACCACCTCGAAAGAATGCAGCGTTTTGGGAAGATGGGCATCCCAGAAATGAAGCTGTAGAGGCTCTGAAAAACGGAACAATAGCGGAGTGGAAATCCGAGTCTGGTTATCACTATCGCTCAATATCTGAGACCGCAATGTCTCGATATAAAGGACTAACCAGCGGTAAATTGAGCTTGAGGTGTTACAACGCTCAAGTGGGTGAAATCATGGCGAATGTCAAAGCTATAAACAAAGTCATAGGACTAGGCATGCCTGTTCGAAGCTAACGGTGAGTCACATATGGCGTCGTTGACCTTCAAGCTGATTTGATCAACAACGCCACCTCTAATTAGGTTTATGTATGGTGATAAGTTTTTAAATATCTTCTAACCAGTGCCTATGAATCATAAATGGCAATATTTACGCGCTGTGGAATGATAAAATTCACTTTGCCGTTTTGATTGCAAAGTGAATTATTTACGTTAGGGTGTTCTAAGTAGGTTCGCTACATTAGAAGTTGTAAGAACCACCTAGGCTAACACTGCTGAATGCCAGTGTCTTATCTTCGGTTTTGAATGGACCGTAGTAGTTTTCTACGCTCACGGCATCAGCTTGTGAGATTAGGCGTAGTGTTAGGTTTTCGATTGGCGTGTATTCAACACCAAGGCCAAAGTGGAAGCCTGTACCGCTGTCATCATTGTAACCAGCGCTCTTGTTTGCGTGTAGGTCAACAGAGCTAAGACCAGCCAACACGAATGGGCGAATCGTGTTGTCGAACGTGTAACCTAGGTTTGCAGATACGGAAACAGACGTTGGAGATACTTTTGCTGTGCCCTGTTTGTAGTTTGCGTAATCATTGTAGCCAAGTTCAACACCAACGATACGGTTGAACTGGTAGCCACCATATAGGTTGTAACCCATACCATCTGAATCTAGGTTACCTTGACCGTCTGTATCAGAATCTTGATACACACCAAGGCCGCCACCGATGTACGCACCGCCGTCAGTTCCTGCTGCTAGGGCAGGAAAAGAAACCGCGCTGATTAAGCCCAGTGCCAATGCTGATTTCGCGAATTTGTTCATTGTTCTTACTCACTCTTTTATGTCATGCAGTATCAAGTATTTTTGTTATCGGCCTTTGACCGTTGGTGAGCATTATTCCGCAGTCTTATACGTATTACTGTATGGCTTTGTAAGCTAAATCGTTACATAGTAAAAGCTTATAAATAAGGGGATATATTTTTGTTAGCGTGAATAGTGCTCTAATTTTAATTTGATATGTTTGTATTGGAGATATTGTCCTTTCGTTACAAAAAATATTGTTCAAGAGTTTGCACAATAAACGGTAGTAAAAATTGGAATACATGCCATTGAGCTCGACTTGGGAATTGCAGTGCATCCACTCATAAAAATTAATGACGAAATGAGTAACACTCTCATGGGGATTTTTCTCGCTGTTATTATATTGAGTTTATTTTAAACTACTATCAATTGGTAATATAAACCATAACGATTACACAAATTGTAACAAGTTTTATTTGATTTAAAAATTTCAGGTACTAACATTGCGGTAATTTAATTGAACAGTGTTTTATATTTATGAGAAAGAAATTTTTTGCTTTGTTAATTTTGCCATTCTTAACACATGCTAAGAGCTCTGATTATGTTGTAGGTGCTGGGTTGAGTGCTGACAATAACCATATACTAGGTGGTTCAAGTAAAGAGACTTACATGCTTAGATCCGGCATCATTAATAATGATACTCACCGATTTCTTGGAACAGTTACCTACTCAAGTGAGAGTAAGTTGACTAAATACCTTGGCTCGTATGACTATATGTATGGTTTAGGTTCAAGTGGTAAGTTTAATACATTTATTGGTATAAGTGCTGGTTATAAACATCAAGACATTGACACTCCTGATAATAATAGTTTTTATTTATTCGGGGGGCAGGCTGGTGTTAATTACTTTTTCAGCGAATCTTGGTCTACAGAATTAGGATATCGAGTGCTAAGTGGAAGCACACAAGAGGATGAATGGATAAAGGATGAGTTATACATGACGCTAGATTACCGCTTTTAGAAATCTTATGGTATTTAATTTCGTAATTACAATGAAATATTTTTCAATTACGATGATTTTATTTGTAAATTTATTTTTATCTTAGTGGTCAACATTTTATATTCTTGAGAAATATAGTAATAGGTTATTGGTTTTTATAATTTTTTTAAATTTATAACTATACATTTTTTATATTGATTTCCGATGGCGCATGCCTGTAAATGTTGTTATTGCTCATGTTTATCGTCGATATTTTTTAGCGTTAGCGTGAACGTCATTCCTTGTTCTGGGTTGTTCTTGGCAATCAAATAGCCTTGCATATCGCGTACATTGTTGGCGGTGATGGCGAGCCCGAGTCCGAGCCCTTCGCCCATTTTTTTGTTGGTGTGGAAGGGTTCGAAAATGGTTTCTAGTTGGTCTTCGGATACGCCACAACCGTTATCTTGCACCTTGATGATCACACGCTCTTGTTCGGTATGAGCACTGATAACAATGGTCGCTGTTGACTGATTTTGCGTGGCATCGATAGCATTGCTTAAGAGATTACCGAGTACTTGTCTAAGTCGTGCTTCTTCTCCCATCACCATTGAAATATTAGAGGCGACACGTACTCGAATGTCGACACGTTCTAACGCGGCTTGGTGTATGCGCAGGGTTTCTTGAAGTGCGTCTGTTAGTGAAACCGGATAAGGCTTTTCCAATCTTTGAAAGGCGAAGGACTTCAGCTGACTCGTCATGTTGGCCATCCTGTCGATCAGGCTCATCACCAGGTCCATGTTAGCTTTCAACATCTTAGTCTCGCCTCTCTCCATCAGTAATTGATTACTTGAAAGCAAGGTTTTTAGGCCAGTAAGCGGTTGATTGAGTTCATGAGTAATCGCGCTCGACATACGCCCCAATGCGGCAAGTTTGCTTGATTCTACCAACTCTTGCTGTGCGTCTTTTAGGTCTTGCGTTCGCTCTTCTACTCTCAATTGAAGTGTTTTATTGGCTTTCTGTACCGCGATTTCCGCTTTCTTACGTTTACTGATATCAATAACAGTACACAGGTAATAGGTAGTAGCATGCCAAGGAAAGGGGCTAATGGAGAACAACACCGGGAAGTTGCTGCCGTCACTGCGTCTTGCCATAGTTTCAACACTGGTGATCTCGGCCAGTTCTTGGTATTGATCTAAGTTCTTCAGCAACTGCAAAGTGGTCGAGTTCGGGTTCCCGGCCTCAAAAAGTTGCCATGCTTTGATATTGCTGATCATGGAGTCGGATAGGCAGAAGTAGTTTTTCGCCATCAAGTTAATGTCGTGGATGTGACCGTGTTTATCGATCAGCACAAGTCCAACGTGTGTCTTGTTGATCATTCCAGACAACCGTTTTTCAGACTCTTCAATCAGCTTTTGGATTCGTAGGTTGCTGAGTTTTTTCTGGCGTCTTTGGTAGCGAATAACCAGCAATAGCATGATGAAAAGGCAGCCCACCGCCACGCTCCAACTTATCCAATTCGTAGTTTGGTTGAGGCTAGTTAATGGGGTGAGGTAGGTTAAACGCCAGTTGAGGTCGTCTAACTTGATCGACTGAATCAGATAGTCTTTACCTTGCAGTCGCCACACGCGAATGTGGGTTTGATCGTACAACTCGCGTTTGGTGGCAGTAGGCTGAGAACTGAAGGTGTCGTTAAACCAATCTGCACTGAGTTTGTGGTCACTTGAGAGAAAAAATTGTTCTCGAGGGTTTTGGAACAGTACCGCTTCGCCATCGGCGAACCATTGATCGGTCAGCAGCGACAAATCAATCTGCACCGCAACAATGCCTACTACATCAGAAGCTCGATAAACGGGCGCGGCAATAAAGTAGTCTGGGGTAACGCCTTTGTTTTTGGTCACCACCGAAATTGCCCCACCTTGCTGGTGGATCTTAGACACAATCGTGTTGGCGTTCTTTTTACTCAGCTTGCTCCTCTCAACACTAGAAACCAGTAAATCGCCCGTATCGGAGAGTAAATACCAGCCTTTGGTATTCGCCGCTTTGTCTAATTGAATGAGCTGTTTTTTGATGCGTTTTTCAAGGCGGTCTTCACCATCGATAAAGCGAACCGTGGTTTCGTCGTTGGTGACTAGGTAGGGCAGATAATAGAAACGTTTTAGTGTTCGCCTTGCTTCAGCGATGTAGCCAAGGAAGCGCTGCTCAGCATAACGTTGCGCTTGTTCAAGTTTCCACTGGCTGATTCCGTTTTTGGTTGTGACCTGCACTAAGCCAATAATTAAACAGGCAAATAGAAATAACCAATATCGATTGTTATTCATCATTCTTGATTAAATCCCTTTTAAATTAGTGGTTTAAGGCTGTGTTATGTTTGCTTTTTGAGCAGGTGGAGAGTGAAACAAGTTGAAGCTAACAAACATCATAAAACAGTTAAAGAGGTGTTACTCAAAGTGGGAGCTAGCTCCTTTTCGTCTGCTCGGTTTTTGAATACCGTGGGCGGCATATTTGGTTCAAGTGTTAGGAACAAACCATGCAACGTATAGCTTTGATTGAAGATGATGCGATTGTGCGTCAAGCAACCAGCCAGTGGTTACAGTTGGCCGGCTTCGACGTCACTGCGTTTGAGGTTGGGCAAGATGCGTTAAGCGCAGTAAAGCAAGGCGATTTTCACACCATCATTAGTGACGTGCGTTTGCCCGATATTGATGGGGTGGAATTACTTGGGAAATTTAAGAGTTTGGTGCCAGAAGTTCCAGTTATTTTGATTACCGGGCATGGCGATGTTGATATGGCGGTAAAGGCGTTACATCAAGGCGCCTATGATTTCATCGAAAAGCCATTTGATCCTGAGCGTCTCTCCCAAACTGTCTCTGAAGCGGTCGAGAAATATCAAAGCAGCCAAGACAGAGTTAACCGTCAAAGCTACTTAAATAACCTAAAGGGTATTGAGCAGGTCCTGATTGGTCGCAGTAAGGTGATGTGTGAACTGCGCGAACAGATACAGAAGGTGGCTTCCATAGACACTAATGTGATCATCTATGGTGAAACTGGCTGTGGTAAAGAGTTGGTCGCTTCTTGCTTGCATGAGTTTAGCGAGAGAAAAAGACACCCTTTTGTACCGCTTAACTGTGGTGCCATTCCTGAAAATTTGTTTGAGAGCGAACTGTTTGGGCATGAGGCCGGAGCTTTTACTGGTGCAGCTAAGCGACGCATCGGTAAGCTTGAGTTTGCTGATAAAGGCACGGTCTTCCTTGATGAGATCGAGAGCATGCCTTTGTCTATGCAGGTCAAAGTGCTAAGAACTTTACAAGACAATGTCGTTGAGCGTGTGGGGGGTAACCAGCAGCAACACGTTGATTTGAGGGTAGTATCTGCCTCGAAATGTGACTTATTGAATCATCCTGACTTTCGCCAAGACTTATTCTATCGTCTGAACGTTGCCCAGTTGCACTTGCCTCCGCTTAGTGAGCGTGAGGATGACGCTTTGATTCTTTTTGAACACTTTACTCAAGAAGCGAACAGCGAAACTCGAGTAGCCAGTGAAGCGGATCGCCATGCCTTATTGTCGTATGCGTGGCCGGGGAATGTACGTGAACTTCGCAATGTTGCGATTCGTTTTGCGTTGGATGAAAGCCTAACGGTTGGGGATATATTGGCGTGTCGCCCCAATTCGGTAACGGAATCTGCCACAGCGGGAATTCCGTTGGCGGTGCAGGTACAGAGTTTCGAACGTAAGGTGATTCACGATGCGTTAGTGCGTTATCAAGGGCGCATTAATGATGTGATGCAAGACTTAGATCTACCTCGCCGAACATTGAACCAAAAAATGGTGCGCTATGCGCTGAATCGAAGCGACTATGTCGAATCTTAGTGAGCAACAAGACTGTAGTGTTTATTGAAAGTTAATGAGCAATAAATGGCTCACTCTGTATTTGCGATTTTATAACTGTTGGTCACATTTCTCACGTAAAGTGTGATGTAGCTAACTTTATATAGATGTTAATGCCCTTTTTTAGTAAGCAAAAAATTGCTCATGCCATCAGTATGTAATAAGCAATAATCCGCCTACCGCTATTGATTTTTTTATTTAAATTTATTTAAATCAATAACTTAAAATTTGGCATTGTGCTTGCTACCTGGCTGTTGTTGTTAACAAAACTATAACGTGAATAACTCTACATGGAGAGTAACAATGAAATACAACAAGCTAGTTAAAACTTTAGCAATCGCAATGGCATCTATTGGCCTTATCAGCAACGCCTCTGCTCAAGAAGAGCGCAGCTATATTCTAGCGACAGCTTCAACAGGCGGCACTTACTACCCTGTAGGCGTAGCGTTGGCGACATTGAGTAAAGTTAAGCTTGCGCCGAAGCAGCACTTTTCTTTGGCGGCTATCAGTTCTGCAGGGTCGGGCGAGAACGTAAAACTACTGAATGAAAATGAAGCCCAGTTTGCTATCTTGCAAGGCTTGTACGGCGCGTGGGCTTGGCAGGGACTAGGGCCATACGAAAAATCGGGTAGCCAAACTCAGCTGCGCTCTGTCTCTATGCTTTGGCAAAATGTTGAACACTTTATTGTTCGTTCGGACCTAGCTGAAACAGGCACCATGAGTGATTTAGAAAATCTGAACGGCAAGAAATTTTCTATCGGTAAGAAAAACTCAGGTACAGAAAACTCAGGTCGTCAGATTATGAAGGGCCTATCAGTGAACCCAGAACAATTTAAACTTGCCTTTATGGGTTACGGCGGTAGCGCGAGCGCATTGCAAAACGGCACCATTGATGGCATGAACACCCCAGCAGGTGTACCTGTGGGCGCGGTAACCCAAGCTTTTGCAGCTCTAGGTGAAGATATTCAAATCCTGTCGTTTACCGATGAACAGATCAAACAAGCGAATGGCGATTACAACATCTGGACCAAGTACGAGATCCCTGCCAATACCTACCCAGGTGTTGATAAACCGATCACTACAATCGCTCAACCTAACTTCCTAGCGGTTCGTGAAGATATCTCAGAAGAAGATGTCTACCAACTGACCAAAGCTATCTATGAAAACCTACCTTTCCTACAAGGTATCCACAAAGCAACCAAAGCCATGGCGCTTGAGAAAGGGATTGCAGGTCTGCCTGTTCCACTTCACCCGGGCGCAGCTCGTTACTACAAAGAAGTGGGCATCGAGCTTCCTTCTGAGTTGATCGTTAACTAACGGCTTTCGTCGACTAACTGTTTTGGTCGATCCCCAATCTTTAATGGCTTAACCGATAGGTGCGCGTTCACGTTGTGAATGGGTTCGTGCGCCTGCATATTTTATGGATTTTCTCTGCGCATTTTGTTGTAGAGAGCAGGAGTTTTCTATGAGCGATTCGCTGCAGCAGGAACTGAAAAAATTTGAATTGCCGACCCGAACGGATTTTCCTTGGGTAGGCAAAGCGATAACAACCATGGGAGTGATTCTCTCCCTATTACACATTTGGTTTAATACCTTATCTACCTTACCGGAGCTTTGGATCTCTGCGACTCACTTTGCTGGTTTCGCGATCATTTGTGCGCTTTGGTATCCCGCTCATATCTCGCTGAAAAAGAGCAAGGTGGCACTTGCTGTCGATATCGGGATCGCATTGGCAGCATTGGCTTGCCTTATCTATATCCCCTTTGCAGAGGATGCACTTTATGAGCGAGGCGTGAAGTTCATCGCCAGTGATTGGTTCTTCTCTATCTTGGCGATTGCTATCGTCATCGAGCTGATTCGTCGTACCATGGGCTGGTTTATTCCTGTACTTATTCTGGTGTGTTTGAGCTACGTAGTGGTGTGGGGGCAATGGACCAGTGGCATCTTCCACTTTCCTGGTTTGAGCCTTGAGACACTGCTCTATCGAAGCTTTTATTCATCGGAAGGTATGTTTGGTTCTATCTCTAGAATCAGCTGGACCTTCGTATTCATGTTTATCCTATTTGGCGCTTTCTTAGTGCGCTCGGGTGTCGGTGACTACATTATTGATGTCTCTCGCGCGGCGGCGGGCAAAGTGATCGGTGGGCCTGGTTTTATTGCGGTGATTGGCTCTGGTTTGATGGGCTCAGTGTCTGGCTCTAGCGTGGCTAATACGGTGTCGACAGGCGTTATCAGTATTCCTCTGATGCAAAAAGCGGGTTTCCCTTCACGCTTTGCTGCTGGTGTGGAAGCTGCTGCATCAACAGGTGGGCAGTTGATGCCACCAGTGATGGGGGCAGGTGCTTTTATCATGGCGTCTTACACGCAGATCCCTTATGTCGATATCATTGCGGTCTCTTTCTTGCCAGCGCTTATTTACTTTTTGTCAGTGGCGTTTTTCGTACGTATTGAAGCGAAGCGTAGCGGTGTACAAAAAGTCTCTTCGGGTTGTGAGCCTCTATTAAAAGTACTCTTGTCTGGTTGGCATAATCTTATCCCTCTTGCGGTGCTGGTGACTCTATTGGTGCAAGGCTTTACGCCGACGTACGCTGCGGGTATCTCAATCGTCTCGGTAGTGGTTGCTTCGTGGTTCTCCAAAAACCATAAAATGGGACCAAAGGCGATCATCGAAGCGCTTTCTCAAGGCGCAAAAAACATGGCAACCACAGCCGTATTACTCGTGGGTATTGGCCTTGTGGTCAATGTGATCAGCACCACCGGGATAGGTAACACCTTCTCGTTGATGATCAATAGTTGGGCTAATGGTGACTTGTTGGTGATGATTGCCTTGATCGCGCTGGCATCTTTGATTCTCGGTATGGGCCTGCCAGTTACCGCGGCTTATATCGTGTTGGGTACTCTGTCTGCTCCAGCCTTGTACAAGTTAATTGCTGAAAGCCAGCTGCTTGACCTGTTGGTTTCGGGTCAGTTACCAGAGCAGGCGAAAGCAATTTTCATGTTGGCAGCACCAGAAAAGCTGGAACTGCTTAACGCACCTATGGCTCTGGAAACTGCAAAAGAACTGATTGCGTTAGTGCCCGCTAATTTTGTGGAAACGCTGCTTGAGCAAAGCTTAGGCTTGGAAGCGATTAGCCTTGCTCTATTGTCTGCACACTTAATCATTTTCTGGTTATCGCAAGACAGCAACGTGACGCCACCGGTTTGTTTGACCGCTTTTGCAGCAGCGACAATTGCTAAAACGCCACCAATGAGAACGGGCTTAATGGCATGGAAGATCGCTAAAGGCTTGTACTTGGTGCCACTGCTTATCGCTTACACCAACTTGGTAAGTTGGGATGTGACCTCGGTTTTAGTGACTGGTGGCTTTGCTATTATTGGTACTTATGCATTTATTGCAGCGATTGAAGGTTACCTCGAGAGCGAAATCAATCTTGTGTTGCGCGCGGTATTGATTGCCTTAGGTGTGGCTTTAGTTTGGCCTGATGTGTCAATCGTGATTCGCCTGGTCGGTGTGGCACTGTTTGTTGCTATCTTCATCTACAGCGGTCGTAAGTACGATATCAATCAAGTGAAAAAGCCGTCGGATGAAGAGCAAAAGTCTTTGCCTCAAACCGAGCCTGATACTGCCGCTTCTTCCCTATAATTTAAAGGACTGAATGTAGGAACATTATGAACTCAATATACGACTATATTATCGTTGGTGGTGGCATTGTTGGCGTGTCGACGGCATGGCAACTGCAACAAGCTCACCCTGATAAAAGTATCCTTTTAGTCGAAAAGGAGCGTGGCTTTGCGCAGCATCAAACGGGTCACAACAGTGGTGTGATTCACGCTGGCGTTTACTACGCTCCGGGTAGCTTGAAAGCGGATTTCTGTAAGCGAGGCGCAGAGCGTACTATCGCGTTTTGTCGTCAACATGATATCCCCGTCGAAAACTGCGGTAAGTTATTGGTTGCGACCAATGAGCAAGAAGTTGAGCGCATGAACGCGCTCTATCAGCGCTGTCATGATAACGATATTGATGTCGATTTATTGGACCAAGCGCAGCTCAAACTCGCCGAGCCGAACATCACTGGTTTAGGGGCGATTTACGTCAAAACCACCAGTATCGTAAACTACAAAAAAGTCACTGAAGTGATGGCTCAGCAGTTTGTTGAGGCGGGTGGGGAGTTGAGTTTAGGCACGGAAGTTATCCTGGCTGATGAGCAAGACGATGAGGTTCAGTTAACCTGCAAAGTGGATGGGCAAACCTTGCAGTTGAACAGTCGATTTTTGATCACTTGCTCAGGCCTAATGGCGGACAGAATGACCAAGATGCTTGGTATTGAAACTGACTTCCAAATCCTCCCTTATCGCGGTGAATACTATCAGCTTGATCCTAAACATAACCAAGTGGTGAACCACCTTATCTATCCGATCCCTGACCCTGAACTGCCTTTCCTCGGTGTGCATTTAACACGCATGATTGATGGCTCGGTAACGGTAGGGCCTAACGCGGTTCAAGGGTGGAAGCGGGAAGGCTACGGTAAGTTGAATTTTAGTGTTAAGGATACCTTGCAGATGCTGAGCTTTGCTGGCTTTTGGAAGGTGACGGCTAAGCACCTAAAAACCGGTTTGGTTGAGTTCAAAAACTCGTGGTGGAAGGCGGGGTATCTAAAGTTGGTTAATAAGTACTGCCCAAGCATCACTGTGTCTGACTTCAAACCCTACCCGGCAGGTATTCGTGCTCAAGCGGTACTGAAGGATGGTACCTTGGTTCATGACTTCCTGTTTGCGGAAAGCCCAAGAAGCTTGCATGTGTGCAATGCACCATCGCCAGCGGCGACCTCAGCGATGCCTATTGGCGAATACATTTGTGGCAAGATAATGCGTAAAACAAGTAGTTAAATTACCCCAGCTTCAATAATAAAAAAGACCATCATTATGATGGTCTTTTTTTTATCAGCCGCTTACAAAGTAGCAGGCACGCTAGACTACAGGCAAGAGAGTGAACTGCGGCTGCGAGCCGCGACTTCTTCACCGCTGTAACTGTCATAAATGTGGATATCAGGTTCCGCTTTTAGGTACCGTGAGGGGTTCTTTATTTCACGCATCTTGATGTAGTTCTTCTTCGGTGAGACTCGCTCAATCGCTTCTACTCGAAAGTAGGTGTTTGGCTTCGCGAGTATTTCTGCTTCATCTGGTTTGAACGTGTACGCGTTAATGGCGCGACCTGCTGACTTGAGTTCAATTTTGAATTGAGCAGCAGAAGCACCTTCATAAACACCGGCTGAAGAAAAGTGCTTGGCGACACTTGGTAGAGTTGATGTCGATAAAAACGCTTTCTCATGCAGAATATCACCCACGTTGAGTTTATCGAGCAGTGAGTTCTTGATGGATGAGCCACGATAAACCGTACCTTTGTAGTTAGGCAGTTTATTCATGACATTTCGCATGTGGAATACGCGTGATTTCAATGTACGGCCAAACATTTCGGATAAGTAGCCTTCAGGCTCTCCCGCTCTCATGTATTCATTCACCACATCATGGTCAACTCGGCCGTAATTCTTAATGGCAGAGTACTCTTCACTGATCATCTTTTTTTCAGCTTTTACATGGTGCGTCGTTGCCCAATCCATCAGGTCATCCGCAATTTGTTGTTGCGCCTGATAGGAGAGTGAACGGCCTTTAAACTCTGGAAACTCCTCACTCTGTGCCGAAAAACTTGTCAATAAAGAGAGGCAAAGCCCCCAAATAAATTTTTTCATTGCTTGACCCTTAGCTTATGTACAAACGAGAGAGTGCCAAAATGACGCTTCTACTTCTTCGCCTGAATAGAGGTTATATTTCTGAGTATTTTTGGCGGCAGATGCCTTTACCGTTTCCACGCCAATGTAGGTGTGGTTAGAGGTTCGCTCTATCTGGGTGATTCGAAAGTGTGCATTTGGCGCAAATAGAACCTCTGCTTCTTTGCTGTATTCCGAAAGCCCAGCAATGGTGTGCCCCCCCTGATTGATCTTGACTTCAAACAGTACTCGCTTGAGCCTTTGCGGGGAGTTGGGATGCACTACTGAAAAGCGCTTAGCGACTTCTGGGAGAGTCGAAGTTGAGGTAAATGCTGGCTCGACCAACACGTCCCCCTCTTCGAGCTTATTAAGCAGAGATTGTTTTACCCAAGTGCCTCGATAGGCGGTCCCTTTGTATTTTGGCAGCTTGTTGAGTGCCGATTTAACCGTGCGAATGTACTGCCTCGCATCCGCCCCTGCGACACCCCATGTTGAGGTGTCAGTGGCTCTTAGGTAGTCATTAGCGGTCTGATAGCCAGAAATGGAAAAGTCTTCCACTGCTTCCTTTTCATTAGCAGTGATAAAGGAATAGCGCCAATCATTGGAAGCCTTTGACCAGTCTTTGAAGTCTTCTGCTAGCTGGGTCACTTCTTCCTCTGAACGGTTTGGCTGTTTGAGCGAATCAAACGGTTGAGAGAAGGTCGTAAAACTCAGACAACAGAGCAGTAATAAAAAACGAGTATTCATAGTGTCCGCCCTTTATTGGTATTGGTAGCTGTTAGGGCTTAAATCACATGGAATGCCGAAAGTGTTCTGATTGATGACGGCATATTTCAGAGCCCCAAACATATTGAGCTGTTGGCGAGTGACGGCGTCGTACCATTCTGAGATAGGTGAAATCCAATACAGAGCATCATCAGCCGCAACATCAAGCAGTGCGCTCTTAAGGTATGGGTAGTAAATCATGCAGCTACGGCCCGGTTTATCGGTAAAGTTTTCATTTGTATTGCTTAACTTATCGAGTTTTTGATTGAGTTCAGACGTTGGGTTAAAGATGGCGTCGATAGAACGCTCAATGCGCGCATCGTAGCTATCAGGGATGATGTCTGAAATCAGGTAGCGCATAAGGTGAGCAGGCAGCATCTCTGAAAACAGAGCGGTGACTTCACCTTCCCCAGAGGCGTAGTGCCCAGTAGAGATATGCTGAGAATGGATGATCGATGTATAGCGCTGGAATTGGCCCACTTGTGAATGTAGCCACTCAATACCGTTGCTGTCGGAGACACTGATCGCTTCAGCAAGACGAGTTTTTACGATCCCTTTCGCGAGTTGCAGCGTGTTGCCTTGCAGGTGAGCAAGATCCAGTGAGGACGATTTCAGTGCAGAATAAATCAGTGGCGCATTTTTCTGAAGATCAATGCTACCTGGGTAAGTGAAGCTATAAAACTCGACGGCTCTCTTAGCCTGCCATTCACTCTCTAGCGCAGTGGTGATCAAGCCACCAAGCTTTTGATAGCGCTTCGAATGCACATAGGCGCCTTTGCCTGAGTAATTTGCGTGCCAATTGTTGATATAATGTAGCGACGCTTGTCGTGAAAGGTTCTCTTTTTGAAGGTAAGACAAGCTCCACCCAGCACATGCGCTACCGCCACCACATTCACCTTCAAGCATTGCGCTTGAGTCCAGTAACCAGTGATAAACCTGTTGTTTGTCGAATTCAGCTTGCTTTTTTAGACGTTGCTGCGCAGAAAAATCCAGCAACTGTTGTTCCAACCAACGCTCCTCTGCTTCGGCATTCCAACCATGATCAATTAGGTTACTAAGTGAATCGAAAAGCACGCGTTTTACTGCTTCTTTGCTTGGCGGCAAGATCTGAGCAATAACGGTATCTTCAGATGGAATAAATGGGCGAGTTTCTGCTGGCACCCAAGCGTACTCAACGCAACCCCTAAAGTTTGGATCGCCTCCTAGAATGCCAATACGAACGCATTTTTCGTAACCACTTTGCAGGACGATCTCTTTGTTGCGTATTTCTTGTGTTGTTGCTGGGCGCCCCAGAATGCTGCGTGTCATCTCGTCAATGGCGCTGCGCTCGGCTTGTCCCTTGAGGAAATTATGCATGGTTTCTACCGAACCTGAACGGAATAGTCGCTCTATGGCGATATCACCTTGTGTGAACATCTCTCTTTGTAGCTTGCTCATCAGTAGATTGACATGATTATCTGCCGTTTCGATGATCTGTGTTTTAGCCGCAAGTGTGCGTGCATACAGCTGTTGAACTGCAGCTTGGTCTAGCCCCTCAATTTGACCTGTTCGCAACTCATTCAGTTTGGCAATGGCTTGATCTAGCAGGTTCTGCTGACAGTGCTGAAGTTTGGCCAATGCGCGGTTCGCTTGGCGTTTTGAAGGTAATGCTGGTGGTAGGGAGTTACTCTCTTCAATATCATGATCAGGATAAAGGTCTGCCAGCACTCGAGTTTCCTCGTTACAGCTAGAGGCAATGTCCGATGCAAACAGTTGAGAGTCTTTGTGGTCGAGAGCCAGTTGGCTAAAGATGGCCTTGCGGAGCTCGTGATCGACCGCGGTGATCAGCTCTTCCGCCATAATGGTCTGAGCTTTTACCACTTCTTGATAATGTTGTTGGTATTTGAGGGCAAGATCGGTGGCAAAGCCGCGTGCAACGGCGTTCAACATCGCTTGCTGGTCTGAGGCGAGTTCTGCCCAATAAATTTTGTCTCTTAAATCTTGCTGCGTAACGAGATCCTCATGAACGTGATAACTGTAATGGTTACCTGCTGCAATTCTATCCCAGCGACTACTCAAAATTTGGCGGTCGATCTCTCTCGCAGGCAGCTTTAAAACGCCAAACCAATCGACGAGCCCCATTACTGTGGCAAATCGATCGTAAGAGGTACGTGATTCATCTTGGAAGCTAGTTGCGACCTCATTTGCCCAAAGCCCAACGGCAACCGCGTCGCCAATCGGTCCCAGAGCTTCCAGTGCACCTTTTGCTAGCCCTGTCGTTGAACGGCCCAAAGTGTCCATCAGCCTTACAGCTTCCTCAGGTGCTAGCGTAACAGCTGAGGTGGGGCCTGTTTCTAGTAAGGTGGCAGTTTCAGGGAAAACATCACTGGCTTCAGAGAGAGAGGGTTTTAAGTCGACAATGTGCTCTGGCGCTGATGGAAACAGGTTTTCAGGAGTAATACCTTCACCGAAGGCATCATAGTTTTTCTGTCGGATCTGATGAAAGCTTTCGCTGTCCAAGACGTTATATTCGTCTCCGATGTTACAGACCTGAAAGGCATTAACGTTGGATGAAATCATAGCAGTAATAAGTGCTAATCTTTTTAACTTCATAGGTTTATCCTTATTGTTAGCGAAGTTATATGCTTAATTTAGAAAGCAAAAAGCCTCTCCTTGCCGAGATGGAAAAGAGATAACTAGAGGTTGTTGTGTGAGGTGTTTTGAAAAATCGTCTACTCAAATCACCTGGGGGGTGATATGAGGTTTAGTTTTGGTGTTGTGATTAGGGGAATAGCTTCCCCTAATCAGTCTTTATTGAATCTTGCTGAGGTTAACGGTTTAGCTTAAAGGTACTGACTGCTTGTGTGAGCTTCTCAGACAGTGCAATAAGCTCTGACGCTTTCTCTTGGTTCGATGCAGACAAGCTGTGTGTCTGACGGGCTTTGTCATTGACGTCAACGATACTCTGGTTGATTTCGCCTGCGACAAGGGTCTGTTCTTCAGTCGCTGTGGCTATCTGTGTATTCATGTCTTCAATAATAGTAATAGAGCTCGAGATTTCATTGAGTGAAGCCTGTGCTTGCTTCGCATTCTCCATGGTGACATTTGACGCCTCTCTGTTCATCTGCATCATTTCCATAGAGCTATTGGCTTCAAGTTGCAGTGAAGTAATCACCTCTTGAATTTCGTTGGTACTCTGTTGAGTGCGGTTGGCTAGGTTACGAACCTCGTCAGCAACAACTGCGAAGCCTCGACCTTGCTCACCTGCTCGTGCGGCTTCAATGGCTGCGTTAAGAGCGAGTAGGTTAGTTTGGTCTGCAATGTCTTTGATCACGTCCAATACGGTGCCAATGCTTGAGGTTTTCTCACCTACAGTGTTAATAACATCGGATACTTCTTGAATCCCTTGAGAGAGGCTCACAATACTGTGATTTACAGTATCGAACGTTTGATTGCCAGACTGTGCTTCTTGAGCTGCTTGCATTGCCGCTTCTGAAGCTCGATGGGCGTTTTGTGCGACTTCATCTACAGCGACCGACATTTCGTTCATTGCCGTCGAAGTTTGCTCTAGCTGTTCCATTTGTGAGGCAGAGCTGGCATTCACGTTGTCGGCAGCGTTGGTTATGCCTTCGGCAAAGGTAAACAGGTCGTTTGATGAATTACGGATGGTTTCAATTGTGGTGCTCAGCTCATTGACCATATCGTTAACCGCAGCGTTAATACCAATCGTTTTACCCTGTTGCTGTTTGATTGCGGTAAAGTCACCAGAGGCTACTTTAGCTACTGTCGCTTCTATTTCGCTTGGCTCTCCACCGAGTGGGCGGTAAACCAAAACTTCAACAACGTAGTACACGCAACCCGCACAAATGAACAGTAGCGTCAAAGAGGTGATCAGAGTTTCAGTGAGGTTATCCTTTGAGTCTTGATTAACATTGCTCTCTTTATCCCACGCCCAGACACTCCAACCAAGATCGTTGATTTTAGCGCCTGCTGCCAAGAACTCAGTATTCTCATAAATGTACTCGAAGCTCTCTTCTCGAGTGGTGTCTCTGTTTGCGAAAGCTGGGATCTCGTTGAAGATATTTCTACCTATCAAAGACGCGTTTTGTGCAGCTAAGATAAAGCCGTCTTCACGAGTGACGAAGATTTTATTATTTGTGGTGAGTTGCTCGGTGAATCTAGTCAGGTCTTCAACCAGGATGTTTAGAGCAACAACGCCGACAATCTTGCCTTGTTTGTAGATAGGCGTTGCTAGAGACATTACTTGGTCGCCGGTTGATGCCAAATAAGGGCGAGTAATGATTTTGTCCTCGCCGCTCATTGCTTTCAAAAACCATTCGCGTTGTTTGGTTTTGGCATTAAAGTTTTCGATGATGCCATTGGTTTTTGACGAGTAGGAAGTACCATCCGCTAGAGAAAAGTAGATGTTAGTAACCTTGGTTGAGCTCATGGCACTATGGAGCGTTGTGATTGCTCGTGATGTGTCGACTTGACCACGCTCATCGAAAGACAGCTCATTGCTCACTACGTTCAAAATATCAAAGTAGCGATTAATTTTCTGTCCGATAGTATCTGCGATAAGTTGAGATTTATATCCCAACTGTTTTTTATAACTTACGGTCGACGAAGTCTCGAAATTCTTCCAGCTTAAAAAGCTTGTCGTCATGATTAACATGACTGTTAGCCCCATAATAGAAAGCATTATTTTTAGTTTAGCACTCATAACTTGTTCCAATATAAGCAGTGTTGATTATTTTTAAGATTTATTATAATTCAGATGAATATCCGAACTTCAAGTAATATAACACTTATAAAATTCACGTATAAGCTTGGTTTATTTGTGAATAATATACATCTAATTAATATATGCAATATTTATTAAATGCATTGATTACTTATTTATTTGGTGTATCAAGCGCTTGTTTTTATTGAACCAACATCCCAGAATTAAACTGGTCTTACTTGTTGGTTTTATTGCTTATGCCTTGGTGTGTATGGGGGTGCTCGTTGATTATTACCCTTAATTAAAATAAGGTTATGACATTTGTTTACTTTAAATAAATCATAAAATGAAAGTTTGTTTAATTTTATTTAAACTTTCTTACTGGTCTGAGTTGTGGATTCCCATAATAGAGAGGAGAGAATAGAATTAATAAAGGGGCCTCTAATTAAGGCTTTTCTATTTTAGCTTTTCTTTAAGTTAATGTGTGGGAGTAGTTTTCACTGATTAAAATAAGCGTAATATATTTATGGTCATTATTAGGTGAAAAGAATTTCTCTATTTACACTTAAATTAACGCATTTTCGTAAAATAGTATTGGCTCTCAAGTTCCTCAGTCTCTCTAACAAAAAACGCAGCCGGTTTGGCTGCGTTTGTTTTGGTTATTTTGGCAGTAAGCCATGTCATGCTTGAGTTTAGCTAGTCAGCCCTAGAGAAGTTCAGGAATAAAGTTAGCGATGATAGACACATCGCTGAAGTTGCGATAGCCGCGCACCATGATGCTGAATTCACCCGCAGGTTTGTTCAGTACACATTGTTCATTGCTGCTATTCTGGTACGGGCGGCAGTCAAAGTCCGCTTTCGATACCACACCGTTATATTTGACGTATAAGTCGGCATCGCCACTGCGAGGCCCCGTTATGGTTACGGTCAATTGCCCTGCGTATTCCGTCGTTACGGTAAAGAATTGCTCTTCACCGTAACCTGCGGATAGTCCTTCAATAGGGACGTCATACTGAAGTTCTGTTGGACCTGCAACAGGTGAATCCAAACTAGTTTCAACGAGATAAGCAATCGCCAACTTAGCGAACTTTGAGGCATGGGTTGCAGTCGGGTCTGAGTTCTCAATCGTATCATGCTGAGTGTGGATGCTAGGGTTGTAGTCGTTGAACATGCTCTCGAACGGCATAGCTGCTGAGTAGCCGACGTTGTGCCATGAGGCGTGATCGGAACAGGCATAACCACAACGGTCGAAACTGTAACTGATGTCGCTAGCATAGGTGTCAATCAACTCACTTAGGTAAGCCGTTAGGTTGCTGTCGGTATAATCCGTGATGAAGGTGATATCGTGCGCCGAGCCATTGTAGTTAGTCATGTCCAACTGAAGTACAGAGACAACATTTGCTTGTTCGTCTCTAAGTGCATTAGCCACATCTTGTGAGCCACGCAGCCCCACTTCTTCAGCCGCATAGCCATAGAACTTGATGGTTTTGTCTGGCTGAATACCACTAGCTATCATCAAACGCAGCGATTCAGTAACGGTAGCAATTCCCGACGCATCATCGTCTGCTCCTGGAGAGATTGTCCCTTCGCTCGTCCAAGAACCAACAGTTGAGTCGAGGTGTCCGCCAACGACAACGATCTCTTCTGGATACTTCGCGCCAAGTAAGGTGACTTCGACAGACTTTTGCGGATATTCTGCGTGCGTGATTTGGCGTGCCGAAGCGTATGGCACATCTTCGATTTCCCTTTTCCAACGATCTAGCAGCCAATCTGAAGCAGCAACACCCGTAGAAGTGGTATAAAAACGGTTGGTGAAGTCGGTTAGATTTTCGATGGTCGTAACCATGTTGCTTGGCTCAACCTGAGCGAGTAAATCATTCACTGTATCTTGATGGCTGATCGCCGGTTTTTCGAAGGTGCTCATTGTCAGCGGCATTGCGGCAGCTTTTAATGCGCTAGCCTTGTCTTCATGAACCATGTAGCCACCACAGCGGTGAGTTTCTTCGTGCATGTGGCTAGAAAGTTTAGCCAACTGTTTTGCGTTGATTTTTGCAATGATGGAGTGTTTATTTCCATTCACAGCTGGGTATACCGTTGCGCCGTGTTCAACTATCAGGTGCTGAGCGTCAGCATCGGTTGTGATCCAAACTTCTGAGCTTGCTGGCGGTGTGATTCCTAAAGATGCATAAGCCGTAGCGCTGCCAAATAGAGCCATAGCGAGGATACTTTTTTGAATAGCCATTTGATGTCCTTTTTATCGTTATATTTTTGTTTTTTATTGTTTTAGCTATGAGGATTTTCATTACCCACATAGTCAAAGGGCCCCTTTCGGAGCCCTGAATTAACTATCGATTATTGTGCTTTGATGAAACGGTAGTGCTTGGTTTCTGAACAAACATCGCTTGAGGTACACACTTGGTACTCCACATCTACTGTGCCGTTGTGACGGAACTTATCGACGTATGAGTTGAAGTCTGTTGCACCAACATTTTTGCCATTACGCTTAATCACGAAGTAATCGTTAGTGTCGTAATCCCATGCTAGCTTGACGCGAGCTTTACCATTCGGGTTCTTGTTACCGAATTTCAGTTTTAGTGGGAAACCTTCCGCAGAGTCACCTTCAATCGTGATTGATTTGCTTGTTGATGTTGCAACGCCAGCGTCGTCAGTTACGGTTAGTGTTACTACGTAGTTGCCCGCTTCAGCATAGGTGTAGCGAGTTACTTCACCCGTTTGTGTGCTGCCATCGCCAAGGTCCCATTGGTAAGAGACAATCTGGCCGTCGCTGTCTGAGCTTGTGCTTCGAAGTTCTACTTCTTTACCGACCACGGTGTGTTCGAATGAAGATACTGGTGGCACGTTGGCGCTGCCCGCTTCATACGCCGCTTTCAGGTTGGCTCCTGAGTATTCTGAGTAGCCCAGAATGTTAACGGTGTAGCGACCTGCTGTTGGGTTCTCGATGACACAAACTTCATTCGTCACGCTTTCACTCTTACAGATGTTCTCTTGTGGGCTTGGCGCATAATCTAGGCCAACATACATATCTGGATCACCTGTAGAGACAGCAAGATCAATCGTCAGTTTGTTTTGGCCTTCTGGCACTTCGATATCAAAGTAAGTCTTGGAACCTGTTTCACCAGCCACTGGTGCTTCAACACCATTTTCTAGACGCTGATATTCAGGCTCTGGCGGTAGTGGTGGCTCATCACATGGCGTCACTCCCACCAATGCGAATGCAGAAACTACGTCATCGGTATTGTAGCCAAGATCGGACGCAGAGTTTTTCACGCCACAAGCACCTTGCCAGAAATCACTGTTTTCCGACCAGTAGATCTGGTTAGCCAATACGAACAACTCGAATGCTTTCTTTGTGTCCCATCCTTGTGTCGTTGCAAGGTGGTAAAACGCCTTGTTGAATACACCTGAACTGTAGTGCACGTTTAAGCCGTCGTAGTATTCCGATGCGTTGTTGATTGAAGAACCGTCACGCGATGGGTCATCCATGTAACGTAGAGCACCGTCACCTTTAAAGATGTTGCGACCTACCATCCAGTCGTTGGTGCCTTTCATGTAGTATTCTGCTGCTTCTCCGGCCATATCAGAGAATGCTTCGTTCATACCACCAGATTGGTTTGCGTAGATCAGACCTGAGTTTTGCTCTGTGAAACCGTGGCTCACCTCGTGGGCAGACACGTCTAAGCTCACAAGTGGGTAGAAGAAGCTTTCACCATCACCAAAGGTCATCGCTTTGCCGTCCCAGAATGCGTTCTCGTAGTTAGAACCGTAGTGGACACGCATCATGAGTTTGAAAGAGAGTGGTGCTGTATCGAACCAGTTTTTATACATGTCGAAAACGATGTTACCGAAGTAGTGAGCATCGTTCAGAGGAGAGTAAGCTCCGTTCACTTCTTTATGCTCGTTGCGAGGGCATTCGTAGCTGTAAACAGTATCACCGTCTGTTGCGCCATTTAGGTCAACCGTGACAACGTTTTCCGATTCCATCACACACTCAGTGCCATTCTCTTGAACATCAAGGTAGTGGTAGTCGGTACCGTATTCGTACATGCCTGTCTTCTCGTTACCGCCAGGGCCTGTCCCTATCTGAGCGTGAGCAATACCTTCCCAGCGGTCGATGATTTCACCCGTATGAGCATCCAGCATAGTGAATGGGCGTGAAGGCTTTTCGCTACCTTTCACAAGGTAAGAAACCACGTACACGAGGCGTGTCTTATCACCCCCTTGTGCTCCAACACCTTGCTTCGACGCGGCTTGGTAGATAAACAGCTCATGTTGTACGTTGTCTAGTGATTTGCTAGCTAAGCTCTGGGCTTTTAGGTCTTTACTCGCCAGTTCAACAGCTTGAGCACTGTTGATGGATGGCTTAACGAAAGAGCGCTCCAGAGTCGTGGTTTTCAGGTAGCGACCTTGAACAGACTTAAGTGCGCCACCTTGAACACTTTGGGTTGCGTTTAGGTAGTGCCCCCAAACCGGCGTCCCCCAAATGTTTTGTTGGATCTTAACTTTGTAGATACCGCGCTTTTTCAGGTTAACTTCTTTAACCATTTTGAAGCTTGAAGAATTGCTGACGCCTAACTGAGTATTTAGCCCAGAGAAGCTTGTAAAGTTGATCGGTTGATTAATGCTAACGGATTCACCCGCGTGCACTGATAAAGACATAGCACTAGCTATAGCAACGGCAACTAAACGCTTTTTCATTTTCATTGTTATTTTCTCTTTCCATGTAAAATCCATGAAAACGTAACAAAAATATCACATTGAATTTACATTCTTCGTTCGGATTAATTAGTAGCATGGCAGAGCTCTCTTTTATTCATGAAAGTTATATTTCTCGTATTTACAGATGGTTATGATTTCTGTTTATTTTTCGACGTAATCATATGTTTTATTTATAAAATCATGATGAATTTATTAACTGTTATTTATCGAAGTGAAATAACCCCATTGTGTGAATTGATTTGTGCCTCAATTAATTGAGTTCAAGCTGATAGAAGAGTAAATGGTTGAAATGCGTACGTTGTACTTTGCGACGATTAAGCGATTTTAAAAATGATTTTGACGAAGATTCTATCTTTTAGACGCTTATTGCTTAAGTTGTCATTTATTTCGCATCGCGATTTTTGAGACGTTTTTTGGCACAGCGCTCAAAAAGTCAGGAACAAAAAAACCAGCGACGGATGCCACTGGTTTGAAGATTCTTGCTTGGGTTCGCTAGCGTTTAAAGTTACGCAAGCTCTGGCAACTTACTGTTTCTTACCGCCAACTTGAACGTAGTCGATACCGATAATGCGGTTGATGATACCAAGGGCGGAGCTTGTGTCAGAGTTTGTTGAACGGATGGTATCAACACTTGCGCCTTCAGGAACCAGTTCCATTGCACGATCTTGTGTGTTACCAGGAATTTGGAAGCCTACGATATTGAAGCTTTCAGCGTGCGCTGTGTACACTTCATCGTTGTGGCTAATACCTGAACAGCCTGCAAGAGAGACAATGCCCAAAACAACTAATAACTTTTTCATAAACATACCTTTAGAATAATTGGGATCTAGAGGGTTACCCTTTGGCACTCATGACTCATAAAGAACGTCGGAGCGGTTCTTCGCCGCACTCAAGTGACAAGCCATCAATAGCGGTACCAAGGCTATCTAGATCGAATAAATGGATAGGGAGACAGTGTCTCCCAACCGATGTGAGCATTATTCCAGAGGTGTTTTGTCGTTACTGTATGGCTTTGTCAGCTGCTTCGTTACACAGTGGAAAAGTGATGGTGAAGACCGCACCTTTCAAGCTTGGGCTTTGAGCAATTTGGACGGTTGCATGGTGTTGGGCGCAGATTTTATGGACGATAGATAACCCTAAGCCATGACCACTCTTCGCTTTGTTACGTGCTTTGTCGCCAACATAAAAGGGATCGAATAGGTGTGCTCGGTGTTCTTCTGCAACGCCATCACCATCGTCGTGCACCGCGATTTGCAGCTGCTCTTGGTGTTTAGTTACTTCAATTGAAATCTGTGTGCGTGCAAATTTCATGGCGTTACGTACGAGGTTATCCAAAGCACGATTGAGCAGGGTTTCGTCAGCGACTATCGATTGCTTGTGTTCTGGTAAGTAAAGGTCAATACTGAGCGCGGTCTCTTTGCTCCAGCGCGTCGTCGCGTGCTCGAGAAAGTCTTTTATTTCCAATGGCTGCTGTAGGCTTTCGAGTTCAGTGCTGTCGAGCTTGGCATAATACAAAAGCTCATCAACCATCTTCTCCATCTCTTCCGTGTCTTCAACAATGCTCTCAATGGTTTTCTCTTGTTCTTCGCTTAACGGCGTGTCTTTCAGCATTTCAGCTTGCCACTGAATACGAAATATTGGTGTGCGCAGTTCATGAGCGACCGCATTGGTGAGCGAGCGATTACTTTCAATTAAGCGGTGAATCCGATCGGCCATGAGGTTGAAGGACTTGTTCAATGATCCAATCGCAATGCCACTTGAGGTTTCAGCGCGCGAAGAGAGGTCCCCTTCTGCAAAGCTGAGAGTGGCAGATTCTAGCTTTTTAACTCGGCGGAATATGACCAGTACGTGGCATAAGCCATATAAGATAAAGCTTCCTAAAAAGAACAACCAAATAAGATCATCCTCTAACTCTATCTTTTGCCTAACAAACGCTTCGCTGTTGGGGAGGTAGTGGTAAGTGTTGTCACTACTTGCTAAGCGAAACCACAGGTCACGTTCGTCATCATGAAAGATAAAGGAGTCTGGATGAGCAATGAAGAATTGTGAAACGGGGTCTGGTATTTCATCTTGTGGGCTGAGGATCACCAGTTTATTTCGTGTGGTTTTGACAAACTGGTTTATTGCTTGATGAGCAGCTTCAAGCCCTTGATTCTTAACGATGTTTTCTATCAGCTGTTGATGGGCTGCCGCTTCATAATCTTGCAGTACATATTCGTAGTCAGTATTGAGCTGATAGACACTGATTTCATAGGCGATAATACCTGCCATAAAACAAACTAACAGCCCTATTAGGGACTCCAAATAGATACGTCGCATAATTGTTCTCTTTCATTACGCTCGTACTGAGCGAGGTTAATGCCAAGCGGTGGAAACAAATAAGTAACCTTTACCGCGAATGGTCTGAATTTTTTCTGCTGGCGCATGGTCGTCACCCAGTATTTTTCTCAGGCGTACGACTTTGTTATCAATGGTTCTATCAATCCCGTCATACTCAATGCCGCGCAACGTTTTTGTTAAATAGTCGCGAGATAGTGGTGTATCTGGGTTACTCGCTAATAGCCAGAGTAGGTCAAACTCACTGTCGGTAAGTGACAAAACCTCACCCGCCAGTTCGCATTTCTTATAGGTGTTTTTCAACAACAGTTGATCGAACTGTAGGCTGTCCGAGTCATCGGCTGAAGCGGTGTTAGCGTCTTGGCGGCGTAATAATGAACGAACTCTTGCAAGCAGAACTCTTGGTTTGATTGGCTTGGTGACATAGTCATCAGCCCCTGTCTCTAAGCCTGCGACATGATCAAAGTCGTCATCGCTAGCGGTGAGCATCAGAATTTTACCTTTGTAATGTGTACGCGTCTGTCGGCAGATTGTAAGTCCGTCGCTTACAGGAAGCATCAGATCCAATAAGACAATGTCTGGCTGTTCAGCGAGGATGGTCTGTGCAGCACTGCTGCCATCATCGAGTACCGAGACGTCAAAGTCTTGTGCGATAAAGTAGTCTTGCAACATTCTTTGAAGCTTCAAATCATCTTCCACGATGATCATTCTAGGTTTTGTCATTCCATTATCAGCCTTATCGTGTGTTTAATTTATGAGATTTCGTGAGTGCAATTATCTTACTCGGATAATCATAGTTGCATATTCGGTTCGAATGCTTCACGAAAAATACCTGATGCAAATGATTAAACACTTTATAAGTTAGTTCAATGCTGAATTGGCATTTATAACAAAAATAAAAAACATTGTTCAAATGTAAGACTGGCCGCCACCAAACCCAATTTTCGAATGGGTTTAATGGCGAGGTTCTATTTCAAGAGACTAGATGTAAAGCGGTAGGTGCACTAAGCCATACCCAATGGGATACTTGGAACTCTCGGGTGACTTTCAATAAGCCTGGAGGCAGTCCCGTTTTTTCGAGTATCAGTCGCTGTACATTCTATTACATTCCCACTACAGATAGTTTGAAGTCTAAATAATAGAATTTCCCCATCTTACGTTTGGGGAATCATTGCATGAAGTACTATCGAAACGCGTTGTTGGCATTACCATTAATCCTGTTAGCTGGATGCCAGTCTGGCTCCAACACAATGAAGAAACAATTACCTCAACCCAAAGCCGATTACGTGTTCTCATCGGCCAAGCTAGGAGAGTTGTATCAAGAGCGAGAAGAGATCCAAGAAGCCTTCATACTGAATTACGATGGTGTGCAGTACGAGAAAGTGATGTTTGCCGAGGACATAAGTGAGCAGAAGAAAGTCATCAGGCTTGTCGACCGACTGGGTCAAACCATTGACGTGTATTTCCCCGATGCTGGAGTTGATACCTGTGGCGTTTACAAGGAAGGCAACTTCTATGATGCGTTTGAGTGCAATGCTGCACAGCGCTCAGTGTCGAATGAAACCACGTTAATCCAAACGACAACTAGTGACAGAAAACAGCCTATTGAATTTGAGTTCTATACCGAAGCGTTAGATTACGTGACAACGCTAGGCTCTACGGTTCTAAACCGCTCTCTACAAGATAACAAAGTCACGGTTACCACTTCGTTCGCTTTTCAAGCCTTTTACCGAGATAGATTTAATGAGCCCGGTGTTGGTGAGCGCATTGACTCAACGTTAGGCGTATCAACCTATTCTCAGCTGTTTGATATTGTGAAGTTATCTCAAGGCCGAGATATGACATTAAAGTTCGATAATCATATTGGGGGGAGTGGCGATGATGAAATCAACATGTACACCGGACGCATGATCCATAGCAATAAGATGACAACCATCGTGACTCCAAGAGGGTCGGTTTTCTCGGGTGGTACGGACTTATTCGCAGCGGGTTACCCACGTATTTTACAACGTGCAGACACCAGTAAAGCCATTGAACAGAATAAGCAGGTTGGTGTGCATAGTTGGGCTGAGGGAGATAAAACCGCGAAAGAATTTCCTTACACTAACGAGAGCCATCGCAGCCAAGCGACTTACTTTAAGAAGGTGATGGGAGACAAAGGGATCGCTTTTTATATGTTTACCCTAAATTCAGCCCCAGCTTCTGGTGAGTATTGGATGACGAAAGCGGACTCTGATAAATACAGTTTCATTACCCGTATTGAGTAAGTTTGGGGACGACAACTGATCATTCTCCACCGATTGCTAAAGGTTGATAGTGGCTTTGTCATTATCAACCTTTTTTGTGGTTTTTGTTTCCATTTCAACTTCATTCTCAAATTGAGAAAAATGAATAGCTCGAATATAAATCTTTGTTATGAAAGAATTTATTTTTCGGCACTATACTTGCTCCTCTCCTCTTTACACGTTTCAGGCTAGTGAAAGAGGGAACAGAATGAAAAATTGGAATTCAGTCATACTGCCGAGTTGCTTGGTGCCATGTGTCGCGATGGCGTTGACCACGGCGGATCTAACGTTTGAATCTGGCGCGGATGCGTCCAACTATTCAGCAAAAGGTAAACCTAATAATACGTATTCGGTGTCAGCATCACTGCCCCAAGACGTGCTAACCAACGTCTATTCGATGTTGCCTGAAGGTACCACCGTCAACAGCGCTTTTATTGCCCCTGAGCGCTACTCGAGCATCGACATTGATGATGAGTTGGACGGTGCAGAGTACGCCACAGCCACAATCACTTTTTTGAACGAAGGGGCGGGTTACCGTAACACTCTTGGTTACTTCGTTTTTGATACCAATAACCCTCCAGCTACTAAAGACGATATCAACGCACACGTCGTGGTGTTTCCTAATACGTCCGTTGCTGATGTTGGGGAAATGCAAGAAGGGGACTCCATCGATCTCAGTGTCCAGCTTACGGCAGGTCAAACATTAGCCTTTTTTATCATCTCGAATGGTTGGGGCTGGGAAGGATCTTATAACAACATCCCGTGGCTTGGTGGCTGGGGCACACCTTTCTACAGCTATCCAGCGCTTAACCCTGAGGCGTCAGCTGACAATAGAAGACATAATGTTGCTTTCCTGGATACAGAGAATGAGTTTTTGGTACTTGGCTTTGAGGATATTTATCGTCCAACGGGAGACAACGATTTTAATGATTTGATCTTTACTGTTGAAGTTACGCCATTTATTGCTGTTGATGGGGTTAACGAAGATGGCACAACAGACTCAAAATATGAGGTGCTTGTCCAAGAGAACAATGAAGATGTGACAGTGACAACCGTCTACCCAAGTTCGAACAGCTACGCAACGATCGCCTTTGAGGATAACTGGCCACTAAAAGGTGACTACGACTTCAATGATGTGGTTTGGCGCTACAAAGTGACGGAGCAGCTCAATGGTCAACGAGAACTTAAAAACTTGACCGTAGATTACACTCTTCAAGCGATGGGGGCAGGCTACTCGAATGGTTATGCAGTGAAACTACCGAATGTTTTACCTGCGAACGTGGCATCTACCACACTCACTCGTAATGGCGTTGCCGTTGGTCACACGATTTTACAAGCGGGAGACAGTGAGACGATATTGATGGTGTCAGAAAATCTAAGAGAGGATCTGGAAAACTTAGGTGAACTAACAGAGAGCTGTGTTTTCTACCGAACCCAAAGTGCGTGTTCTGGGGTACAAAACGCTGACGTGCTTAACTACCAACTGTACGTGGAATTTACTACACCAGTATCACGTGATGATATAGGTTACCCACCTTATGACTCGTTTATCTTTGGAGCTGATGGTACTTATCACGGTGACTTCGTTGCGACCCCACCGGGTATGACGTGGCAAACTCACTTAAAAGAGTTTTCAGGTACAAGTGATATGAATGACACCTTGTTCAACAGTCATGATGATAGCTCTTCAGGCTCTGAGTCGTTCAAAACCAGCAATAACATGCCATGGGTTATTAATATTCGAGACGAATGGGATCACCCTGTAGAACTGGTTGATATCAGTGATGCCTATACGTCATTCCCTACATGGGTAACCAGCAGCGGTGAAACTGATGGTGAATGGTATAAAGCACCGACCACTAACAAAGTTATATCAGCGACGGATGAGTAGGAGAGCAGCATGAATAAGATCAGCAAATTAATCACCATGACATCCTTCTCACTCATAGTCAGTGCTTGTGGCGGCGGTGGAGGAGGTGGCGGTGGTAACACGAGTGCATCACCTGCACAGACTCCAGATGCGACACCGTCTCCAACGCCTGCTCAACTGCCTGCGTCAGCAATCCAACCAGCCGCGATCAGTACGTCTGACATTGTGGCGCCTGTTGGTTTCTCATTTGATATTGGGGAGAAGATCAGCTTGTCAATGGATTACACGGGAACGACGGCAGGGGCTCTTCATTTGTACTCTGAGTCAGCATTTGTCATGAGTAATGGTGATGTTGTTGCGGAGCCTACTTCTCGAATCACAACCGTTTATCCAACACACACCGATGTCGTAGAGTTAGAAGTCAATGGTAACTGGGAGCAGATCTATGCTCGTTGGGTGCCAATGAGTAGTAAGGAGCAAGAACAGAGCTGGGTGATCACACTTGATCAGTCGAGCAATAGTTACCATTTGGCTTTCTAGTAACGTGTCGCTTATCGACAAAATATTGAGCGATAGTATCTCCAACGTAAAGTACCCAAATATTTGGGTACTTTTATTTTTCACCTGCTTTCCCTTCCTTTATTCCAAAGAAAAATAGAGCTGAAAAGAGGGCTCTCTCATTTAGTAAGCCCACCTCCTCTTCTGCTTAAAACTTAGGCGTTTTAATCAATATCTGTTGAGCCATAACCATCATAGTTCAAACTTATAATGATTTTGATTAGTGCTCTAAATTAATGTTAAGTAGTTGTTTTTATTGTTATTTCTGTTTGAGTTGTGTTGTTTTGTTAACGGTTTGTTTTAAATAATCATTTGAACCCTAACTAAATTTCTGTCATTTTATATTTAACTGAACGTTCAATAAAAAATAAAAGGACTGAGAAATGCCGAAGGTTGGGATGCCTGACATACGTAAACCACAGCTTGTTCAAGCGACCATGACGGTGATTGATCGAGTCGGTTTGCATGCCGCAAGTATTGCGTTGATCAGCAAAGAAGCGGGAGTCTCTACCGGTATTATCAATCACTATTTTGGCGGCAAACATGGCCTGCTTGAAGAAACCATGCGCGAAATTCTTCGCCAACTCTCCAATACCATCACCACCTCATTAAAAGCCCTCCCTGTTGATGCTCACCAACAGAGGATCAATGCGATCATCGATGGCAACTTCGAAGGCTATCAAGCCGAGAATAAGGTCGCGAAGGCGTGGTTGGCGTTTTGGTCTTACTCCATGCATGACGAACAGTTAAAACGATTACAGCGCGTGAATGAAATACGTTTACTCTCGCATTTACGCCTTGAATTGAAAGGTATTTTGGATCATGAACAAGCGGATCTCGTTGCTCACGGGATTGCTTCTCTGATTGATGGTTTATGGCTGAGAGGCACGTTAAACCCTGATGGTATCGATGCTAAGAAAGCCAAAGCCATCATCAATGATTACCTTGATAAACAACTAACGTTCTACTCGTGTCATACCAAGTAGACCACAGTTTAGTCATAGAACAGCACTAGAACGACCAATACTTACAACTAACATTCAAACAAGACCAGCAGAGTCTAATAACAACAACTAAGTCAGAATCTCAAATGGAAATGAACTCGTTATACATTGACGGCGCAGCAGTGAAAGCTACGTCTGGTGAAACCTTTGATAGCATCAACCCTGCAAACGGCGAACCTATTGCCAAGCTGGGGCAAGCCTCTGCAGCGGATATAGATAGCGCTATCGAATCAGCAAAACGTGGCTTCGCAGTGTGGTCTGCAATGACAGCAGTCGAGCGTAGTCGTATTCTTTTGAAGGCGGTAGAAATACTTAGAGCTCGAAATGATGACCTTGCAAAACTTGAGGTTGTTGATACGGGTAAGCCACTACAAGAAGCGATTGAAGTGGACGTAGCCTCTGGCGCGGATGTTATTGAATACTTTGCTGGCCTGGCGCCGACGATGCAAGGTGACCAACAACCGCTTAGCGAATCTCAGTTTTTCTATACACGTCGTGAACCGTTAGGCATTTGTGCGGGCATTGGTGCGTGGAACTATCCAATCCAAATTGCGATGTGGAAATCAGCTCCGGCGCTGGCGGCGGGCAACGCGATGATTTTCAAACCGTCTGAAGAAACCCCTCTCACAGCTCTAAAGCTTGCAGAAATTTTTACCGAAGCTGGCCTTCCTGATGGTGTGTTCAACGTGGTTCAAGGTGACTATCGTGTTGGCCAAATGCTTACGGCTCATCCTGACATCGCTAAAGTGTCTTTCACGGGTGAAACCGGTACGGGTAAAGCAGTGATGGCTGACAGCGCTAAAACGCTGAAATCAGTGACGATGGAGCTTGGTGGAAAATCACCAATGATCGTGTTTGATGACGCAAAACTGGACGACGCGGTTTCGGCTTCTATGGTGGCAAACTTCTATACTCAAGGCGAAGTATGCACCAATGGTACTCGTGTTTATGTGCACGAAAATATTTATGACGCATTCATCGAACAACTCAAAACGCGCACAGAGAAATTGATCATTGGTAATCCAATGGAGATGGAGACTCAGATCGGTGCATTAATTTCTAAAGAGCATCTTTCGAAAGTCCTTGGTGCGATTGAGCTGGCTAAACAGTCTGGCGCAACTTTGTTGACGGGTGGCTACCAAGTAACGGATAACGGCCTCGAAAACGGCAATTTTGTTATTCCAACCGTGTTTGTCGACTGTGATGACTCTATGCCACATGTCCAGCAAGAGATCTTTGGCCCTGTGATGTCGGTGATGAAGTTTACCGACGAAGACGATGTGATTCGCCGTGCTAACGACACCAAATATGGTCTGGCTGCAGGTGTATTCACACAGAACCTTTCTCGCGCACACCGTGTGATTCACCAAATGCAGGCGGGTATTTGTTGGGTAAATACGTGGGGGGATTCACCGGCAGAAATGCCTGTTGGGGGCTACAAACTTTCGGGTATTGGTCGTGAAAACGGACCAGAGACTCTACTTCATTATACGCAGACTAAGAGTATTCTTGTCGAACTTGGCGATTACGCCAGCCCTTATGCCTAACGCGTAACACTCGATTTAACGGGCTAGCGTGAAGAGCTAGCCCAACTGACTCATCTCAGGGAATAGATAACATGGAACAACGCTACGATTATATTATCGTCGGCGCGGGTTCGGCCGGCTGTGTGTTAGCGGATAGGCTAACGGAAAGCGGTGAACATAGCGTTTTATTACTGGAAGCTGGTGGCACGGATAAGAGCATTTTTATCCAGATGCCAACCGCGCTTTCTTACCCAATGAATACTGAAAAGTACGCTTGGCAATTTGAAACCGAGCAGGAACCGGGCCTTGATGGACGTGAGCTGCACTGCCCACGTGGCAAGGTGTTAGGTGGTAGCTCGTCAATCAATGGCATGGTTTACGTGCGTGGCCACGCATGCGACTTCGACCAGTGGGAAGAAGAGGGCGCTGCCGGCTGGAATTACCAAGCGTGTTTGCCTTATTTCCGCCGTGCTGAATCGTGGAATAAAGGCGGTGACGAATACCGTGGTGACAATGGTCCTGTCGGCACATGTAACGGTAACGATATGGCGCTTAACCCACTTTACCAAGCCTTCATCGACGCGGGAAAAGACGCCGGTTACCCAGAAACACAAGACTACAACGGCTACCAGCAAGAAGGCTTTGGCACCATGCATATGACGGTAGATAAGGGTGTTAGAGCCTCAACCTCTAACGCTTATCTGCGTCGCGCATTGAAGCGCCCCAACCTTACGTTGAAAAAAGGCATCGTGGCACGCAAGTTTCTGATCGAGGCTCAATCGGATCAAATCAAGAAAGCAGTCGGTGTTGAGTTCGAAAAGTCTGGTCACGTTCAAACCGCGATGGCGAACAAAGAAGTGATCTCTTCTGCGGGCTCTATCGGTTCTGTTCAACTACTGCAACTGTCAGGTATAGGCCCGAAAGCGGTACTTGAAAAGGCAGGCGTGGAAGTTAAACACGAGTTGAATGGTGTGGGTGAAAACCTTCAAGACCACCTAGAAGTGTACTTTCAATACCACTGTAATGCACCTATCACGCTTAACAGTAAGCTTGGTTTAGTGAGTAAAGGAATGATAGGTGCAGAGTGGATTCTTACTCGCAAAGGCTTAGGTGCAACCAATCACTTTGAATCGTGCGCCTTCATTCGATCTCGTAAAGGATTGAAGTGGCCAAATATTCAATACCACTTCCTACCAGCGGCAATGCGTTACGACGGCCAAGCCGCTTTTGATGGTCATGGCTTCCAAGTACACGTTGGACCTAACAAGCCAGAAAGCCGCGGCACGGTAGCTATCACTTCGGCCGATCCGCATGCTAAGCCAGAGATCATTTTCAACTACATCTCGACCGAGCAAGACCGTCAAGATTGGCGTGATTGTATTCGCCTAACGCGCGAAATTTTGTCGCAACCTGCGATGGATATTTACCGTGGCGAAGAGATTCAGCCGGGCTCGGATGTGACCTCCGATGAAGCGATTGACGAGTGGGTTAAGCAGAATGTTGAAAGTGCTTATCACCCTTCCTGTGGCTGCAAAATGGGTTCAGATAACGACCCAATGGCGGTGCTTGATGAAGAGTGTCGTGTTCGCGGCGTTGATAATCTGCGTGTCGTTGACTCGTCTGTTTTCCCAACCATTCCAAACGGAAACTTAAACGCGCCAACCATCATGGTTGCTGAGCGCGCTTCCGATTTGATTTTGGGGAAACCAATGCTCAAAGAACAAGACGTGCCAGTGTGGATTGCGCCGGAATGGCAAGAAAAGCAAAGAATCAACAAACCAGTCAGGGAAGCGTAACACCCTATGACTAAGTGAAAAACAGCAATAAAAAAAATTAGTTAAAAGTCAGCAAAACTGCCTCTACTGTTTGAGAAGAGGCAGAAAAAAGGAAAGATTAAAAGGAACCATTATGACGACTCTAAACATGCACAACGTGACCACAAAAACGTTAGCCACATTTGCGATTAGCTCATTTGCATTTGCAGCTAACGCTTCCGTTGAACCACAACAATGTGAAAACGTCCGTTTTGCCGATGTCGGTTGGACTGACATTACTGCCACCACAGCTGTCACTACTGAGCTTTTAAAAGGCCTAGGTTACACCACCAAAACCGACCTACTTTCAGTACCTGTAACTTACTCTTCAATGGCTAATGGTGACATCGATGTGTTCCTAGGAAACTGGATGCCGACTATGGAAGGTGACATTGCTAAATACCGCGAAGCGGGCACTGTGGAAACGGTTCGTGCCAACCTTGAAGGTGCGAAATACACACTAGCGGTACCTAAATACGTGTACGACGCGGGGGTTAAAAGCTTCGCAGATCTTGCAAAGCACGCTGACAAGTTCAAAGACCGTATCTACGGCATTGAACCTGGTAATGATGGTAACCGTCTAATCCAATCGATGATCGACTCAGACGCATTCGGTCTAAAAGATTTTAGCCTAGTTGAGTCAAGCGAAGCGGGTATGGTATCGCAAGTATCACGCGCAGCACGCCGTAGCCAATGGATTGTTTACCTTGGTTGGGCACCGCACCCGATGAACAGTAACGTTGAGATGGAATACCTTTCTGGCGGTGATGACTTCTTTGGTCCGAATTACGGGGGCGCGAATGTTTACACCAATGTTCGTTCAAACTACCTATCTGAATGCTCAAACGTCGGTCAGCTTCTGCAAAACCTAGAGTTCACATTAGAGATGGAAAACCAGTTGATGGAAGCGATTTTGAACCAAAATGTGAAGCCAGAGAAAGCGGCTCAGCAATGGTTAAACAGCAATCCACAGGAAGTGGAAGCTTGGTTAGACAACGTAAAAACTCATAAAGGTGAGTCAGCAACTCAAGCGGTTACTGAATACCTAAAGCAAGTAAAAGCATAGTTCTACCTATCTGTTTACCAAAGCTACATAAAGAATAAAGGTGGGCTTCGGCCCGCCAATAATGAAAGGCAATATTGTGAATTTTATTACGGAAAACAAAATCCCTGTCGGACAATGGATGGAAGCTGGTGTTGACTGGTTAACTATCAACGCAGCGGGCTTTTTTGATGCTATTTCTATCTTTTTAGAAACCGTTATTCTGTTTTTAGTCGATGTATTTAAATGGATGCCGCCTGCGCTCCCTATCGTGATTACTGCTGCGATCGCTTGGTATTTACACCGTAAATTGTCGTTGGTGATTTTCGTTGTCGCGGCGCTTCTGACCATTCTCAACCTTGGCTATTGGCAAGAAATGCTGGAAACCTTTGTTCTCGTCTTTGCGGCGACAACGATTTCCGTATTAATTGGCGTACCGGTTGGCATCATGGCAGCGCACCGCCCTTGGTTATATACCTTACTACGCCCCATTCTTGATTTAATGCAGACGGTACCAACGTTTGTCTACCTTATCCCAACTTTGGTTCTATTCGGTTTAGGCATCGTTCCTGGCTTAATCTCAACCATAATTTTTGCTATTGCAGCGCCAATACGTCTGACCTACTTGGGTGTGACTAAGGTGCCAGAAGAGCTGATTGAAGCGGGTAAAGCGTTTGGCGCTAGCCGTATGAAGTTACTCCTCAAAGTGGAATTGCCGGCAGCATTACCAAGCATCATGGCAGGTGTCACTCAGTGCATCATGTTATCGCTTTCTATGGTCGTGATTGCGGCGCTTGTTGGTGCTGACGGGCTTGGTAAACCAGTGGTTCGAGCCTTGAACACAGTGAACATCTCACAAGGTTTTGAAGCGGGACTTGCGATTGTACTCGTTGCTATCATTCTGGATCGCTTGTGCAAAACACCTAACCAGAAGGAGGCTTAATCATGCCTATTTCTCAGGAACAAAAGACAGTGGACGCAATTACGATTAAAAACCTCGATGTCGTTTTTGGTGATAAATCGAAGCAAGCGCTTGAGTTGCTCGACCAAGGCAAAACTCGTCAAGAGATCATTGATGAGACAGGCCAAGTCGTGGGCGTAGACAATGTATCTCTCACGGTTAAAGAGGGCGAAATCTGCGTGCTGATGGGCTTATCGGGCTCAGGGAAATCTTCGTTACTTCGAGCTGTAAACGGCTTGAATGAGATCAGCCGCGGCTCGCTGGCGATTAAAGATGGCGATAAGCAGGTCGATTTAGGTGAACAGTGCGATGAAGCGACACTTCGTCACCTGCGTACCCACCGAGTTTCGATGGTGTTCCAAAAGTTTGCATTGATGCCTTGGTTAACCGTGTTGGATAACGTGGCGTTTGGCCTTGAAATGCAAGGTGTCGCCAAAGATGTTCGTCGTGCTAAGGCGCGTGAACAGCTTGAAATGGTTGGCTTAGCGGAATGGGAAACGAAATTCCCGCATGAGCTTTCTGGTGGTATGCAGCAACGTGTCGGTTTGGCACGAGCGTTTGCCATGGACACTGACATTCTATTGATGGACGAACCGTTCTCAGCGCTTGACCCATTGATTCGTGCACAGCTTCAAGATGAGTTGATCACACTGCAGAACAAGCTAAACAAAACGATTCTGTTCGTCAGCCATGACTTAGACGAAGCGCTGAAGATTGGTAACAACATCGCGATCATGGAATCAGGCAAACTGATTCAACACGGTAAACCTGAAGAGATCGTACTCACACCAAAAACCGAGTACGTGAAGGACTTCGTTGCTCATACTAACCCATTGAATGTACTAAAAGGTCGTTCACTGATGCTACCTTTGGATTCTTTAAAACAAGAAGATGAAAGCTGGCAGATCTGCGATTCAAAAGACCTATGGGTTGAGCAGAGCGAAGGGGAGCTATCTGTAAAAGGTGAATCGGATTTGGCACTTGTCGAGTGGAATGAGTCTGATGATTTAACCGAGATCAGCGGGTCGAGTGTGGTTGTGGTAAGCCCTGAGATTGGCATGCGCGATGCAATTAAGCTCAAGCAGATCAGTAACCATCCGATCTTGTTGGTTGAAGATAATCAATTGGTCGGAATCTTGGATAACAGTGAGTTTTACAACGCATTGACGGGGAATTTCCAACTCAATAATGCTGCTTAGTCGTTTGAGTTGAGCACACTCGCTTTTTAATGATAAATAGGTAGTGAAACCTCGCTACCTATCTGACTCTACTCTCTTTTTATTTTTCTCTTGTTCGCGACTTTTCTTTGATGGTTCGCCGCTTAAAACCGTAATATCAGTACTCAAAGTACAAAAGTGTTGTCACGCTCAAACTCAGAGGCATAGAAAAGATTGAGAATAGTATGAACATCAGTACAATGCGGAAAAATTAATGAAGTAATTTATCAATTTACAGTGTAATTCCTGAGCAACTTTAGCTCTATTAATTGGAGTTTCTAATCGCTCGAGCACTGTGAAAACATTCACCGTATATTAGTACAAAGGTCTGCATCTTGGACAAACATGACGAAATCCTGGTCGCTATTCGCCAAATTATTCGCGCTATCGATTTACATTCGAAGAAGCTGAGTAAAGAGTATGGTTTGACTGGCCCTCAATTAATCTTAATGAGAGCAATCCAAGAAATGGGCAACGTGACGATCAAAGAATTGTCTAACCACACCAATGTAAGCCAAGCGACCACCACTACGATCATTGATCGTCTAGAGGTGAATGGCTATGTACAACGTATCCGTAGTGTTGCTGACCGTCGTAAAGTACATGCAAACTTGACCGAAAAAGGTCAAGAGCTGCTAAACAATGCGCCACCACCATTGCAAGATAGCTTCGTTAACAAATTTCAAAACCTTGAGCCGTGGGAGCAAAGCCTGCTGCTTTCTTCGATGCAACGTGTGTCATCTATGATGAACGCGGAAGACATTGATGCCGCTCCAGTTCTTCAGCTTGAAGGTATCGCTAATATCGCGAAAAGCTAGACAACACAACCTGAGAACACGAGTTAAATTCAACCCTCGGTACTTATGAATCGGTTAGCCTCCACGATGGTGAGCTTCACCTATTTTGTTTTTAACTTCTCAGAAAAATTGAGTCTTGTACTTTCCTCCTCGTTAGCCAGGTTTCCTGGCTATTTAAAGCTTACTGATTTTTAAACATGCATCTTTATCTGATGATCAGCTACGTCACAAAACCTTCTGTAAGCCACAAAACTTTTTTCAATATAAGCGCGTTCTATCAACTAAAAACAGCCTGCTTAAATTGCTTATTTGGTGCCTTAAATTGGCTAAAAATGGGTGTTTTAAGTTGCTGTTTTTGTTGGTTTTTAATTTGATGTTTTCTGAAGATCCCAGTGGTAGTCTTAGCTTACTTTCTTTAGGGGGCTAAATGGACACTAATAACAGTACTTACCATCACCACAATTTCGCTCAACAAGATCTGTCTGATATGACTTTCACAGCATGTACCTTCATTCGCTGTGACTTTAGGCGTTGTAACCTACGTGACACGACCTTTATCAATTGTAAGTTCATTGAGCAAGGTTATATCGAAGGGTGCCACTTTGGTATCGCAGATTTGCGTGATGCAAGTTTTCAGAACTGCCATCTCGCCATGGCGAATTTTAGTAACGCCAATTGCTATGGGATTGAGCTACGTGAATGTGACTTGAAAGGGGCTAACTTTACGAGAACAAACTTTGCCAACCAGGTGAGTAATCGTATGTACTTTTGCTCAGCGTATATCACAGGCTGTAACTTGTCGTATGCTAACTTTGAACAGGCTTGTTTAGAAAAATGTGAACTGTTTGAGAACCGTTGGATAGGAACTTACCTTGCAGGAGCTTCATTAAAGGAGTCGGATCTGAGCCGAGGCGTATTCTCTGAAGATGTATGGGGACAGTTCAGTATGCAGGGAGCAAACTTGTGCCACGCTGAATTGGAGGGGTTAGATCCTCGTAAGGTCGACACATCGGGCATTAAAATTGTCGCTTGGCAACAAGAGCAACTGCTTGAAACTATGGGTATTGTGGTGATGCCTGATTAATAGGGTTAGCGAAATCTTTGATAAACCGAGAAAAGACGGTTGTTTTGCTTCTAACCACTCTGGCTGCACATGGTTTATACCTGCTTTATCTATGAAACTTATCTTGTGAGAGTTTTAGGTAAGATGTTGATTTTAATAGTCAAAGCAAGATTAAAATAAGGCACTTTCCTAGCAGGAAAGTGCCTTGCTCTTATCGGTTGAGTGCTTTACGTACTCACAATCTCTTCACCGACTTTGGCCCAGTTCGAACTAACCTCTAAGCTAAATCACGCCCTAATCTTTGATAGGCACCCACGTTCTTCTGAAGCTTGAAGCCTTGCTAAGTGTGGCGTAGTCAAAGTTATATGGCACAGAATGGTTGGTTTTTATTAATGTTTGTACAAGGCTGAGATTCTCGTTTGTTCGTGTTACGCCCCAATTCAACCACTTGTTTACCATTGACATCAAACATCGAGAAATCGTATGTCTCAACTTGATCTGTGTCCCATCGGTCTAGCTTGAGTGTTTTATTCTTTAAGTCTACTTGCGAAACCCATAAAGTTGGAAAGTTCGCGTCATAGGCGACGTCCCATTTTGTATACCCGCTACGCATCTCATGAGCAACACCTTCAATAATATTACTTAATTGTTTGTTGCCGCGGATACCAAAACGCTCTTCATACGCTTTTACTTCCTTAAGAGCATATTGAGCACGATAACGACGATCTATAGAGTTGATTGAAGCCGTTGGGAAGCGCTTTTCACTTAATAATTCTCTGTCCATTTCTGTCATAGTATCAAACGTTGGGTTGTTTGAAATGACATCTAAAGAACCTGTTCCTCGGTAGAGTTTCTTTTCACCATTTACCATTTCAACAAGGACAGTCTCACCAGAGTTATCAGCAAAAATGAAGTGAGCCAAGAAGTGGTTTACAGTTGTATTCGCATCATACAGACCAGGTACGCCACCAAGTTTTTGGTCACGGATGTTTGTGTTATTGATAATAGATTCTACTTCATCAAGGCTTTTTGCATTCGCAATAACGTATTGCACGAATCGCTGACCATCGATGTCTTGATTACCTTTTACTCGCGCTTTTTCATCTTGCCAGTCTGTATTGAGATAATGAATTTGACCAAGAACACCATGCTCGTTGATTGCTTCTGTGACAAACTCTGCGTCGAAGCTTGCAATCTCAATCATGGCATGTTTTGACTTGTAAACTTGATGGGCTCCCCCTGATTTGTTGAGGTCGACACCGTATACCGTGGGTGCTCGTGTATCAAGGACAGTTCCTCTCGGTACACCGCGCACAACACCTTGATCGTAACCTTCCCAGTCCATTGAACGTGTGACCATCGTCGTATCTAAAGTATCCGAGTGGTACAAAGCTCGTGTACAAGCTTGTGCTGTACCAGAAATGGCTCCAACCGTTGTGGCAACTAGGGTGAGTGTTAATAATTGTTTTTTCATGATTTAAGTAACCTAAAAGATAAGTTCGTATGTGTCGAATGCTAGGTGTTATGCGCTATATATGTCATTGGCTGATAGAATTTTGCACTCTTCAGAGTTGTGGTTAATTCAACTTTTATTTCTCAGAAAACATATAACAATAACTTGTTAAATAACCTTTGTTTCTATGTTGGATATTATGCAATCTTGAGCATATAAATTCAACTGACTCTCAATAAGTTAGAGGAGAGATTCATTTGCTAAAGCTTTGAAGGTAATTACCTCAATCAAGGCGTCATTTTTTTGCTATTAAAAACATAGCAAGTTAAATTATATCCGATTATACTCAGACACGTTTTTGATAGCGGAGGAACCTCAATGACTCATTTTAGTTGTCTCGGTAAGCCAGTTCGCGGCTCAGAGTCAGGAATCCCTATCATGGCATTATTTGACTTGCTGGGGAGACGTTGGGCTATGGGAGTTCTTTGGCAGCTATGTTCAGGTGGTCCCTGTACATTCCGTGAATTGCAGGATCGCTGTGAATCAATTTCTCCTGCCGTTTTAAATTCAAGAATTAAAGACTTAAGACAGGCAAAGTTACTTGAACGCGGAGAGGGGGGGTATCAACCTACGGATTTAGGAAAGCAAATCATCTCATCCCTTCATCCTTTAAAAGATTTAGCTGAACAATGGGTTGAAACACTCTAAGACGGAGAGTGAAAAGTGAATACTAAAAAAATTGCCTATGAAGCTATACAGTAACCTGAACGAGGAGCCATCATGTTTATTGTATCTTTAAATTATATTGGTAAATTATCAGAAGTTGATAAGTATCTTGAGGATCATATTGATTATCTGAATAAATACTACGAGCTGGGTATTTTTATTGCTTCCGGCAGGAAAGTGCCTCGTACTGGTGGGGTTATCCTTGCACAGGCGAAGGACCGCACTGCACTAGAAGGTATATTAAATCATGACCCTTTTATCATTTACAACCTTGCCGATTACGAGTTAACAGAGTTTATCCCAAGCAAGATGGTTCCTGAGCTTGCTTCGTTAATCAATTGACACTCAATGTTAATCTAAATGGAGCAAGATCAGTGAGTGGGCTTAGTTTCAAGCTCGTTGGTCTACGGAAACCTTTCGCACGATATCTATGTTTTAAGAATATTCTAATCCAAAAATTTATGTGCAACACACTATTACCAGAGCAGGGACTGGTAGTAGCCTAGTTACGTGTTGTCGCCTAAGTTAGATTATCGTTTTAATTTTACTTGTTTTATTTGATTAATACTTGGTCAAAGATTTTCTTAACGATGGGCGCACTATTGAAAGAACCGCCACCGGCATTTTCGAGGATTACTGTTACTACGATCTCCGGCTCTTCATAAGGGGCAAAGCCAGTAAACAACGCTAAATCTCTTAGATGTTCGGGAGTATTATCAGCATCGTACTCTTCGTTTTCTGCCAACCCGAAGACCTGGCTCGTGCCAGACTTCCCTGCGCTTTTATAGAGAGCGTTTCGAAATACTTTTCTAGAGGTGCCATTTTTACCATGATTTACTAGGTACATACCGTATCTAGCAAGTTCCCAGTAGTTTGATGGAACTCCTTGGATCGGCGGGGACTCGACTAGCTTATTTTTAGTCGAATCATTTTGATTCGATAAACTGTCGAGCAACTGGAGCGGCTTTTTCCGACCATTATTGACTAAAATTGAGGTGGCATTGGCTATCTGAATGGGAGTTGCTGTCCAGTAACCTTGCCCTATACCTATAGGTATGGTGTCGCCGATATACCAAGGCTTGTTAAAGCGATTCCGTTTCCACGCTCTAGTCGGCATGTTAGCTGACGTTTCCTCGAATATATCGATCCCGGTACTTTCGCCAAAGCCAAACATCATCATCCAGTTGGAGAGTGAGTCAATACCCATGTCGTATGCAATCTGATAGAAGAAGGTATTGACGGACTGTTCGATAGATTGAGTCACATCTACGTTACCATGCCCCCACTTTAGCCAATCGCGAAATGCACGAGTACTGCTGTTAGGGACTCGCCATGCGCCAACGCTTCGAACTTTGGTTCTCGGTGTTATGCTCCTTTCTTTTAAGGCTGCTACAGCAATAAATGGCTTAATAGTAGAGCCTGGAGAATAGGTGCCTAACGTAGCGCGGTTGATTAGTGGCCTATTCCTGTTGGTCAACAATGCTTTGTAGTCATGGTTAGATATACCTCCGACAAAGGCATTAGGGTCATAGCTAGGGCTAGACACCATCGCTAAAACACCGTTATCGTGAGGGTCTACCACTACTGCGGCTCCTTTGCGGCCTCCAAGCAGTTTATGTATATAAGATTGAAGTTCAACATCGATATTGAGGGTAATATCTTGTCCAGAGACTGGGGGGACGTATTTGAGCGTTCGTATGACGCGACCACGACTGTTTACTTCGACTTCTTGATAGCCTACTTTTCCATGTAGTACATCTTCATAATACCGTTCAATGCCAATTTTTCCGATGTTCCTAGTGGCTTTATAGTTGTGGTCTTTCCCTTCAGTGATGAGACGATTTAGGTCTGACTGGTTCAAGCGTGCAACATAGCCGAGCGAGTGTGTCAAAATATCAGCATAAGGATAATGTCTTTTTAGCGTTGCCATAACATCCACACCCGGATATTTATAACGATTTACCGAGAACCTAGCGACTTGTTCGTCATTAAGGTTGTCTAACAGAGGTATTGAACTAAAACGTCGTGCTCGCTTGAGGTTTTTTTTAAATCTCTCCTCTTGCTCTTGGGATATATCGATGATTCCACGTAGTTTCTCGATCGTTTCAGATATGTTTTCTATCTTTTCTGGTACTAGCTCTAAGCTAAATACTGGTACGTTCTCGGCTAAAATGATGCCGTTACGATCATAAATCAGGCCTCTGGTAGGGGGGACGGGGATGATTTTGATACGATTTGAATTAGAACGCGTTTGATAGTACTCATGTTGTGTCACCTGTAGGCAGTATATGTTTAGAACCAACAGTCCTGCTAGTAACACAATACATATAAAAGCAAACACCGCCCGACTTCTGAATAATCTAGCTTCTAGCTTATGATCTCGAAATTTGTTTCTTCTTCGCATTTATCATTGTCCTTCAACATGGCGGTGTTGAATTGACCATAAATGTAAACACAGATGATTTCGCTCACAAAAACATTCATTAAATGACTGACTGGGTGGGCATAACATATCTTTTTCTACTGCTTTGTTCGCTTTTTAGGGAAAGGAGGCTTGCATGATGATATGGATCGTATTGCGTATGTCAATTACAAGGCTATTTTTTGGGGGGTAAGGGACGTGTTTTCATCCGAGGATCTCCTACAGACATCATTGGCTCACTTAATGGTTTAGGCTTAATATACGTCTTCGCAGCTTCACATGTTTATATTCAGTTTAATCTAGAGAAAATTATGACTATAGAAAATGTGCTTCCTGAAGATTATGCAGAAATGCTTAAGGTTTGGGAGAATTCAGTCCGAGCTACTCATGACTTTATTACAGAAGAAGATATTGAGTTTTTTAAACCTATCATCATGGAACATGCGTTCCCTGCGGTTTCTTTGAAATGCGTTAAAAATGAATGTGGTTCGATAGTTGGCTTCGTGGGCGTCCATGATGCAAAAGTCGAGATGCTTTTCGTTTTGAATGAAGTTCGAGGACAAGGAGTAGGTACGGTGTTGTTGCAACATGCGATTGAGCAGTTGGCAGCGACCAAAGTTGACGTGAATGAGCAAAACCCACAAGCGGTAGGCTTCTATCAGCACATGGGGTTCAAAATTGAATCACGCTCACCACTTGATGACATGGGGAAACCATTTCCAATTCTGCATATGACGCTGTAAGACTCGGTTGTCGTATCACTCGGTTGTAATCAACCACAGTCTGTAGAAGAAAAGCCCAAAGCTAATAACTTTGGGCTTTTCCGTATTTGATAGCCAACATTTGATAATGGTTTGAAAAAGATAAATGCTTTGCTATCTCGAATTAGATTAGTGCATACCCGAGCGCATTTTGTCGGCAAGGGCAAAGAACACAAACAGCACAAAACACACCAAAGCAACACAAAGTGAAATTAGTATTGTTGTGGCATCTTTTGTCATTAATGGAACCACGATAGAAGCTAATGCTATCAAGATAACAAGGATATGAACGATTCGTCCGGGGATAGGATTTTTATGACAGAATGAAGCCCATAGGTAACGCATTATTAACACCAGTACAAGATTATTGGGTCTATTTTATTTATTTAATGAGTGTTTTGTAAATAACTTTTCGTTACGGGTGACTGTAAATGTGTTCTAAGTCGACATGGTATAAAACTAGTTAAATAACAGCGGCTTATTATTTATTTATAAAGCTAAAAGTATACAAGTGAAAATAATAGTATTCTGTATCCTTTAGCTTGGTAAGTTCAAATCCGGCAAATTTTTGGTTTCTTGACTGAAGACCTCATTTATTGAGTGTTTTGTTAAGATGTCGTTTGCGTATTGATTTCCGCCCTGTACATGTCAATTAGGCAGGTACCTATTTAGGGGCTGGAATTCGTTTAATGTCATTTATCAAAGAGAGTGTTCGAATTGAGAGCGCGGTAATCTTGTCTTAGATTCAGTTTGGTATACTCAAGGTTCAATCTAAGAAGATGATGGAGATGATATGTCGAAAACCGCGAAGATCATGAATGAAGATAAGCTGGTTAAAAAGGCTCTAGAAGTCGGTTTTAAAATGGCAAAGTTGCAAGGTTTCGATTTGCCGAACTCATCTCAACCAATCAAGGTTAAGGCTGTTTATCTATTTCTTGTTGAAGTAAATCAAATCACTCCGTTACCAGACAGTAAGTTGGATGGTGCAAATATTAAGAAGCGCCTAGCGTTATGGATACACAACGCATTGCCTGACAACGATCCTCTGAAGTAAGCAAAGAGTAATTCGTTTTTATCTTTGAAACCTAGCGACTACTCGCTAGGTTTCTTTGTTTTATGGTGACCAATTCAAGTTTGAGCTGCGTCAATAAAGTAGTATCAAGCCTTGGTAACCACCTACCTGCACTTCATCTAGATATTCTCCCACTCTACCATCAGCACTTACGGGCTTCATCGGTGGGTCTAATCGAATAGAAATTTTCTCTGCGGTATAAAAGTCAGCGTTTTTCCCATAAAAATCGGTGCGATAGAGAACGCGTCCATGCTCAAACTCTCTGGCAATCACCATGTCTTCTGGGCCGCCTTCGACAATCTGTTTATCTGATTGATAAAGGAAATAGGCATGAGTAGGTAATAGTGAAACCTTGCCATATGGTAGCTCTTGATGAGCGACCTGAGTTTGCGAAGTGTTGCCAACAATCGAGTAATCCTCAGGTTGTGGAGTGCGGGTTGAGAGCATCAGTGTAAGTGGTTGAAAGCCCTTTGGTATGGCTCCTGAAGGCACACCAAGATTAATGTTGAGCAGTGGTGTTGGCTGGTAAGCCATATTTTTGGGTACGCCAGCTTTCCAGAAATTATCTGTTGTGGTGTTGTTGCTCCCATATACGTAACCACTGTTCCATTGGTTGAAATAGCTTTGCTCGGGATGGTGATGGAGGTAATAGATGGCGAGAGTTGAGTATTGGTCTTGTTGCCAATTTTCTTGGTTGTTCCCAAAGAATTGCACGCGTCCATAACGCGTTGTGGCTTGTTGAATAACCTTCGACCCTGAATAGCCGATTGCTGAGTTATCCCAAAACTTCGATAGCCCGCCATAGCCGCTAAAGCCCGTTGACGGAAATATATAGTGCTCCCTGAAATACAGGTTTCCTGCATCGATAAGGTGCGCTTGCCCATTTCGACCATAGAGGTTAGCTGTTCCAATATTGAGCCCAATTAACGGTTTGTCATTAACGGCAGTCAATCGTTTGAGAAAGGCGGAAAACTGTTGTTTATAGCGTTCATCAGCTTCAGTTGAGCCTGCGATAGCATCAAGTTCAGCGATGTTTCCCCCAGAGTAGATATCAAATTGATTGCTACCTAAGAGTTTATTGGTGTCATCGTTGTAGGCGCCAGAGACACCTAGCTTGGTCCAATGTTGACCATAATAACTGCCCATTGCCATCAATAGCCCGGGATTAGCCAGATTGGTTAGCGACCATGAAGAGTTCTGGTCCCACATTTGACCAAAAGGAATAACCCGAGATTCCCAACGAAATCGAGCGGTGGCGGATTTGTTACTTCGATTCTGGTACTCAGCAGGAGACAAATAGTTGTCTTGGTTTAGGTCGGCCGATTGGTCGAAGCCACGAATTTTTCGCCAACGCTTTGGCTCATTAGGGGACGGGCTGTGGCTGCTCCCTTTAGAGCCAAGCGTCACTTTTTTCGACGGTAAGTCCTCTTTGGCAATTCTTGGAAAGCTATCTCTGAACTGGACGCGACTTAAACGGGGTCGAATATCACTTGCTTGACCTTGCCAGCGCACTCTAACTGCGTATAAACGACCACCATCACGGATAAAAGGCGAACCGAAATACTGCCCGCCACCATAACTGTTGCCACTACCATCATGAGTGCTTGCTCGTACCCAATCAGAGGGCACTTGCCAGCTAACCGCTTGGTTTTGAGTCATGTTCTCGGTGTTATCTTCACTTATAACAAGATGAGACCATGCAGTGACTTGGTTGTTGGCGTTCATCTCAGAAGGGTATTCAAGCCAAAACCTCCCACCTTGTGCAAAGCGTGAAAACTCAAAATCGACAACATCGAACTGTTCAGAGTGGTAAAGGTAGAGTGCACCACCTTGTTGGAAATTTTCAAAGACATCGGCATCCCAAGGTGGTGGTTGATAAAGGGCAAAACCGGCGTGCATTGAGTCTGCGGTATAACCCACAAGCATGGGTTTACGGTTTAACAGGGTATTCTCACCATGAGTGGGGTTTGGCTCTGCAAGGATTGTGTCTTCTGAAAAGTGTAAAAATAAATCTTCGTAATCGATGTCGTATCGTTCTGCTATTTCTCTAATCTCGTCTTCGAGTACACCTGAGTTCAACTCTAACTTTTGGTTGTACATGTAGCCAACGGCCGGGATATTGGTTTTAAGGTTTTGGTTAGCATTAGATCCAAATATCAAATCACTATGGTTGAGCTCCCAATCAATCACATCGTGGGTAGATATTTCATTGCCTTGTAAATCACTCCCTTGCTCATGTTGACCGGGCAGAACGATCGCGTAGTTAGCCCAAATAATATTGGGAATGGTAAGGCTGGTAAGAAATAGGGCAGAGAAAAATCGTGTTGTTTTCATTATGTTCCCTAGCCATTTACTATTAAGTGTTATCCCTGTTTGGTAAGTGTAGCTAATCTTAATATCTGTGCTTCGTTTCGTGGTATACCTGATGTTGAGGTGCGTATTCTTATATTGATTCGGCGTGTTACTTGCATCTTCTCTTGGCGGAAGCGTTTTGTTAGCGGTGGAAACTTGACAGGTTAACGCTTACTAACAAGTATTAAATTGATGATTTTTAATCCGTAATCCATAAATTTGCCGATTTTGAATGCTGTTTGTGGCGTCGGTGTGGATATTCATTTTGACGTTCAATATGACTGGACTTAATAAATAGCGAGGGAATACCTCTTATGATGTCTTTACTGTTTCTACTATTACTCGTGGCTATGCTATGCGCTTTTTTCGACAAAAAGACTGCAGCTTATGGCTTTTTTGCGGGCTCCGTGATCCTAGGGTTGTATTGGTTTAATCACCATGCGACTGATTCATTACCCATCTTATTGTAAGGAGCTAACATGAATCGAGATCAATTAACGCTCCTAAATACGCTTGGCCTACTCGGTATGACTGCCGTTCTGTTGATAGGCTTTATCCTTCAGTTTGTTCTTCATGAGTTGCCTTGCCCGCTGTGTTTATTGCAGCGCATCGGTTTCGTAATGGTTGCGTTTGGCTTTATGTTGAATGTGGTTTATGGACCTCAACCTCGTCACTATGGCATTGTTTTGATCGGTGCCTTGTATGGTGTCGCCACCTCACTACGGCAGGTATCGCTGCATGTGATTCCAGGCACGCCTGGCTATGGTAGTCCTATCTTTGGGATGCACTATTACACTTGGGCTTTCGTGTTATTTGCTGCGACCATATTAGCGGTTGCCGTCATTTTAATATTGACCAATAAAGAACCGTCGCAAGAAGCTTATAAGATGAGTAACTTGGGGCGTGTGGCGTGCTTATTAGCCATCGTTGTGGTTGCCCTCAATGCCATTGCAACCTTTGTTGAATGCGGACCTTATCAGTGCCCTGATAATCCTATTAGTTACTGGCTACTGAGCTAGCTGTCCTCTGAGTTTATTTAGTGAAAAAGAGAGCCACAGCGCCAGCTGTGGCTTTGTTGTTTATGTGTGACTCCATTACGGTGCTTGGTAAGCATTACTATTGTTCCTCACAATTCGGATAAATACACAAATATCTATTACGGTGATTGCCTGTTTTGTATCTGAGGAAGGGGTGGGTAGGTGTTGTGGATGCCCGGTTACTTTGAGCATATTGTGGATTACTTTGGTAAGGCGGGGAAGAAAGGTAGATAGCGCCACGGTTGGTTGTTTTTTGTTCTTTTGTCAACTTGATACTTGAATTTAGCCATTTTCAGGCCAGACTTCTAATTGGGTTTAATGTAATTAGGAGGTAAGTATGGCTGCAGATAGAGATCTAGTGAACTTCAGCGAAGAGCATGAGCTTAATTATTGTCTCAGAAGTGCAGGTAAGCGCCAAACTAAAGCAAATCGAGATGCGCTTGTTGATTTGGGTAAACAAGTTAAACATGTTTTAGACAAACGTGTGTTGACTCAAGATGATGTAAGAGGTGCTATCCACGATCACGAGGATATGTTTGAGTGAGTATGATCGTCAGTCATTGCATTGCCTTTCGAGAGGCTTTATTGGCGAGTGTATTTGTTTTCATTCTTTCGATTCAGATACCGGATTAATTTGGCTGGTGTGCCGCCATAGAGACAGTCTGGTGGCACATCACTGTTGACGACAGAGTTGGCAGCGATAACGGAGCGAGCGCCAATTGTCACATCTTGATTAATGACCGAGTTCCCACCAATCCATACATCATCTTCAACGATAATAGGGAAACAGAAGGTTTCCCACTGACGACGACTTCTGTGATCCAGAGAGTGAGAAGCGGTATAAAACTGAACGCTCGGCCCCACTAAAACATTGTTGCCAATTTTGATTTTAGCACCGTCCAGCATGACCACATTCATGTTGATGAAGGTGTCGTCACCAATCTCGATGGTTTTACCAAACTCACAATGAAAAGGGGGCTGGATTAAGCTGCTGCTACCAACCTTACCAAATAGCTGCTCTTGCAATGTGTGTTGCTGGTCTGGGTCTTGGTGGCTGTTGAAAGCCATTAGCGACTTTCTGGCATTGGAACGCATGGTTTCAATTTCTTGGTCTGCACCATTATATACTTGCCCAGATAGCATCTTTTCTAGTTCAGTTTTAACGTTTGTATTACTCATGCTTGCCCACTTTCCGAGAGTCTCGGTCTAAATGACGAATACTGCAAGGTTAGCGATTTTCGGGCATAAAAAAAGAGAAAAGCCTCAGCCTTTCTCTTCCTGTTTTTCTACTTAGCAATCAAGATTGCTTAAATTAGATTTGCTCAACAAAACCCATTAGGTGCTGTTTTACTTCGTCTGAGGCAAATGCGCTTTCTACAGAGTACTTGTAGATTTCTGCGTAATCTTCTTTCGTTAGGTCGAAAGTTTCACATACGCGTTTCACTTCGTTAGTCATTGTTGTGTTCGACACAGTGCGGTTATCTGTGTTGATTGTTACAACGATGCCATCTTTCTTGAATTCAGAAATTGGGTGGTCGCTGAATTTGTGAATACATTTAGTTTGAACGTTACTCGTTGGGCAAGTTTCAAGCGCAACCTGCTTCTCTTTCACAATGTTGTACGCATCTTCGTTACCTTGGATGTGAACACCGTGGCCGATACGCTCAGCGTCCAGCATAGTAACAGCGTCGTAAACGTTTTGACCGTGCCATTGCTCACCTGCGTGAACCGTCACTCGGTAGCCTTGTTCGATCGCGTATTGCGTGTATTCAGGGAACTCAGCACAGAAACCTGGCTTTTCGCCGCCAGCAATATCAAATGCTACAACGCCTTTACCAAGGTATGGCTTACCTGCATCGATCACGTCTTTGATTGAATCTTTAGGGAACATACGTAGCACAGACATAATGTAGTTGCCCTTGATGTCGTATTTCTCTTCAGCACGCTTCATGCCTTTCACTGCACTTGCAATGATCGCGTCAAGAGACAGGCCTTTATTCACGTGCAGGATTGGTGCGAAACGAACTTCTAGGTACTTAACGTTTTCTAGTGCTGCGTCTTCGTAAAGCTCAAAAGAGATACGCTCAATCGCTTCTTCAGTTTGCATCACTTTAAGTGGCAGGCTGAAACAAGCTAGGTACTCATCTAGGTTTTTGCAATCTTCTGGCACAGTTAGAGATTGAACAACCGCATCACGGTCTTCAGGTAGTTCGATATTGTACTGTTTTGCTAGATCAATAATCGTATCTGGGCGAACACTTCCGTCTAGGTGGCAGTGTAAGTCAATCTTTGGTAGTGCTAGAAAATCCATGAGTATTCCTTAATTCTATTATTCTTTGAGTGTGTTAACTCACATGCGCTAAATTTACCAAGAGCATGATATGATTTAAAGTGACAAATAATCATCATTAACCTGAATTTGGGGAATATCATGGTCGATGTTAAAAGCTTACTTAAATGCGATATGAATTTGCTGCTGTGCTTACATGTTCTGATTGAAGAGCGTAGTGTGAGCAAAACGGCAGAGCGGCTGTTTTTGAGCCAATCTGCGGTAAGCAAACAACTTACCAAGCTGCGAGCTTTGTTTGACGACCCGCTATTTGAGCGTGAGTCTAAAGGGCTATTCCCAACCCCAAAAGCACTCGTATTGGCGCCTAAAATTCACCAAATTTTGCTGCAAATCGAAAAGCTAACTGTCCCTGAGGTGTTCGATCCTAAGGAGAGTGAGCGTACTTTCACTATAGACCTTGTTGAGACCGCCTACACTGCGGTTTATCCGCAATTTATGCCGACAGCGCTTGCCGATGCACCCCATATCACCATCAACAGTTCTACGTGGAGTAGTGATAGTTTCAAACGTTTGCTCAAGCGAGAAGTCGATTTTGGTATCGGTATTTTTGAATTAGATGAACGCGCCTCAACCCATGTGCAATGTATTCCGGATGAATTGGATTACGTTGAGCTATGCCTGGATTATTCCGTTTGTTTGATGCGTAACGATCACCCTGCTTTGCAAGAAGAGTGGAACCTCGACACCTTTCTTAAGTATCGACACATACAATTGGTGACGGGCGGAGCGGGCGACTGGTTATTGATGGAAGTACTTAACGCTAAGCAGTTAGAGATCAACAAGGCCGCCAACGTGTCGGATATCACTAGTGCTATCAAACTGTGTAAACAGAGCGACCTGTTGATGTGCTATCCATACAACTCGGTGCGCGATTATATCGATAGCGGTGAATTAGTGATGAAGCCAGTTCCCATCGATTTGGTACCTGGAGGGTTATTTTTATTGTGGCACCATTACTTTGATTCTGAGCCTAGCCATCGCTGGTTGCGAGAGCTGATTGTTAAAAAGACGCAAGACTCTCAATAGTAGGTTATTGATTTACTAATTATTGAGCGCAATAAAATGTTTTTCAGGCAGCTCGATGAAGCTGTTTGTGAGCATAAGTTGAGTGAATTTGCCTTTTTAGGCTGCCGTTAAATTAAAGAGTATTTAAACGCTTATCGTGCTTAAAGCCAAATGAGTCCGCTGTATGGTTTCGCTTTAAGTGCCTCTAACCTACTTTTAAGTGAGCCTGAGTGTATCTCCAGCTTATGACCATCAGGGTCTAAAATATAGAGTGAGTTCCCTTCGCTTTTGTTCTCTTTGAAAACTGTCGCGCCTGATGAAATAACACATTCTGTAAAGGCTTCAAATTCTTCTGGTGCAATATCAAAAGCTGTGTGTGTATAGTCATTTTTCGGGCAAGGTTCATCCAGAGCAAGACAAAACCAGAGGTCGCCCGCAGAAAGATAAGCTCCTTTGTCCCATTTAGCAGGCTTTGTTGCGTAAATCGATGGAACCAAATCAAGAAGCTACGATCTGATCAGCTACACCTTTTAATCGTCGTAGCCTCATGCCTAAACCTCGTTACAAAACAACTAACTGGAAGCAGTACAATCAAGCCTTAACCAATCGTGGTTCTCTGACCTTTTGGATTGATGAGGAAGCGATAGCCGAGTGGAAGCAAAACAAACAAGGCAAGCGTGGTAGACCTCGCCGGTTCAGCGACTTAGCCATTACTACTGCATTGATGGTGAAACGCGTGTTCTCTATGCCATTGAGAGCGCTGCAAGGATTTCTAGACTCCGTATTTAAGCTGGCTAACATCCCACTTGTTTGCCCACACTACACCTGTATAAGCCGCCGAGCTAAGGAAGTTGAGGTTTCATTTAAACCCAAAACCAGAGGAGTAATACAACATCTGGCAATTGATGCCACTGGCCTCAAGGTTTATGGCGAAGGTGAATGGAAGGTCAAAAAGCATGGTACTGATGGGAAGCGCAGAGTCTGGCGTAAGCTACATTTAGCCGTTGATACTAGCAGTCACGAAATAGTCGCAGCAGAGCTGAGTTTATCTAACGTTACCGATGGCGAAGTGCTTCCCAACCTACTTAAGCAGACACGTCGTAAAATCATTGAGGTATCAGGTGATGGTGCTTATGACACAAGACATTGCCATGATGCAATACGTATAAAGCGAGCGGTTCCGCTAATCCCGCCACGCGAAGGGGCTGCCTTCTGGGAGCAAGGACACCCTCGCAATTTAGCAGTTGGTTGTCAGAAGCTTTATGGCTCCAACAATAAGTGGAAAAAGCGGTATGGCTATCACAAGCGGTCGCTATCAGAGACAGCAATGTATCGAGTGAAACAGTTGCTAGGTGGGAAATTAAGCCTGAGAAACTACAACGCTCAAGTTGGCGAGACTTACGCTATGATCAAAGCGCTGAATAAGCTTACGGGGTTAGGTATGCCTGAAACTCAGTATATTGTTTAAGAGTCAAGCACATGGGACAGGCATGTCTTCGCTCTGAATTAAGCAACAAAGCCCATTTAGCATGAGCCGCAAACCCCAAAGTATCTCGATAGAAACGAATAGAACGTTCCAAGTCACTGACTGCAATGGTGATATGATTAAGCCCTAAGATCATTGCTTTTTTCATTAAATACTCCCACTAACTTAATGAATCGTATAAATATTTTATGACCATAATATACTCTACTTAATCTGGATTTACCCAAAGTTTTGCAAAATCGCACCAACCAATAGAGTTGATTTCGACATTTCTTACTCGAGATGGAACCGTTAGCGTTAAACTCTCTGACTTAAAGATCGCAAGAACATTATTGTTGTAGAGATCAGTTATTAGGCCATTTATTAAGGTTTCTTTTTGAGTAGGGGACTCAGTTTTACGTATGGTATTTAAAGTGTTAGCTAAATTATCATGCTGCTCCCAAGTTAGATTTTTACTCCAAAAAGGGTAAAGCTTGAAAAAAGCAAACAAGCTTGTAACTCGATCTCCCTCTAATCGAATCCCACCAATAGCCAAGTCTTGGTTAGGTACAGCACGTCCGTATGAATGCTGACGACCTATAGGCTTTTTATTTATGGATGAATTGGCACGCATTAACTTACGAGCAAAGTTGCGATTTTCATTGTTGTTCTCATAGCTGAACGATATGGGAAATGGCCATTCAAATGATGATTGGTCATTGCATTGAAACAAATTGATTAGTGAATTTTTGATGGAAGTGGTTTGGAGCTCACTATGATTAAGTAAAATGAAAAAGTAACCAATATCACTAGTTGATACTTTGTATTTGTTCTCATCACCATCAAGAAAGAAGAAATTCTCAGCGCACTTTTTGTCTTGCTCCCATTCCGGATGAATCCAAAGTTCAATCCTTTCAATTAATGCGCAGTGGCCGCTGTATTGGTCATTTCGTGCTAACCTAAGAACTCGAGTTGAGTTAACCTCAACAAGAAATGGCCCAGATCCTATGGGCAAGTAACTCATGTCTGGCTGGTAAATGCTATGTTTAGGCATAATTGCTGTTTCAGCTCTGGACAACAACAGAGGTAGGCTAGGGTCTTTGGTTTTTAATCTGATAATAATGCAATGCAACGAAGCTATTTCTATGTCGCTAATATGATCGTATAACCTTTGCCAGTACACAGATAGAGACAAGGCTTTTAAGCTTTCAACAACATCTATCGCTGTTACGGCTGATTGATCATGAAAAATTGCTGAGGATCTCAGGTGAAAAGTCCAATTCATATGGCCTTTATCACTTTCCCAGTGATGCGCAAGATCTCCTATAAGCTCTGACCCTTCATAGGTGACTAAAGTCTGAAAAACTTCATGAATTAGATGTCTTTCAGTTCGTTCTATAGATTTGTGAGGGTGTAGTGGTCCTATCTTTCTGTGAAATGGAGCGTAGATAGTTCTATCATTTTGGCTAGATGTTCGCTCCAAATATTGCTTTAATCCGACTGCAGCATCTCGTTTGTTAAAGCTCACTAATTGGTGTGCTTGTTCATATTTTGCGCTGTCTATAGCTTTATCTACTTGTGCGTAACAAGCATCGATTGGTTCTACGACGCAGTTAAGTTGCCCTCTTTTGCCTCGTCCTCTAGCTGGAGCCCAAGTCAGCCAATTCATTTCGGACATTTGTTTAAGTAGAGTTCGCGTATGCCTTGCACTGCACATAAAGGCGGTAGCGATCTGTTCAATAGTCACCTTATTAGTGCCGGGACCCATTTTTTGAAACAGGTCCTCGTATAATTCTAGTTTACGTTTATTCATTTATTTTCGCAGTATCGTTGGACTTTTCTCGTTGAGTCATTCGAGTATGACTCTCTCGTGTATCCTCCCAAAACTTGTTAGTGTCAAATATTTCATTGAGCCTTTGCACTCTTTGCGCAGGTGTCATATAGAAAATCCGAGCCAGCAATCCCCGCGTTCTCTCGTGCGGATAAGTTGATCGAATGAACTTTGCAATGTAGTCATAAGTTGTCATCTTTTTTACCTGTATGAATGAAAGCATAGACAGGCTAAATGATTTCAGGAAGACAAAACCGGAACACTTATAGAGTTTGTTCCTGTTTTACTAACTAAAGAGTCGTTGCTAATACACATAGTTCGCGAGTGCTGAGTGTAAACGGCGTGTGTTAAAAGTGATAAATCTGACATATATCAATAGTAATGGTTTAGGATAACTCGAGCTTCTTAACGTTGTGCAACCATATGTGAGTAGATTGAATTACTTTTTGTGGTAGTAGTGGTTGCATTTTTTCAGGTTTAAATATGGCTTCAGCTATAAAGGTTCCTTAGCTACCACTGAGCTTGTAAAACTTCATCACGAATATCCGTTTGGCGTACTCGAATATAAATATTGAATGGAGAGGCAATTAGGTTGTCTCAGATTTATAGCCGTTTTTTGTGAATGGTCTTACGAATGAGTAAGACCATTTTTTATTGAAGCCGCTTCGATGTGCGCGAATTTGGTTTAAGGGATTTCAGACAGTTCTTGCTTTAAGTCATCAATTTTACGCTGCTCTTTGTCTATCTTGCGCTGATATTTTTTAATTTTGTCCGACCTGTTGCCTTGTTTGGCTTTTTCTAAGTCGGCTTGGTATTCAGCCAAATCTTCCTCATTGGATTCGATTTTTGCACGAAGGTCGTCTTTCAAACCTTCGTTGGTGCAGTTTTCTTTTGCCGCTTTTAATGCCGTTGTGAGTCGGTCGACTTTGTATTGATTGTCGTATTGCTTAGCTTGTTCGATTTGATACTCGATCTCACAAAACTTTTTCTCACAGCCAGTAAGTGAGTTGCATGTCGTGCTTGCCATACTGCTAAAAGAAAATGCACTGAGGAGCAGTATTGAGCCTTTTAGGTGTCGATTCATGATTTACTTTCTACTGGTTCTATAGGGTTGAGCCTAGTTTCATCGCAACTTAACACCCGCACGCATTGCTTATGGCAGAAGAGTGTTAAAGGTAAGTCTATGTGTAGAATGACTTATCTCTATTAAAGATAGAATCAAATATGGCTAACCCACAACTTATCGAGGTCACACCAACCAAATCCATTTACTCGTGCTCCGTGTATTTTTTCAGATACCTCTAGATTGAATGCCTCTTTCTTAAGCTCAACCACTACTTCAGTCTTGTATAGCCAGCATTTGAGTTTCAAGAGCATTTTGGCGGCTTGCTCAAAGTCTGGTTCGCATTGAATTGAGGTTAAAGCCTGTTCGATGGTTGCGAGCATTTCAACGGGTAGTGACAAATCTCCAAAAGGGAAACGAGTAAAGAAGTTGAACCATGAGGAAAAGGTGTCGTTTTCATCAATAATGCTGCACAGCGTAATGTCTTTGGTAGCCGTGTAGTACCCATATTCGACACTGGTTTTTTGATCGCCAGATACTGACAACTGCTCGAAAAGAGCTTGGCATTCAGAGGTGTCCTCAACAGTGAACTCACGAGTGGTTTGGGACAACTTCGGGTTTTGAATCTTAAAGAAGATTGACCTGCAATTCTGTAGATCTGAATTACTCGCGCCATTCACCTTTACCGTTTTCTCTGGCATTTTGACGCACACTTGGTTTTGCGCACACGCCTTAGTTTGTGACCATTCAGGATAGACCCAAAGTTCGACTCGATTGAGAATAGGTGTGCTGTGTGAGTAGGCGTTATTGCGGTTTAACCTAAGCATCTTGCTTGAGAAAATCTCCAACGCGAAAGCGCCTGAGCCGATAAGTTTATTGTCTGATGTGTGCTCATATATCGAAGCCTCAGTTCTAGCCAGTAATCGAGGTAAATGCCAATCAGGCTCGCTAAGAGTCACTTTGATTACATCGCCAGTGACAGCCGATACTTCAACAATATGTTGATAGCATCGATGCCAGAGTTTGCTCTTAGATAGTGAGGATAGACATCGTACTATGTCTTGGGTTTCAAGCGTTTGACCACTATGGAATTGAACACCATTACGAACTTGGAAATGCCAAACGGTAGCATTTTCATTGGGTTGCCAGTGATAAGCTAAATCACCGCTCAGATTGCCTTGTTGAATAGAGGTTAGGCGCTGGCAAACCTGCATCACTAAGAAACGTTCAGTACGCCTTAGTACACGCTGAGGGTGAAGCGCTTCTAGTTCACGGTGGAAGGGGATGTACGCGACGCTTTGTGCCGGTTGACTAGCGCTATTTAGAAAGGCTTGAAGTGCTGCACCAGCATTGCGTCCATTAAAGCTTAAGGTGCTGAAGACCTGCTCGATATTGCCTGAATCTGCTTGGCTTTGTGCGTATTGGTAGCACGCTTCCATCGGCTCAATCAGACACGTGAGTTGTGCCTTTTTATTGCGTCCTGAACTGGCTTGCCACTCAATCCAGCCTTGCGCTGTCATTGCTTTGAGTAGGGTTTGAACGTGACGCTCACTCACATGTAGAAGCGTTGCGAGTTGACTGACTTGGCAGCGTGATACTCCAGGCCCAAAAGCCTGAAAAATTTTTTCGTACAGTTCAAGCTTGCGCTTTAGGTTGCCCAATTCGAATTCCTAAACGTTAGGTTGAGTTAAGTGTTGGTAGCCTGCATCAGCGAGCGCTTTTTCCATGGTTTCAAGAACCTGTGCACTTATCTTTGAGCTTAGGATATCAGACTCAAGTTTTCCTTCTAATACAAGTTGCAAGAAGTGCTCGATTTGATACTCGAACCCATTACCTTGGACGGGGTGCTCGATGGTGAAGGTTTCTTGTTTGTACTCCACCGTTATATGGGCTGGGTTCCACCACTTCTCTTTAATCGTAATGGTGATATCTGGGCCCGTTAATCGCGCTGCGCGTGGCAGGTTTCTTACCGTCGAAGCCGATATAGCCGCGTTGATCTCTCCGGAGAACTGGAAGCACGAATCGGTATCTACATTTGAACCTTCATAGAGGCTCGACATTTCGACTTGAGGTATAGAAGGCGTAATCCCAAGAGTGCGACATAAATCGTAGAAGAACCACAGACCATACACTCCAACATCAAGTGTTGCTCCGCCGGCTAAATCCGGGTTGAAGATAAACAGGTTTGGGTCGTAGTCGTGCTCATTACCAAAGCTGGCTTCTATCGAATCAAGCTTAATCTGGTTGCTGGTTAAAAATGCTGTAAGCTCGCGATAAGCTGGGAACACGACGGTCTTCATCGCTTCTAGCAACATTACGCCATTTTGCTCTGCCAGAGCTTTCATTTCTAACCAATCACCAAGGTTGGTAAAGGCTGGTTTTTCTACCAATACGTGCTTGTTATGGCTGAGAAATAGCTTGGCTAGAGGTTTGTGATAAGGGTGAACCGTGGCAATGTACACCGCTTCAACATCGGGATCTTGAGCCATGGCTTCATAAGATCCATAAGCTTTATCGCAATCAAACTTATTAGCAAACAGAGCCGCTCTTGATTGGTCACGTGCTGACACCGCGTAGAGTTCGCCAAATGAGCAGTGCTCTGTTAGCGCTGTTGCGAATCTATTCGCGATATTACCGAGCCCTGCGATACCCCATTTAATCTTACGTTGCGTGTCACTCATCACTTACTCCAATCGTTGTTTTGTCTTAGTTTACTTAGGAGTGTCACAAACAAATAGAGAACAGATCTTTCAATCTGTTCTCTATTTTTGTTATTTCAATCGAAGAGGCGTTTTAGCTTTGTGTGGAAGGCTTCCAATCCGCTAGGGCTTTAATATGTTTTGGTCCTATGCCGCAACACCCACCAATAATATTAGCGCCGAGGGCATGCCAGCGTTTTGCATAGGTTAAGTAACCTTGGCCATCTAACTCGCGCATTTCTTGAAGCATGTCATTCGCTTCATGTTCGCTGCTGATCGGAGCAAAGTTATTTGCATAGACACCGATTTCTAGATCTTGGCCTAACTTATCCATTACCTGTTTTGTATCGATAATCGCTTGATCCATCACTTCCGGTACTGAACAGTTAAACATGATGCCTGTCGCGTTAGACTGACAAACCAGTTTGACGGCTTCTTTTACGCTCTCACCTGAACGAATAGACGCAGAGTCGCCTTTAGTATCTTCTAAGCTAAAAGCGTAGTAACACGGTTTCGTTGATTGCTTAAGTACCCCATGAATGGATTCAAACTCTTGTATGCTGCATAGGGTTTCTACTAACCATAGGTCGATATTTGGTTCTTGTGCATCGTACAGGGTTTGAATGATAGATGCCGCTTCTTCAACTTTGAATAAGTCAGGTCGGTAGCTGCCAAATGGTGGTGGAATAGAGCCTGCCACTTTGACCGCTTGAGGCGCTTGGTCAGCAATTGCTTTCGCTAATTCGCCAGACAGCGCTGCTAGCTCAAATCCTCTTTGTGCAAACAGTTCTTCACCCAAATGAAAAGGCACACACGCATAGCTGTTAGTGATTATGATTTCAGCACCTGCATCGACAAAGTTTTGGTGCGCTTGGCTAACAAAATCTGGGGCTTCAATCAGCGCTTGAGCACTCCAAAGAGGTTGTGAGAACGGCGCGCCAATTTCTTTGAGTTCTCGGCCCATGCCGCCATCAAGTATGGTGAGTGTTTTCATATTCAATACTATCTAAAACAATTGCTGAAGTTCTGCCGACACCATATCAGACAACCTTGCGTGACTAAAGCAGTCCAAGCGCGAGGTTCTTAACAAAGCCAATACCTCATTGATAGGAACAATAAAATATTGCACCTCTGGCGCTATGTTGTATTGGATTAGGGGGATATATTATTAATCTAGTGCCAATGATTGACCTGAACCCAACAAGCTGTAGAGGAAAAGTGCATTGAAGTTAACGAATAAGCTCGTGCGTTACCCGCACATTGATGTTGATCGTGCGTTTGAAAAAGAAGATGAGCTATTGCAGCAGATACAGAATGGTGAGATTGGACAAGCCTTAATGTTGTGGCAAGCCAAAACGCCGACACTTGTTTTGCCTGCAGGTAAAAAGTGGCCAGTGACGTTTGAATCTAGAAAGCAGCTTGAGGATCAAGGTTGGCAACTCTCTTCGCGTAAAACGGGTGGTGCTCCCGTTCCCCAGCTACCGGGCGTGATTAACTTATCGCACATTTATCATTGGCCGAGCGATGAAGCGTACAATATTCAAAAAGCTTATCTGCATTTATGTGATGTTTTAACTCAATTTTTTAGAGAGTTAGGCGTTGATGTCGATGTGCATGCGACTCCAGGTTCTTATTGCGATGGTGATTACAATCTCAACATCAACAAGCAAAAAATAGTGGGGACGGCTCAGCGTGTGTTGCTGAAACGCGGGGGCGGTCAAATCGTACTTTCCCAAGCCTGTATCTTGTTAGATGCAGACTTAGAACACATCGTTGCGCCCGTGAACTTTTATAATCAGATTTGCAGCAATCCAACTGTTGTAGAGCCACACGTTCATACGCTTTTATCTGAACATGTGACGCCCATGCCCAACGTAGACTCACTGTTTCAGCAATTGAGCCAAGTTTTTATTAAGTATGCGTAGTGCTATGTGTCTGCCGGAATCAATGGGGGGGCGGCGGATAACTTTTCTTGCAACAGTCGCTCGATCACTTCCACCAGTTTACGGTTTTTAGTGGGATCAAGAGCATCGTTGTGAGGGTCTTTGAATAACCCAGAATCATTGTCAAAGTATCTTCCTGAGGCATCGGCAAACTCATCGCTGAGCGCTGCCCTACAAAGGATGTCTGCGCCAATTGCAAGATCATTACCATCAACGCCATAAGCATCTTTGACCAGCTTGCTCCCCAAGAAAGAGGCAGGGTTTACTGGAATAACCGCGAGGCCATTAGTTGATGGGCTATTTGCTAAGGCATTCGCCAAATCAATCGACCACATCGTTAGTGCGAGTTTACTTTGTGCGTAAACGGGGCCATCTAACTCTCCTGCATTTGGGCTGATAAGGGCACTTAAATCTACGGGTGACTGAGCTGCTGAAGATAGGTTGACGATACGGCTGTGCGTATTAAAAAGAGGAAGCAGCTTTTGTGTCAGTAGATAAGGTGCAATGGTGTTAACCACGAAGCGCACATCAAGGTTGTCTGAAGTGGTGATGTCCGACACCTTATACACGCCTGCGTTGTTGATGAGAACATCGAGTCGCTGGTGGCCAGCCATTATCTGAGTGGCGAGCGCTTCGACCTCTGAGAGTGTTGATAGGTCTGCTACGTAACTTTCAATGACCGCCGTTTTAGACAGTCGAGATAGAGCAGCCACAACTTTGTTGATCTTGGCAGGGTTTCGGCCATGAATCAGAATGTGATGTCCCTGCTGAGCGAGCATTTTTGCGGTCTCTAAACCAATGCCGTCAGTTGCTCCTGTGATCAGAATTATTTTCTGCATATCTTTCCCTTGATACCGATTCCGAAGCACTTTTATAACAAAGTTTTATTGCGCAAAGTTTCTAATACTTCACAGGATAGCGATAACAAGATCGTCCGTTATTGAGAAATCTGAAATAAATCGCTTGATGATTCATCAAACAAAAAAAGCCTCAACCCATCGAATGGGTGAGGCTTTGTCGTTAATAGCCGTCTGCCTTTTAGGCTTGATTTGACGTTGTTGTCGTTGTTATTCCGTTAGTGCGTAATGGTTTTAGTGGGCATGTTCTGCTGAATCTTTATATAGCTCAGCGTCCACTTCTTCACCTTTATTCGGACGTGGGACAATCTCAAATGAGGTGTCGGCTTCCGTCAGAGAAGAGAGCAGTTTGTTCAGTGATGATTTATCACCTTTCACGCCAGCTTGGCTATCTTCTAGCAGTTTATTGAGTGTTGTCTTCTTCAATACGATATCAGACACGTCTGCTTTATTGATGATCAGCGTAGTATCGGCATCTTGCAGTTCACTCACCTGAATGTTGTTTAGGTTACCGTTAGACATTTCTACGTAGTAGAACTCTTTCACGTCAGGCAGTTGAATATTCATGGTAAATGGCGTGTTTTGCGCTTTCAACGAATCCACTTTTACTGCTAAGTAATCCAATAGGTTCTCAATTGTCATATTCGCCAATACTTCTGGTGATACTGACCTTTTCATCCGTGAAGGGCGGGGTATCTCGCCGACTAATGCGGCGGTGCAACTGGCAAGTCGTGTAGAACCTGCTCTAGATGGAATTACGAGCGCGGTGAGTACGTTAAAGCAGTTCGACAATCAGCAGAATCACGTGTTTCGAGTTCTGGTTAATGAGATAGGTTTAACCAAGCTACAACCTCTTGTGGAGCAGGATGGCTCTTTAGGTAATATCTCAATCGAGTTCACCATGGTGCCGAATAATGAAGAGGATTTGCTGCAAAGTCTGAGCATGCAGCAAGCGGACTTAGCTATCGATATTCACTACCCACAAGTAAATGGGTACCTAAAGCAACCTTTGATTGAAGACGAACTAGTACTTATTGCCAGAAAAGGACATCCACGAATCAATGGCTCAGTGACAGAAGCGCAGTATTATCATGAAAAGCACATTACTTTCCGAATGCGTCGTACGCGTTTATACACCGCTGACTACTTTACTAAATCGCCGCTCAAGCAAAGAAAGGTCAGTGCGGAATGTGACTCGTTAATGACGATCTGTGTGTTGGTATCGGGCTCGGATTGTGTAGGCAGTACATCGCGTGATTTTGCTAACCAGTTTGCAGACTCTTTTCAGCTTCAAGTGCTCGAACAACCATTTGAAATCTTGCCGATGCAGCAATATATGATCTGGCATAAAAGAACCGATTTAAATTCTGCTCATCAGTGGTTGAGGGACAAGATCCAGCAGTATATGAAGAAGTCTAAAGTCGGTTGAGTTACATGTGAATCAAATAAAAACGGCCTCAAAATGAGGCCGTTTTTATATCTGGTTATTCCGCTTTTTGTTTTCGCTTTTGGCGTGCGCTTTTGAGCATCTTTGCAGGTGATAAACCGGTCACCAGCATGGTGCCTGTGATGACCAAGACAGAGCCAACCACAGTATTAATGCCAATGGCTTCACCTAAGAACAAGTTACCCCAGAGAATACCAAAGACTGGAATTAAAAAGGTGACTGAAAGGGCTGAAGGCGCACCAAGTTCATTGATGAGATTAAAGTACAGCAGATACGCTAATCCGGTACATACTGCACCTAATAAGATGACCGATGTGGTGATAGTAAGATCGAGCGCTTCTCGCATTGGCATGAAAAACACAAATGGCAATACGATTAACACCGCTGCCCACATGCTGCCGTGGGCATTGTTGAAGGCTTCAACCTTAGGTGCTGTTTTGGTGTAGTTAGACGCGATGCCGTAGCTAAATGCGGCCATCACGGCTGCAAAGATTGGAATAATGGCTTCTTGTCCAATATTGAACGCATCCCATCCAACCAACACGGTTACGCCCGTCACACCAATGCCTAGTCCAAGCAACACTTTGCTCTCAAGTGCAGTTTTGGTCCATATCGCACCTATGATCGCCGCCCATATCGGTGCAGTGGAGTTCAAAATCGCAAGGGTTGAAGCATTCAAAGTTTGAGCCGCATAAGCGAAACACAAAAAAGGAAGCGCGGTGTTAAACAAACCAAGAATGAAAAAGTGTTTCGAGTGAGCATTAAATGAGAGCTTTCTCTTTAGATAAAAAGAAACCAAAAGTAGGGTGATTGCCGCGCACAAAACTCGCGCTTCAATTAGGACCGCAGGCCCTAAAGGATTCGCTGCAATTCTCATGAAAAGGAACGAGCCTCCCCATATTGCAGCTAGCATGATCAGTTTAAAATAGCTCACAGTTTGAATCTCGATTGTGTAAAACACCGACTATGGAGCAAAGCTATCTATTACACAAATTGATATGCCAATATTGCGCAGCGACTTGGTGAAATATCACCAAATAAATAGGAAGGTATTTGACGTTTTCTGTTCTGTTTATTGCGCCTTATTTGCGGAATAACCTAATGCTAAATATCCACATTAGGTGTTAGAAATGAAGATTGAACATATCGCGATTTGGACCAAACAACTCGAAGTACTGAAACGCTTTTATGAAGATTACTTTGGTGCGACGTCTAACCAGAAATACCATAATCCAACTAAAGGCTTTTCTTCCTACTTCCTATCTTTTGATAGCGGCAGTCGATTAGAGCTGATGGAGATGGACTCGGTTCCTGAATCGAAAGATGACATCTATGATCAGTTCACGGGCTTTGTTCATATGGCGATTTCGTTGGGGTCAGAGCAAGCCGTCGATGAACTGACTCACCGCTTAGTCGAAGATGGTTATGAACGTTTAGACGGTCCAAGAAGAACGGGCGATGGTTATTATGAGAGCTGTGTCCTCGATCCTGATGGTAATCGCTTGGAACTTACCGTTTAATGTAAGGACTTGATTGAATGACTTACGGATTTGAGGGGGAATGATGAAGCGCATTTTGGCTTTTGTTTTTAGTCTGAGTTTGGTGGGATGTGCGTCTTCGGAGCTAGCGCAGGTTGATGCACCAGAGACGACAATCGAACCATCTCAACCGATTGGCTACCTTGGCTTCAAAGATCATCAAGACTGGGCTATCAAATTCAATGATTGTACGGTTTACGATCTAACCGGAGCTCAACCGTATCAATGGTTTGATCGCACTTCAGCGTCTGTAAGTTGTTATACCTTTAAACCAAGCGACGCTATTGCACCTTTGCCCGTCTATTCGAGTGCAAGTTTCGAAAGCGATCAGCTTACCTCGATTGAGCGTTTTCAAGGGTTACAGGTGTCGGATTCTGGCTGGGGCCGTTTTCCCATTGTCTATGATAAAAACGGCACCAATTGGCTAAGGGTTAAAGAAGGTTGGATTCATCTTACGCTCGCCGACCAGACGCTCGTCCAGTTCTACCCGGGAACTCAAGATCAGTCTGCTAAATCACAACGTGATCAGTATTTTGAGCACCATTGATCAACGAATGATCAATGCCCCTTGCTAAATGCGGTCTGGGGCATAAATAGCTAATCAGTTAGTAGTTAACCTGAACAATGACAGTTACTGTTCCTGCTTCGCTTTAATGATAAACGGTAGGATGGCACTGAATAAAATCACGCTCGCACCGATCAAGGCGAGTGAATTTGGCAGCTCAGCAAATAACAGATAGCTTAGAACTATTGAGTAGATCATTTGTGAGTATTCGACATTTGACACTACGCTCGCTTCTCCCCATTTATAGGCGGTCACTCCAAACCACTGCCCGATAGAAGAGATAACGCCGACCAGAGCTAATAAAGCCAGTTCAGACCATGTCGGCCATTGCTATTCGATGATCGCTGGGATTAACGCAACAGCGCCAACAAAGATGGCTTGGTAGGCCAATACAACGGTTTTCGACTCTACATTCGCCATTTTCCTCACACAGATAAACGCAATATCAGCACCTAATGCTGCGACTAATTCTGTTCCAACATAGAACAGAGATTCACTTTCTAAGGTCGGTTGTACGACTAACATCACTCCAGTAAAGCCAACTAAGATCGTCGTCATACGAGCCCAGCCAACGTTTTCTTTTAGGAATAGACGAGAGATAACAGCCACGAATAACACTTTCAGAAACCCTAATGCGGTTGCATCGGCAAACGGAATATTACTGACGGTTAAGAAGCTGAAGTAGAGTGCGATGAATGCTCCGGTGACACGCCATACATGCATTGACACCATTTTAGGGTGGAGCATTGCATCGATGTTGCTGATTATCGATGGCATTAATAAGGTGACGAAAACCAGTTGTCGAAATAGCAAGATCTGGAAAATGTCGATGGTTTGGCTCAACTCGCGGACAATAACGCCTACTAATATGAACAGCGCATTTGAGATAAGCGCCAGTGCAATTCCTTTTGCTGGGTCGGATAATTCGTCGAAAAATGAAAGCAGCGGACGAGGCACTGCGAAGGAACGATGAATAGACATAACACACTTCTTGATGAATGGGTGCTGAGCATAAAGCCTACACTGGTAGACGGGTCAAACATGGTTTTTAAAAAGTTCAAGGGATTAACAAGTAGAAGTGAATAAGCCTTTCATAATGTTAATTAAGAAGAATGAGGTAAAACCATATAGATTATTTTTATCATGATAAACGAAAGTTTATTTAATAACTTAATGATAAAAATTAAATTTTGACAAATTTAACGAGAGTTGAAATTTATTAGATAATAAGCAAGATGTCGGATATTCCCTTTTTATTTTAAAGAGTAAACGGCTAACGAATCACTCCAAATAATAAAAAACTTTCTAAAATCAATGATAATCTTAACATTAAAGGTGTTTATTGATGCGAGTCACAACAAATAAACAGTCTAGATTTTATAAAAACTAATCCTTTTTCCATTTGTGAAGTGGTGATTACCTGAATATCATTGAATTGGTGGTTTTACTATCAATATAAGCTACTGTTTTGTCGAGGAATTACTTTTCATTTGGTTTTATGTCTTAGTTGGCTTTAGCAAGGTTTAGAAATTTTACATTGATGAAGTGATTAATTAACTTGGCACTGTCCGTTTAATCAATTAAATGGCTTGTAAGTAATAGTTATCGGAATGGTCAATGGCGTTTACAAATTTGATGATGTGAACATTGAATAAGGCAAAGACCTTAAGATGATTTAATTATCAAAAAACTGTCATATCTAAAGATAATTGTGCTTTTTATTTAATTTCTTAACGAATAATGTTGAGGGTCAATACTATGAAGTTATCGATGAAGAAGTCATTGTTATTAGCAATGTCGGCATGTGTTTTTTCTAATGTAAGTGTTGCTGCCATTAATGGTGACTATCATGTGGTCGACGATGATCTGACGGCTGATCATAATGAAAGCAATGGTGTACCAATGCCTTTTTACGCTAACGGAAGAATGCAGTCAAAACTCAGCGTTTCTGTTTCTTTTGCGGATAGCTACGGCAGACCAGTGACCGTATCTAAGAGTGACTTAGAGGGGGCGATATCATTTTACCTAAAGAATAGTGGGCAGGAGTTAGGCAAAGATAAAGATTGCAGTTACGGAAGAGGTTGCTGGGGATACACGTTGAATCCAAATGATTACTCCCACCAAATGGGCAGCAGTTACGGTTACTCGAAGACTCTTCCCACGTCTCGTGTTTCAGCAAGTGATACTAAATTAACCGCTTGGGTTTATAGCAACGAAGTCGCTCAATACCGTGAAGTGTGTATGAAGGTTAAGTTCGATGCCGGAAGCCAGTATGACAACAATTACTACGATAGCTGTGCCTTCCCGAATGAAAGCAGTGCGTTCTACCAAAGCGTGCAGCCTAAGTCTTACAGCGCTGCTGACTTTTCTGAGCTTGGAGAAGGTGAAGTGGTGTGGGAAGAAGCCAACGCCGATGGGTTCTATTTTGATAAAGCAGAGATGCGTAACTTTTATGTGACGCCGAAAGATACGTCCGTTCAACTGGTTCAGGTTGCTATGGATAACTTTGACGAGTCAGATAGCGATAAAGTGTTCCTAAATGATGAATGGCTGGGCTGCTACTCAGATTGCCCTGACGATAATCGCTCTGTGAAAGGTTATATATTTGTTCCAGGTTCAGAGCGCAAAGTCTCTGACGAGTATGTCTGGAATAGTGCTGCTGGTGAAGGCCGAACTGCTGTGTGGCGTGTTAACCAACAGCTAAGATCAGTGACGCTTAGCAAGCTGTTATATTCGAACAACGGAACGTCAAATAACGATTCGCAAAAAGAGTACCGATTTACTGTATTTGACCAATACGGTAACAAGGGACCATTGAAGCTTATTTATCCTCAAAGTGAATTTACTGGTGGTGGTCAGAAGTGGGATTACACCCGTTGGACCCTAGTTAGCCAATAACACTCGAACAAAATAGAGTTAGCTCAAGCATTTGAGCTAACTCATCCACTTTAGGGGAAATTTATGTCTAATTGGACTTCAAATGCTTTTAACTTTGATAGTTTTTGTTCGGGCGGTGTAGACCAAAGGACCAGAAGCTACTCATACCAAATCTTACTTGGCTCTCTTATTGGTAACTGGCTCAAGGGACCAAACCTCGATATCTCCATTCAATTCTCACCATACTCAGCAGAAAACCTTGGTTTTGGTAAAGGCTGGAAGTTAAATCTTCCGCGATACGATATTGAAAATAAACAACTCTATCTAGCCAACGGGCAATCTTATCGCGCTGAATTAAATGCCAATCTAGAAATGAGTATTCGTTACAAAAAGTTGCTCGATTTTTCGGTATCGTCTAGCGCAAATGGTTACGAAATTACTTATAAAAATGGCCGTACTGATATCTTAGATAAAGATGGTGACATCATTAAGGTACGCCAAAGTAATGGGCATGCCCTCTATTTTTCTTGGCTCAATGTTGGCGGCAAGAAACGCTTGGAAAAAATTTGGGACGATAGAACAAACAAGCAAACAGCGCTGCTGTGGATTGAATATGTGAGCGCAGGTCGCGTCAATATTTTTACCAATCTTGGCAGTACCCACGAGGCCTTTTTTGGTCTTACACTAAATAACAGTAAGCTGGTTAAGTGTGACTTACCTGAGCGCGCCGGTAGCTATAGCTTTGGTTATCTAAACATTGGCACATACACGCTAATTGAGAAGGTGGTTCACCCTTGTGGCTTAACGGAAAGTCTGCGATACAAAGCTAATGGCATTCGAATTAATTCGATGACCTATTTACCTGCGGTGACTTCTCATGAGGTGCTGACTCTCAACTCTCCTGTTATTACGACAACCTATGACAGTATTGGTACCGATAGTCGTAATTTTATGGGGTATGGATCGCCCGGTGGAGAATTGAGCGAAGGGCTTGATAATTTGCTGGAGCGCGGTAGAGAGTACAGCTATCGCGTACAAAAAATTGAAAATGGCTCTATTGTCACAGCTCAAACCTACAATCAATTTCACTTGCTTGTTGAAGAAGCTCGACACGTCGATGGTAACCTGGTTCATTTGAAAAGGTTGGACTATCCCGCCATTGATAATCAAGAGTTTTCCGCTCAACCCGCTCAGTACTCATTGATCAGTAAAGAGGAGCAGGTTTGGTTCTCTGGATCGGATAGCCAAGTTCAAAATAGATTCTGGGACTATGACGAATACGGCAACATGCTTAGGTTTGTCGACGAGAATAGTATTACAGAACACTATGAATATTATGCTAAAAATGGAGAGGCGGGCTGTCCTGCATCACCAACGGGCATGGTTAATTTCGTTAAATCTCGCACGTTAGACAATGGCTCTGAACAAAGAGTGATTACTTACCAGTATGCTTCTCTAGAGGGGTTAAATGGTCAGCGAGACGTAGTGCTGAGTCTAGAAGAGGATACACAACGTTACCAAACTCATTACGCCTATCAAACTGATACAAGTGATACCTATTCATTTAGCCGACTGGCTTCGGTACAAAATGACATTCTTCACCCTAACGGTGTCTATTCTGCTACTTCACGCTATCAGTATGCATTGGATAATGATGTTCTTGAAGAACACGAAGAGCTGACTTGTCATGATAATACGAAAACCAATCTTGTTGTTGGCCACTACCTTGATATTGGTGAGTTAGCGCGACATGTCGACTCTGACGGTGTCAGCTGTTCATTTGCTTATGACACGCTTCGAAGAACCACCGAAGAGCGAATTGAAGGAAGTGCTTCCCGTTCGTACCAATATATCGTTGATACTGGTTTGAGCCGACAAACTCTGCTGTTAACTGACTGCAAAGGTAATTTGTGTGAGCAGAGCTGGGATGGTCAAGGGCGAGAATTAGAAGCCAAGGTTGGAAGTTCAGTCCTATGGACCAAAATGTACGATGCGTTTGGCAGGCTGCAAAGCAAGAGTACCTATGATGTGCTGCCCGATCGAAACTCTAGATCAGTGCCTGTAGTGTTAACTGAGAGCTATGAATACGATGATTGGGGGCAGGTTAAATCTACGTTGCTTGCTAACGGAAAGCGTCGCGTTGAATTTAACAACCTTGCATCGCGTAAGAAAACTCAGGGTATTGAAGGCTTAACCATGACGGTGAGCTCTCTGAACACTTGGGGTCTTGAAGACAAAAAAGAGCAGGGGATTCATAGCTGGGATTATGAGTATGATTCGTGGGGGAGGCTGATCAAAGAAACCAACCCGCTTGCTCAATCTAAGCACTACCATTACGACCGATTTGATCGCGTGATTCGCATGACTCAAGCGAACGGTGTCGATCACAACATCACATACGCTGAGCATACCGATCAGTCACAGGTTGTAGACCTGAAGATTGGAGGGACAACGGTGGGGCAACGTGATATTGATGGCTTAGGACGTCAGCGAACACTGCGACGCGGTGCGAGTACTCAAGCGGCGCTGAGTTGGTCCTACTCAGACAGCAGTAATATTCCTGAAACTGAAACTAGCTTGTCAGCGCCAGTGCGTCAGTTTACTCGCGATAGTCAGTTGGGTGTATTGAGTGCCAAGTCGTCTGATGGGCAGGTTGCTAACTATACTCATGACCCAATATCTGGCTTGCAAACCGGGAGTCAAGATAGTGAAGGCAATCAAAGCAGCATTACCTATTCGTCGAAGGGGTTACCTGAAGTTCAGGTAAATGACGGACAGTCTCGTTACTACAGTTATTCAGATGGCGGGGTTATCGCTGCCGTTGATAGCGACACGGATACTCGCCAGTATGGCTATGATGAACTCGGGCGTTTGGTGAAGCTGAGCTGCAATTCGACAACGGTATATTACGATTATGATGAGTTTGATCGGGTGATCGTCGAGACTTTAGTGTCTGGTAATCAAACCCAAATTACGGAGCTTGATTGGGATGAGTACAGCCGTGAAGTGAATCGTGCTGTTGCCTTGAACAACCATTATATCTTTGAGCAATCACAAGAATATAACGCGCTAGGTATGCTCGAATCTCGTACCAAAGAGTGTGCGACATTTGGCAACCTGACAGAAAGCTATACCTATGACGAGCTTGCTCAGCTTACTAAGGTCGAATTCTTTGGGGCGGGTCCTTTGAGTGATTGGGGACAGCCAATGACTTCAATTGAGTGGAGCTATGACGAGCTGGGTAACATGTTGACTCAGCGTACATTGACGGCTGAATCTGAAGATTTCGCTCGTTATTTTTACGAGTCGGATGACCCTAGTCGGTTGACCAGCATTACTCACTCTCATCCACAACTCGATAGCCAAATATCAATCCAGTACGACTTGAATGGCAACATGACTCAAGATGCGGATGGTCGAGTGCTCGAGTATGACAACTTTGACCGCCTGCAGCGTGTGTTTGCCGACAATACCGAATGGTTATACCACTATGACAGCAACGACCGACTCTCGGCTCAGCAGTCTTCTTCGGAATCTCGTCACTTTAGTTATCTGTGGGGTGATCTCTCAGCAATAGAAGAAAATGGCAAACTGACTCAGTATGTCTATCACGAAGGGGTACCAATATGGTCAGAGACAGGCTCGGAGACGACATTGTTAGCGACGGATCTAAATGGTTCTGTCATTGCCTCTAACACTTCAGGGAAAACGGGCTCGATGTACCGTTACTCTCCATATGGACAACGCGAGCAAGCGGGGAATGAAAATGAAGAATAAAGACTCGGTATTTATTACCCCACTTAATCGCCGTCAGTTTCTGATTAAAATTGGTCAAACAGCGGCAGTGGCTGGTGGCATATCCTTGCTACCGACTTCAGTTCGTTTGGCGATGGCGCAGTCGATGACAATCTCTCATTCAGACATTGGTTTCAATGGTGAGTGGCTAGACCCCGTGTTGCAAGGTTATCACTTAGGACAAGGCTATCGTGTTTACCAACCTAAGTTGATGCGTTTCAATGCCCCTGACAGTTTGGCGCCTTTTAATGAGGGTGTTCATAATGCTTATGTGTATTGTCACAATGATCCTATTAATTTCACTGACCCAAGTGGGCACCTGAATATCAGCAAGATCTTGTTTGGTGCTTTTGGTGTACTTGCTGGGATAGTTGGTATTGCATTGGCGGCACCTACTGGTGGTTCAAGCTTGGTGTTGGCGGCTGGTATCATCGGTGGTATTGCTGGGATGACCAGTGGCGCATTGCAAATCGCATCAGGTGTTATCGATGATGGGGACATTTCTCGTAAACTTGATATAGCGACGATTCCTTTCGATATTATTGGTGTGGTAAGTGGCGGGTATTCGGCCTATAAGTCGGTTCAGAATCTGCGTTGGGTAAGAGCTGGCGGTGCTCTAGAAGATGTGACACAGCCAGGCCTTGGTTCTCGCTTAATGAATAAAATCAGGCCTTCGAGTGAGTACAATGTGGCATGGGCCAGTAAAACGAACCCGGCCATGCGCATAGGAAGTTCTGAGGGACGGGTGATTGCAACCAGAATGACTCAGGGCGGCAAGACGATGACGTACACGCCTCCTCCGATTCATGGTGGCTACACAAAGATCCTCCTTGGGCAGGTAAAGGTTGGTGCACGAGGTTATACCATCTATCAAGGTATAATGACGGCGCGCTCGATCGGTAGTTTGGGCTGGTCTACGGTCAAAACAATACCTGGGCGTTTGGATCAGGAGAAGTCCTCAGCGGATAATATGGTAACTGAAGGCAGAAGTGCTAACCCTGCTGCTAAGAAGACCCAAATGTACGCACTTGAAGAGACCAGACAGCGCATAAAATATGGTAATGAAGTTCAGCAAATGATCCGTCAATTGCCATTGTCTTAGCCTGCTCTATTTTTCTTGAACACTGTAAAGCCAGCTCAACCTTAGTTGAGCTGGTTTTTTTGTATTTAATATTGGCGTTTTTGAACGTTATCTGTAAACCATGACCGCTTCCCTTAAATTCACTTTGTGATCAAAAAAGATCAAAAATAGTTGTTGAAACCGGTTTCAATGTGTATCTTTATTGCATCTTGAAATCGGTTTCAGAGTTTCAGCTTTTAAGTTTGTTACCTTAAACCTATCTATTTTCTAGCGAATAACTTGTAGTGAGTGATGGTATGAATAACGAATTTCCAAACAATTTTTTATGGGGTGGCGCGGTTGCGGCGCATCAGCTAGAAGGCGGCTGGGATGCGAATGGTAAAGGTGTTAGCGTTGTCGATGTATTAACAGCAGGCGCTCATGGTGTTCAGCGTCGAATCACCGATGGTGTGATCGACGGTGAAAACTACCCAAACCAAGTGGCGGTTGATTTCTACCATCGTTACAAAGAAGACATTCAGTTATTTGCTGAGATGGGCTTTAAGTGTTTCCGCACCAGTATCGCGTGGACGCGTATTTTCCCGAATGGCGATGAAGCCGAACCTTGTGAAGCGGGATTAAAATTTTACGATGACCTGTTTGATGAGCTTCTCAAATACGATATTCAGCCAGTTGTGACGCTGAGCCACTTTGAAATGCCTTACCATCTAGCCAAAGAATACGGCGGCTGGATTAACCGTAAAGTGATCGACTTCTTCGTTAAGTATTCAACTACGGTGATGGAGCGTTACCAGCACAAAGTGAAATACTGGATGACCTTTAACGAGATCAACAACCAAATGAATACCTCGGCAGATATCTTCGGTTGGTTGTGCTCTGGCGTGAAGTTCCCACAGTGCGAAAAGCCACAAGAAGCCATGTATCAAGCAGTTCACCATCAGTTTGTTGCGAGCGCATTGGTGGTGAAGAAAGGTCATGAGATCAACCCAGATCTTCAGATCGGTGCAATGTGTGCGATGGTGCCCTTCTACCCTCGTTCTTCAAAGCCAGAAGACATCATGGTGGCGCAGCAAGCGATGCGTGATCGTTATTTCTTCTCTGATGTCATGGTTCGTGGTCACTACCCAAGCTATGCCAAGCGTGATTGGGCTATCAAAGGCTTTAATATCGAAATGCAGCCTGAAGATGAGCAGATCCTAAAAGAGGGTAAAGCCGATTACTTAGGCTTTAGTTACTACATGTCGAATACCTTGGATTCTTCTTCGCATCAGTCGACTGAAGAAGCAATGGACGGTGGACATGAAAATTCGGTCGAGAACCCGTTCATCAAGTCGAGCGATTGGGGCTGGCCGATTGACCCAACAGGCTTGCGTTACTGCTTAGCATCTCTTTATGAGCGCTATGAAGTGCCACTGTTCATCGTTGAGAATGGTTTTGGTGCGGTTGATACCATCGAAGAAGATGGCAGCATTAATGATGACTATCGTATCGCTTACCTTGGCGATCACATCAAAGAGATGAAAAAAGCCGTTTCGATTGATGGCGTTGACTTGATGGGTTACACCCCTTGGGGCTGTATCGATTTGGTGTCGTTCACCACAGGTGAGATGAAAAAGCGCTACGGATTCATTTACGTAGACAAACACAACGATCAGTCAGGGACACTAGAGCGTAAGCGCAAGAAGTCTTTTGAGTGGTATAAAGGCGTGATTGCATCTAGCGGTGCCACTATTTAGAATGCCTGCAATTAAACGGCAGCGAGCGTTGCCGTTTCACTAAGCAATACAATTAGCTGGCTTAGGTCGGCTAGTTTTCTATAGAAGGGTAAGTGAATGGTCACCATGCTTGATGTTGCGAACCGCGCTGGCGTCTCTAAATCGACGGTCTCTCGCGTGCTGAACGGCAAGAACATCGTAAGGCCTGACGTTGCCAAGAAGGTCTTTGATGCGATTCAGGAGACAGGCTATCGACCAAACTTGTTGGCTCAACAATTGGCGACTAAGAAGACTAATTTTATCGGTTTTGTTATTACCAACGAGCTTTTCAACGGCCCTTACTTTTCGTCTTTGATGTATCACGCCGCTTCTTACAGTGAAAAATCCAATCATCAGTTGGTGATTACCGATGGTAAACACAGTGCTGAAGACGAGCGCAAAGCCATTAATTTTCTACTCGATATGAAATGCGCCGGGATCATCATTTATCCGCAATGCTTGAGTGAATCTAAAATCGCGCAGAGCATTGAGAGCACTGACACTCCCATTCTTGTGCTCAACCGTGAAATGCCTTCGAAGCCTGAGCATGCGATCACTACCGATCATTATCGAAGTGCTTGTTTGATGGTTGAACACATCATAGAGCAGGGACATACAGAGATTGCGGTTATCCGTGGTAAAGCTGGCTCGTCGACCGATGAACAGCGTTATCAAGCTTATCAAGATGTGCTCACTAAGCATGGTATTGAGCTAAACCAATCTAACGTTGCTCAAGGCAACTGGACCATGGAGAGTGGTTACCGTGCCGCTCAATCTTTAGTGGAACGTAAAGCAAGCTTCACTGCGATCCTGTCTGAAAACGATGACATGGCGATTGGTGCAATTAAGGCGTTAACTGAGCTGGGGTATTCATTACCTCAAGATATCTCTATCGTTGGCTTTGATAACAGTAAAGTAGGCGAGTTCCTCACACCAAGCTTAACCTCTGTGAGCGTTCCATTAGAGCAAATGACCCAAAAGGCGATTCTACAAATCGTTGGAGATTCGGAACACGCAGATGCCATCGACACTACGGGTAGTCTTGTCATTCGAGATTCAGTTGCACAGCGTACCTAAACGATATGACACATCAATTTCAATTGGCCTTTGCTTAATAGCAAAGGCTTTTTTATTGGTTTCATCTATGTGTTGCGTTTGTTGAGCATGAATTTTAATGGGTCGTTCACTACAAATCGTGACAGGAAGCGCATCTCCGTAAGCATCTTAAAACCGCTCTTATTGTGAGAGGGAAAGATATGCGGTATTGCCTTTTTTGGTCATTGTATTGACCATTACTGGGTCAGTCGTGTGGAAATAGGTAAATAACGTGAAAACAGAAAAACAGAAGATGTTGGCTGGAGAGCCTTACTTAGCATGGGATGAAGAGTTGTACGCTGAGCGAATCGAGTGTCGTAAGGTTCTGCAAAAGCTTAACAACATTATTCCAGATACCGATGAATGGCGCACGGCGATTGATAAGCTGATCCCTGATTCTGAAGGTGTACTTTAAGGACACCTATCAAAAGGATCGTTTTCAGTGTTCACAAACTCCTATTGATATCTAATGGACATGACCATTATAGTTAGTGTAACTAAATGAACATATTAAGGCGTTAACTCATGCTAATTGGCTATGCCCGTGTCAGCTCGAGCGATCAGTCGCTCGACATTCAGGTTGAACAGCTCAAACTGGTTGGCTGTGAAAAAATCTTTCAAGAGAACGCGAGTGGTAAAAGTGCCGAGCGTGAGCAGCTGAACGCTTTAATCGATTTCTCTCGGGAAGGGGACACCATCCATGTGATGAAAGTGGACCGTTTAGCTCGTAACACTATCGATGCCCTGCAAATTGCTGATGCGCTGGCAAAGAAAGGCGCGGGCTTAGTCTTTCACGATCTGGGCAATGTCGACATTAATAGCGATGTCGGTCGAGTCATTTACACCACGATATCGGCGTTCGCAGAGATGGAAAGAAAACGTATCTTACAGCGCTGTAACGAGGGCAGGGAGCGAGCACGAGAAGAGGGAAGGCACCTCGGCCGATTTCCTAATAAGCAGCTTCATGAGCGTATTCAGGAGCTTGCAGGGCAGGGGATGAATAAGCACGCGATCAGCAAAGAGTTAGGGTGCAGCCGGACGACGGTTTATAAGGTGTTAAGGAAATAATGTATGTCTTATTGGCGAACATTGAGTGATGGTAGAAAAGTTATAGTCCAGGGTGCAGGGCCTGAGTGTGTTTCATCGATATCAAAAAGCTTAAAAAACCCAGAATCACTGGTGAGAATGCGTGGGAAGCCAATTAGCGAGCAAGGTAAAATATTTTCAACGTTGTGTTTTTGGTGTAAAGCACCAGTTTACTTTGTAGAGAATTCAAGTAATGGTGGCTGCTTTTTAGCTGATCGAACACCCTCAGAGGGGGGCTGGAAAGTTCACTCATGCTGGCTCATAAATAAGGGGGCTTATAAGAGCGTAGTAATTAAACATTACCGTCAAAAAATGAAAGAGAAAAAACGGCTTAAAGCTCCTCAAAAGGTCACAAATAAGACTAAGAAAAAGACACAAACTCTCGATAGCGAACTTGTAAACAAAGTTAGAAGACTACGTCTTTACCATTCAGACAAGAAACTCCCCAAGTTTTTTGTAGCAAACTTTGAGCAGATTGAAGTAAATCCCCACATCTTAATAAATAAGAAAAGCTATCAAGTAGCACAGTTTAGAGATAGAGACTATTTAATTAGAGCGTTAATCCAAAGTGAGTCTTTCCCTAACGGTTTATTGGGACGAAGGACTTGTATGATTTCTCTAAAGGTTAAAAAGTTGGGTAAAGAAAGACTTCCGATTATCTCAGAGGTATTCGCTCAGGATAAAGTATTCATCGACCTACCTCGAAGAATTAAGTCCTTTGAAATGATAGAGTTACAGCAATAGGATGGCCTTGCTCACCACTCCAGCCAAAACTTGCCACTTCTCAGTGGTGAACACGCAAAAACATGTCATGGGCTAAACACGTGCCGCTGCGCGCCACAGCCCATCACATAAACGTCTTCACCACTCAGGCGGCTACGCTTTGTCTTCCATAGCAAAGCCCCTTAAAAGCTCTGTTATCAACCCCAAACCCCAAGCTTGGGGCCTTTAGTTCAAATTGAACATAATGTGGAATAATACAAAATAGCACGTGCCGGTTCGCCAGCAAGCTGTCGGGCACTGGGCTACTTCAAGTATTATTGGACATTATGTGTAAATTTTCACAACCGCATAAAAAGCATGCTTTCAGGCGGCCAGGCAAGCTGGCAATTGTTTATCTGCCTTGCCCAAAAACACGGGCAAAGCAGGGCAATTGGCTAACGCATCAAAACACAAACAACGTGTTTTCATGCGGGTACGTTCATCACTTTCTATGATTCACCACTTGTGGTGCTTTCGTTGTTGCCCGTGCCGGTCAATCCATAAAAGGCGCAAGCTGTTTTATGGCATACCACCACATCCCCCGCCCACCCAATGCTGCGCCCCGTTCTTTGGTTCTAGGGTGTTCTACGTTTGCGGTGGGCTTGGTGCTACGCGGTTTAATATTCACTTGTAATTTAATGGCGCAGCAGCTGTGGTCGTGTCGTGGTGGGTTGGTGTATTTGTGCTTTCGGGGGGATTCCACCCACGGAACATGTGTTTTCCCCTACCATAAACTATTCGATTAAGTTGATAACTGTTCATTCTCGTCATTAGGCGACATCCTACAGTCTAACTTCACGTCATGTGTCATAAATTATTGATTATTGGTTGAGTTAATATGAGAATGACTGCATTTCCGAATGATGAAAAACGCCAATTTTTCGTCTAATAAGCGTTAGTTGCCATGCGTTAATATGGTATTCAATCATTTGTTTCACTTATAGAAATGTGCAACTTAGGACATATAATCCCGTATGTTGGCTAGCAATGATAATGATAGAGGTAAAATGTTAAGCAAACATATGTTTCACTTCGCTCTAGTTCATGAGCAATTCGCTGAAACTGGCGATTTAGTTAGAGGGCTTTTGCCTCTTTTTACTCCGCTTTTATCTGACTTGGAAGGCAAAGAGTTCGTACCAGAAAAGTTTTGTAAAGAGATAAATGCTACATATGGTCTGGAAATGCATCCATATGTAGCCGAAGATCTTGCGCCAAAACTAGTGGAGGCAGGGGTCTTAACTATCATAAATGAGAGGAACAAGGGCAAAAGATATTATATCGACTCAATTCCAAAAATAGACAATGCCAAGCTTCAGTCTGATATACAAAAGATATTCAGCGAGTATGAGAAGCGTGCTAAGAAGAATATGAAGCAAGCTAAGGTGGCTAGCCCTGATGTAGACTATTCAAGTGAGTTTATCTCAAGATTGGTTCAGATAGATACCTTTGTAGAAAAATACGCCCCTAGCAAAGTTAAACAATATAAATGTAGCGACATTCTAGACTACACTTTTGTCTGGTTTGTAAATGCAATTGAAGAGAAAGGCGGTGAACTAAAAGAAGTACTAAATAAAGCTTATTCTGGCTGTATTTTGTCAGAAGTTGTTCTGAGTATTAAAGAGCCATCAATCGCAAATGGTTCGATTAACGGAAAAAGTTTCTATATAGACGCCCCGATTCTACTCAACGTATTAGGCTTTAACGATGAATACTCCGTCCAATGTTCAAGGCTATTGATCAACAAAATTCTAGATGAAGGCGGTATTCTTACTACAACCGAAAACTACATTGAAGAGGCTCAAACATCCATTAGAATAGCACTTTCAAATAGAGATAGAAAACAACCAAGAGTTAGCTCTTTAGATCATTATATTTTCAAGAACCCATGCAAGATCATAGATGTAAGAACGGCTCAGAATAGTGTAAAAGATATTTTATCTCAACAATACAATTTCAGCGTTAATAATAAGTATATAAACATATCCTCATATGCAAGTAATCTTCATGGTGCTGCTCTAAAAGAGAAGTTATCAACAGAATTGTCTTGGTATAGTAATGAAGTTGCATTGTACAATGATGTAGAGTCTATTACGTATGTTGTAGCTAATCATGGGTACTCTTCGATTAAGAATATCGCTGAATCCAAATCTTTTCTTATATCACCGAATGAAAGCTTGATTAAATCAGCTAATAAAGTTCTGTATACACTCAGAACATTCACTAAGCCAGATATGACTCCGTTACTTAGTGAAAAAAAATTAGCGGTGCTCTTATGGGTTATTAGTGGCGGAGTTGGCCAAGATATAACTTCGCTCACCCTCGTTAGCTCTTGTGCTCGTGCTTTTGAGATGCACAAAGAGGTTTTCTATAAGGTTAAAGAGTTCTTAAAGAACTTACCGGAAGAAAAAGTTAAAGACTATGAACGCATAGTTTGTAATGATCGCGTCTTTAACTATTTAATCGACGAGGTAGGCTCAAACTATAACCAAATAGATGAAGATAACTTTGAAGAACTACTTGTTCAATCTAAAATTAGGCTTGATGAAGAAGAAAGATTAAAAGAGTTGCTCTATAGTTCCGAGAAGTCTAATTTGGAAGACAAGGTCAGAAAGGTTGAGTTAGAAAGAAACAAAGCTCGTGAAGCTATTGTTGCCAAATCAAAAGACCAAGTTATTAAGGAAAAGCAAAATTCTGAACTTAATGACAAGGTTGGAAAGCTACAAGAAAAAGTAGAGTTTTTGGAACGTCAAACATCTGAATCTAAGAGTAGTTACCTTAATGAAATTGAAAACGTTAAAGAGGAATCGTCTCGTGACATTGAAGCTAGCGTTCATGCTGCCCGAAATGAAGTAAGAGCGGATAACTTTTCTCGTTTGTCGTTATTTTTTGAGAAAATTCTTAGATTATTGGTTTCCTTAACGTTGGCTTTGGTTTGCTATCAAGTGAGTGCTATGTCTCTCCCAAACACTATTGTTTTTGCTGATATTACTATATCTGGTGAAACTGCGGGTTTCGTTAAGTACCTTATTTCGGTAATACCATTTATTGCAACTTGGGTATTACCAGACTTCATTTTTGGCGGAACTATTAAAAAGCTAAGTGATAAAACTGCTGGTAGAATTTTGACTACGTCTTAGGTTGTACAATGTTAGTTACGTTCGTCAGGGTGATAAATAGCAACTAACAAATAAGGATTAAGCGTTGTGTAGCTAACGTTAAATACCAAGTGTTGAACAAGACTGAGCTTCTATATCAGTAAATTGTGCGATCTGCTCTAGAAGGGTGGCCGCCTTGATGCTTTTCTCAAGGCGAGTACGCTCTTCGTAAGGAAGAAATTTAGACACGTCATTTGGGGTGTGCGTTTCCCCTATCAAATCTAATCCAATGAAAGAGGAGCAGACCTTGGGGCCTATATAGGTTGAAAATAGTATTGTTCAGAATACGCCGGAGTTATACGGAAACTTTTGGCAATTTCTGAAGTTCATATCCTAGGCGCTAGGCAATACGGGCATGAGATTGAACGTGAGTGTAATTGGCGTTACTATTTGTTGCATATAATTACGGAAAAAATCTGTCGATAAAACGTTAGTTGCTTCGAGGAATAGGTTAAGCATGATTCTTTATAAATATATGTCATTTCAGTCTGCTTCGAAGGTAATGAAGAATAGCTCAATAGGCTTTTCTTGTTTGGAAGACCTTAATGATCCATTTGAAGGTACAGCTATCTGTTTTGAAGAATCAGATACATTGAGTAGTAAGCTACAGAAAAATCCGCACCGCAATCGACTAAGTAGAAATTATGGGGTGTTGTCTCTTACGCGCAACCCGCTAAACCCTCTGATGTGGGCACATTATGGTGATGACCACAGAGGTGTAGTTATTGGCATTGATATGAAAAAGGCTAATTTGCTGGATGAAAAATCATGTGTAATTCCTGCCCAATATGGTGAGATAGTTTACACATCAACCATGCCACAAAATATGCTCCCGACTTCAAGCGCCGAGTCATTAATGTCTATAGGTACAGAATATGAATGTTTTAGACATCATAATTACGGTCTGTTTAAAAACGCATTTCTTATGAAAGATCTAACATGGGGGTACGAAGAGGAGGTGAGAGTTGTAAAAAAAATTAATGGTTCTCAGAAATCTCGTTACTCGGCATGTGAGTTTGAGAATGAAGCAGGAACATGGAATCAAGTAACAATTCTGGGGCGTCCACTGTATTGTTTATCGCTTCCTAAAGAATCAATAGTTGAAGCATATCTAGGTTGTTCTACCTACAGCAATGTTACCCGTTTGGGTATGAACGAAGATGATTACTTTAATATCCGAAAAGCTTGGCAATCAAGTGGTGTAAATGTTCAATTAGTACGCCGCAAGGTAGGGACTTGGGACTTAGAAGTTTCTGACTACAAAATTTAGAACGCAACAACAAATTGTTCAAGCAGCCAGCTAACAGTTGGCGATTTTGGTTTGGTTTAGTGATCACAGTGGCTTTGTTTGAATGTAGTGGCAGTTAGCTGCTACTTAACAATGCGTTAGGGATTAGGAGTATAATTTGGATTTTTTACAACAATATGCGAAAGAAATATTCGCTTTATCAGTACCGTTATTAACGTGGTTCTTAAACTACTACTTTAAGGCTAAAGCAAAGTTGCATGTTGCTAGCCCTCATGGATTTACATTTTTAGTCGAAGAGCCAGTTAAGGATCAAAATGGTAACGTCGTAAGCCAAAGACAAACCGTGAAAACAATGTCTCATATTGTTTCGAATCCTGGTCAGGATACAGCGACTAAAGTTGAGTTAGTTTTCAACTGGAAACCACCTTGTATTAATATTTGGCCTTCTCGACATTTCATAGAACACGAGCAGAATGATGGTCGCTATGTCATGGTCTTTGACTCACTAGCACCTCGCGAGCAAATAACTTGTGAGTTGCTGTCAGTAAATAATGATCTTCCTGCGTTAATAAATGTCAGAAGTGATCAATGTACTGCAACCCAAATAACGATGTGTCCACAGCCTGTGGTTGCACTTTGGAAGCAAAGAATAGTAGCTATATTGATGTTTCTTGGTCTATCTTTAGCAATCTATGTAAGTACGGTATTTCTTCAGTTTTTACTTGCGGTAGCACAATAAAATACGCCCTAACAGATAAGGATTAAGCGTTGCTTAGCCAACGTTAAATCCCAAGTATTGAACAAGCCCGAGCCTCAATGTAGGTAAATTGTGCGATGTTCTCTAGAAGGGTGGCGGCCTTGATACTTGTCTCAAGGCGAATGCGGTCTTCGTAAGGCAGAGGTTTCGACACATCATCCAGTGTGTCCTGCACGTCAGTTTTGCTATTTTCCATACCTGTAGTTATTCACAACTTTCTGATGTAAGGTTTTTCGAAACTAATTTCTGTCCGAAATCAGATTTACAGGCTCAGTCTTAACCTGTGATCACCGTTATTTATTTTTACTGGCTAGGTTTAAGATGCTGATTGTTGGCGTTGTTAGGATAATTATCCTCTAACTAATCGATAAGCACTTCAAGTTACCCATCATGTCGCCACCAAACGTCATGGCTTGGTTACTTTGGCATGTTTGTATTGATAACACCGAAGCTGAGACCTGCTTTATCTCGCGTACCTCTTCGCTCGTTCCTCCCTCCTCGGTGGCTCAACCAAGCCAATAAAAAATACAAACAGCGTATTTCCTATTGTCTTAGCCCTACGGGTCACAATCAGGGCTAGGCAAGCTTTCACTTTTGCGGCCAAGTGCTGTCTGAGTATGCGTGGTGTTTGTGCTCTATTTTGTCCTTGGCTGGGTTTCAACGTTTCGTTTACGCCACTTCTATCCTTCGCCTGCAGAACTTCACTAGAAAAAGTGAAATGAACGCTGCGCGCTTTTGCCAGTGAAAACCATGCAGGCTGCCGGGAAGTTAGGCGAAAACGACGATGAAACCCTAACAACCCAAGGAGCACAGCATGTCACATTCCCTTTCTTCGCAAACTCACAGCACTAAGCCCGCAAAAGCGAGCAACGTATCCCCGTTGCATCCGTCAGGCTCTACAACAATGAAGGTGGTGCCGCTGTCTGTTGTGATTCACTGGTCTGAATCTTCCAGGCTACAAACGGGTGAAGAGTTTGAGTTCGAAATCTTTGAGGCCATTGCACTGAAAGCTGCTTTGGATAATCCATTAGGTGGTTACGACAAAACAGAAGTAACGGTGAAGTTCGAAGGTGGCCATCAGCATCGTTGCCGCGTCGATTTGGGTTGCGGTGGTAATGAGTGTGGGTTTGCGGACCACTGTTTTCGTGTACTCGAGTACGCCCTATCGCTTGAGAAAAGTGATCCGTCGCATTGGTACTTTACTCACGCCCAAGGGCGTGAGCTGCTCGCATTGCTTAAAACCTATCAGTTAAATCGGCATACGGTGGCGTTGTCTCGATCTCAGGTGTTAGCGCGCACCCGTTTAGCGAAAGCGCAACAAGAAGCCGAGGAACAGGCCAAGGCTAAACAAAGAAAAGCGGCACACCAACAGCAAGTAGAACGAGAGAAGGCGTTTCGGGCATCGCTTTCCATACCGGATTGGGCGCAGGGTGTCATTGTGGCCACGTACACCGTATTTGATGAGGAAAGTAGCGATCCTTATGGTGATGACTACCGCTTCAATACCGAAAAAACGATTGTTCTCGCCTGGTCTAAACATACGCGCCGGTTGTTCCCAGAGCTGCGCAAAGCGTGCTTAAACCATGAAGATACGACGTTTTTAGCGGATAAAACGCAAAGTAGTGAACACCGAGAAAACTATTCAATGGGGGCCGGTACCTATCTCACGAATAAAGATTTTATTCGTTGTGGTTGGTCGGTGCGTAAAGTGCGCTTTTGGCGTGAAGACTGCAAAGCGGTTTATGTTCCACAGGGTGAACTGGCTCAAGCCGTTCAAGCATAACTGGGCGGGGCTAACGCCCCGCACTCCCCTCGTAAATCACTGGAGGCGTGACAATGTCACAAGAAGGTCGCTTTACTATTGATGCTCGCTTAGTCCACTTGTTCGAAAAGTTAGCCGCATTAAACCCGCCTATTGGCCAAATGGTGGCTGCGTTGAATATTGTGCTTGCCGAGAATGGAGAGAAGATCGTGACAAAAGAGGATTTTGAGCGGTTTTTAGAACAGCTTGAGGAGTGGGAATGAAAAAAGGCGCCATTGTGTCGAATTTCTCTTTTCATCTTTGAAGCAAGGAGGCCTGGCTAGCGCGCGAATCCTTCACTTTCGGTCTGGTGAATTTGGGGAATAAGCTATAGGTCAACGGCGGCGCATCCAATTTCTTGAATTAATTCTTCCTTGCGGTATACCGGGTCACCTCGATATAAAATTTATTTAGTCAGTGAGCACCCTAGCATTATTAATCTAAATGTTTCTATCCTATTATTACCTATGTTCTAATGCGTATAGTTGAGTATTAAGAGCGAAAGTAATGGCGCGGCGTAAAGATGGAATTATATGGCATTTAATGGCTGCTCCATGGTGGCTAAGTGTATTGTTTGCTGTCGTTATATACTTTGGCCTATCGTACCTGTTGCCGTGCTTAGCGGCTAAAAGTGATAATTTCATCCTTAATGCCTTGGGTTCCAACCTTCCACTGGTAGCTCCCCATTTAGCCTTTCTATTTTTGTTCCCTGCGCCAATAGCTTGTTTTAGGCAGTACATGCGAAAACGAAGCTACCATACGACCACTTCCCAAATAAAGATTTGCAAGAATACTTCGCCATTGAATGACTTAAATTGGGTCGAGTTTGAAAGCTATATTGGAGAATACTTTAAATTTCAGGGTTATGACGTTAAACAATCTTTCTCTCAGAAGGCCGACGGTGGTGTTGATATTTGGCTGACGAAAAACGGTGAGCTGAGCCTTGTGCAATGTAAGCATTGGAAAACTCGTAAAGTTGGCGTGCAAGTTCTAAGAGAAATGTATGGAGTTATGATCGCTAACAATGCCAGTAAAATGATCATAGTCACATCAGGGGGGTTCACATCTGAAGCAATTGCCTTCGCGGTGGATAAACGATTATGGCTCGTTAATGGCAGTGAACTGGTTCATATGGTTGAAGACGGCCGCTATTTTCAGAATAAAACAGTGGTACCTGAACCTAAAAATGTGTCCTCAGCGGAAGATCGAGTTTGTCCTCAGTGTCGCTCTAAGCTTGTGTTACGTGTTGCTAGAAGGGGAATGAATACAGGTAAGCGCTTTTATGGCTGTTCAAATTATCCTACGTGTCGTTATACATGCGATTGCTAATGTGTGTGTTGTGAGAGAGCGAATAAAACATTGTAAGGGCGTGAGTATTCCTACGAAATATAATCCGATGAAAATGGCTAAGACCACCCTCACTTTGGTTAATGGTCTGGTTGAGAATCGAATTGCTTAAAATCTGCCGGAATTATACTGATTGTCTTAAATTAAAAATCTGAATTAGAAAACGATAAGGAGCTGCGGCAAAACTTCATGAAAAAATTAACATTAATAACTGCGATATCTCTTCTTATGCTGGGCTGTGCTAGGAGTCCTTATTTGAAAGACAAACATCGCGACGATATAAAAACAACCGATGTAGATTCAAAAGCAGAAGTTGAGTTAGTGGAAAAAATTGGATACCTAAGCCGCAGCTTGATGGAGGCAGACGACAGAGCCGAAATTGTTGCCCGTATCAGACAAAAAGAAATTGAATTTAACAGTGGAATGAATGCTGGAACATCTGGTGGTATAGCCAGTGCTACGGTAAATCTAACCCAAGGAACACTTAATTCGACTAATGCCAGTCAGGTTGGATTGGCTGTCTCAGCAGGAAGCTTTTTACTTGGTGAGGTGTTTGATGGCAGCTATGAAAATTTTGCCAGAGTTTGGTTGCCTGCTGTTATAAATGGTAAAGATATATCGACACCAGAACAAGCTGCACAAGCCTATCAAGAGCTTCATGAGGCAAAAGTAGCAGAGTTGGCGAAAAAATTAGGTTGGACATACAAGTGTGTAATCTATTGCGATAAGAATAATAAGGTTTACTATTTTAAAAATAATGGACAGAAGCTTTCAGATAAGTACTTCTACCAACCAAATGATTTTTATCTTTCAACCTATATTGCATGGGGATTCGAGGAAGTCAAAGATGATGATCCAGTTAAATACTTACTAGGTTCTGATATCAAGTGGCGCTCGAAGGGCCGAACGGGGTTACGCACCTCACTACACGCTGAAGCAGTCAAAAATGAGGATGGCTCATTGAAGATCGTTGTAGCTGAAAATGGTATCACAGATTACTATTATAAAAAGGATCTCAAGCCAACATTACTCGGTCAACAGATCATGAGTGAACAATTTGACTCGCCATATATGATTGACGGCACTCAAGAAACGATTCCACCAAGAATTTATTACAATAACGATGTTTACCTCTTTTACAGTAACAGTTCTACAAACCTCACGAGGAAGCGATTAAAAATAGGAAAGCTGTAAGAAGTTGAAAGAGCTCGGCTAAGCAAAGTAATGTCTTGAGTCGAGCTTTTAATTTCCCCCAAATACAATCCCACCTCATAGTGAAACATGGGTCATTAAGATGTTACTTAGCCGCATCTCAGGCTTGCGCTTCTGGACATTTTTACCCATAATAATACTGTACATATAAACAGTGTTATTTATGAACGTTATTCCTATTTCAGCCCGTGCTGGCATCACTGGCTTTGAGTCACCTGCTGCGGAGTACCGCCAACTTTCGCTTGATTTAGATGAGTTACTGGTCGAGCACCCAAGCGCGACTTTTTTAGGGCGCGCGAGCGGCGACTCGATGCAAGGGGTCGGTATCTTCGATGGGGATATTCTGATTGTCGATCGCCATGTCACCTTGAGTAATATGGATGTGATTGTGGCCAACCTGAATGGCGAATTCGTGTGTAAGTTGCTTGATATTAAGCATCGCCAGCTGCTTTCTGCTAACCCTGGCCACGCACCAGTTTTGGTCCAAGATTGCGATACCTTTACAGTGGAAGGCGTCGTCATACGTTCGATACGCTGTCACCGGGCCAGTCATTTATTGGGGCAAGGGTAATGTTTGCCCTGGTTGATGCCAATGCGTTTTACTGCAGCGCCGAGCAAGTCTTTCGCCCCGAATGGCGTGGTAAGCCTGTTGTTGTTCTGTCCAATAATGATGGTTGCGTAGTCGCGGCAAACCGCCAAGCCAAAGAGTGCGGAGTCGAGAAGTTTAAGCCCTACTTCCAGATGAAAACACTGTGCGAGCAACGCGGCGTTATCGCGCTCTCTTCTAACTATGAGCTTTACGGTGACTTATCGAGCAAGATGATGGAAGTCATCGGCCGATTTGCTCCTGAGCAGCACATCTACTCTATCGATGAATCTTTTCTCTCTTTCGAGCGAACGGCGCTCGCGATACCGTGTCTTCGTGAGCATGGGCAAACCCTCAGAAAATCGGTGTGGCGAGAATGTCGGTTACCTGTGTGTGTGGGCATTGGACCGACGTTAACTCTGGCCAAAATCGCCAATCAAGCGGCAAAGAAAATCGCTGGGTTTGATGGGGTGTGCGTGCTCGATACTTTAGTGGAACGCGAACGTGTCCTCGCTCAGCTCTCAGTAAGTGATGTGTGGGGAGTAGGAAAACGGCTGACGACTCACCTAAAACACCTTGGAATCACCACCGCGTTACAACTGGCCAAGTACCCGGCGCCATTGGCCCGCAAGGTGTTTAATGTGGAGTTAGAACGCACTGTGCGTGAGCTCAATGGCCAAGTCTGTAAACAGTGGGATGCAGCAAGAGCCGATAAAAAACAGATCTTTTCTACGCGCAGCTTTGGCGAACGCATTGAAGACGAAACCTTATTACGTCAGGCGTTGTGTCACCACGCGGGCATAGCATCGCGTAAAGCAAGAAAGCAGCAATCCTTATGTAAGGTGCTAATGTGCTTTGCCTCGAGTTCGCCCTTTGATGATGCGCCCTATAACCGGCGTGTCGTCCACCGGTTCCCTTACCCAACGGCGGATGTCACGCAAATAACTCAAGTGGTTTCTGAACTCACAGCGCAGCTCTTTTCAGAAGGCGTGCGCTTTTACAAAGTGGGAGTTGGGCTATTGGGTTTGGTTGATGGGAGGCAAGAGCAAACGGACTTGTTTAACCCAACCCCAAACAATACGCCGTTAATGTCGGTGTTTGATGGTCTGAATCGACGTTTTGGCCAGAATACGGTATTCCTTGGCGCTCAAGGCATTGAGCAAAAGTGGCAAATGCGGCGTCAGCTTCTAACACCGCAGTACACGACATCTTGGACAGATTTGCCTCAGGTTAAGTGCTGAAGTTAACTTCAGCACACAATATCAATTCCGAGAAAGACATTTCTTTAGCAACAAGGGGAACAATGTTGGGATTTTTGTTAAATCAGCCAATCTTAATATTTGTTGCTCCAGGCGTGGGGCCATGATGCTTTGAGCTCTTTTGAAAGTAGACCTTCTGATTTGATTTTATCTTTGACCAGTGTTTTTCGTCTATCAAGTCATCCCTACGAAAATAAAACTCCTCTCCCTGGCACACGATAAACGCAAAACCTTTGCCTTTCTTAGGTGTCGCTTTCACCGTACCTATAGCGTTGGCAAGGCGCACGTAACAACGGTCGTCTCGAACATCATGAATTTCCAGTTGGTTCGTTTTGTTGATGATCAGTTTCTTTAGGCTTGCGCTACCGTAACTTCTAGGGTCAAAAGCACTGTCTAATTGCTTCAATTTAGTGCCGAGGTCACCAAGATAGATACTGTCATTGTCTCCAACTAACTGCCAGTATGCGTCGAGCAACAGCTTGTCCAGTTCTGCATCATCTCCGGCATCTCCAGCTTGGTTATCCTCACAGCCAATATTCTCAACATAAACAAAGTTGTATATTTAGAACCACCATTTCGCTGCGACTACGGCTCAAACATTAAGCTCGGTAAGAACTTTTACGCCAACTTTAATTGTGTCGTGTTAGATATGGCTGAAGTAACGATTGGCGACAATGTGCTGTTTGCCCCTAATGTACAAGTGCTTGCGGCAGGTCACCCATTGGATGTAAAGAGCCGTGTTGATGAAGGCGTTGAGTTCGGTACGCCAATCACGATTGGTGACAATGCTTGGATTGGTGCTGGCGTGATTATTTGCCCAAGCGTGAATATTGGTAAGAATAGTGTGATCGGTGCGGGTAGTGTTGTGACCAAAGATATTCCAGACAATGTGGTCGCAGTCGGTAACCCATGCCGAGTATTAAAGCCAATTGATAATGAATAGTAGAACAACCAAAGAGACAAAGCCCGAATCTAGATTCGGGCTTTTCTATTCTAGCTAGATGCTAGATGCTAGATGCTAGATGCTAGATGCTAGATGCAGCGACTTGCGGAGTCTGTTTCTTGTCTAGCAGACCACTGAATCGAGTTAATACAGTAGCGAGTCAATGCGGTATTCTATAAATCATCCTCGGTATCTAAGCGTATCTCTGCGTTTATCGATTTTATTCAGCCTAGGTTAAACCTTTGATTCGCTGTTAGACGAAGTTAATCTTCCTATTTATTATTACTAATATGTAATAATTATTCTCATAAATATGGGATTATCAAACTTGATAGTCACACCTATACTAGCCCCAACAAAACGAGAGAGCGATAACAAACAAGCTTAACGTTGACTGACTAATATAGGAAATATCACATGACTATCGAAATCAAACCTGGTCAAACTCATATCCAATCTAAAGCAATGGTTGCTTGGAAAGCTGGTGAGCCACTAAAGCGTGAAACGGTTGATGTTGAACTGCCAAAGGCTGGCGAAGTACTTGTTCGTATCGTTGCTACTGGTGTTTGTCACACTGACGCATTCACTCTTTCAGGTGACGATCCAGAAGGTATCTTCCCTTCTATCCTTGGTCACGAAGGTGGCGGTATCGTTGAAATGGTCGGCGAAGGCGTAACAAGCGTTGAAGTTGGCGACCACGTTATCCCACTTTACACAGCAGAGTGTGGCGAATGTAAATTCTGTAAGTCTGGCAAAACTAATCTTTGCCAAGCGGTTCGCGAAACTCAAGGTAAAGGTCTAATGCCAGACGGCACAAGCCGTTTCTCTATCAATGGTGAGCCAATTTTCCACTACATGGGTTGTTCTACTTTCTCTGAGTACACTGTACTTCCAGAAATCTCACTAGCGAAAGTAAACAAAGAAGCACCTCTTGAGGAAGTTTGTCTTCTAGGTTGTGGCGTAACCACTGGTATGGGGGCGGTACTAAACACAGCTAAAGTTGAAAAAGGCGACACAGTTGCCGTATTCGGCCTAGGTGGTATCGGTCTTTCTGCAATCATCGGTGCTCGTATGGCGGGTGCAAGCAAAATCATCGGTGTTGATATCAACGAGAGCAAATTCGAGCTAGCAAAACAACTTGGCGCGACTGACTGCATCAACCCAATGAAATTCGACAAGCCAATCCAAGACGTTATTGTTGAGATGACAGACGGTGGTGTTGATTACTCATTCGAGTGTATCGGTAACGTAAACGTGATGCGTCAAGCTCTTGAATGTTGTCACAAAGGTTGGGGCGAATCTGTAATCATCGGTGTTGCAGGTGCAGGTCAAGAGATCTCAACTCGTCCATTCCAACTAGTAACAGGTCGTGTATGGCGTGGTTCTGCTTTTGGTGGTGTTAAAGGCCGCTCTGAACTACCAGAAATCGTAAACCGTTACATGGCGGGTGAGTTCGGACTACAAGAGTTCATCACTCACACTATGGGCCTTGAAGACGTAAACGAAGCATTCGACCTAATGCACAAAGGTGAGTCTATCCGTACTGTTCTACACATGGATAAATAGCCTTAAGTCCTAAACCTTATCTGGTTTTCTTAAAGTCCGTTAGAGCAAATCTAACGGACTTTATTTTTTATTAGGCACACTTTACCAAGGCATATTTTTTATTTAAGGTGTCTTCCCTTTATAAAGGTATCTGAACTGTCCTACAGGGTTACTGGAACCGTCCTTATGTTAACTAAACTTCGCCACTCTCTACCTCTACAGTTAATGTTAGCTGCTTTGCTTGCATGGCTTTTTGCACAATTTATTGCTTCAACCACAGGTATTACCCAAACGGGGTGGTATCAGTTCTTAATGCTCGGCAAAACTACCTATATCGGCTTGCTAAAAATGGTCGTTGGCTTAGTAGTTTTATTCTCGTTATTGCAAGGTATAACCAGCATTGGTTCGATAACTCGATTGAAGCAAATTGGCCGTAACACAGTACTTTTCTATAGCTTCACGACGCTGATAGCCATCTCTTTGGGCTTGGGAGCTTCATTGCTTTTGCCTGCTTGGGAGCCTTTAACCAGCGTTGCTATGATTGGAGACGATGTTCAGCTCATAAGCGAAGATGCGGCAGGTGGAGTTGCGATTGCTAGCAAGCTTTTTAGTATGGCTTTAGTTAACCCAGTAGCGGCGTTAACTAACGGTAACTTGCTCGCGATTGTCGTGTTCTCATTCATGCTCGGTATTGCTTTGCTTTCTTCATTGCCAGAAAAACACCCGATTTTTGAGGTACTGAATGGCTTAAATAAGAGCATCAATACCATTGTTGGTTGGATTATTCGTCTAGCTCCGTTTGCGGTTTTCGCCATTGTCCTTGATTTTACCGTTCGTGGTGGCGAGTCACTGTTTGAGCAATTGGCACTGTTTGCTTTGCTCGTGTTTGTGCTGACTCTGATCCACGGAGCGATTGTACTGCCGGCCATTGCGAAGGTGATGACTGGGATTCGTCTTAGCACACTATTCAAAGGTATCTCGGCACCGATGGCGATGGCGTTCGCAACGTCATCAAGCTCTGCTACTTTGCCACTTGCGATGCAGAGCGCAGAAGAAAAGCTCGGCGTATCGCAAAGTACAAGTAGCATGGTGTTACCACTTGGCGCAGTGATGAACATGGATGGGACGGCACTTTTTGAAGGTGTTGCGGCAATCTTCTTGGCTCAATTGTTTGGTGTGGACCTCACGACTTCTGGCTTGGTGATGATCTTCATTATGGCGATGGTCTCTTCTGTCGGGGCTCCGGGTATGCCATCTGGATCTATGTCTGGCATGCAGCTGGTGTTATTGGCCGCAGGTATACCACTGGAAGCGATCGCGATTCTGCTGATTATTGAACGTCCGTTAGATACATTTCGTACGGCAGTTAATGTAGAAGGTGACATGATTGCTGCACTGGTCGTGGATAAATGGCAGAAGCAACAAAAGACAGTGCTTGAACCAACACTGGGCGAATCTGTAGCTTAGAGAATACCAAGTTCAATGAAAAAGCCCGTTCAGGTGTTCTGAACGGGCTTTTTGTTGTTTGTTAATGTGTTCAGTCAGCGACTAACCGATTTTCGTCATTTCATTGAGAGTGAATGACGCCACACAACCTTCGGTTGCAGCCATGTACTCAGCGAGATGAGTATTCCCCATGTGCGCTTGCCACAGTTCGCGTGATGTCCAGTTTTCGTAGAAAGTGAAATGCGCAGGTTTTTCGTTGTCTTGGTGTAGGTCGTAGTTGATGCAACCTTCTTCTGCACGAGTGGTATCAATTAGCTTTAGCAGTTCTGCTTTAACCACTTCAACTTTGTCTTCGTTAGCGACGATGTTTACGATGATAGTCAGTTGAGTCATGTTTGTTACCTATATTATTTGATTCACCAAAGCGGTGCTGTTCACTGAGTTGCTCTTTATTGGATGAGCAATCATCAGTGCCGATGAACAAAGAATAGTAAGAAGGCTCATGATGATAAACCGCGCTCCGTTAGAATTATTATCAAAAATTAATTGATAATAAAGGAGCTATTAGGTGTTGATTAACAAAGGTAATTGAACTTTAAAACCCGCCCGCCCAGGCATCGAAGTCATCAATATTGTCGAGTTCTTGCTGGCTTCTTGGGGCTGGGTAATAAGGCAGGGCTAATCTCACAACTGAAGGTAATAGCTCCCATTCTGGCGTCATCTTAAGGCGCTTCAATTCATCATTGAGACGAACAAACATATAGTAGCCGTCGCTGTGGGTATTGGCGTAGCTTACGATTGTGGCGATATCACAAGAAGGTAGTTTTACATCTCGGCCAAGTGGGTAGAGCTGATGAAGCGCAAAGCTTACTTTTGGATCTTGTAATTTGCCTTGTTTAAAGCGCTCTAGGCCAATAGCGGTTGAGGTCGTGTGAGGCTTCCAGCCTGTGAGGAACAAGCCACTCAAACTATCTTGGAACGGCTTACCTTTTCGATTACCTTCATTGCTAATGAATTGAACCGTCAGTTTGTCTCCTGATTCTTCCAGAATTTCTAAAAAACTGTTCACCAGTGCGATCGACTAAAAGCTTCATAAGACATAAATACCATTAAGAATGGGATACGATAAATGGTACTACTTTTGGGTAGGATTGTGTAGGAGCGATCAACCCGTTCTTGCAAGTGCCGTGTCAAGATTGCCGTACTTATCATGATTGTACTGAGAACGAATACGCCGAGAGCAATTAGCCCTCGGCGCATTTATGAATTGGCTGTTAAAACCTGTGGCTTACTTAATACGGAATTAGCTTAACTCTTCCTCAACGTATTGAAGACAAAATGACTGAGCATGATCATCAATGTTGACTTGCTCGTTACCTCTAAACTCAAGGTACAGTGTGACTGCTTGTTTGAGTGCCGGGATCAATGCGTCACGTTCTGGCATCGCGACGGTTTTTACGAGTGCTTGCGCAAACTTAGGCAGTCGTTCTTCAATTTTCCTCACACCAGACGGCGTGAGCCCAGCTTGCTTTAGCGCCAGCGGAGATAGAACGTTTTGACGAATGAAAGAGAGAGACTCAACTGTTTCGAAGTATTCGCCACGAGCTATCTTGGTTGCGGCATAGTGCGTCCAAATCCAAAAACGATCTTCAATCCATTGCGGGTCTGGTTGTGGGTAGCGTGGTTCCGCGCTGCTGAACACATCGGTTAATAAGCTATTTCGTTCCCATAACACTTGGTTGTTATCAACTCGAACTGCTGCGTCTGGTAGCGAGACAAATTTGAAATCAACGTGAACAGGCTCTGGGCCAAATACCGACACAATTAAACGTGGCTCACCAACGTGTTCACCCGTGAAGGCAGCGACTTTACCGCCAATGCTATCAAGAATGTTGAACCGTTCTTGCATTACGCTTTCATAGTCGGCTGGGTTAACCGCGATAACAAAATCTAAGTCGCTGTATTTGTCCATCGAGTTAGCGCCAAAGGAGCCACTTGCGGCGATGCCACATATACGAGGATCTTGAGACAAGACATCAACCACTTTGATGAGAAGTGCTTTGTGAGGTGCTGGAAGAGTGCTTGGGTAGTTCATATTTTACCTATCTTAAAAAGTTAGAACTGCAATGCAGCTAGTGCGGCAAAATCAACGCAGCATTATAGAGTGTCAATGTTGGCTTAGCTTGTCAATGATTAGCTTGTGAGCAGAATTAGGAACGGCTTCGAGGAGAGAGCTGGGTTGCAGACTTTAGGTTTCTTAAGTAAAGGAGGCATGATGAGCCAACTCGATTTTGGCTCATCAACATCGATCATTAAGTGGCTTAACGCTTACGTAAATAGTGAGTAGTTACGATCTCATCGAGGTAAGTCGTGACACTTTTTAGCGTAAAGTCGAGAGGAGAGACTAAGTCACCAAATAGCGGAGCACCACCACCAAGAACGACAGGGATCGTCGAGATAATCAGTTCATCAACCAGGTCTTCTTTCAGGAAGTTTTGAATGGTCACACCGCCATCAATATACAGATTGTTAAGGCCTTTGCTGTTTAGATCTTCGATGATCTGAGTGAGTTCGCCCTTTATCAAGAACACTTTACCTTCAAGCTCTTTAGGCACTTCAGTCAACGTGTTACTCAAAACATAAACCGGTTTTGTGTAAGGCCAATCAATACCGAAGCTCAGCACCATATCCATGGTGTTTCGGCCCATTACCAAAGCATCGATACGATCGATATGGGCGTTGTACCCCATGTCATCACCCTCTGGATTTGGGATGGCTTGTAACCAATCTAGACCACCGTTTTTGTCTGCAATGTAACCATCAAGACTCGTACCGATAAAGACAATATTTGACATTGTTAACTCCGAAATTGAACAGGAACTTGGCATTTACGCTGTATTAAATTAAAATATTCTACAGTGTAGAAATTTAGTTTAAGAGGTGGTGTTATGACTGTCAAGGATCAAAAGCGAGGTCGACCAAAGAGTGGATCAAGTCAACTGAGTGCAGAAAAGATCTTAGATACGGCAAAGAGCATGATGCGTGAAGGCGGTAAAGTTCCGAGTATCAGAGGATTAGCCACAGAGCTCGGTGTCGATGCGATGGCGATATACCATTACTTCAAAAACAAAAATGATCTATTGGAGTCGATCACTGTCTCATTGGTAGGTGCAGTGGCACAGCCTGAGCAAAACCAAGTGTGGCAAGAGAACTTGTATCAGCTTAGCGTGAGCTATCTTTCAGTGTTGAATGACTATCGCGGGCTACTAGAAACTTTGCTGACGATGAAATCGCTTGGGCCCGTTGAAGTCTTTAGTGAGCGCTTTGAAGCGGTAGTGAATCCGTTGAATCTTACATCAGAGCAATCCGAAGATGCTCTTCATTTGCTAGTTGACTACTTGCATGGCTATGCGCTTGCATTGAACTGTAACCCGGATAGAACTGAGATTACGGTTGAGATGGTGAGAAAGCCTTTAGGCCTTTATTGCTTGGGTATCGAACAACTGAAAACGTCATGACCTTGTAGTCAGTATTGATGCCTGAATAGGTGAATTCGGTACAGTGTTCCTCATGATGAAGTCGCTAAGTTTTATTTATACTGGATAATTACCTATAAATTTCTGGATTTAGCAGTAATAATCAATGAATAACCTCGAACAACTTGGTCGTTGAAAAGTTGTCGAGGCCAATTCAAAGACCTCACCGTGAAAAGGAAGTCAAACACATGCCTGCGCTCCAACGCATCAGCTTAACCTTATTACTCGTCGCTGTACTCGGCGGCTGTTCTTCATTACCAGAAGGCATCGATCACCCGGCAGAACCGTACACCTCTTATGGACCAAGCGCTTTATCGGTTTTGGCGGATGAATATCAACCCGCATCAGAGCAGGCGTCGACGGCCGTTCGTTTACAAGAATCCGGTTGGGACGCTTTAGCTCAGCGCTTGGCACTGGTTGAAAGTGCAGAGCACACCATCGATATTCAATACTACATCTGGAACTCGGACGAATCGGGCAAGTATCTCGCTAGTCGCTTGCTAGCCGCTGCTGATCGCGGTGTTAAGGTTCGAGTGATGCTGGATGACATCAACCTCAATGAGCGTGAAGGGTTATTGTCGGCACTCGACGCTCACCCGAATGTTGAGATCCGAATTTTTAACCCAACACCAGCGCGCCGTGGTTTCAGTAAGTGGCTGAGCTTCCTTGGCGATTTTTCTCGTTTAAACCGCCGTATGCACAATAAATCCTTCACTGTAGATGGTACTTTGTCTGTGGTGGGTGGACGTAATATTGGTGATGAATACTTCGATCTTTCTGACGAGATTAACTTCCGCGATCGTGATGTATTGGTGATGGGGACCGTCGTTACCACTATCCAAACCAGTTTTATTGAATATTGGGATAGCCGTTGGTCTTATCCTGTCGCTATGTTGGGTGACGAAGAGCAACCAGATCTTTCAAAGATTGACGACATAACCGTTCCACAATACAAGAACTACCCAGAGTTACCATTAAATCGCGAAGCAGCAGATAGCCTACTGAAAAAGGCTCTTGATGAGATGACTTGGGTGAATGCTCGTTTCGCTTACGATCGCCCTGTGCCTGTCGATTCAGACAATACTGATGAACCCAAAGCAACGGCAGTTCTGTTGGGACAACTAGCAAGCGAGTCGAAACAAGAGATCTTGCTTGAGTCGGCTTACTTGGTATTCGATGATGGCCAATTAGATGAGTGGCAAACGTTGAACAACGAAGGCGTTGAGATAAAAGCATTGACCAACTCAATGGCGTCAAACGACTTGGTTACTAACCACTCTGCTTACGCGGGCAGACGCTACGATATGTTAGAGCATGGAATCGACCTGTTTGAGCTAAAACCAGATTCCAAGTTGTGTGAAGCATCCACCCAAGACGTGTCTAAGTGTGCGCCAGAGACAGCTTATGGTCTGCATGCGAAATCAGTGGTATTTGACCGCAGTATTGCGAGTATTGGCTCATTTAACTTCAACCTGCGCTCGACTTACCTAAATACGGAGTCGGTGTTAATCATTGAAAACACAGCAATTGCTGAAACCCTAGCTGAAACTATCGAGCAGGCGATGAGCGAAGACAACAGTTGGCGTTTGGAGCTAGAAGACGGTGATGTGTATTGGTACTCAGGTGAGCAAAGTTGGGATAGCGAACCAGAAACCGGCAAGTGGGAACGCATGCAATCAGGCTTCCTACAGCTTCTTCCGATAGAGAAATACCTCTAATAAAATCAGAACCCTAGAAAAGAAAAATGTCAGCGCATATACGCTGACATTTTTTGTTTGTGATGATGGAAAGATAGCTTGTGTATCTGAGCGCGGTCTTGAACGCTATCTCTTAGTCAGTTGCTTACTGTTCAAGTACGGCAAAATATGTGGGCGAGATTCTCCAGAGAGTTTCTGTGTGATCTGCTGTGACCAACTGCTTTGCTTTTGGTTACTTGAGCGGTTGGCGTAGTAGCTCTGCATTGAATCATCATAGCTAGCGATCTCATCTAGGTTCAATGGTTGGTATTGGTTTTCGTGCATCACCACATGAGCTGGAAGGCGGGGTTTAATCTCTGGTTGCTGTGCAGGGTGACCTAAACACATACCAAAGAGCACGGCTGTGTGCTGTGGAAGTTCTAATAGCTCATCAACCTGTTGGGCGCTATTGCGCAAGCCACCAATGTACACGCCACCTAATCCCAACGACTCCGCAGCTAACATGCAGTTCTGCGCCATAATGCCAGAATCGACGGCGCCAATCAGAGTTAGCTCGGTAAAGTCGGTTTTTACCTCAGGGTTAATCTGAGCGTGGCGTTGATAGTCGATACAGAACACCAAAAACTCAGCAGCACTTTCCACATAAGGCTGGTTGCCTGAGTATTCCGCTAGCAGCTTACGCTTCTCTTTGTCTGTTACTCTAACGATGGAAACAGCCTGTAATAAGCTTGATGATGATGCGGCGAGACCTGCCTGGACAATTAAATCTAGGTGCTCTTTTTCTATTGGTTGGTCGGTATATTGACGAATGGAGCGATGCCCCAAGATGGTCTCAATCGTACTATTCATAGCGCTCTGACTGTCCTTGTTTTTATGATGTATTACAAATCACCATAACGACATTTTTTAGTCGGGTAAACCTCTAACTCCATAACTCTTTTATATTTGAACTAGCCTTTGAAGTTAGCTCTTTGTAAGTACTCAAGGAACAGCAATATAAGCTTCGGTTATAGTGTTCATAAGTGGAAAATTAGAGTAGAGCAACTAGGGTGAATGACATTAAGTCCGTTAATTAATTCAACAACATGGTCGTGCTATGAAGAAAATAACCCTTTTATCTTTCACGATATTATCTAGCCTCTCGTTCTCATCTCTTGCTAAAGACTGTGACCCTAATCTGCTGCCTTCATTGAAGATAGTTAGAGCAAACCAGCTGTTGCTTCTGTTGCCAAAACTTTCGTTGGTTTGTTGATAGAGGCATGATCGTGAGAATGAGATTCCAAGGTAACAGTGGCACGACCCAAGATTATGACCTTGAGCGCTGTGAGACGGAAATTCCAACGGACTTATATGAATCTAAACAGTAGGCTACTAATTATTTCACATTGAGATAAAGCTTCGCTTTTATCAATAGCACATTAATACCTTTTCCTTCTGGTGAGGGTATTTTATTTAAAATCTAACAACTGATTCGACTATATTGTGGATTATCAACGAATGCTGACGCTGATACGCTTTGGTGTATTCGAGCACGCTCTGTGCTTGTAGACTCGAGAGACCAATATGAAATATGAGGGAAAAGTATATCGTTACTGAGACAATTCAATTTAACACCCTCGATTTTGTAGGGGGATGTTGTAAATTTGTGAGTCTAAATTGTCTATATTCTATGCTGTGTACTGGATCTCATTTGTTATTTGAGTCCCTTGCTAAGCTTAATAATTAACATGTAATACCAATCACTTTAATCAACTGAAGAGGTTTCTATGCTAGGTGAAAATCACTCTCTTGTTCACGAATTTCCTGAAATGAAAGACAAAATTGCTGAGCTTGCTAAAACTGATGATGGCTTTGCAACAGACATGAAGACATACGACAACCTTGATAAAGAGATTCGTAAACTTGAGCTGAAAGATTCACCCATTGATGATGGCTCAATGCACCAACTTAAGCACGACCGTTCTGTGCTGAAAGATGCGTTATATGCTCGCTTGAACAGTTAATGGACGACAGCTTTTAGATATCGACAATAAAAACTCTTTCGGGAGTTTTTTTGTTTGTAAGAGATGGCGCTTGCTTAAGTAATTGGGTGTGGTTTGATTACCTAGTAATAAAAAAGCTTAGCGCGGGTGACGCTAAGCTTGGTTATTAATCAGGTTTTTGGACTGTGCTTGTTGGCAGGTATTAGCCTACCTGAGAAAAGCTTACCACTTTACGTTGTAACTTCTCTTTTAAGTAGTCAGACAATGCTTGTTGCTCAGATTCGCTCATGTACAAGCCAAGCTTGGTTCTGCGCCATAAGATGTCTTCTTCTGTCATTGCCATCTCTTGGTTGATCAAGTAATCAATCTCAGCTTGGTAAACACCGTGTGCTTCGCTTGAGAACTGAATACCAAGATCCGATTCACACGTAGCGCCTTCAAGTAGATGCCATGTGTAAGTACCAAATTGGGTCACGTAACGAAGCAGCAGTGCTTCTGATGCCCAAGGGTATTTCGTGTGCATCATTGTGGCAAGCTGTTCGCGGCTGCAGCTGAAGTTACCACCCGGTAGCGTGTCGTTAGCTGTCCAAGGTGCCCCCATATGTTTCAGGTAAGGTTCTAGCTTGTTTACAGCTGCTTCACCAAGCTTACGATAAGTGGTTAGTTTGCCACCGAAAATAGAAAGCAGTGGCGCTTGGTCAAACTCAGCATCTAATTCTAATGTGTAGTCACGGGTTATTGCTTGTGGTGAGTCAGATTCATCATCGCAAAGCGGTCTCACGCCACTGAAATTCCACACTACATCGTCACGCTCTAGTTGCTTAACAAAATGCTGGTTTACAATATCAATTAAGTAATCAACTTCTACATCGTCGATAGCTACTTCGCGGGGATCGCCTTTGTATTCAAGATCGGTTGTACCGATGAGTGAGAACTTATCTAAGTAAGGGATCATGAACACGATGCGGTTATCTTTATTTTGTAGAATGTATGATTGTGGTTCGTCATGAACACGCGGGACCACAATGTGTGAGCCTTTGATTAGGCGAATATTACGCGGTGATGTTTGCTCCAAACCATCATCAAAGAACTGTTTCACCCAAGGGCCAGCTGCGTTGACCAACGCTTTCGCTTTGCGCTCAAAACGTTGGTTTGTCATCACATCAAGAATAGTTACATGCCAAATGTCGCCTTCACGGTGTGCTTTTTCGACTCGGCAGTAGTTGCGTACTTCTGCGTTGTTTTCTTTCGCTGCCAACACGTTCAGTAATACCATACGCGCATCATCTACCCAGCAGTCTGAGTATTCGAAACCTGTTTTCATTTCTGGTTTCAGCAAACCTGATTGAGCCAAGTTCACCGTTTTACTTCCAGGAAGAGTCGTACGTTTGCCCAAGTTGTCGTAAAGGAACAAGCCACAGCGAATCATCCAAGCTGGACGTAAAAATGGACGGTGCGGTAAACGGAAACGCATTGGTTGTGCAACATGAGGTGCTTTTCTCAGCAACACTTCACGTTCTGCGAGTGCTTCTGAAACTAAACGAAACTCGTAATGTTCAAGGTAACGTAAGCCACCGTGGATTAGCTTTGAACTTGCAGAAGACGTCGCAGAGGCGAAATCATTTGCTTCGTATAAACCAACGTTTAGACCACGACCAGCAGCATCTGCCGCGATACCCGCACCATTGATGCCGCCGCCAATAACGATTAAGTCTAGAGTTGAAGATGTACTATTGTTTGAATTAGTTTGTTGAGCACTCATGGTTTTGACCTCTTTCTGAGCGAACGAGCATTTTAGAACATAGTTTAATCCTATATTAACTTTCGTTTTCGGTCATTTGTTATTTTCGTTTATGCGCGTTTTATGTGATTTGCACATAAAAAAACCTTCGCTTATGACAGCGAAGGTTCCAAATAACTCTGATTCGAGCATAGAAGTGATACTGTTCATGTTCAAGTACGACTTTCTAAGTAACAAAAGAGCCCATTATCGACAGGGTGATCTATCAATAGTGGACTCTTCTAATGAACATGATTTCTGAGCGTTTTTTTATTCGCCCGAGGCTAGTGGTTGAGAAGCAGTCTCGATCACTTCTAGTGGGACCGATGAATCCTTGAGGATGTTCAGGATCTCTTCTGGTGGTTGTTTATTGGTGAATACCATGTGTGCTTGAGAGATGTTACCCAGCTTCACCATTGCGTTACGACCAAACTTACTGTGGTCGACTGCCAGGAAGATGCTGCGGCTGTTTTCAATGATGGCTTGCTTCACTCGAACTTCATGGTAGTCAAAATCAAGCAGTGAGCCGTCGAAGTCGATACCGCTGATCCCTAGAATGCCGAAGTCGAGGCGGAACTGCTTTACGAAATCGAGTGTTGCTTCACCCACGATGCCACCATCACGGTTTCTTACTTCACCACCTGCCAAGATAACTTTTATCTCTGGGTTTGGTAGAAGGATACTGGCAACGTTGATGTTGTTAGTCACGACTCTGAGTTGTTTGTGGTTTTTGTTCAGCGCGCGTGCCACGGATTCTGGTGTGGTGCCGATATCAACGAACAAGGTTGCACCATCTGGAATGTGTTTTACCAGCTCGTCGGCAATCACATCTTTTTCATTGAAGTTAAGCGCTTTACGCGTGTTGTAAGAGGTGTTTTCTGAGCTAAGAGGAATAGTAGCACCACCATGATAGCGACGGATTTTATTGCTATCAGCCAGCTCATTGAGATCTCGTCTGATGGTTTGTGGGCTAACATCGAACTTCTCTACGAGCTCTTCGGTGCTCACATATCCTTGTGTTTTTACCAGGTCTACAATCTGCTGGTGTCTTGGTATTTGCTTCACTTAACTTACCACTCCCTGCGCGCTGCAATACTTTAGCGCACCTAATTCTAAATATTACCTCGCGCTATTGTGCTCGAATTGATACTCAGAGAGAAGTAATGATGGTAAGGAATTATGTCTAAACCGCAAAAACGTTGATCAAAACATGAAAAAAAGGCCCCAAACGCAAAAAAGAGCACAATATAGTGCTCTTTTTAGTTTCGTTTACTGAGGAAAGAACAATTCAATCGAAAAGAGAGTGATTATTCGAACGCTCGATTTTACTCTTCGTCGTCATCGTGCAGTTCAGACCAAACTTGTGCACACTTGATAGCACGTTTCCAACCTTTGTAACGGCAGTTACGTTTCTCTTCATCGTGGTGTGGCAAGAAAGTACGGTCTAGTACTGCTTTGTCTTGAAGCTCATCGATGCTGTCCCAAAAACCAACCGCCAGACCAGCAAGGTATGCTGCACCCAGAGCCGTTACTTCAGTTACTTCAGGACGGTGAACTTCTGTATCTAGCACGTCTGATTGGAACTGCATTAGGAAGTTGTTCGCTACTGCACCGCCATCAACACGTAGGTTTGCTAGCTTGATGCCAGAGTCCGCTTGCATCGCATCCAGTACGTCACGAGTTTGGTAAGCAATACCTTCCAGTGTTGCACGGATGATGTGGTTAGAGTTAACACCACGAGTTAGGCCAACAATCGTACCGCGAGCGTAAGCATCCCAGTATGGTGCGCCTAGACCAGTAAATGCAGGAACAACGTAAACACCGTTTGACGTATCGACTTTAGTTGCGAAGTATTCAGAATCTTCTGCGCCAGCCAGTAGTTTCATTTCATCACGTAGCCATTGGATAGATGCGCCACCCATGAATACCGCACCTTCAAGTGCGTAAGCTGGTTCGCCTTTAGGACCACATGCTAATGTCGTTAATAGACCGTTCTTCGATGTTACTTTCTCTTGGCCTGTGTTCATCAGTAGGAAACAGCCCGTGCCGTATGTGTTTTTCGCTTGGCCAGCTTCAACACACATTTGACCGTAAAGCGCTGCTTGTTGGTCACCCGCAATACCCGCGATTGGAATACGAGTACCACCTTTACCACCAAGGTTCGTTTGGCCGTAAACTTCAGAAGAGCGTTTCACTTCAGGCATCATAGATGCTGGAATACCCATCTCGTCTAGTAGCTTGCTGTCCCAGCATAGGTCGTTGATGTTAAACAACATAGTACGTGATGCGTTAGTGTAATCCGTAACGTGTACACGGCCTTGAGTCATCTTCCAAACCAACCAAGTATCAACCGTACCGAACAGTAACTTACCTGCTTCAGCGTCTTCGCGAGCACCTTCAACGTTGTCTAGAATCCATTTTACTTTTGTACCTGAGAAATACGGGTCAAGGACTAAACCTGTATTGTCACGTACGTAGTCTTCTAGGCCGCGCTCTTTAAGTTCTTCACAGATTTCTGCAGTACGACGACATTGCCATACGATAGCGTTGTATACCGGTTTGCCAGTCTCTTTGTTCCAAACGATAGTGGTTTCACGTTGGTTAGTGATACCGATACCCGCTAGCTCGTCGCTGCGAATACCTGCTTTTGCTAGAGCTTCAACCAATGTAGAGCTTTGAGTCGCCCAGATTTCCATTGGATCATGCTCAACCCAGCCAGCCTTTGGATAAATTTGAGTAAATTCTCGTTGAGAAGAGCTTACGATGTTTGCATCGTGATCGAGGATTACAGCGCGAGAGCTTGTAGTGCCTTGGTCTAGGGCAACAATGTATTTTTGCTCGGTCATGGTAAGAATCCTTTTTGTTCCGTTATTTATATTTTAGTAAATGTAAGGTCGCTTGGGGTTAAGCTTGAGCTTGTTCAGCTTCTTCTTCTGTTTCACATTGGTTTGGAATTGTGCAGCCATTGCCTTCCACTGGTAGGTGAGCACCGATAACACGTGGGTACAACCAACCACCAAAACACGCACCAGCAATAGGAGCAAGAATTGGAACGATGAAGTAAGGAATATCACGAGCACCGGTTAATGCAAAATCCCAACCTGCAAAGTAAGCGAAAAGTTTTGGTCCGAAGTCACGTGCTGGGTTCATAGCAAAGCCAGTTAGTGGACCTAGAGAGCCACCAATTACCGCAATAAGGATACCGATCAGTAGAGGGTTCATTGCGCCACGTGATGCGCCATTGTTCTCGTCGCCCAGTGCCAGAATGGCAAACATCAATACAGCAGTAATCACGAATTCCACAGCAAAAGCGCCGAAGAAAGAGAGTGAAGCATGTGGGTAAGTCGAGAAGATACCAGCAGTTGATAGTGCGTCTTGGCTGCTACGAACAAAGTTATGAGCAATTTCGTAATCGGTGAACAAGTTGCTGTATAGGCTGTAAACCAAAGCTGCAGAGCAGAAGGCACCAAGTAATTGAGAGATGATGTAAGGCACAACTTTCGCCTTATCAAATCCATGGAACATGGCTAACGCAATAGTTACTGCAGGGTTTATGTGTGCGCCAGAAACGCCAGCTGTACAGTAAATTGCGATTGATACGCCGAAGCCCCAGATGATACTAACTTCCCATTGTCCGAATGTTGCACCTGTTAATACCAGTGCAGCCACACAGCCAACGCCAAAGAAGATGAGCAGACCAGTACCGATAAATTCGGCGAGGCATTGCCCAAATAAAGAAGGTTGTTTGTTTGTTGTCATGTTCGAGTCCTTGTTATTTTTGCTTATCTAGCACACGTATTGTGCATAAATTTGCGAACTCGAAAATAAACGAGCATTAAAAGTGAGCGTTTGAGCATAAAATTGTTAATTAAACTGACTTGAAATGTTAAACCGAACACTTTTGCTCGAAAAAGAAGCTTGTATGGACGCTATTGCGCGAATGTATGTCCTGTGAGGTCGCTAAAAGTACCTGTATGTAAGCAGATGCACAACTGGTACGAGGAGTTGATGGCTGGATTTGTGATGCTGATTCGCGAGTGGTGGTTTATTAAACTTGGATCTTGTGGACCTATCCTAGTTCTCAAATGTTGGAAAAGCTTTAACAAACAATGATGTACTTAAGCTATGACAAAAAATGCCAGATCCATACTGAATCTGGCAATTCGTTTTGTTTATCGCTCAGTGATGATATTTGAGCGAATTGGTGACTTAGTTGAGAGCGCTAACTTTTCCTTGTGTAACAAGGTAGTCTCTTACTGAATCGTACGCCCAGTTAAATCCGATAGCGTAGAGTACAAAGAAAATGACTAGGCCAATGTCCATAATCAATACGGTCAGAAAATCGAGCTTTAACACCCATATCAAAACTGGCAGCGTTACAGTCATTAAACCAAGTTCAAATCCCAATCCGTGTAAAACTCGTGTTTTCTTGGTTCGTTTTGTTCTGTCTGCCCCGAAGATTTTGTCGTAGCCGTAGTTGTAGACGTAGTTCCAAGCCATTGCTATTAGCGACATCGCAAGTGCTAACCCCGCCATTTCCCCAGCTCCATGACCAGTAATGTAGGTTGCTAGCCCTGCCATCATGATCAGTGCGAACACTTCAAATAGCACCATATGTAGAATTCGTTCTTTGTGTGACATGTACTTTCTCTTTCTGTTGAATCTATATTTGCTGTTTGAAAGGTATGTTATCTTTAATTATGATTATAGAAAGATAGTAACTATCACCAATGGTGATGATAGGTTGGTGGCATGTATAACATTGAACAGCTTAAAATGTTCGTTTACGCAGTAGAGCTGGGTTCTTTCTCAGCAAGTGCTCGTCATTTGGGTAAGGTGCAATCGGCGGTCAGCCAAGGCATCAGCAATCTTGAAATAGATTTCAATGTAGAGTTATTTGATCGTTCGACTCGCAAACCTTCGCTAACGAAAGAAGGGGAGCAACTGTTTAAACAAGTGAAAGCAATCGTCCTTCAGGTTGAAGATCTCAATGCTTCCGTTAGTGCGATAGGAACTGGCGAAGAAGGGCTTATTAAAATCGCATTAGACGATTCCTTGTTGGTCCCCAACCTATCCAGAATCCTAAGTGAATTCAGCCAACATTTCCCTGCTACTGAGGTTGAGTTGATCGCTTGTACCACAACAGAAGTGAATCCTTTCGTCGTTGAAGAGAAGGCAGACCTTGGTTTGATGTTCACCAACTTGGCTTTTGATGTCGGTTCTGAACCTTGCTTTATTGGGCACTTACCGTTTGTTGCTGTTTGTCACCCAAGCCACAAGCTAGCCAAAACGGGTGTAGCGAAGTTGTCGGATTTACTGCCTCATCGTCAGCTCATGCTGAGGGGGGATAAAGGTAAGATGATGGATCAGTTTCCACTTATAGCGGGCAAGGTATGGTGGTCGAACAGCTTTATCGTCATCAAGGAAATGATCCTTGGTAGTGATGTCGGCTGGGCGTACTTACCCAAACACCTTGTGGAAGAAGAGTTGAGTAAACAGCGCTTAGTTGAGGTGAACGTCGCATTTGACCACAAAACGTGGTCGCCTCCGGTTGATTTGGTTTTATCGAAAACACGCTCGAAAGGACCTGCTTTGCTTTGGCTTGAACAAGCATTGAAAGGCCTATTAGACGAAACATAAGCTGGATGAGACTTAAATTGGATTAATCTGGATAGAGAAAAGGTTCACAAATTACTTTGTGAGCCTTTCTGTTTTAAGCGATACGCGATTTTTCTAGTTCGCAGATTTCACTGTGAGACCGTTGTAGTACTTGTCTTTCATCTTAAGTGCAACGTTCACTAGGTAAATCAGCACAGGTACTTCAATCAGTGGTCCAATAACGCCTGCAAACGCTTGGTCTGAGTTGATACCGAATACAGAGATTGCTACGGCAATCGCTAACTCAAAGTTGTTACCAGTCGCAGTGAAGGCAATTGATGCGTTCTTGTCGTATTCAATGCCCATCTTCTTACCAATGAAGAAACTGATGAAGAACATAGCAGTGAAGTAGATTGTCAGTGGAACAGCAATCAACAATACGTCCATTGGCAACTCAACAATCATCTCGCCTTTTAGGCTGAACATCAGAACGATAGTTGCTAGCAGTGCAATAAGTGTCATTGGGGAAATACGCGGAATGAACACCTCGGTGTACCACTGCTCACCTTTCATCGACACAAGGATCTTACGGCTTAGGAAGCCTGCTAGGAATGGGATACCTAGGTAGATAAGTACGCTGTGTGCAATATCGATCATTGAGATATCAACCAGCATACCTTCGTAACCGAATACAGGAGGAAGAACGCTGATGAACAACCACGCCATAAAGCTGTAGCTAACCACTTGGAACGCACTGTTTAGAGCAACCAAGGCGGCACCATATTCTTTGTTACCGCCACCGATGTCGTTCCAAACTAGAACCATTGCCACACAACGTGCAAGACCAATTAGAATCACGCCGACCATGTAACCAGGGTGATCGCCCAAGAGAGTCAGTGCCAATACGAACATGAGGATTGGGCCAACAAACCAGTTCATGATCAAAGAGAGCTTGATGGCTTTCTTATCTTTTACCACGGTGCCTAGCAGGTTGTAGTTAACCTTAGCCAGAGGTGGGTACATCATTGAGATAAGGCCTATCGCAAGTGGAATGTTGGTGGTGCCAACAGACATTGAATCGTTCCACTGTTCGATCTGTGGGAATAGGGTACCCAGCAGTACACCAAGGCCCATGGCGATGAAGATCCATAGTGTTAAGTAGCGATCTAGAAAACCTAACTTTGGTTTCATGGTAATCTCTCTTTGTTGATATCGTAAATCGTCGAAAAACGATTAATTGTGGCAAAAAAACACGCTTAAAAGTAAAGGCTATCAAAGCCAATCATTCAAGCGTGAACTTCTATTTTAAAATGCTGTTAAATACCGATTCGAAGCGTTGAATATTGTCGCGGTCGATGCGGTAACACATCTTTGGCGGAATAGACTCAGCGGTAATGAAGCCTGAGTTTTTTAATATTCTTAAGTGTTCTGACACTGTTGATTGAGCTAAACCTAATTCACTCACCAGATCACTGTTTAAGCAGCCACCTGACTTTTCTAGTGCAGACAAGATGCTAAGTATGCGAATTCGAGCTGGATGCGCGAGTGCTTTTGCTAACGCAGCCATCTCTTTTTCTGCTTCAGCATTACTCGGCGGAAGAGGTAGAGAACAGCTTTCTGTTGCTTGGCATGTTGCAGTCATACTTAAGTGGCTCACTTACTACTAATCGTTAAAAGACGATTGATAGTAAGCCTATTTCTTTTGGCGGTCAATGCGAATTTTAAAAGTCGCACAACTTAAAGAGCAAACATGCTATATCACATCCATGATTAAGGCCAACTTAGCGATTACCGCGTGAGTTAGAAATAAGTGATTAGCTCTATTTTCCTATCCAATACAGCGGCCATCCTTGTTGTGTCGAGGTGTTATTGAGCATGGCGCCAACCAAAACGAGCGCGACACTGCCAACTAAAACAGGCGTAAACAAGAAGGTCCAATCGACGAGTGATGTACCTGCTAACGCGATAACAATCGGGTTCGCGCCAGCGGGTGGATGAACCGCTCGAAAGTACTGCATCAAAAATATCGCGCTACCTACTGCTAGCGGCATCACTAAATAAGAATCACCGAAACCATACAGCGCTGCGAGCCCGACTGCCGCGGAAATGAAATGACCCGCAATGATGTTGCGTGGCTGAGCAAGCGGCGAGGTTGGCACCGCAAACAACAGCACACAAGTCGCGCCAAACGGTGCCATTAACCAAGGCACTTGCGACTGCCCAGCAAGCAAACATAAGATCAATATGCCTACCGTACCACCGACAAAACCCTTAAGTAGTTGGCTCAGCGTTGCCTTTGGAGGTAGCTCTCCTCCACCGATCAGTTTTTTTATCATCACGAACTCCCACCTATGACTAGAAAATAAAGTGTACAGATCTGTACTTTTTGATTTTAATGATACAGATCTGTACACTCTTTACAACGTGAAATTTTGCGACCTTAATTGAACGAGTGGATAGGATGAGTAAGAAAGAACTAATCTTGGATGTGACTGAATCTTTGTTTAATCGTCTTGGTTATACTGCCGTGGGGGTGGATATGATTCGAGATGCTGCAGCAGTTTCTAAGACGTCTATGTACCGTCACTTTGGTTCAAAAGCTAAACTGATTGAAGCCGTGTTGGCTAGGCGTCACCAGCGATTCGAGTCGAGTTTAGAGGCGGCACTTTCATCTACCTCAGGACTGCATAATCAACTGGATGTATTGCTAGATTGGCACTTTGCTTGGTTTGAACAGCCAGACTTCAAAGGTTGTATGTTCATGCACGCGCTTGCCGAATTTAAAGAATCGGAAGATGACATTGCGATGCTTGCACAACAGCACAAATCATGGCTCAAGAGCATTATTCTAAAGGTCGTTAGCGGTGGTGGAGAGGTAGGTACTGCAACATCTGATCTGCGCAGTGAATCGGTCATCACTTTCATTGAAGGTTTAATCGTCAGGAGTGAGTTTGGTGTATTAGATTTAAGCTTAGATTCAAACAAAGAAGCTTACCGAAAAGCATTGCATTCACTTGCTACTATAGCGATATAATCGAACGCAGAACCGTTACCCAAGATAACGAAAAATCATAATCTACTATTTAATTTTTATACCAATCACAGTAAATGATCAGAAATAGCGCAGGAAAAAGACTTGAGAACAAGGCGGAATTTTTTGGTAAGTAGTTATTCTACAATCAAAAATTCTAACGCAGTTATCGAGTATTTTAACCAGCTAGGATGAACAGTTATTTACTACGATTGGTATTACTTATAGGTAAGCTCTGAAATGCCACAACAGAACATCAAATTTATCGCTGCTGATATGGACGGCACTCTGCTTAATGAACACGGAAAATTAGACCCAGAATTTTTTAACCTCTATGAGCGATTAGAAGCTCAAGACATTATCTTTGCTGCTGCGTCGGGTCGTCAGTACTACAGTTTAATGGAAACTTTTGATCCTATTAAAGATCGCATGATGTTTGTTGCTGAAAACGGCACATTAGTGATGCACAAAGGTGAAGAACTCTACAGCTGCTTGCTAGATACAGATGCAATCAAAGATATCATCAAAGAAGCGCGTGCTATCGAAGGCGCTCATGTTGTGTTGTGTGGTAAGAAGTCGGCATACATCGAAACCAAAGACGAGCGTGCTCTAGAGGAAATCTCTAAGTACTACCATCGCCGTGAGCAGGTAGAAGATCTGTTGGCGGTTGAAGATGAGTTTATCAAGGTGGCTATTTGCCACTTTGACGGCTCACAAGAGAAAGTAAACCCAAGCATCGACGCTAAGTTTGGTGAAAATTACCAAGTGGTTGTAAGCGCAAAAATTTGGTTGGATGTAATGAATGCTGAGGCTTCAAAAGGGGCGGCAATTAAGCATCTCCAGAACACATTAGGTTTCACTTACGAACAGACCATGAGCTTTGGCGACTACCTAAATGATTACGAGATGCTTAAAGAAAGTTACCACTCATATGCGATGGAAAATGCACATCCAAAACTGAAAGAGATAGCTCGTTTTGGCGCGCCAAGTAATGTTGATGCGGGCGTATTCCAAGTGTTGGAAAAGCTTCTCGCCTAACGTTTAAAATCCTTTCTAGATTTTTATCAAAGCCGACTCACTAACATGAGTCGGCTTTTTTATTGGTAATCTCGAATTTTGATAATTCGCTTTAACATTGATTCGCTAAGGTACACTCCGGCTTAATTTGTCTGCCAAGTTTACCCATCCAAAATGTGGCAGCCAGAACCACGGCTCCAGCAATGGTAAAACCATAAATAATCGCATCGGCTTGCGCCAATACGGCAATCAACACATAACTTAGGCTCTGGGTTAATGTAGCGAATAGCGCTAGCCCTCCATCTACTCTTCCTCTTTGTTTTATTGCTACCGCATGGTGCATCCAATTGGTTCGGGCAATTCTATTGAGTGCGTTGAATGCACCGAAAATGAAAGTAAGAACAATAAGATATGCAGGATTCTCTGCTTGGCTCATCAACAATAAAGAGACTCCGATGATGTACATCGCTATTTGGATGATTGTTTTGTGAGATGCAGACTTCAGAATCAGTGGTAAAGATATCCCAATAATCAGTGCCCCCATGCCGAGAGAGATATTGTAAAGTGCAAGCCAGTCTCCGGTGATATTCAGTTCTGAAAACCAAATCGGAATTAAACGGCTCAAAAAGGTCACCATCGGATATGAGAGACAAGAAACAATCAGGAAACCATAGAATTGAGGCGATTGAGAGAACACATCTTTAATTTCGACCAATTGCTGTTTGAATGGTGTATTTACACTCTCCGTGATTTGTCTTCTGTAAGGTGTCACCAAGTAACTTATTGCTGAAATGCTCGAGGCAATACCTGCAAAAATCGCAAATTCAATAATGCTCCACTGCTCGAGTAAGACAACACCAAGAGCGCCTGCACCCAAAGTTGTCGACTGCAAAATAATCTCTTGGTGACTCGAAATTTTCGCATATTCATGGTGGTCGTAATTCTCTTGCGTAAAGGCATTGTTGGTGTGCCAGGCAAGGCTACTAGAAACCCAAAAAATGAGTTGAGCGGCACCCAGAACGACAATAGAACCGAAGCCAAACCAGTAAATTGCAGCGACAATAAATGCGGTTGAAGCCTGGATTACCTGCGCGATGATCAAAATATTTTTACGAGAATGGCGGTCGATCAACGCTGAAAAATAGGGTGTAGCAAGAAAGGTAGTGATCGTACAGACCAGAGCCGTGAGCGCAACAAAAGTGCCCATATTGGGCGTTGCTAGCATTAGCCACGGAAGTGCCAACATAAATAGCCCTGAGCTAATGCCATCAAAGAAGCGTCCGGTAAGGTAGGGTGGTGTTTTTCTTTTCATATCTCTGTCTCATCGTCTCCGTTTTGTATCACTCTACAACTTAAAGTTAACTTTAAGTCAAAGGTTAATTGAGAGAAATTTGATAGCGAATATGTCGATATTTGAACGAGTGTTCATATTGTTGTGGTCTTAATGGCAACACGGATATCCACCTTGTATTGGATCTGCCTTATTAACGATATTTGGAATGACGATGAGTAAGAAACTTCAACTCGATATTATTTCTGACGTAATGTGCCCATGGTGCGTCGTCGGTTACAAAAACCTAGAGCAGGCTGTTTCAGAGCTAGCTTTAGAACAACAGATTGAACTTGAATGGAAGCCATTTGAGTTGAATCCAGATATGCCGCAAGAGGGTGAAAACCTGCGTGAGCATATCATGAGAAAATACGGTTCTAGTGCAGAAGAAAGTCAGCGCTCACGTGAGCAACTGGCAGCTCGCGGCAAAGCGGTAGGGTTCGATTTCAATTTTTATGACAGCATGAGAATGGTGAATTCACGCCACTTACATGCGCTGCTTGATTTTGCTCTAGCGCACGGAAAACAGACAGAGTTGAAGCTACGCTTCTTCACAGCGCATTTTTCAGAGCAAAAAGATCTGTCAGATCTGGATGTTATTGCGCAAGAGCTTGAAGCGGTTGGCTTAGTTGCAACGAAGGCACTGAAACGCTTAAAGAACACCGACAACTTAAAGCAAATAGAAGCGCAAGAGTTCGAATGGCAACGCATGGGTATCTCTGCGGTTCCTACTGTGGTTTTCAACCGCAAGAGTGCAGTAACTGGCGCGCAGACGGTCGAAACGTACAAGCAGATCCTTCAAGAGCTTATTGCTGAATCATAAGCTGGTCATTGCTATCAATTAAAGTTTGGAGTTCATGGAATCACTTTCACTCGCACAAGCGAAAAAAATTGTACTGCTATCGCAAAAGCTACCGCCTAAAAAGCTGCCACCCAAAAAGAAACGTAATGGGGGCGCTTTGGCGAGCACGCTGTCTGCGATTGAAAACCTTGGCTATTTGCAAATTGATACGATCTCTGTGATTCAAAGAGCCCACCATCATACGCTGTGGAATCGTAATCCAGATTACCAACTTAGCCATCTTGATAAGTTGTTAGAGCGTCGTGAGGTACTTGAGTATTGGTCGCATGCTGCTGCGTATTTACCCATGCGAGATTACCGTTTCAGTTTGCATCGAAAAAATGCGTTCGCAAGCGGTAAGCTGAAGCATTGGTATAAAAAAGACGAGGCACTCATGGCTCATGTTCTCAAACGTATTGAGAACGAAGGGCCATTAATGGCGAAAGACTTTGAAGGCGATAGACCAAACCCCGGCGGATGGGGCGGTAAACCTGCCAAACAGGCCCTAGAAACTTTGTTTATGCAAGGTGACTGAATGGTGCCAAGCCGAGTGAACTTTCATAAGGTGTATGACCTAACCGAGCGAGTTGTGCCGAGTGGCATTGATACCTCTGAACCCACAGAACAAGAGTACATTGATTCGTTATTTAGAAGCGAACGGTGTGGGCATCGCATCGGAGATGAGCTATCTCCTTAAGAACACCAAGCCACTGATACAGAAGACACTCCAACAGATGCTTGAAGACAAGCGAATAGTGAAAGTGGATGTTCAAGGTGCTGGTTACTACGTGTTGCCTAATGCGTTTGAGCTACTGAATCAGCCACTATCACGAACCAAGTTAAAGGTACTTTCTCCGTTCGATAATCTGTTGATTCAACGTAAGCGAATGCAATCACTGTTTAACTTTGACTACCTTCTCGAGTGCTATGTTCCTGAAGCCAAGCGCCAGTTTGGTTATTTCAGTTTGCCGATTCTATGGCAAGGAGAGCTGGTGGCGCGAATGGATTGCAAGGTCGACAGAAAGAGCCGTTTACTCAATATTCGTAACTTGGTTGTGGAAGATAGAATCAAAAACCATGAGTCGTTGATTCATGCCTTATCTGATGAGCTTAAACACTTCATGGTGTTCAACCAATGTGATGAGATGGTCGTTCACAATACTACGCCTTCTGGCCTTGGCAGTTACTTGATGAGTCATTGGCAAACGCTTTAACCTTCATCGTTGGTTCAAAGCCATTAGTAACGCAGCCCACCTTAGTTACTTAAATCACTCTAGTTATTTAGAAAGCTCGGCTAACAAGAACTCGACAAAGGTTCTGTTTTTCAAAGACAGTTGCTTGGTTTTGTAGAGCAAGTGAATCGGCTTAGGCAAAGGTGCCATACCGGGTAGGATCTCCAGTAAAGCACCACGTTCAATCTCTTCTGCGACTAAGATAGTTGGCTGTAACAACACACCTACGCCTTGTAGGGCGGCATATCGCAACACATCTCCATTGTTCGACATCAAACGCACTTGGCCTTTATTCCCCGAGCTATGCGCCGCTTGGTGGTTCTTAGGGGCTAGGAGTTGCGGCTCACTGTTTTGGGTATTGCGTAGTTGGGGTTCGCGACCATTCACATCACGACGGCTGCTGTAACTAAATCCAAGCGATGGGTGCTGTGCGAGATCTTCTAATACACGAATCTCTGCATGTTGGTTTAGGTATTCAGGCGCTGCGCAGTAACACATCTCGTAATCACCTAAATATCTGGCGACTAAACTGGAGTCAGACAGGTCACCGATTCGCACAATCAAATCAATATCGGAGGAATAAGGATCAACAAGATCGTTGTTCAGCACGAGCTCGACATTAATCGTCGGATTATTGGCAAGGAACTTCGCCACTATCGGGGCAAGCACCTTGTTCCCATAGGTGACTGGGCAGTTTATTTTGACCGTGCCTTGAGGCTGGTTTTCTAAGGTTTGAATTAGATTTTCAGCATTACTGATGTCTTCCAGAATTCGTTTACATTCTCGATAGTAGAGCTGCCCTGAATCGGTTAAAGACTGCTTACGCGTAGTACGATGAATCAGTTGAGAGTTGAGGCTCGCTTCAAGGTGATGGACATGTTTACTGATCATGGTCGCCGACAGGTTGAAGTGGTTGGCGGCGCTGCGAAAGCTGCCTTGTTCCACTACGTAAACGAAGACTTTCATGCTAGTTAACTTATCCATTAAACACTCTTGGTTGATAAATAATAAACAAAAGGTGAGTTTATCAATTATTAGGGGTTAATTATATTAATGGCAAACCAATAGTTGACCAAAATAAGAGCGTGAAATGCCTCAAACAAACGAAACTATCTTTGTTACTGCCGAACTTAAGATTAAAACCAATATTGAACGTGAGGCTGCGATTGAAGCCATCGAACAGTTTTGTCTAGATATGCAGAGCGAATCAGGCTGTCTACAAGCGATTGCAACCTATGACCAAAACCAAAGCGACCGAGTGATCTTGCTTGAGCAATACGCTGACCGTGAAGCCATTAACCAGCACTTTGGAATGCCTCATACCCAAGCGTTTATCGAGCGTGATATAACAGAGCTAGTACAAGCATTTGAAACTCATAAGAAGGAGATCTAAGCAATGAAATGGGGAATCTTAGGAACCAGCTTTATCTCAGGCGTTATGGCCGATGCGATTAAAGGCGATGCTCAAAGCGAGCTTTATGCCGTTGCAGGACGCACAGAGAAAACACTCAATGAGTTTGCTGCCCAATACCAACCAACACGAACTCTCAATAGCTATGAAGCTCTGATTGAAGATGAGTCGGTCGACATTCTCTACATCGCGCTACCTAACCACGTTCACCACGAATACGTGATTAAAGCCGCTCAAAAAGGCAAAGCAATTCTGTGTGAAAAGTCGTTATCGGTTGATATGGAAAAAACCGAACAAGCTCTGCAAGCGGTGAAAGAAGCGGGCGTATTTTTCGCAGAAGGTCTGATGTACTTGAATCATCCATTGATCGCCAAGCTTCATCAAGAATTAGCTACAGGTGAGATCGGTGAAGTACGCTCTATTCAAGGCTCATACGTTGCGGCGATTGACCAGTTTGTGAACCCTGCGAGTAAAGGCGCGTTATACAACCTTGGCTGTTACCCAGTGTCGCTGATTCATTCTATCGCGCAGCAACAATTTGGTGAGACAGTGTTTGATGACGTGAAGATCGCGGCAATTGGCCGACGTGGTCAAGATGGTAATATCTGCGAGTCGTCTGCGATGATGCGTTTCAATGATCACTTCACTGCACAAATCCATACTGCAGAAGACCACGGCTTAAAGCATGGTTTTACGATTTTAGGCAGTAAAGGCTGTATCATTCTCGATACCAACCCATGGCTACCGACCGAAGACAACACATTTACAGTTGAGATCTATGAAACATCGAAACGTGAAGTGAAAGTCGAAGCGCAAGGCGATGGCTTCCATTACCAAGTGCGTAATATCCGCCAAGCGGTTGAGCAAGGCGACACACAACTTGTAGCACCCATGGCTACTCACCAAGATTCACGCGTAATCATGAAGTTACTGACTGATTGGGAACAAGCGGCGAGCTAGTTTCTTTGCCAAGTCCGGTATACGCCTCATACTTGGTAGCCTCGTAAGCTATCAAGCATGAGGTGTTTCTCTAATCCCTCTAGCCCATGATCCTCCATAAATACTTTGCATTTGAAACGGCCACAGTGTCCAATATCGGTTAAGACTACATTGACCAAAAAACCTTATATTTTAAGGTGTTAAATAGGGACCTTGCTTTATGCGTAAATCAGACAAGAAGATCGAAAATCGAATTAGAGACGTGCTAACTGACGTGTGTGAAGATACGTTGAAAGGCTACAATGGTTTTCTTTGGGTGACTCATACGGTCAATTTTTCTTCCTTTCCACAAAGCTTAAAAATCGTTTGTGTGTTCGATAGCAATCAAGATAGAACGAATTTCTTAGAGGTTGGTGGTCAACAGCAGGTGGCTTCCGTTATTCAAAGTGCATTCAATCAGGTTGGGATTAAGCTGAAGAGCATTGATAAGCACCTAAGCTTCGATACACAAGAAAATTGCGACCGTGACCACCAAGGTAAGTGGAATTTGAGGCTGTAATTCTCCCCCCTGAAACATCTTGGTATTTGAGCAAGGGTACCGGATTTTGGTGGTGTTGCTTCGGAAACACCATAATCTCTTTCTATCCCCCAATTCTCATTTTGAGAATAAATGCCCTTCAATTTTCACTATCTGTGAAAGTTACCTTACGAGAAAAATTAAGATTATAAGTTTTTAGTTTTCCTTGTAACGCGCTGAGTTTGAATATCTATTTATATGGACTGCTGGCAGGTAACTGGCTTTCAGGCGGAGCACCCTTGATCAATACTTATATCTAACCAATACTTTTTCTTATTTTGATTCCTAAATTGACACGTAAGTTGGCTGACTTTTCGTCTCGTTATATGAGTTACGACAGTATCGATTAGGAAGTTTTGATAATGAAAACCTACATTCTCTGGGTACTAGCACTCATTTCATCATACTTGGTTGCTAGTCACTCGTTTGCCGTTGGTACAGCGGTAGTATTACCTGGGCAACATGAGCCCGGCACTGCTCTCGACGGTTCCCCTTTATCTGCGGATGATGTTATTGATTGGGAGATCGCCAACAGCGACATTGTATTCGGCGCTTATTCAGACATTGCTGACAACCAACACGCTATAACCATTGGCTATATGTATAACCAAGCAATGGCGGTGAATTCGGGTTGGTTGGAAAACGATCTTCGCAATCAAGCCGAGTTGGATGGCATTAACTTCGAAGACTATTTCCTTCACTTTTCCGAAGATACAGTTATCGCCGAAGTTGACAAAACGCACGGTGAAAACACACTGTTAAATCGAAAACCCGTAATTGTTGGGTATACAGCCAGTGAGGATCACGCGGGATTTTGGCTTTACCAACAACCACCTTGGGATGCAGATGTATTTGAGAATTTCGAAAGCGGTGGGGCGCTTTATATCTACCATGCGGAGCCGTTTGATCGTTTAACCTTCAAGTTTTCTCAGTTCGCTACGGGTGGAGAGTTTTGGATTGAATACCCGGCTGCCGTTGATTCTCATGGGATGGTGTCTCAGTGGGAGAGGCTTGAGAGTAAGAAAGATAGAACTCTCAACATGACCAAAAACCAGTCTGTGATTTGGAACCCACCAAGTGATTGGATGAGAGCGGCGACACATGATGGCAGTGGCGCAAGCTATGGTGGTGGGCAGTATTTTGGTTCAACTTTTGTAAGAGATGGCGGACGCTTTTATGTTGTTAGAGTTCGTTGGCAGGGGGATAACCCACAAGACCGCCCGCGTTTAAAAGATGTGAAGCTAAAAAACAGTTTTCCGACGGTGAAACTGAATGATGCAACCACAGTCACGCCAGACGGAAGTGCTATCAGCCAATGGCGTAAAATCCGTGGTTTTGATGTTGCTGCAGACCTCAATGGTGATAACTACTTGTCACAAAGCGAGTACCGTAATCGCACAAATAAAAACGCCACCGCTCGCTTTCGTTGGGAATCGATAGTCATTCCATTTGGTCGAATGTGGAGTGCTGATTCCTCTTGGGCGCTAACGAATATGGCTAATTTGGACTACCTGTCGGCAATACATGGCTATTACCAACAAAGTTGGGGTGAACAAGGCCTGAATGGTACTTACAACGATGATACCAATAAGTTGATCGGCGCTAATCAATTCTTTGTTTACTCAGGTGGGCATGTTCAGGAGCTTGGTGCTGTCGCTGGCTCAAGTGAAGCGGATGAGCTCTATAAACTGCAATTTTCAGAGTTCCTGAAAAACCTATCATTGCTGGATAGTGCTTCGTTGATTGGATTGAATATAGGAACGGCAAATTTGCTAGGAAGAAACGGTCAGTCTCACTTGCGCGAAGCCGGATCACTATATCTCAGAGAGCACTATATCTTCCCTTCTACCGGCTTTAGCGGTTACTCAGGAATATCAAAACACTGGGATAACTCTGCACTCGCTTATGCTGAGCAAGGCGTTATTTTTCAGGCAACTACGCGCTACGGACGTGTTCATCACTACGGGAATAGTGAGCAAAACTGGAAGCAAGATCAGTACTCCGCTTTAGCGATTTACCATCTGAGTTGCCACCCTCACTATAGCTATTTTAACCAATGGAATAATGGTTATGTTTATGGGAGCGGCAATACCACATCAGATAACTTTTGGCGGAGTGGTATACCTAAGAATTTGGCGTATCAGCCAAGCTCGCTTTTGGCTGTTGAGCTAGGTGAGCCTGCGAACCAAATTCCACAAGGCTTTGACGCCATCCCTTTTATGCTCTCGACAAATACGCCTGTGCCCGCCGATTACACCATAGTCGGTTATGCATCGATGAACGAGATGGTGCACCAAGACTTACCTGATGGTATGACGCATGTATTGCCGACGTTTACCTATTTTATTTACCAATCTGAAGAGCAAGTGGTTGCTGGTGGACCAGAAGATATGGTGTTAGCGAGAGAGTTTGATCATGGGCGAGTGCTGTATCGCACCGATTTCCACGGCAAGAGCGCAAGCTTTTATGAGACAGAGAAACTGACGATTACATTGGATGTTCCGATGAAGCCAGTCGATGCAGATGGCAACATTGGTGAATATGTTAATCAGATAGAAATTGGCGGGTATGAAGGGGTGTTTCTACTTTACTAGCCTGAAACTTGAGGTGCTTTAAGTTGTTTGTCGGGCTTCTATTTTGGAAGCCCGCTCTTTGCCAACATTGAATTAGGCTCTTGAAATCAGCTTGTTGTTTTTACACTGTTTGAACTCTTTAGCGATCCATGGCTTTTCATTCAAGCCATTGTCAATTAGGGCGAATAGGTAACCATCAACCTTGCTTGAAGCCGCTGGGTATTCTTGAAATACGTGCTTAGGGTAACCGGGATACTCGGCCTCATATTCACTGTCCAGTTGCTTGCCCTGTTCTCGCCATTTAACGAATAGCTCTGAAGAAGAGGTTGGGTTCTTGTATTGACCTAGAATCCGTTGGTGATGAACCAATGCTACTTTAGCGCAGTGATTAGTTTGAACGACTTTCTGTATTAACTCAGCTTGTGTTTCGCTCATTGTCTTCGCGAGTGCGTTTTCTTGTTCGATGCGCGCTATTCGCTCACCAAAGGTTTCAGCGTGTGCAGAAAAGACAACAGAAATGGGTAAAACTAATGCTAAAAGGCGCTTGCAGAACATAACCTAACTCATTTAATGGATTCGTGACTATTATGCCGTTGAGTAACAATATTATTAACGAATAAAGGGACTTAATTGTAAGAATTATTTTTATCGAGTGGATTAATAAATGCTTTCTCGAGGGAAGCATTCAGGCTCTGAATGGCAATGCGTGAGCCTGAACTTTTGTGGCAATATTCGTTATGAGTTAATGACTTTGATCCCTTTGTCTTGTAGCTCATCGATGACGCTTTTAGGTAGGTTAATATCAGTAATTACGCCATTAAGCGCACCCATATCTAAAGCGTGGAAGCTGGCAATACGTCCGTATTTGGTTGAATCTGAAATAAGATAATTAGTGTGGGCTGCTTGAACAATGGCTTGTTTAACTAATACCTTATTTTCACAAGGCGTTGAGAGTCCCTTTAGATTCCAAGATGAAGAAGAGATAAACGCGATGTCGATATTCATGCCTGCCAAGAACTCAGCTACCTTACCGCCGATGCTGGACTGATTTTCTCGATCAATCTTGCCACCAGTATGGTAGATCTTCGACTGAGTGTTGTTCATCAGGTAAGCTGCAATTGCAAAATCATTGGTGATAATCAACAGGTCGTTTCTTCCAGCAAGATGGTGGGCGATTTCTAGTGAAGTTGTGCCTGCATCCAGATAAATAGTAGAGAATTCCGGCACAAGCTGTGCGGCAAGTAGGCCGATTTGAGCCTTCTCATCAGCTTGTTGCTCTACCTTTATGTCGTGTGACAATTCGCTGTGAAGTGCTTTGGTGAGTTGCACACCACCGGAAACAGAAATGACTTTTCCTGATGTTTCTAACTTCACGATATCTCGACGAATAGTCATATGAGATACCTCTAGGTGCTCTACGAGCTCAGAAATACTGATCACTTCTTGGTGTGATAGCAGGGATAAAATGGTTCTCTGACGTTCAGCTGGGATCATGTTCTTTCTTCTATATTCTTATTTTTCATCATCCTATCAATCTTTCTCTATTTTGTGAATATCTGTGAATATCTGTTGTGAATGAGTTATTAAAACTGCGATAGCGAACAAAAATGCCCCTAATGAATGCCTAGAAAGGGGTAAATTACTTCTTGGTGTTAATTTTTGTTAAAAGTGTGACTTATCACTAAGTCGCACTCGGTTGTTTCACATATAATCACAAACATAAACAAAAATTAACAAATCTAGAATTCAATAATTACGTGAAAGGCATCTTGTTATGAATGAAGTTCAATCTGTTGGTGTTATCGGTTTAGGTTCAATGGGCATGGGCGCAGCTAAGTCATGTGTGCGTGCAGGGCTTGATGTATATGGTTTCGACCTGAATCCACAAACGCTTGAAACTTTGGGTGAATATGGCGCTAAAGCGGTATCAACAAGTGCGCTTGAGTTTGCAGACAAACTCGATTCTGTTTTGGTACTGGTTGTGAATGCGGCTCAAGTTAACACCGTACTTTTTAAAACAGGCTTAGCGGCAGCACTAAAACCTAATACGCCAGTTATGGTCTCAGCAACAATTTCAGCGGAAGACGCAAAGCAGATCGAAGCTCAGCTATCTGAGTATGATCTTGTGATGCTTGACGCACCTGTTTCAGGTGGTGCGGTAAAAGCAGAAGCAGGTGAAATGACTATCATGGCTTCAGGTGCGATTACTACATTCGAGGCATTGGCTCCTGTACTCGATGCGACGGCGGCAAAAGTTTACAACATCGGTGAAGCTATTGGCCTTGGTGCGACGGTAAAGATCATCCACCAATTACTTGCAGGTGTTCACATTGCTGCAGGCGCTGAAGCAATGGCATTAGCAGCTCGCGCGAATATCCCTCTCGATCTGATGTATGACGTTGTGACTAACGCAGCGGGTAACTCGTGGATGTTCGAGAATCGCATGAAGCACGTTGTTGATGGTGATTACTCTCCAAAATCTATGGTCGATATCTTCGTAAAAGACTTGAAATTGGTATCGGATACCGCTCAAGACCTAAAATTCTCGCTTCCACTATCAAGTGCAGCACTGAATATGTTTGTAAGTGCGAGTAATGCTGGCTTTGGTCAAGAAGACGATAGCGCAGTAATCAAAGTGTTCCAAGGCATTGACCTACCGGGTGTTAACACACCAAAAGTGGAGAAGTAATCATGTTATTAGGTGTTATTGCAGACGATTTTACAGGTGCAACAGACATTGCTGGTTTCTTGGTTGAAAACGGGATGCGCACTATTCAATTGAACGGCATCCCGAAGGGTGACTTTGATGCTTCAGCGGATACGGTCGTGATCAGCCTTAAATCTCGCTCTTGCCCGGTAGATGAAGCGGTAACCGATTCGGTGACTGCGCTTAAATGGCTCCAATCTCAAGGCTGCCAACAGTTTTACTTCAAATATTGCTCGACGTTCGACAGCACAGCTGAGGGCAATATCGGTCCCGTAACCGATGCACTTTTGGCTGAGCTTGGCGAATCTTTCACTGTGGTTTGTCCTGCATTGCCCGTTAATGGTCGCACGGTTTACAACGGTCACTTGTTTGTTTTTGGTGAGCTATTAAGTGATTCAGGCATGCGTAATCACCCGGTTACACCGATGACAGATTCCAGTGTCGTTCGAATGATGGATGCACAATCAGAGGGTGTTTCTGGCTTGGTTAACTTCCAAACCATTGAACAAGGCTCTGATGCAGTCACCGCTCGTTTTGATGAATTAAAAGCTCAAGGCAACCGTTATGCGGTCGTTGATGCTTTTAACGCAGAACACTTGGTGACGTTAGGCCAAGCCGCTAAATCTCTGAAGTTAATCACAGGTGGTTCAGGCTTAGCAGCGGGCATAGCAAAAAACTGGATTGAACATCTTGCTGACCAAAGCGACGCAAAAAACGCAGGTAGCCCAATAAAAGCGCCAACGGTTGTGTTCTCGGGTTCTTGCTCGGTAATGACTAATCAACAAGTTACAGCTTACAAGCAACTCGCTCCTCATTTCGCTATCGACGTGAAGGCATGCTTAACCAACGATCAATACGCCAATGAAGTATTCGATTGGGTGATGACTAACAACCAAGGTGAGCTTGCTCCTTTGGTGTATGCAACCGCTGATGCGGCTGCACTGAAAGCCATTCAAGAAGAGTACGGTGCACAAGCTTCAAGCCATGCCGTAGAGCAATTCTTTAGCCTGTTAGCTATCAAGCTACAACAACATGGTGTGAAGAATTTCATCGTTGCTGGTGGTGAAACCTCAGGTGTTGTGACGCAAAGTTTAGCGGTTAAAGGTTTCCATATCGGTCCTCAAATCGCACCGGGTGTGCCTTGGGTTAAGTCGGTTGAAGGTGATCTTTCACTAGCACTTAAATCGGGCAACTTTGGTGACGAGAATTTCTTCGCTAGAGCGCAATCATTCTTTTCATAAGCGAGATTCAGATGAGTAAAGTTTTGATGAACGAACAGCAGTTAAGAGAGCAAATGGTAACGCTCGCTCGTTCGATGTTCGAACGAGGTTACGCGACAGGTGGTGCCGGTAATCTCTCTATCAAATTGCCAAATGGGCATTTTCTAGCAACACCAACCGGTTCTTCATTTGGTCGTCTTGTGGCTGAGGAATTATCGGTTGTCGATATCGATGGCAACCATATATCAGGCAAGAAACCGTCAAAAGAAGCGGCATTCCACCTAGCGATTTATAGAAACAATGCAGAGTGCAATGCGATTGTGCACTTACACTCAACATACCTGACTGCACTTTCATGCCTTGTAGGGTTAGATCGTAATAACGCGATTAAGGCATTTACGCCGTACTTTGTGATGCGAATTGGTGAATTACCTGTGATTCCTTACTTGCGCCCAGGAGACCCTCAGATCGCTGAAGAGCTTGCAAAGCGAGCTGGCGACTACCGAGCCTTTTTGTTGGCGAATCATGGTCCAGTAGTAACAGGCACTGATTTTGTCGATGCCGTGGACAATGCAGAAGAGTTAGAAGAGACCGCCAAATTAGCATTCTTATTGAAAGGGAATGATATCCGTTACTTAACGGACGAAGAAGTGATGGATTTAAAAGGGAGAGGCAAATAATGGCTAAGTTCGCAGCAAACTTAACGATGTTATTCACAGAAGTGCCATTTTTGGAGCGTTTTGAAAAAGCACACCAAGCCGGTTTCAAAGCAGTGGAATACTTATTCCCTTACGCGTTTGAAGCGGACGAGCTCGCAGAAAAAATGCAGAAATTTGGTTTTGAACAGGCCCTGTTCAATATGCCTCCAGGTGATTGGGATGCAGGTGAACGTGGCTTCGCAGCGATTCCTGGCCGTGAAGAAGAGTTTAAAGCCAGCGTTGATACAGCACTTATGTACGCTAAAGCACTGAATTGCAAGAAAGTTCACGCGATGTCGGGTCTACATGATGCGAATTTCACGAGGCATCAACACGTTGAAACCTTTATCTCAAACATTCGTTTTGCCGCAGATAAGTTTGCTGAGCAAGACATTGAATTGATGATTGAACCGCTGAATAGCCGTGATGTTCCTAATTACTTCGTAGCTCACCAACGTGATGCTGTCGAACTGATTAAGTTGGTCGATAGGTCAAATGTGAAGCTGCAACTTGACCTGTACCACGCACAAATCATGGATGGCGATTTAAGTACTTTGATTCGTGAGGTTGCCGCTTATACCGGTCATATCCAAATTGCTTCTGTACCAGAAAGACATGAACCATCGGAAGGCGAACTGAACTACCCACACTTATTTAGTGTTTTGGATGATTCGGGTTATCAAGGTTGGATTGGCTGTGAATACACCCCAAAAAATACAACTGAAGCTGGTTTGGAATGGGTTAAACCCTATTTATAGAAGCAGCCAGCTTGAGCCTTTAAGGCAGATTTGAACTCGTAAAAATAAGATAAAGCGGCCCAAAATAAAAGTCGCTGCACAATAAAGTGCTGCGGGCGGTACTCCTATGCCTCTCGCATGCAAACCCTACACAACAAATAGTACAAAAAGGAAAATACAATGGATGGAGCACTGATAGGCATCGTAATTGGCATTTTAGCCATGATGGGTATGATCATTAAAACGAGAATCCCGGTGGCACTTGCTATGATTATTGCCAGTATCATCATGGGTCTGTTTGCTGGAATGGCACCAACAGAGCTGATCAACGCAATTAAAGCTGGCTTTGGTGGCGTACTTGGCGGGATTGGTTTGATTATCGCGTTTGGCGTGATCATGGGCGCGTGTTTTGAGCGTTCTGGAGCCGCTGTTCGAATGGCAAAAACGTTTGTAAAGCTGTGTGGTAAAGGTCGCGAAGACTTAGCACTAGGTTTTACAGGTGTACTTGTCGCTATTCCGGTTTTCTGTGATTCTGCGTATATCATTTTGCATTCTCTTGTTCGCGCAATTTCACGTGACACTGGTAAGTCAGCGGTTGGCCTAGGTGTGACTCTAGCGCTTGGCCTACTGATCACTCACGCACTTGTACCACCAACACCGGGTCCAGTTGCAGTAGCCGGTATTCTTGGCGTTGACCTCGGTGAGTACATGCTTTGGGGTTTGATGGTTTCTATCCCTATGATGCTGCTTTCTATGATTTACATTCGCCGAGTAGGTAACGAGTACTACCGCGTACCAAACGGTGAAACATGGATTACTAACCAAGCTGATTGGGCAAACCTAGAGAAAGTAAAAGAGACAGACGACAAAGAACTACCAAGTAACTTCTTATCATTTGGTCCAATCCTTCTACCAATCGCATTCATCTTAATCAACACGCTTGTTGGCCAAGGTGACACTGCAATGCATACCGTTATTTCACTAATTGGTAACCCAGTGGTTGCTGTTGGTATCGGTGTTCTTATGGCGCTATACGGTCTTACTCGTCACATTGAGCGTAAAGATATGGTTAGCTCAATGGATGACGCGTTATCTACAACAGGTCTAATTCTTGTAGTAACTGGCTGTGGTGGTGCTATGGGTGCTGTTCTTAAAGCATCTGGTGCTGGTTCTCAAGTTGCAGAAGCTATCGCGAGCAGCGGCATTCCACCTCTACTTGTACCACTAGCCATTGCTTCAATGCTTCGTCTAATCCAAGGTTCAGCAACGGCATCTATGATGGTTGCAGCAACGATGACGCTGCCATTGGTTGAAACGTTAGGTCTAGACCCAGTATTCGTAGCACTTGCATGTGCGGTAGGCCCGGTTGGCTTCTCTCATTTGAACGATTCGTACTTCCACATCATCAACCGTACGCTAGGGATTACTGAACTAGCCGACCAAATCAAGATCTGGTCTGTGTCTTCAACTATCGCATGGGCGATTGGTGCAAGCATCATCATGGTTCTAAACTTGGTGTTTGGTAAAGGCGGTACACTGATTGATCCATTGATTCCAATTGCAGTTTTAGCAGCAGTATTTATCTGGCTAAAAAGCAAAGAGAAATCACAAGTAAAGGCAGCCGTTACTAACTAATACCGCTTACCTTTATATACTGCCCTTATTGCTTGATTGGCTTGCTAATCTGACATAGGGGCATTTTTGGATCGACAACCTATCAAAATTATTATTTCCTTGGATTTATCAGTATGAAAATAGTTATTGCACCAGACTCGTTTAAAGAATCTTTATCGGCTGTATCGGTGGCGGCGTGTATTGAACAAGGTTTTCGTGAAGTCTTCCCCGACGCGGATTACGTGACCTTGCCTTTGGCTGATGGCGGTGAGGGTACGGTTGATGTTTTGCTACAAGTTTTAGCAGGGAAAAAGCGAGTAACTCAGGTTGAAGGGCCATTGGGTATGCCTGTAAATGCGGAATGGGCAATGCTTGAACCTTCAGAGCGTAATCCAAACAAAACCGCACTGATTGAGATAGCGGCGGCATCTGGTCTAGATTTACTGACGCCAGAGCAGCGTGATCCTCTGGTGGCTTCTTCCTTTGGTACAGGTCAGCTCATTTTAGAAGCGATGCAGCAGGGCGCTCAAACGATCATTCTAGGCTTGGGCGGCAGTGCAACCAACGATGGCGGTGCGGGGATTGTTCAGGCGTTAGGGGGTAAGTTGCTCAATAGTGAAGGACAAGAGCTCAGCCGAGGTGGTGCTGTGCTAGCGGAGTTAGCATCTATTGACCTAACAGGTCTAGATTCACGCTGTGCCGATATAAAGTTGATTGTCGCATGTGATGTTGATAATCCATTGTGTGGTGATAATGGTGCTAGTCATATCTTCGGTCCACAAAAGGGTGCAACCCCAGAACAAGTTTTAATGCTTGATAAAGCTCTTGCGAATTTTGCTCAAATCGCTGAAACGCAGGGTTGTGTTAGTGGTGATGAACCCGTTCACAGCCGCACTGGTTATGGTGCCGCTGGTGGAGTTCCAATGGGACTCAGCTTGCTATTCAACATGCAGATTAAGCCCGGCATTGAGATGGTACTTGATGTATTACAAGCTGATGAGATATTGAAAGGTGCCGACCTTGTGATTACGGGGGAAGGGCAGATGGATAATCAAACCTTGCAAGGCAAAACACCTTATGGCATTGCCAAGCGTGCAAGTTTACAAGGTATTCCAACCATAGGTATTGCCGGATCACTGGGCACTGAAGTCGAAGCGCTTTATGGTGAAATGAGCAGTTTGTTCGGGACTGTGCGCTCTCCACAGTCACTCGAGCAAGTACTACGAGAAGCTGAATTGAACTTAATTAGGACGGCAAGAAATATAGCTTCGACGCTGAAGTTAGGTCATGTAATTCTTAAATAAAATTCGGTGATACAAAGGCTTAGTTAACTCACCTGTTCGATAGGTTTGATAGATAGCAACGATAAATATAAACGATTATATTTTCTGGTCACTCAGGTCTATTCTTTATCCATATTATTTTAGTGGTTTTTAATGTATTGAATCCGCTTAAATCTAAGATATGGCAACGATGCGATATCTTTTACCTTAAGGAATAGACCATGAGTAAAAAACTAACTACAGCTGCGGGTTGTCCTGTTGCTCATAACCAGAATGTTCAAACGGCGGGCAAACGTGGCCCACAGCTTCTACAAGATGTTTGGTTTTTAGAGAAATTGGCTCACTTTGATCGTGAAGTGATTCCAGAGCGTCGCATGCACGCAAAAGGCTCAGGTGCTTACGGTACATTTACCGTGACCCACGATATTACCAAATACACCAAGGCAAAACTGTTCTCTGAAGTTGGTAAGAAAACCGACTTGTTTGCACGTTTTACGACAGTAGCGGGCGAGCGTGGCGCGGCTGACGCAGAGCGTGATATCCGTGGTTTTGCATTGAAATTCTATACTGAAGAAGGTAGCTGGGACATGGTGGGTAACAACACGCCTGTGTTCTTCTTACGCGATCCTCTTAAATTCCCAGATCTAAATCATGCAGTGAAACGCGACCCACGTACTAACATGCGTAGCGCGAAGAACAACTGGGATTTCTGGACTTCTCTACCTGAAGCTCTTCACCAAATCACTATCGTAATGAGTGATCGTGGTATCCCTGCGACTTACCGCCACATGCACGGTTTTGGTAGCCACACATTTAGCTTTATCAACAGTGATAATGAGCGTTTCTGGGTTAAATTCCACTTCAAATCTCAGCAAGGTATTAAGAACTTGTCGGATGCTGAAGCAGCGAAGCTGATCGGCGAAGATCGTGAAAGTCATCAACGTGATCTGCTAGAAAGTATCGATAACCAAGACTTCCCAAAATGGACACTTAAAGTTCAAGTGATGCCAGAAGCGGACGCAGCGAAAGTACCTTACAACCCATTCGATCTTACTAAGATCTGGCCACATGCAGACTACCCATTAATTGAAGTGGGTGAGCTAGAGCTTAACCGTAACCCTGAGAACTTCTTCGCTGAAGTTGAGCAGTCAGCATTCAACCCTGCTAACGTGGTTCCGGGTATCAGCTTCTCTCCAGACAGAATGCTACAAGGTCGCTTGTTTGCTTACGGTGATGCGCAGCGCTACCGTTTAGGTGTGAACCATCAGCATATTCCGGTGAACGCACCTCGTTGCCCTGTCCACAGCTACCACCGTGACGGTGCGATGCGAGTAGATGGTAACTTTGGTGGCACATTAGGCTATGAGCCAAACAATGAAGGCCAATGGGCAGAGCAACCAGACTTTGCTGAGCCAGCATTAAACCTTGATGGTTCGGCAGCACACTGGGACCACCGTGAAGATGAAGATTACTTCTCACAACCGGGTGATCTTTTCCGCTTAATGACTGCAGAACAACAAGCGATTCTGTTTGATAACACAGCTCGTAACCTAGGCGGTGTGCCTAAAGAGATTCAACTACGCCACCTAAGACACTGTTACAAAGCCGATCCAGCATACGGCGAAGGCATTGGTAAACTGCTTGAAATCGATGTAAGCGAATTTAAGTCGTAACCGATTAGCTTGATTCGTTAAATGGAAGGCCGTTGAGTTAATCACTCAATGGCCTTTTTTATATCATTGGTATAAGTAAACTATTGAATCTTAGCCTATCACCTAACGATAGTTTTTTCCTATCGAAGTAATAAATTATGCCCATTATCTTTATGATTAGGGTGGGATTATCCTACGGCTATCAGTTTATAAAGTAGTAGAGTTTGAGATGAGTAAAAGTGCATTAATCGTTGAAGGTGGGGCAATGAGAGGCATCTTTGCAGCCGGAGTATTAGACGCCTTTATGCAAGATGATTTTCGTCCTTATGATTTTGCGATTGGTGTATCTGCGGGTGTGTCTAATCTGGTCGGTTACTTATCTCAGGCGCCAAAACGCAGCTACAGTGTGATTACCACAATGGCGACCGATAAAACGTTCTTGAACCCAGCCCGCTTCGCTAAAGGTGGTAACTTGGTTGATGTGAAGTGGTTATGGAATGAATCAAACCAACGTTACCCACTGGATTGTGGAGAGCTATTTTTAAGCATTCCACTGATTGCCGCGGTGACTAATGTCGACACAGGCAGTGCAGACTACTATCACATCAAGCCAGAAAATCTCTCGAACGTGGTTGAGGCAACAACCGCTCTGCCTATCGCTTATCGTGAAACACCGTGTTTCTCTGGTGGTTGTTATACCGATGGTGGGGTCGCGGATTCAATTCCGGTTCGTGAAGCATATCGACGAGGTGCGCGTGAGATAACTGTGATTCTTTCCCATCCACTGAGCTACCGAATGAAGCCGCAGAAGTATCAATGGATGCTGAAAAAGCTGTTAAAGAAATTCCCCAACATTGCAGAATCGATGGCGGTGCGTGCTGAAAACTACAACCAATCTTTGGAGTTCATTCGTAATCCGCCTGAAGATGCGACCATTAAGGTGATAGCGCCACCTGAGGCGTTCGCGGTTAAGCGACTCACTATGGATAAAGCGATATTGGATGCAGGTTATGAGATGGGCCTGAAAGCAGGGGAAGAACACTTGGCGATTCGCAAAGGGACCTATGGTTTAGATATCGAGGACTGCCACTTCTGCATCTAGTTTTGATACTGAGATAAACCAAAAAGCCACGCTATTCTTAAGAACCTGCGTGGCTTTGTATTTGTAGAGCTAGTTTGTTTTTAACTCAGTCCGTTATTCGACGAGTTCGTTGTCGCTGGTGTTGCCTGCAAAGAAAGCATCAACACTGGTTAGGGTTGTGTTCGCGATATTGAACAGAGCATCTTTGGTTAAGAAAGCTTGGTGACCTGTGAATAGCACGTTGTGACAAGCCGATAGACGGCGGAACACGTCATCAACAATTACGTCATTCGATTTGTCTTGGAAGAACAGCTCTTTCTCGTTGTCATACACATCAAGGCCAAGCGCGCCAATCTTACTCTGTTTAAGCGCTTCGATAGCCGCTGTGGAATCCAGTAGTTCACCACGGCTGGTGTTGACGATCATCACGCCGTCTTTCATCTTCTCAAACGCAGTCGCGTCTAATAGGTGATAGTTCTCTTTACTCATTGGGCAGTGTAGAGAAATCACATCCGACTCTTTGTAAAGTTCGTCTAGCTCTACATATTTAGCGCCTAGCTCAACGGCTAGTGGGCTTGGATATGGGTCGTAACATAGGATGTTCATGCCCAAGCCTTTCAGAATACGCATGGTCGCTAGGCCTATTTTACCGGAACCAATCACACCCACAGTTTTGCCGTAGAAGTTAAAGCCAACCAAGCCTTCTAGAGAGAAGTTTGCATCACGAGTGCGTTGGTATGCCTTGTGAAGTTTACGGTTCAAACACATCATCATGCCGACAGTGTGCTCTGCCACTGACTCTGGTGAATAAGCAGGAACGCGCACCACTTGTAAGCCAAGCTCTTTGGCTGCGTCTAGGTCGACCTTGTCAAAGCCAGCACAGCGCATTGCAATCAGTTTTGTACCGCCTTGTGCAAGAATCTCTAGCACTTCTCGCGATAGGTCGTCGTTTACAAACGCACAAACCACTTCATTGTCGTGCGCCATTTTCGCAGTGGTTGTGGTGAGGCGAAAATCATGGAAATGAAACTCAGCGTTGAGTTCGCCTTTCGCAAGGTTGAATGATTTTTCGTCGTATGATTTTGAGCTAAAAAAAGCAATGTTGAGCATGGCTTCCTCTCTTACCTAAAAAATGAATACCCCAATTATGTTTATTTGATAAGGGGTAAAAACTAACAACTCCGTTCAGTGTGCTAGAGTTTTTTTGTCTTGTCTATCACCATTAGTCATTGTAATTACTATGGTTATTTGGTCTCTTGTTGTTATTTACTGAACATCAAAAATCATACTACGATGTAGCTTGCTTATAAGTTCATCAATGCAGAGTCGATCTTACTTTCGAGTATTGAACATTTTTTTGGTCTCTTTTTCTGACCAGAAGTTAATGTTGAATTGCGCGTCGTCACTCAGTTCTACTCGGTGCCAATATTGAGGTGGGCTTGTGGCAAATTGCCCTGCTTCAATAGTGATAACGGTTTCTGGTTCTGTCGCTTCTGCATCGGCAAAGCCATAGAAAGTGACGGTGCCTTCCATTACGCAGATCTGACCAAACACGCCCTCAGCCGTATTGTGATGATTGAGCAATGCTGCTGGGATGTTGTCCTTAGTGAAAAACGGTGTTGAACGTTGAATTTTCCAGTGAGAAGGAATACGTAAATGACTCATATAAAACCTCTTATTTAACTGTTCTTTGAAGTTGATACTTCGGTGTTTTAGGTGGCCTATCTTTACCAGTAATTTTCACTGCTGAATTGACCAGGCTTTCGGCGTAGATGCTTTTCGAAACCTAAACTTGTTAGCGCATCACTTGTGTCACGAACCATTTGCGGATTGCCGCAAAGGTAGAAGAAACTGCGGGTTTGATTGAAAGTGACAGACGCGGCTTGCTCGAGGTCGCCTCCAAGTAACAAACTTGGGATTCGTCCGCGCAAAGTTCCGGTAACTGATTCTCTAGAAATAATTGGCACATATTTAAGTCTCCCTTGAAAGTGATCAACGAGTTGAGTGATACGATCTCGATAAGTCAGGTCTTGCTCTGTTCTGACGGCATGCACCAGAACCAGATTTTTGAATGAAGAGGCTTTGTCTGAAGCCAACTCATTTTGTTGTATCTGCATGCTCTCAAGCATTGAGATAAACGGGCCTACCGCGGTTCCGGTTGAAAGCATCCATAGATCGTCTGTGATCTCTGGGATCTCATCTAATGTCATAAAACCACTTGGGTCTTTGCCGACAAAGATTTCATCGCCTGCTTGCAATTCGTGAAGTTGAGGCGAGAGCTGACCGTTCTGATCCTTAATAATCAAAAACTCTAGATGCTGATGGCCTTGCTCATGCTCTGGTGCATTCACCATGGAATAAGCGCGTCTCACAAACTCACCTTCGTTATTGAGCAAACCAAGCTTAGTAAACTGACCTGCCTGATAAGAAGAGACAGGCGCACTGACTTGGAGTGAGAACAATTGATCTGTCCATTCTGTCTTGTTTAGGACTTTACCTGTGACTAAACCATGAGGAATATCTGTCATATCATCACCTTTAAGAAGAGAAGTTATCTCATTAAGGATACTCAACTATTTACACTTTAGAGTTGCATGTACCATGCCAATAATGAGAATGCTTATCAATACTGGATTTAAGGGTGATTTTTGGAGTAAGTGTTGTCAAAAAGACAGTGTTGAAATTGTGTCCAAATGACACTATGGTGTGTTTTGATTTCTTTTTAATAGGCTTTAGCAAGTTGAATATCGTTGAAATAGGTTGAGTGGTTTGACCCCTAGGATATTCAACCAATTACTGAAGAGAATAATTTATAGATGCGTATAATGGCGGCTTTCGTTCTCAATATAATTGTGTTTTATGCTTGATAATCTTCGTATGGCCTTGAACGTATTGTTCGTGACCATTAATACTGCATTCACCGCATTAGCTGTGAGCCTGTTTGCCCTAATCAAACTTATTTTGCCAATCTCTGTCATTCAAAAATCATGCACTCGCTTAGCTAACTTCACATTCTGGTGTTGGGCTTCTCTTAATTTGTGGATGTTGAACGCCAACAACGACATCGAATGGCAAGTGGAAGGGGGGGAAGATATTTCGACCAAGCAGTGGTATTTGATGATGTCTAACCACTTAAGCTGGGCAGATATTGTGATTTTGTCTTCGATCTTAAAAGACAAAATGCCGATGACGAAGTACTTCTTGAAACACGAATTGCTGTGCGTACCATTTGTTGGCTTGGCCTGCTGGGGCTTAGATATGCCATTCATGAGACGCTACTCTCGTGAGTTCCTATTACGCAACCCAGAACGCCGTAATGATGACTTCAATGCAATCAATAAAGCGTGTACTAAGTTCAAATTAGCACCGACAACATTGGTCAACTTTGTTGAAGGGACTCGTGCAAACCACGAGAAACTTGCGTCAGCGAAAACTCCTTACCGCCATCTATTGAAGCCGAAAACGGGTGGTGTGGCTTTTGCCTTATCTGCAATGGGTCCAATTTTGGATGGCATCGTGGATGTGACTTTAGCTTACCCTGAAAACCAAACCTCTCCGTTTGAAGATATGCTGAAAGGCAAAATGACTAAGGTCGTTGTGCGTATTAAATTGCATCCAATGGATGAGAACGTGAATGGTAACTACTTCGAAGATAAGGCATTTAAACGTCGCTTCCATAGCTGGTTAAACAACACTTGGAAAGAGAAAGATGCCTACCTAGATACGGTCTATGGGGTTGATAAGCCTTCTGAGGTAGAGACAGTTGATGAGGCTGATAAGCTTTATAAGAAACAAGAGCAGTAAGCTCAAACTGAACAAATAGTATTAAAAAAGCCGATAGCTCATTGAACTATCGGCTTTTTTTATTGATTCGACTTTCTTAACCTTCAACAATCAAGTTAGTCCTTACTATGGCTGAACCGCTTGGTAGGCATCAATAATATGCTTCACTTGGCTAGGTTTACCTTGTTTCTCTTGCCCTTGATGGATACGCAAGTAGTGCTGCAGTGTTTTTGCTTTGTACTGCTGAGATACCTTAATCTGCTCATCGTTGTTTGGAGTCCAGATCTTATCACCGACGTTTGAAATCTCGCTTACTGTCGAAGTATCTACTCTTTCACCTCGGTTATTGCTGACCAATAAAATTTCGTAGTAGCGGCGATTCTCCTCAATCAACACCTCATCAATCAGGCCGAACTTGAGCGATTTTAAGTGGCTTCTTAGCTCAAATTGCTGATGAACAGGGCAGAGCAAGAAGTCGATTGTTTTGTCTGGATGCTGGCGGTGAATATCGTCCACAAGCTTCTGTGTTAGATCGCCACCGACTCCTGCAATGATGACCAGATGCTTGCCTGTGTGTTTTTCCAATGGGATTGCAGAGACATCCATACAGTAGACTTGCCATTGGCTAGTGACTTTTTGTTGTGCCATCTCGCTTTGTGGAAAGTAACGCAGCAGTTTGCTTTCTAGCTCGCTCATTAGGGACGGAACAATATCGACAAAGTGAATTTGAGGGGCTTTGTTGTCCGCCAACAGTTGAACGCCCAAGAAGCCATGATCACAGCAACAGTCCCAAATGTGTTGGTAGTCATTACTGACAAGGGAGTGGAGAGTTTGCAGTCGGTTACTTAGCTTCATAAGGTCCGTATCGTTGGAAAGGTGAGGTTGTCGTGTTGAACGCGCATTGTAATGACTTTCTATAAAAACAAAAGCACCGAGAGCGTGAACCCTAGGTGCTTTGTTTTCATCGGTATCCGAGTAAGGGATTTGCTAGGGCTGTATCTGGCTCTCCCTCTATTTGAGAAAAACCGACACTCACGCCTAAAGAGAGGCTGATGTCTGGCGTCACAATCGTTTTCTCTGCTACGCCAATTCGGCATTGATCCAGTTGGAACTTGGCGTCGTTAGCGTCGTTTGCTTTGAATAATACCGCGAACTCTTTGCCTCCAACACGAGCAAGGCACAGCCCTTTAGGCTTCGGAAAGTACGAGCGCAAAGCCTCAGCTGTTAGCTTGATCATCTTGTCACCCACGGCTTCACCATAAGCACGGTTTAAGTGATCAAAGTTATCGATATCGAGTAGAGCGATATAGGTTTCTGGCTGGTTGGCGTAGTTTTCCAATGCAAGGTTGAAGCTGCTTTTATTGTCCAGTTGCGTCATCAGGTCTTTGCTACTCAACTGGTGCTGAAGCAGTAAGTTAGACAGTGAGACTTCCGTGTAATCTCTGATCATACGTAAGATATTCTGGCTAATAGGCAAGTTCGCATTTACATATAACACCGCAATTAACTGCTGACGTGAGTATAGAGGGAGACAATAGTGGCGCTGGTCTATTTTGAGTTTACGGGCGAGTGGATCGGCGTCTTGACCGTTTCGATAGACCATAGCATTTGCGACAAAACGTTCTGAGAGCACTTTGTCACAATGCACCGTTGATTTGTTCCCATGATAATCAAGTGTACTGAATGAGTGGTTCTCTGGTTGGTAGAGACAGAATTGAATACCTTTATGATAGGTAAAGTTATCCAAAATAGACTTCAGTTTGCGTTTAAAGCTCGCAAGGTCTTCTACTTTATTGAGCTGAGATAAAGAGACATTTAAACGATAAGCCAGGTAGTTGGCACCAATCCACAATAGAAGGAGCGAGCCAAGTACAACGCCTGTTAACGTAAATTGATGTGAGCTGGTTAAGATGTCGTGACGATCGGTGCCCGCAATAAACACCCAATTCAAGCTGTTGTCCGCATCAAATACCGATATTTTGAAATTATCTTGATAGTAGTACTCATGCTTTCCGGCCAATTGCCCTTGTGAAAGTTGGTGGCTAATACCCGCATGATAGCTAATGGACTTCGAGCCAATTCGTTTTGGGTCTGGATGGAAGACGAGTCGTTCAGTTGTTTTATCTACAACAAATACATAGCCATTATTTAGCGTTTTTAAATCTCTTAAGCCTTGTGTGGTGTGCAGTAAATCAAACTCAATCCAGATTTCTTCGTTGAGCTTTTCTGCTGTGTGTTTAACCGCGAAAACCCATCGACCATCTGCTTTCTGGTAAACGGAAGAGATGTAGAAATCTTCAACAACACCGTCTATTGAATACCATTGTATTGTGGCGATTTGCTCATTGGAAAGAGGAAGGCCACGGGTAGAGACGTAATGCTGAGAGTTAGGTTGGTATCGGATGATATCGGAGAAGTTTGGTGTTCTTTTTAGAATATTACCGCTGAGTTCACGAAATTTTTGGTCGCTAAAATCGGTGGTGTTGGGTAAGCCTAGACTGGTTTCTAAGAAATAGAGTTTGCCGAATACGGCCTCGATGTTGGAACGAATAGTCGCGCTTGCGATGCGAATGTTTGATGCTGATTGGTTGGTTGCTGCGGTCTCTACTTTGTCTAATTGAGCTGCTGCGAGGTAAAGCATTCCTCCGGTTAATAAGATTATGTATGGTTTAAAAAGCCGAATAAGTGTTTTAGGTAAAGCCATGATATCCAAAGACGTGATAGATTCATTTTTATAGTACGGCCATACTAAACAGTTTTATTAAGCACATCAATGCAAATGATTCCATATAAAAGAATGAGTTTTGTGATATTCAGCTAACAAAAAAGCCAGGTAAAAACATAACTGGCTTTTATGGTTTTTTCTTTATTATTGAGTGAGCTTAACTTTCACTTAACTCAGTTTTGTTTGGTGAGTAGTGCAAAATAGCCATCGATGTCGGTGAGAGCAACATTTCCCCTTCAGCGTGACCTGGTTTGACATTTCTCAGGTTGGTATCACATATCGTCACCCAGTTTTGTTCACGATCATTGGGTAAGCTGAAACGTGCCGGTGCATTGGTTTGGTTGATGAGGTAAATCAGTTCGTCGCCATCTTTACCTATACCAATGTGGAGTGCTACTGAACTTAAGCGGTTCCAATCATCATGCTCCATCAGCGTGCCATCAACACGGCTCCAGAAGATGCGGTTAGAGTTACGTTTCTCGCCACTGAATGCCTTGATAAAAGGCACCATGTACTGCTGTCGTGCGGCAATCATCTCAGATAACCAAGTTTTGAAGTAGGTCTTGCGCTCGGAATCTTCCCAGTTCAGCCAACTCGTCTCACTATCTTGGCAGTAAGCGTTATTGTTAGCTTTTTGAGTATGGGATAACACGTCTGCCGTCAGAATGTGTGGAATACCGAAAGCAAACAGCAGGCTCGCCATGAAGTTACGTTTCTGCTTTTCACGAGTCGCGATAACCAACAGGTTTTCGGTTTCACCCTCTACGCCGTAGTTTTCAGAGCGGTTGTCACCATGCCCATCACGGTTACTTTCACCATTTTCTTCATTGTGCTTATGCTTGTACGAGACAAGGTCTTGCATGGTGAAGCCATCATGGTAAGTGATGTAGTTGACGGTTAGTTTGTAAGGCCAGTGCGCTGCACTGTAGATATCACGAGACCCCATTAGGCGTGTAGCAAACTCTTTAAGGTAGCCTTGATCGCCGCGCCAGAAGCTACGTGTAATGTCTCTCAGCTTGTCGTTACATTCGTTCCAACCAAACGGAAAATTACCCACTTGGTAGCCGTTTGGGCCGATATCCCATGGCTCTGCGATCAATTTGGTCTCTTTAAGCACAGGGTCTTGAGCTACGGCTTTAAAGAAAGCAGCCTCAGGGTTGTAGTTGTCACCTTCGCGCCCCAGTGTGGCTGCCAAGTCAAAACGGAAGCCGTCGACTTGGAATTCGCTTACCCAGTAACGAAGCGTGTCCATGACTAGGTTGAGTGCTGGCTGGTGGGTAAGGTCGACGGTGTTCCCACAGCCTGTGAAGTTTGCATAATGGCAGCCGTGCTTGATGTAAGTTCGGCTATCTAGTGCCTTTAAGTTAAAGGTTGTGCCATCTTCGCCGCCTTCTGCTGTGTGGTTGTACACCACATCTAAGACCACTTCGATACCGTTGCGGTGCAGTTCACGAATCGCAGTTTTGAGCTCAGTTACGGCATCTTTCTCTGCATAACGAGGGTCGGGTACCATAAATAAATATGGGTTGTAGCCCCAGTAATTCACTTTACCCATATCAAGCAGGTGGGGTTCGTGCATGCAGGCCGCAATGGGCAAAAGTTGTAATGAGTTGATGTTTTGTTGCTTGTAGAACGCAAGCATTTCAGGGCTGACTAACCCTAGGTAACGGCCTTTGATATTACTTGCGACTTCAGGGTGAAGTTGAGATAGGCCTTTAACATGCGTTTCAAACAAAACGGTCTCTTCACGGCTACTTCGTGGCTTTTCGACGCCTTGCCAGTCGAAGGTATCATCAACAACGACACATTTCGCCATCGTAAAGCTTTTCTCATTACTATAAGGCGTGGTGTAGTGGAGCGGCTCACTTATCGCTTTAGCATAAGGGTCAGAAAGTAATATTGGACCATTAGCTGTTTCTGCAATGAATCCGTATTTTTGCCCCGCTTTAATACCTTCGATAAATACATATCGAATATCAGCGTATTCATTGTCCAATTTATAAGTTGTGAACTCCTCGTTCTCATCAAAAAGAGCGAGTGAAAGAGATTTACAGTCAGGAGAATAAATAGAGAAGTTGCAGCCAGTGTTACCTAGCGTTGCGCCTAGCGGATAAGGGCGAGCGAGCGTTCTAGTCATTGCTTGATTTCTTGTTCGTTTATCAACATCAGTGAACTATTAGTAAAAGGCTTTGTCACAGTAAGGTCAAGCAACTTCACAGATTAATTACGGTTAAAAAAATAATTGATCGATGAAGTTCAAATTATATATTTGAAGTAGATCTCACTTATGCTGAATAATTAGATCTTCGTGCTGTCTACTCCTCCTAGATTAAGTGATCTACCTCTTTAAAACGCCATTCTGTATATTTTCTACTCCCCTCTAGTCCCCCTTAATTTAGTTGGGGGTGGAGGAAGTCAAACTTGTCATCCCCTCTTAATATTGACCCCGTTGAAACGAATCAGGGGAAACCCTAAACCTCTCTATCTTACGACTACCATAACTGCCTTTGGTTGCCGCAAGAGAGCAAAAATATAAAAACCTAAAATAAATCGTCCTTAATGGAGTTAAGAATGAAAAAAGTAAGTTTGATTGCTGCTGCAGTGGCGACTACGCTAGCTGCTGGCTCTGCGTTCGCTGTTGACTTTAATGGTTACATGCGTGCTGGTACTGGTATCAGCGGCAACGGTAATGGTGATGTATCAGTTAACAAAAACGGTATTGGTCGTCTAGGTAACGAAAATGACAACTACTCTGAGTTTGGCCTAGCTGAAGAACTAAAAACTGGTGAGCAAACGTGGCGCGTTGAGTCAATGATTGCTTCTGGTGCACCAGGCGCAAATGGTTGGGAAGATTCTGATTTTAACGTGGCTCAGTTTGCAGTTAAAGCGAAAGGCGTTCTATCTTTCGACCAAGAAGCGACTCTTTGGGCTGGTAAAACATACTACCAACGTAAAGATATCCACATCACTGACTTCTATTTCCTAAACACATCTGGTACTGGTGGTGGTGTTGAAAACATTTCAATCGGTGACCAAAAGCTATCTGTTGCACTAATCCAAGATGGCGCGACTGACGATTCAACTGGTTACATCTTTGATGCTCGTCTAGCGAACATCGGCCTATGGCAAGATGCATCTCTAGAATTAGCACTAGCGTACAACTTCGCAACTGATTCAGATAACGCGAGCGAGTCTGCTGACGACGGCCTACTAGCTTCTGCAATTTTACACCAAGGAACGAGCAACGGCTTCCACCAGACAGTACTTCAGTACGGTACTAACGGTTACGGCGTACAAGCTGCAAACTTCTGGGGTTCTGGTTCTTACTACGCACGTGGTACTGAAGCATTTAACGAAGCATCCGGTTTCCGTCTAATTAACTGGGGTGTAATGAACCTTGGCGAATCTTGGGAAATGGGTCACCAACTAGCTTACCTAGCGGGTAGCGATATCGGTGGTGCAGATAAAGATGGTAACTACACAAACAAAACTTTCGACATCGATCAGTACTCTGCTGTAGTTCGTCCAATGTACAAGTGGAATGACACAATGCGCACAGTATTTGAAGCTGGCTACAACGCTGGTGAGCGCATCGCTGACGGTGGTCTAGCAACTGAAGATTTCGGTAACGCTAAATTCACAGTAGCTCAAGCTTGGGCTATGGGTGACAGCTTCTGGGCTCGTCCTGAAATCCGCGTTTACGGTTCTTACATCCTAGATACTGAAAACAAAGAAGCATTCAACGGCGACGATACAGAATATGTGTTCGGTATCCAAGCTGAAGCTTGGTGGTAAACACTTAGCGTAACCAATCCTAAACTGTCCTAATTCATAGCCGGCTCGCGTCGGCTATTTTTTTAAGGAATGTACGATTAAGTGGATCGTTCCCTAGGTGAATAGTTTTCTTTGTGGTAATTAAAGTTAGTAAATTTCTTAAAAAAATAACAAGAAGGAAGAGTTATGTATTTTAAAGCTCTAATGTTGAGTGGCTGTGTTGCGTTGGCCGGTTGTCAATCTGCACAAGTTGTAGAGCAGGTGCAAGTGGCACAAGCTGAACAAGTTAACTCTCTTGCTGGTCTTCAATTTGCCCCGATGAAGCTGCCAAGCTCGGCAATTTTCGATGTAACACCAGACAGCCAAATTTTGAACTATCAGGGTATAAATAGCCCTGTAGTCGCGATCGAGCTACCGGCGGATCGCGGTGAATACTCTATTAAGATTACAAGCATGATCGGCGACACTGCATTTGTCCCTAATGCGGTTATCTATGATAAGAACGGTCGTGAGTTAGAGCGCTATGGTAAAGATAGCTTCGAATACGCGAAACCAAGATTACATTTGGGTAATCGACTTGTTGCTGAAAACGATTTCTACCCGCCGACCACATCTCAGTCGGTTTACTTAGTTATCTATAGCGAGCAAGAAGATCTTGATGGTTTCACTGATGTCATTCACCCAGCTCGTTTGGACGCGGAAGGCCGTGGTAACTACCTACCAGAAGTTGAAGATATTCCAGTTCCAAACTCGAACGTTGGCAAAATAGAAGTAGCGATTGATCGAGTTGGTTTCTTCTCATTCGGTTCAAGCAGTGAATCAAATGCTAAGCCAGCAGCCGCGAAGGTTGAGGCGATTCAGCCAGAGACACAAACTTACTACCACAATGCAATCAAAGCCGCTGTCGAAGCAGACAATATTCCAAAAGCTTTGGGTCTATTAGACGAAGCGAAAGCACTAGGCATTGAAGGCGCACAAGAAGTCTTTGTAAAAGCAGTTAATAAAAAGTAGCTGATACAATTACAAAGTCTGATTTAAGAGAAGGGACCCTAATAGGGTCCTTTTTTATTGCTAGCGATAAATGAAATACTTTAATTAGTTAAATATTTGAGATTCGAAGACGCGAGCTTATAGATATTCACTAACGCTCTAGCTGATTAACGTAGGTCAATGTCATTTGGATCCGTGATTACTATTAAGTAGGCGTTGGCCTAGACAGCGTCTCTCATTTCTCTATTTCATGTACTTGATTCAAGAAAGCTTATCCTGGGTACAGGAACTGCAACCGAAAGTGAATAAAAAGAAGCCTTCATATTCACCAAGTGCCAACAAGGTTCCTCAATCACTAAAGGTTGAATGTTACTTATGTGTGTTAGGAGAAGGCTTTCTTAGGTTGGCGTTTATTGGGTACAAAAAAGGGAGACTGACGTCTCCCAAAGGCTAGCTTTCGCTTGTTTTATTATCTGTTACTTGAACCTCAGCTTGGAGCTTAATTCTTAGTGACAGATACCACAGCTTTGTCTACATTGTCGTCAAGCTCGTGAATCGCATTCAAAGTGAAGGTGTAGCTGCCCGCTTCCGTTACGCTCAATTGGCAATTGCCACCTGTGCCAATATCGATTGACCCGCTTGTAAGCTCTACAGAATCGCAACCAAAGTTAGGTGTTTCCCAATCAGCATCCGCAAACTTGAAGCCATAGCTACCCGCTTCTAAGTTGCCTGTTACAGAATAAACCCCATTAGCAACAAAGCTCATCGCCCAATCATCAACAGGGTTCCAACCATTCATATCACCACGCACGTACACGGTAGTTTGACCGTACGGAGGAATGCTAGATACATCCTTGTCTGAGTTATCAACCGGCAAACCAGCGCCTTGTGCACCGTTTTGTGCTTGTACAAACACAGCGGTGGTTAGTGCTGGAACAGTGAATGATTCATTAGCAAAGCTTGCGCCTTTCACTATGTCATCCGCTGAGTTTTGTTGAACCTCGTGAAGCGCAAAGCCTGTCGCTCCTGAGATTTTGAACGATTGAGATTCATTGGTTGAGTTTACAATCGCGACAATCGCATCGTTCGCTGGATCGAGGTCTGAACCTGCGAATACACCATCATCGATAGACATCACGATTAGGCCTTCGACTTGGTCTTCGCCAACGTTACGGAAATCGACTCGCTTCATGACTTCGTCAGCTGTATCTAAGCGGAACAGTTCACTTGAGCTGCGGATTTTTAATAACTCTAAGAACTGTTGTTTAGTGAGTTCAATGTCGTCTGCGTCTGGTTTCGCCGTTGGGTCAGCAATGATGGTTTTGATCAGATCCCAGTTCGCACCATCTTTGTCTTCACGAGGTAAGCCAACATTCCAGTTACTGTCAGAACCGTCGAAGAACACGCGGTTGTACCAATCACCAGAGTCATAAGAATCGCGCTGCATAGATTTCGAGCGCAGCAGTTCCGAACCCATGTGGATGAAAGGTATACCTTGACCCAACATCACGGTAGAGAGTGATACAGACTGCATTCGAGCACGATCTGCAGAGCTAGTACCAGTGGCGATCTTGTAAGCGTTGTTGTCCCAAAGTGTTTGGTTATCGTGTTTTGAAACATAAGAGATGTTCTCTGAAGGCATCTTGGTGTAACCGGCAGGTGCGCCATTGTAGTCGACGTTTTTACCCAGTTTGGTATCGCCTTTGTAATCAATCAACACGTATTCTGCGAGGTTACCTGCCATGCCTAAGCGAACAAGATCTTGGTTGTGCAAACGACCATTGATTGAGTCTTGATCTGTCTTGGTTTCTTCATTGGCAATCGCAGCATTACCGAAGCCTTGATTAAAGCGAAGCGGGTGGTTCCCTTCTGAGTCAACACCGCCATCGAATGGGCTACCGCCACGTACAGCGTCACGCAGTCGATCCGAGAATGTGCCGATCTCAGTGCCCGCCATGTTGATTTGGTTCGCTTGATCGAAGCGTGCATTATCGGCTACTTCGCCAAAATCCCAACCCTCACCGTAGAACAGGGTATTCGGGTCGATTTTGCGCACTTCTTCCAGCGCTTCGACCATCACGTCTTTTGGCTGGTGGCCCATTAAGTCAAAACGGAAACCATCCACTTTGTAGTCGTCAGCCCACACCTTGAGTGAGTCGACCATCAATTTACCCATCATTAGGTTTTCAGTCGCAGTATTGTCACAACAAGTCGAGTTTTCTACGCCACCTGTGTTGACGTTAAGACGGTGGTAGTACCCAGGGACAATCTTATCTAGTACCGACTTATCATTCACTCCAGATGCGTTGGTGTGGTTGTACACCACGTCCATGATCAGCTTGAGATCCATGTCGTGCGTGGCCTTAACCATTTGACGGAATTCTAGAATACGCTTTGATCCGTTTGGATCCGTTGCGTAGCTTCCTTCAGGAACCGTGTAATGGAATGGGTCGTAACCCCAGTTAAAGCTGTCGAGCATTCGTAAGTCGTTCATTAACGCTTGTGCATCGCCCGTTGAAGGGTCATAGCCGTCGAGTACGTCTTCGATAACTCTGTTTTCATCTTCATTACCACATAAGGCAGCGGCAGGTTTTACATCACACAGTTTCCCAACGGTATCGGTAATATCGACGCGGCTTGCTTCATCTTCATCAACGGTGGCGATATCAAATGCTGGCAAGATATGCAAAGTCGTCAGACCGGCATCTTTCAGCGCTTGAAGATGTTTGACTGATTCACGATCCGCTTCCGTAAGCGCAAGGTATTTTCCATTTAGGCTCGCTGTGCCGAGTTTGTCGCTGAAGCTAAAGTCACGCAGGTGAGATTCGTAAAGTACATGATCTTCGTCTTTCTTTACGGTTGGTCGTTCGTAGTCGTCCCAGTTCGCAGGCTTCAAGGTTGAATCATTCAGGTCAATCACTTGAGAGTATGCAGAGTTCTTCGACAAGCTGAGAGAGTAAGGGTCTGTCACAAGGCGATTTTCTATTTTGCCAGTGGTTGGGTGGTAAACCTTCACTTGGTAGCGGTAGTACATGTTGACGGCGTTAGACACCGATTCTGTTGCCCAGATGCCTGTCTCAGTACTTTCCGTCATTGGGATGACTTGTGAACTTTTTAGATCTTCACTGTATAAGACTAGCTCAACATCTTGGGCTGTAGGTGCCCATAGTTTAAAGGTAGCTGCGCTGCCGTCGATAATAGCACCGAGTTCTTCACTCATTGCATTACCGGCATCCTCACTAGCAAATACCGCGTCAAGCACGCCTGGTTTCTGAATCTCGGTCGAAGAGATAACATCGCCATTGGCATTGTAGGCTACAACAATGATCTGAGATTTCAAAATGGTGCGCAGTGTTGTGTCATCAACGTCAATCGCGACTGCTGGTAAACTTGCTAGGTGGCGGAAACGTTCTTTTAATTCAGAGGATAGCTCGCCATCTTTGCTCAGTTCAATTGCAGTGCCACCGACAATCTCTTTGTCATCATTCATTGAGATGCTGTTATCCAATGCATAGAAGAGTTTTAAAGAGTCTGCATTGCTGGCCGCTTCCCAACCTATGGTCGTAGCATCAAGCCAATGTGCTTTTTGACCATCAATATTCACTGGTCGTTCTGAAATAGGCTCGTAGTACAATTCGCTGCTGCCATGGAAACCAAACACACCTTGAGATTCACCGAGTTTATCTAGCTCAACTTTTGAGTTCGCGCTGCCAAAGGCTTTTTCATCACCATTGTGTAAGATGAAGTTCATACATTTGTGCGGGTCAGCGGCATCGGGATCCACTTTCAATACATAGTAGGCGCCGTAGGTATCGCTAATGCCGTCGTATTCGTAAGGGCTGTTCCAATCGCTTCCTGTCTCACTCAACCCCATGCCGACTAAATCGGTACTGGTACAGCCTTCGCCATTCCACAGGTGCAGTCCCCAGCCGTCATAAGTCGACCCAGAAGTGCTCGCTGCGGCAACATCACGTTTGTAGTAGATAACCACTTCGTTTTCTGCTGCAGGGTATAGACCACTGCTGCCAGTGTCAGTACCGTTGTCGCTGTTATTATCACTGCCACAACCTGCGATTAAAGTAGCGGTGAAAAGAGGTAAAATCGCTTTGGTTAAGGTTGATTTCTTGAAGCTTCTTTTCTTTGTATTGTTAAAGGTATTTCGTAGAGTTAAACATTGATTAATATTTATATTGTTCACGTTTCGATATCCATATTTCACTTTTTATGAAGATGAATATCCTAGTCTTAACGGTGGTCAACTATTTGTGATGTCTATATGTAAAGTTATTTTTAATAAGTAAAAATAAGAAACCTAGTGTCAATATCACGATTTGTACTTGGTTTATGTGGATTTACTTGGACCAAGAACTCATTTGTTTAATATCAATAGGATAGGGCGTAGTAACTAGGCGTAGAGAATAAGGATGATAGCTCATCCTTATAAATGTGAGGAAGGTATCGAAATGTTTGGGTGTTAATTTAACTTGGGAATTAAGTTATTTATCAATTAGCCTTTGTTCTCTTTCTAAATAATATCGACAAGGGTGTTAATTATTTAATGGTAATACCCAAACCAAGGATGCCAGCGGTTTTAATTCAATATTGAAACAGCCAACTCCTTCCTCCACACATAATTCTTGTGTCTGAATAGATTCGATATGTTCATTAAGTAAGTAACCACCATCCGCAATTTTGATTGCTTGGATTACATCACGTGGAATAACCAAGCAAACACGTTCTGTCGTGTGTTGGCTGAAATTCGCAGCAACTATTGTTAGCTCTTGGTCGTCATAGCGTAGAAAAGCGTAAACCGAACCACTCAAATTATTGCTTTGGTGTAAGTCTTGGTAATGTCCTGTCATTGAAGAGTGCTCGAGCGAAAAGTTCATCACCTTCTGATAAAAGTGACGCAGTTGCTTTTCGTTATCGTTTAATAGCCCGCCATCGAATGCGCCGTGGTTCATCCATTTTTGATGCTGTGGGACACCGACGTAATCGAAGATGGATGTACGCGAGGGTTGTCCAAAGCCTGCGTTCTCCGCGCCTGGTTCGCCGACGTCTTGTCCGAAGTAAATCATCGTTGGTGAACTGCTCAATAAGGCGCTGACGAGCATTGCAGGTTTTGCGATATTGGGGTCACCTACAAATTCAGGAGACGCGATGCGCTGTTCATCATGGTTATCCAAGAAGTGCAGCATGTGGTGTTCTATGTCCATCATTTGATGCTGAATCTCGGGAATAATGGCTGTTGAAGATTTGCCCTGCATAACGGCTTTGAGTCCATCATATAGGTCCACTTTATCGTATAGATAGTCCATTTTGCCTAAGTGAATGTAGTCGCGGTATAAGTCTGGTTGATAAACTTCTGCCATTAGAAAGGCATCGGGGTTTTGCATCTTGATGGATGAGTTGAGATAGCTCCAAAACTCGACCGGTACCATTTCAGCCATATCGTAACGAAACCCATCGATAGATTTCCAGAAATTGAAGTGATCTCGGTAATCACGTTGAGCATAGTCGCTCGGCAACTCAGGAAAGTCCTTTGAACCGTCAGGGCGTACGCCGTAATTGATCTTCACGGTTTCATACCAATCGTCGAAATTGGGTTTCGCTAGGCGTGAGCCATTACCAGTCCATTTAGCGGGTATTTCGACAAATGGAGAGCTTAGGGCTAGGTGTTGTTCACCACCAAGAGGGTAAAATTGGGCTCGATATTTGGCAGTTCAAAGGCGCTGTTAGGGATGTAATAGAAGTTATTGTTTCTGTGGTATTCGAGTGTAGTGTCATCGTGAGCACCAAAATCACTGACGCCCTCAGGATTGTTTAACCCTTTGTAATGACGTGCAACATGATTAGGGACGATATCGATGATCACCTTTAAGCCGTGGTCGTGGCTTCTTTTAATTAGCGCCTTAAACTCCTCCAGTCGGTGCTCGGGATTATCAGCGAGATCAGGGTTTACCGAGTAGTAAGCTTTGACAGCGTAAGGAGAGCCCGCACGGCCTTTTACTACGCTTGGGTGATCGTCTGAAATACCAATGTGTTTGTAGTCATTGATTAACGCGTGGTGAGGAACTCCGGTATACCAAATGTGAGTCATTCCAAGCTTGCGAATTTCAGACAGCGCTTTGTCTGTAAAATCACTGAATTTACCAACGCCATTTTGTTCAATGGTGCCCCACGGGACATGTTGGGTGTTTTTATTGCCAAATAAACGCGTAAAAACTTGGTAGATGGCGTACTTTTGGTTGTACATATTTATAATTCCTTTAACTTCCATCATGTTATGTAGGGATGAAAGGGCTTGTTTATTTTTTGCAGGCTAACCGAATTACAATACGCCTTACTCATCCTTATCAAAATCTACAGGGCGTAATTGCCACAGTATGTGAGCTGTTACCCAAAAGGAGTTGATGTTGTCTTCATCTATTCAAATCGCGATCACTTATTTGGTTCTGGTGGCGGTGTCTGTGTTGTTTGCGGAAAGCTCAAAAGTGCTATTGGCGTGGTATTTAGTTATCGGTGTCGTGACGTTTTTTGTGTACGCGAAAGACAAGCGAGCCGCGATTAATGGTAATTGGCGCGTGCCAGAGAAAACTCTGCACATCTTTTCGGTAGCTGGTGGTTGGTTAGGGGCTTTGATCGCACAAGATAAGCTACGTCATAAAACACAAAAACAGCCGTTCAGAGCTATTTATTGGTTAACAGTGTTTATCAATGTAGCGGCGTTTGTCTGGACGTTAACGCCGGTCGGGCAGGCAATGTTTGGTCGTTGGCTTGGTGAGCTGGTGGGTTACTTTTAACGAGAATAACGGTTAGCAGCAGAGTACTAACCGTTAAAATATAGAAGTTATTCGATTAGAGCATCGGAATGGTCGACGCTAACAGCAAGCCCGCCATACCATAGTTGAAGCTTTTGATGCGGACTGGCGTTGTTAGCCAATGTTGTAGCTGCTTGCCTGCTGCTGTCCAGAAGGTTACCGATGGCAGGTTAGCTAACGTGAAAATGGCTGCGATGATTGCAAGCTCCCACCATGAACTGCCACTGCTATAGACAGAAATGGCTGTCAGTGCCATTGACCAACCTTTCGGGTTAACCCATTGAAAACTTGCCGCGCCAATGAAGGTCATCGGTTTATAAGCTTCGGTGCTTTTCGCTTTTCCACTCTTGGCTATTTTAATTGCGAGGTACACCAAGTACGCAAGGCTCAGGTATTTCAATACTTGGTGAGTCACCGGATAGGCGTTGAAAATACCCATTAACCCAAAGCCAACCAGCAGCAACATAGCCGCAAAACCTAGAGCAATACCAAGCATGTGTGGAATGGTGCGGGCAAAGCCAACATTGGCACCAGAAGTCATGAGCATGATGTTATTTGGACCCGGCGTGAAGGTCGAGACAAACGCAAACAAGGCAAGTGCGCTAAGTTGTTCTAAAGGCATAATGGTTCTCCAGCAATAAAATGAACGAAGTGACTGACCGGTCATGACTTTCACGTGTTGAGAAACATAGTAGGTGGAAAGTGAGGCAATTATGTGCTTTTATTTCCTCTATTATCACTGAATGCACAATAATAAGTACTTATGGATAGATTTGACGAAAGGATATTGCAAGAGCTTAAGTTGGACGGCAGAATCTCCAACATTGAGCTCTCAGAGCGAATTGGCTTGTCGGCCTCAGCAACGTTAAGGCGTGTACAAGATCTTGAGCGCAAAGGCATCATTCAAGGTTATCGTGCGGTTCTAGATAACGGCTTAATGGGCGTGGGTTTTATCGCCTACGTTTCAATCGGTTTATCAAGCCACAAAAAATCTGCTCAATTGGAGTTTGAAGAGCACGTTGCTATGGAGAAAGAGGTGGTCGAGTGTCACAACATCACCGGAGCCAATGAGTACTTGTTGCGAGTCGAGACTAAAGACTTGCCGAGCTATAAGAAGTTTCATGCCGATGTGCTAGGGGAGTGCGCTCAGGTTCAATCCATCACAACCATGGTGGTGATGGACACCCCTAAAGATGAACGTTAATCGAGCTTAATATTAGGAGCGGCACAGTGCCCAATACCAATCAGTTGTTATTGTTCTTAGATGTGGTTCAACAAGGGTCGTTTACCAAAGCGGCAACCTTACACGACATGGACAATTCCTCCCTCTCTAAACAGATCAAAAAGCTTGAGCAAGACTTAGGTGTTCAGCTGCTCAACCGTTCTACTCGCTCGTTTTCTTTGACGTCGGCGGGTGAAGATATTCTTGCGCAAACCTATGTGCTGAAAGACACCATCAATCAGATCCAAGGCATTGCTGATTCGTATCAGTCTGAGCCAAAAGGTGTGCTACGAATTACGTCACCGATCTATTTTGGTCAGCAATACCTGCAACCTATCATCACGCAGTTCATGAGAAAGTACCCAGATGTTCAGATCGTACTTTCACTAGACGATAAGATCGCCAATATTATTGCAGGGCAATTTGATATTGCGTTCCGCTTTAGCAAGCTGGTGGAATCGAATTTGATTGCGAAGAAGATAGCTGACAGTAACTTCATGCTGGTCGCCTCGAATGACTTTGTGAAGCAACATGGTGAGCCGAAAACGCCACAAGATTTGTTGTCTCTGCCTGCGGTGATTTATACCAATGGTGATATGACCGTTGATCATCTGCGAATCAGTGAAGAGCCGCATGGCAACACTTTCCAGAGCCTGACGATTCGTGGTAACTACAAGGTGAGTGATGTTCGTACTATGGTGTCTTGTGTGAAAGATGGCTTAGGTTATGGCTTCCTTGATCAATCAAATCTGTACGCCTCCATGAAAGAGTTGGGCTTAGTGACACTGCTTCCTGATTACACCATCTCAACAGCGGATACTGCTATATACGCCGTCTACCCACACCGCAAGCAGACCAAATTAGTGAAAGAATTCATCACTTCAGTGCAAGATTATATTGGGTCGCCAACGATTTGGGAGAAGATGCAGCAAGATTAACGGTTTCTCTGCCATATCAAATCAAAAAAGAAGCTAGAACGTTACACGAACTGGCTTCTTTTTACTTTTCTAGCGTTCACTAATTTACAATGTAAAGTTCAGATATAGCTAGCGTGAGCGGCTTTTTCTCACAAAGAGTGCCCCTTGGTTGAAGTTAGTGATTGTGAATCACTTCTTTACCACTTTGGTAAGATTTTGTACCCAGTACGTGGCCTTCAATTTCTACTTCTTGATCGACGATCAGTGCCCGCTTCATAGATCTTGATATTTCACGTGCGAGTGACGTTGTCACACTCAGTGTGGCAACGTCACCGCTGCTTTCAGGTACAGGTCTTTAACCACCGGTTTCTGGTGAGCGGTTGAGTCTTACTTGATGAAAGGCAAGCTCGAGAGAACATCCTTATTGAAGCAAGATCACACGATTTGTGGGTTGCGTACGGATTAGTCTTTGCAGACTTCTTATCGTTATGTATTCCTGAGATACTGAATCAAGTTTAAGGCGGAGCGTGTAGGGACTGCGCCTCTTGTCACCATCAGGGCAATAGCCCCAGAAATTAACTACTCAATATAGTCTGCTTGTGGCCGATATAGGGTAGAACGAAACCGAATTAGGTTAAACATTTTATGAGTACAATGGGAATCGCAATTGGTGCGACTGCTCTTTCGTTAATACTTGTTGCCGTGTGGCTGATTTCTTTATCACTGAGAAAACAGCGCTTGGAACAAGAACGTAAAGCGCGTGCTGTCGCTTACCGAAAGGCGATTGAAAAAGCACGTATCCAAGAGCAAAAAGAGCGCCACTTTAAAGCAGAAACCGGGCATGTCCCGTCGATTCTATTTTTGGCGAAAGAAGCAGAGCGTAACAATATCAAGGAAGCGTTATATTGGTACGATAAAGCGGCGCATTTGGATAACGTCAACGGCATGTACGGCATTGTTCGCTTGAGCATGAAGCGCAAAGAAGACCTGATCTTAAGAGAACAAGCTAACTTTTGGCAGCTTGCGATCGCAGCCTTAGACAACGACATGTCGGCGAAATTTGAGATGGGTAAAGCGCTAGTTCATGGCCGTGGAACCGTAAAGAACATTCCTAAGGGTTACACCTATATTGAGGAATCTGCCGCTGGTGGTAATACCGAAGCGATGCTGTTCATGGGTGACTGGTGCCTAGACAAAGAAAACCCAGACTACTCTGCAGAAAGCTCTGTTGATTGGTATCGCAAAGCGGCTGAGAAAAACAGCCTAGACGGTAAGATTAAACTGGGTATGAGTTACTTAAATGGTGTCGGCGTAGAACCAAACCATGGTGAGGCCGTGTACTGGTTTGAAACTGCAGCAGAAAAGAACAGTGCAGAGGCGATGTTTAGAGCTGGTGAGGCGTGGATAGACCATGGTGACAACGGTAATGCGATTGCTTATATCTGGCTATTCCTATCTGCTCACTTTGGCTATTCAGAAGCTAAGCAGCAGCGAGACAAAGTAGGTGGTGAGCTGGGTGTCGATGCGGTTGTGGGTTTACAAGCGCTGACTAAACCGATCATGACGAAACTTACCCAACAAGCAATTACTAAGCATTCAATAATCAAAGCGCTTAATAAGCTCTACAAACGCAATATACCGATTCCAAAGAAAGTGAAAGAAGCGTCTGATGAAGAGGGTGAGTCATTAAATGTAGAGGCTAGCCATCTAGAAACGTCGCTATCGAATACAGAGCAAGCACCAGTAGAGAAGCAAGCCAATCAGACTAGTGACCCTCTAGATTTTAGTCAGTCTAATTGGAGCAGAAGCTAGTTAGTGGTGTTCACTGGATTATCCATGGGACATGTTATCCATCGTGATAAGTTAATACAGCTTGAGTGGATATAATGAAATTCAGACAACAAAAAAGGGAAGCCGATGCTTCCCTTTTTCTTTATATAGCTTTGGCTTACGAGCGAATAAAGGCTAATTAAGCTTTGTTCTGCTCAGCTTTACATACTGCAGCTGTGAACACTACGTCTGTCGAGCTGTTAAGCGCAGTTTCAGCAGAGTCTTGAATCACACCGATGATGAAACCTACCGCTACCACTTGCATCGCAACATCGTTCGAAATACCGAATAGACCACATGCTAGAGGGATAAGCAGCAGTGAGCCACCCGCAACACCAGATGCACCACATGCAGATACCGCAGCAACAAGGCTTAGTAGGATAGCAGTGAAGATATCAATCTCAATACCCATAGTGTGTACAGCAGCCAGCGTTAACACAGTGATAGTGATTGCAGCGCCAGCCATGTTGATGGTTGCACCTAGTGGGATAGATACAGAGTAAGTGTCTTCGTCTAGGTTTAGTTTCTTACAAAGGTTCATGTTTACTGGGATGTTCGCAGCACTTGAACGAGTGAAGAATGCAGTTACACCTGATTCACGAATACATTGGAATACTAGAGGGTATGGGTTCTGCTTTGTTTTAACGAAAACAAGCAGTGGGTTAACCACTAGAGCAATGATTAGCATTGAACCTAGTAGTACCGCTAGAAGTTGACCGTAGCTTGCTAGCGCCTCAAAACCAGTGGTTGCGAAAGTCGCTGAAACGAGACCGAAGATACCAAATGGCGCTAGGCGAATGATGAAGCGAACAATGTGTGAAACACTGTGGCTTAGATCTTCGAAAACCGCTTTTGTTGTTGCAGATGCGTGGTGCAGAGCAAGACCAAGACCGATAGCCCAAGCAAGAATACCGATGTAGTTTGCGTTCATTAGCGCGCTTACTGGGTTGTCTACAAGTTTAAATAGAAGCGTGTGAAGAACTTCACCGATACCTTGAGGAGGAGTAGCACCTTCTGCGCCAGCAACTAGCGTCAAAGTGGTTGGGAACATGAAGCTCAGTACTACTGCTGTTAGTGCTGCAGAGAAGGTACCAATCAAGTAAAGCACGATAATTGGACGCATATGAGTATGCTGACCTTTCTTTTGGTTTGCGATAGAAGCTGCAACAAGAATGAATACTAAAATTGGGGCAACAGCTTTCAGAGCGCCAACAAACAGACTACCTAAAAGGCCTGCGTCTTGAGCTGCTGAAGGAGAAACCATGGCGAGAACGACACCGAAAACAATACCAGCAAGGATCTGTAGGACAAGATTCCCACGAGCGATGCGGGCGAGCATGTTGTGATTTTGCATAAAATACCTGCAATTGTTAATTTATTATAGTGATGTATCTTTTATAAAGTTGTACCGAATCCGACTATACACTAGTGGAATGGGCGGTCATATTAGCTGGATCGTAGCGGGTGTCTAGGAATAGTTTACTTTTAGTGTGATTGTTTGCACTACGTGGTGTTTTTAGAGCTAAATGTTAAATAAATGTATTTTGATTGAGCTATAAATCTGCAAATTCATATTTGATGGAGCTAATATACTGTAAATTAGAGGGTGTAAATGGCGATTGGTGAGAACATTGTGTGCGTAAATAGTCGCTTCCCCATCACGTTGAAAAAAAGCCCCTTGCGATAAACATCATGGGGCTTGAAGTTTTCAGTTAAACGATGAGCTATGAACTTAGCTCGCGGCCATGCGTCAACTGTTTAAGCAGAGCCTTTCTTAATGTTGCGGCTTTCTGACTGTACGTTTCGGTACATTTTGGACAGCTGCTTATTGTTAGCGCGTTGCTCTGCTAGAGAAGCGCCGTTTCTTGCTTGTTCTCTCAGTAGCTTTTGATAGTTAGTAAATCGTCTTTCAGACAGTTCACCACTCTCAATAGCAGCCCTTATCTTGCATCCCGGCTCTGATTCATGATGACAATCAGAGAAGCGGCAGTGCATTGCTAACTCTTCTACGTCTGAAAAGGTTTCACTTACGCCTTCAGCGCAGTCTGCAAGTTGTAGCTCTCGCATTCCAGGAGTGTCGAGTAGCAAGCCACCTGACTCGAGCAAGTGGAGCGATCGTGATGTCGTTGTATGACGTCCTTTACTGTCGTCTTCACGAATACCACCAGTTGCCTGCGATGCTTCACCTAGCAATGAGTTAACCAAAGTTGACTTACCCACACCAGAAGAGCCCATTAGCGCGACGGTCTTGCCGGTTTTACACCAAGGTGAAAGTACTTGGGTTGAGTCTTGATCTAGGCTGTTGACCGCTTCGATCATGAGCATCGGGTCTAAGCTTTGTACCTGTCGTACTTTGTCTTCCCAGTCGTCACACAAGTCTTTCTTAGTTAGGACGATAACCGCTTCAACTTGGGCTTCATTGGCAAGTGCTAGATAGCGTTCAATGCGACTCAGATTAAAGTCGTTGTTCAATGAAACCACGATAAACACTGTGTCGATATTGGCTGAAATATATTGTTCAGCAACACGACTGCCCGCAGCTTTTCGGCTAAAGAGCGATTGGCGTTCGAGTAAGCGATCGAATTGCAGTTCAGAGTTCAATATTACCCAATCGCCAACGGTCATTGCGGGTTGGTTGTGATGAATGGGTAAAGTGATTTCGCCCTGCTCAGACGCCAATGTGTAGCCAATGCGATGGTGCGCGGTGATACGTGCTATTACTGAATGGTCGTAATCTTCAAGTGTTAGTTGTTGTTGAAATACAGGTTGCCATCCAAGTTGTTGAAGTGATATTGGATGAGAAAGTGTAGTTTGTGAATTCATGTCTATTTACCCAGACGTGCGAGCTTTCTTATGGGAGCATTTACTTCTTGTGAGATCTCTTATCGTTGGTGAGACCAGAAGCGTTACAAGCTCAAAAAGCGTCGTGACGTCAAAAATGCGTTAGAGTTTGGTTCGAATTCAAATAGATAGGACCCCGGATTGATTCATGCGTAGTGAGCATGCTTTGATCAGGTGTAAACCGGGTAAAAGTGTGCGGTAGCCAGCTGGTGGTTTAATGTTGGTAGTTCGAGATTAAAGTTGGTTTAACCAAACAAAATTAACGCATGACTTTTATTGCCAGTTTTAGTGTTTTTATTACAATCATCTTCTATTCTCCTTGGTTATTAATGTGGTCACGCTTTGCACAGAAAGCGAGCAAATTTTAACAAAAAGCCACGATGGCGAGAAGTCATCGTGGCTTGTTTTGTCTAATTTTTTACCGATATGTGTTGCGACTCTTAATAAGCCTCATGAGCATCAGTTTCTACAATTAGTGGTGATCGTGATTCATCTTTTTCATGCCACTCATCACTTTCTTAATAGGTGCTTCGAAAGTTTGTGTTTCGCCATTCGCGAAAGTCAGTGTCATTTCGATCTGCTCACCTTCTTTTAGACCATTTTTAAGGTCGAATAACATAATGTGCAGGCTGCCAGGCTTAAGTACGGCTTCACCATTAGCAGGGATTGTGATCTGTTGAACCTGACGCATTTTCATCACGTCACCTTCAACGATAACATCATGAAGCTCTACCTTACCTGCAGCTGGTGTTGTCGCAGAAACGATAGCGCGATCTTTGTCACTATGGTTCATTAGGGTCGTAAATACTGCGCTGTTCACCGCTGTTGGCGGTGTCGCACGAGCGTACGCGTCATGTACCATGATGTCGCTTTTTGCGTGAGCAAGAGGAGTGAGCAATAAGCCTGCTAGAGCAAGTGCTTTTAACTTCATGTTGTTGTCCTTATTGTTTTATGTGTTGGTCTGGGACCTGACTTTACGTTTCGAACTCTATTGGTTGAGTTCTTTATTTTTGTACACGCTGTTTCTAGAGCTTCTAGAGCTTCTAGAGCTTCTAGAGCTTCTAGAGTTTCTTAGCACTCTAACGCGTCAATGTGTTGATCGCTTCAACAATTGGTGCAGGCGTCAACGTGTGCGGTACTTTAGTAATCAAGGTACCGTTGGGCTTTAAAAAGTAGAAATATGAGCTGTGGTCAAGTGTGTATCCTAGCTCTGAATCTTCAAGCTGTGTCTTTCTGAAAATAACACCGTATTTATGCGCCAGATTCGTGGTTACATCCAATGGACCACTCATCCCTTCAATCATTGGGTTGAAGTACTGCGCGTATTTATATGACGCTTCCGCGGCATCGCGCTCTGGATCGAGAGAAACAAACATCGGGCGAATCTTGGCTTTCGATTCATCAGAGATTTGGTTGAGGGCTCCAGCTAGCATCGCTAGTGACGTTGGGCAAACGTCAGGACAGCGTGTGAAGCCAAAGTAAACGATACGAATTCTGTCATCGGTTTCGTCAAAGAGTTTTATTGGTTGGTTGTCTTTTCCAAAAAGCGTTGTTTCGGAGAATTGTTGTTTTTCAACGTGTTGCTCTTGAGCCTCTGTTTGACCATCGAGATAGCTTTTTACTCCAAAGCCAAGTACAAACGCTACAACCAGCGCTAGCGACCAATTCTTACTCATCTTGTCATCCTTATTGCAGGTTTTACGGTTTCAACACCATCGGTGAGCTCACCAAGCCAAGTCATGTGATCCATGGTACACACGGGCAAAATGACATCACCTTCATAGATGTTGTTACCAGTATTTTTTAATTGGAAACGTGCTGAGCCCATTTCCATCTCTAAACCGGTCAGCGATAGCATCAAGGTTTCCGAGGCCGCGCCTTCCCACACCACTTTGATTTTTGTTGGGACTAGAGGTTGAGCTGTTTCATGCTCAAGGGTCATAGCAACGCTGTCTTGCTCACACGATGTTGTTGAAAGCATGCAGTAGTCATCTAAGTTGACGTCAGGAGAGTGGCTCTCTACTACCGATTTAAATTGCTCGACTGCCTGTGGTCCATAAAAGCCAGCGACCAGCGCAATACCGAGCGCAGCAACCTTTAATGCTGGGTGCATGTCGTGTTCTCATTTGATTTTATAAGAACGGCGATGGTATCACACCACTCAATACGTGCTTGTATCAAAAAGCAATTTTGTGCGTATGGTAGATATAAAAAAGCGAAGCCAGTAGCTTCGCTTTGATTCAATTTACTGACACGTCGCTATTTAAGGAAAGCACCCTACATGCGAAATGCCGCTCGATTGTTAGAGGTTAGTCAGCATTGCGCTCGGCAAACTTTTCTAAGCCAAGAACTAATGCGATGGCAACCAACATCATGATCACAGCCAAGGTCAGTTGAGAAGGCTGAGAGGTGACGGCTTCGAAGTTAAATGGAGACAAGTTCTCTTGAATGAGAGGCACTTGCTCACCTTTAGAGTTGATGCGCCAGCTGATGGTCTCTTTCCAAGGCCAGATCTTAGGCAGCGTACCGATCATCAAACCAGTTAAGAACACAAGCGTGAAGTCGCGGAATGAACGCAATAGCCAAGACAGTACATGTGAGAAAGTCAGCAGTCCGAGCACACAGCCCGCAAGGAATAGCGCAAGTACATCGACTTGAAATGATTTAACGGCGCCAAGCACTGGGCCATACATGCCAATCAGGAGCAGAATAAAGCTGCCTGAAATACCGGGTAAAATCATCGCGCAGATAGCAATTGCACCCGCAATTAAGACGTTGATGCTGGTTGGCTCCATTTGCAGTGGCTTAAGCACAGTTATGCTATAAGCGAAGGCAACGCCAAGCAGTAGAAAGACGAATCGAATCATATCGCGCTTTTCTACTTGCTTAAGAATGTGGAAAACCGACACCAAGATTAAACCAAAGAAGAAAGACCACAGTGGAACTGGGTGGGTGACCAATAACCAAGAAATCAGTTTTGCGAATGTCGCAATGCTGGTGAACACGCCAGCGAATAATGAAATTAGGAAAAAGCCATTGATGTGGTTAAACGCGGCTTTGAAGCCTTCGCGCTTCCATAAACCAAGTACGCTAGGGTTAATTCTGCGAATGCTTTCTAAAAGCGTATCGTAAATACCTGTGATGAATGCGATGGTTCCGCCTGAAACGCCTGGGACAACGTCAGCCGCGCCCATGGCCATGCCTTTGAAAAAAGTACTTAAGTAGTTCATTGCTTCATAGAGTTGAGGGTGATTTCGTGCAGTATACAAACTTTGCTGTCAAAAAAGTATGAATATGCTACTAAGAAGGTGCTTTTCTTACTCTCTTAATTGTAAGGCAATACGTTGATGTGAATATCTGCCTAACATTTAAAATACAGTCACTTAGTAATTTATCATTAATGCTAGGGATGAAACTGGTCTCTTATCAATATTGCATCTTGATTGCATTATGCAAATGCACTTTGCAATTCGCATGTAAAATTAGCCGCTTTTATGCGATGCAGGGCTTATAAAATGCCTAATTAAAGTTGGCACGCTAACTGCATAGTACTAATCGACCCTTCTTAAGCCGAGGGTCACCTAGCCAACTGACGTTGTTAGTGAACCTATGATTTGTTCACAAATATATAGAGCCAATCGCGATTATTGCGGTTGGCTATTTTTTTGCCTGTCATTTGGTGTTCTCCTTTTTCTACTCCCGCCTCTATACTTTCAGGCTCTGAATTTCAGGTGAAAAAAAAGCCAGCCACCGTCGGTGACCAGCTTGTGTTTTCTCGAATTTCGAATCCGTTTAGTAACCCATTAACTGCAACAAATTCTCTGCTGTGCTTATCGCTTCTTTACGGTTAGCAATGTTGAGCTTCTGATAAAGATTTCGAATGTGAGTTTTGATCGTGGTGCCTGCTACATCCAGTTCTTGAGCGATTTGCTCGTTACTGAAGCCAGAGTAGATCAAGCCCAGTACCTGCCATTCACGTTGAGTGAGTGGGCTGGTACGTACAAGTTCAGGAATGTTTGGGTGATTAACCAAGTTTTCAACAAAGTCTTCATCAAAGTGAACTGAGCGGCTGCGCTGAGTGGTCGAGATATCCTTCATGATTTGTTGTGCTCGGTGACGTTCTAAATCACCTAGGCCTGGCTTGTTGCTCAACTTATCTAAGATATGTCCGATAGTGCCACCATCGACCAAGAAGTTACCGACCATGCCTGTTTGGTTGGTCATGTGTAGGGCTTCTTCAAGTAATACACGTGCGCTGTCTTCATCGTTGATTTGCGTGCGTAAAACAGCCTCGACGATCAAGTTTCTATTCGTATCGGTAATCAAGTGTGAGCGCTGTGCTTCGCTCTTTAAGAATGCTAATGCCTCTTCAGCCTCTTCATATTGCTCAAGAATAATGTGAGCACGCACGATGTTTCGCCACTGAAGCTGACAGAAGTGGTTGCTAGCAGACTCCGGTCTTACAGCAACGCTTAGCCAGTCACGGATTGCATCTTTATCGCCTTTCACTTGCCAGAACAAGATCAGAGACAGTGAAGCATTCGCCGTCCAGTCAACGTGGTAGGTTGATTGGCGTAACAAGTGTTGGATCTGGTCAATAAACTTCGACGCTTTGTCGATCTCACCACGGCTCAATGAAATACGAGCTAGCATTGAGTAACTATGAAGGTGTTTACTTGGAGAGTGGTGACCGAGGATATCTAAGCCTTTGTAGCAACACTCTTCCGCTTCATCTAAACGGTTCCAACACCAGAAGATCTGAGCTCGTACGCGTAGCAAGAATTCATGTAGAGGTACGTATTGAAGTTGATGTTCTTCAATCAACTTGAACGCGCTGTCTTGCAATTCAAATGCCGCTTGAACGTAGCCTTGAGCAATCAAGATTTCACTTTGTTGAAGAATCGCCCACAGTGCTTGATGGTAAACCTGATACTGGCGAGCCAACTTCTCAGTTTGCTGCATCATTGGTAGAGCGCGGCTCAGGTTACCCATGACATGATTGACTTCGCCAACAACTGAGGTTGCCACAATGCGGCTGCGATAAACCGTGGTATTAAGCTGGCTTAGAGAAAGCTCTGCGAGTTCGAGTGCTTTCTCTGGTTCGTTGCTGTTAATGGCTACCTGTGCACGTAAGGCGTTGTACTGGCCTTGTTGTTGAGTATCTAGCTCGATGTTTCGTGCTTGATACTGAGTTTCTGCCTCTTCTAACAGGGTGCCCACCTGATCATATCTGTGCTGACTCTGCGCTAGCCATGCCCGTAGCATCGACAGTTTTGGCTCGCTGTAGAGCTGATCGGTTGTAAGCTGCTTGATCGCCATTTCTAGTGATGACAATTCGCCTTGGTTGAACATTTGCCAACCGTGTTCACTGAGGATCTTAACAATTAAATCAGGATCATCGGCGCGCTGTGCGTGACGTAGGGCTTGGTGAGGTGTTTTCTTTTTGATCCAGGCTTTTGCTGCACTGCGGTGTAATTCAGCTTCTTGTTGCGGAATGCGAGCTTGGCGTTCATGAGCAAGGAATTCACCAAACAGGTTGTGGAAGCGATACCAGTTCTTCTCACCTTCAAGAGGGTAGATGAACAGACCAAATCGGTTTAGAGACTCGATCATACCGAGTGCGTCTTCACGCTGAGTAAGCGCGCATACCAGTTCATCATTAAAGTGATCAAGTACAGAACATTGCATCAAGAACTGGCGGGTTTCTTTGTCCAGCAGGTCGAAGACTTCTTCAACCAAGTAATCCCACAAGTGAGCATGATTGAAGTGAGAGAATGACTCAGCAGACTGCGCCAGTGTGCGTTTTTGGTGCTGTGCTTGAAGGGCGATAAGTTGCAACGCAGAAGGCCAACCTTCGACATAACTACAAATACTATCGGCGGTTGTGTCATCAATACCATCGGCAACGCGCTGATTAAAGAAGCGTGTCGTCTCTTCGGTATCGAATGCCAAAGAGTCATTGCCTAATTCGATCATTAAGTCACGAACGCGAAGGTTTGCTGTACCCAGTGGCGGTGTGCCGCGGCTGGTCACAACAAGCGTTAGGTTGTCGGGCATGTGCTTTAGGAAAAAGCGCATGGCTTCGTGGATGTCGTCATTGTTAACCAGGTGATAGTCATCCAATACAAGGAAACATTCCTGATGGAATTCAGACATCTCGGCGAAGACTTCGCTTAATAGAGAATGCAGCGATGAAAATTGTCTTTTCTCTGCCAGTTTTTGCGCATTAGGACAGGCGTTTTGCGTCGCTTTATTGAGTGATTGAAGTAGGTAGTTGATGAAACGGAAGGCATCGTTGTCACTATCATCGATGCTATACCAACCTACGTTAGGTTTTTCTACCAACCACTGGGCAGCCATGGTGGTCTTGCCGTATCCAGCTGGGGAGCGGAACAGTACGAGTTTATAGCAATCTGCATTCTGAAGCAGATCGAGAACCCTAGGACGCAGAATTGCATTGTGTAAGCGGCCGGGACGAGTCAGTTTCGAAGGGATCCACATGTCGAAGTTTTACACCTATTCCGTGGCTATGGTCTGGAATCTATCAAGCACGCATTGAGTGCTGTCCAATGACACTAGCCTAATTACTTAAGTCTTTACTCATATTACGTGAAGCAAAACGACACCGACTATGATCCTCCGCAGAAACCTTGCACTCCTGCATGTTTTTGAGTCTCTACGCCCTTTATTTGTGACTTTTCTCACAAAATGTGGTGGTTCGATAATGTGACTTTGTTTCTGTTTGCACTGCATTTAATGCAAAAGATGATACCCGGAAAATATTTTCGTGATCTGAAACTCAGATTTGACAATGACTCTGATTAGGTCAAATAAAAATCACATCAACCGAAGTTAAGTTATCGAACGGGAGCTTGTGATCTTAGTCACTCCAAGTTTTTGTTCGAAGTCAGAACATGAGAGTCAGATCACTAACCCTATGTCGGTACGCCCCCTACGCCCTCCCATCTACTCCTTGTTTGGCGCGTTAGCGGGAGGATGTTTAGTTTCTGGTGACCATGCACGATATGTCACAGATGAATTAGAACTATTAAAAGCGAGATTTCTGAAATGAAACCAACTCAGCAAAAAACTTTCGATAAAATGTCGTTCCAAGAAAGCGTTAAGAAACATCTATCTGCAACCTACGCAACTACTATAGAAAACGCAGATAGCCGCGCATGGTACCTAGCAATGGGTCGCGCGTTAGCCGAACTTACAACATTTGACCTGTTAGAAACTGAAAATGACGAGAAAATCAAAAATGCGAAGAGCGTGAACTACCTTTCGCTAGAATTCTTGATTGGTCGTCTAACGGGTAACAACCTAATCAGCATGGGTCTGTACGAACAGATCACGCATGCAATGGAAGAGTTAGGCCAGAACTTAACGGACCTTCTAGAAGAAGAACGTGATCCATCACTAGGTAATGGTGGTCTTGGTCGTCTAGCAGCATGTTTCATGGACTCTTGTGCAGCACAAGAATTCCCAACAGTAGGTTACGGCCTACACTATGAGTACGGTCTATTTAAGCAGTCTTTCGAAGACGGGCGTCAAAAAGAAGCACCGGATGCATGGCGTGGCGTTGAAGGCTACCCATGGGAAATCGCTCGTCCAGAACTTGCGCAACACATTGGTTTTTACGGTCATGTTGAAGTTGAATACATTGACGGTAAAGAAGTGCGTACTTGGGTTCCAGGTATGGAAGTAAAAGCAATGCCATGGGATCTACCAATCGTTGGTTACGAGTCAAGCACGGTTTACCCACTGCGTCTTTGGGAATGCCAGGCAATTGCACCATTCTCACTAGCAAGCTTCAACAACGGTGACTACTTCGAAGCACAACATGCGCTAATCGATGCGGGTAACATTACTAAGGTTCTATACCCGAACGATAACCACGAGAAGGGTAAAACGCTTCGTCTAATGCAGCAGTACTTCCACTCTGCAGCGTCTGTACGTGACATCCTACGTCGTCACGAAGCAGCAGGCTTCTCTCTAGCGGATCTTCCTAAGCAAGAGACTATCCAGTTAAACGATACGCACCCAACAATCGCGATCCCAGAGCTAATGCGCATTCTTATCGATGAGCGCGGCCTATCTTGGGATGAAGCGTGGGAAATCAGTGCACACACATTTGCATACACGAACCACACTCTACTTCCAGAAGCTCTAGAGACTTGGTCTGAGTCGCTAATCCAGCGTCTACTTCCACGTCACATGGAAATCATTTTTGAAATCAACCACCGCTTCCTGCAAGAAGTTCGTAAGATGTGGCCTGGTGACGGTGAGAAGCAAGCGAAGCTTTCTATCATCCAAGAAGGTTTCCACCGCATGGTTCGCATGGCAAACCTATGTGTAATTGGCTCTTACAAGGTAAACGGTGTAGCAGCGCTTCACTCTCAGCTAGTTAAGAAAGACTTATTCCCTGAGTTCAACGAAATCTTCCCAGGTAAACTGACTAACGTAACAAACGGTATTACACCACGTCGTTGGTTGAAGTTCTGTAACCCAGGTCTGTCTGCGCTAATCACAGATAAGATCGGTTCAGAATGGCCTGCGAAACTTGAGCAGCTAGAAGGCATTGCTAAGTACGCGACAGACCCGAAATTCCAAAAAGAATTCATGGCTGTTAAGAAAGAAAACAAACAGCGTCTTGCTGATTGGGTTCAAGAAAACATGGGTATCGAGCTAGATACTAACGCTATCTTCGACGTTCAAATCAAGCGTCTGCACGAGTACAAGCGTCAGCACCTAGACTTGCTTCACATTCTATCTCTGTACCACCGTATCCTTAACGAACCTGGTTTTGAGTGTGAGCCACGCGTATGTTTCTTCGCAGCAAAAGCAGCACCGGGTTACCACCTAGCGAAAGAGATCATGTTCGCAGTGAACAAGGTTGCGGAGAAGATCAACAACGATCCTCGCATCGGTAACAAGCTTAAGGTGGTATTCATCCCTGACTACCGTGTAAGCATGGCGGAAATCATCATCCCAGCGGCTGACGTTTCTCAGCAAATCTCGCTAGCGGGTAAAGAAGCATCGGGTACGGGTAACATGAAGATGGCTCTAAACGGCGCTCTAACTATCGGTACGATGGATGGTGCGAACGTTGAGATCCGTGAAGAAGTGGGTGATGAGAACATCTACATCTTCGGTCTAGACGTTGATGGTGTACAAGCACTGAAAGCTCAGGGTTACAACCCATACGATTACTACAATGCAGACCCACTACTGAAGGCGTCACTTGATCTACTAACAGGTGAAGAGTTCACACCAGGTCAACCAGGCCTTCTACGTGCAACGTTTGACAGCCTGCTAGATGGTGGTGACCCATATCTATGTCTTGCTGACTTTGCTTCTTACGTGAAAGCGCATGAAGACATGGGCACGCAATACAAAGACCAAGCGGGTTGGGCTAAGAAAGCGATTCTTAACACAGCATTGGTTGGTAAGTTCACATCAGACCGCTCTATCCGCGACTACGTGAACAACATCTGGAAACTAGAAGCGGTTAACCGTTAATAGTTCCCATGTAGCCAAGGCAGCCTCTGCCTTGGCTCAATTAGCTTGTGAGCAAACAGACGGCTTATCCGATAGCAATGCTTACAATCTGATTGTCACAAGCTAATTGATTAGTAAAAAATTAAATAAACAACCCTACAAAAATTGAAAGCGTCAGAACGTTTTCGGAGAGAGCGATGAAAGAACAGACCGTATTAAAACAAGTCGCAGAAATGGCAAACATTGCCGATAGTTACGTTAGTGCGTGGGGCGATGAAGCAAAGGTATCAGACGAAACTATTACGTCTCTATTGGCTTCATTGGGCTACGATACAAGCAGCGATGATGCACTATTAAAGTCAGCAGAAAGAAAACACAAAAAAGATGTACTAGACCCAGTTCTTGTCTTGCGTGATGGTGAGCCAGTAGAAGTGGCGCTGAATTTAGGTGTTAGTGCTCGTGAAAGCGAGTTCAGCTGGCGCTTAGAAACCGAGCAAGGAGAGGTACTCGAAGGCTATCTTCAATCTCAAGTCGTTCGTGATGAGCGTGCCGAGGGTGGCCCTTTAGTGTTTGCATTACCAAGTGATTTGGCATGGGGTTATCACAAGCTAATTGTGAGCCGTAAGCGCCGTAAGAAGCCTTACGAGATGACACTGATCATTACGCCAAAAGCGTGTTTCAAGCAGTCTCCAATTGAGCAAGGCAAAAAGCTTTGGGGGCCAAGTGTTCAGCTTTACACACTAAGAACTCAGCACAACTGGGGTATTGGTGATTTCGGTGACCTAAAACAGTTGGTTGCTGATATCGCGTCTCGCGGCGGTGACTTTGTCGGCCTAAACCCGATTCACTCATTGTTCCCTGCGAACCCTGAAGGTGCGAGCCCGTACAGCCCGTCGTCACGTCGTTGGTTGAACATCTTATACATTGATGTGAGCTCAGTACCTGAATTCGCATTAAGTGCAGAAGCACAACAAACTGTAGGCAGCGCAGAGTTCCAACAACGCCTACAGAAAGCTCGTGATGCACACTGGGTGAACTACACCGAAGTGTCTGAGTTGAAGATGAGTATCTTGCCTTTGCTATTCGCAGAGTTTAAGACTCGTCACCTAGACAAGAACAGCGATCGTGCACAAGCCTTCCTAGCATTTGTGGAAGAGGGCGGCGATAGCCTGATGCACCAAGCGGCGTTTGATGCACTGCACGGTGAACTGCATGCTGAAGATTCTGGTATGTGGGGATGGCCGGTATTCCCTGAGAAATACCGCACATTCGACAGCCCAGCAACACAGAAATACATCAAAGAGAACCTAGAGCAAGTGCATCTTTACATGTACCTGCAATGGTTAGCAAATTGCCAAATCAACGATGCTCAATCGCTTGCTGAAGAGAAAGGTATGGCGGTTGGTCTGTACCGAGACCTAGCGGTTGGTGTTGCAGATTCAGGCAGCGAGACATGGGCTGACGAAGGCAACCTAGTAATGGATGCGAGCATCGGTGCTCCACCAGATATCCTTGGTCCTCTAGGCCAAAACTGGGGCTTACCACCACTGAACCCAGAAGTGCTTCTAGAAACAAGCTACGACGCTTACATCAAGTTGCTTCGAGCAAACATGAAGCACTGTGGTGCGTTGCGTATTGACCACGTATTAGGTCTGCTTCGTCTATGGTGGATTCCAAAAGGTGAAGATGCAACGAAAGGTGCTTACATCTACTATCCAGTTCAAGACATGCTGTCGATTCTTGCTCTTGAATCTCATCGTTACCAATGTAGCGTTATCGGTGAAGATTTAGGTACTGTGCCGGATGAGATTGTCGATATCTTGGCTGATGCGGGTGTTCACTCGTACAAGGTATTTTTCTTCGAAACATCAGAAGAAGATGGTGGTTTCATCTCACCTGCTCATTATGCTGAACAGTCGATGGCGGCACTATGTACTCACGATATGCCAACACTACGTGGCTTCTGGCACTGCGATGACCTGAAAATGGGTCAAGAGATTGGTCTGTACCCAGATCAGGAGCAGCTGAACGGCTTGTTTGATGACCGTCTTGAATGTAAGCAAGGTATCCTAGACTCTGTGGCATGGCATGGTTTCTTACCTGAAGGTGTAGGCCGTGACGCGAGCCAAGTACCAATGGATTCTTACCTTGCTGAAGCATTGCAGTTACACGTTGCTGCTGGTGGCTCAACATTGCTAAGTGTTCAATTGGAAGATTGGTTAGAAATGGACCAGCCAGTAAACATTCCTGGCACGGTAGATGAGTACCCGAATTGGCGTCGTAAACTATCGATGAACCTAGACGAAATCTTTGCTCATGACGGCGTGAATCGAATTGCTTCTAAGCTCACAGAAGTTCGAGAAAAAGCAGGTAAATGATGAGTTTGAGTGGCTTTGAAAATAGGTGGTTTTTTGCTTACGCCGTACGAAACTACAACCTTGGTCACTCAATAATGAATGCTCATCTGGTAGAATAAATTGTCGTTATATTGCCCGCACTAATAGCGGGCATTTTTGTATTATATTTTTTGGATGTTTGGTTAGGGAGAAACGTTTTGGAACTAAGTTCGATTTCAAAGCAAAAACAAATATATACCCAACTATCACAGGCTTGTTTCACTGACCCATTTGCGTTTTTAGGGCCATACTTACCTTCAGAGCAAGGTGCATTACGTGTATGGATCCCTGGGGCAGATAAAGTCGAGTTGATTGTTGGAAAGGAACCTCGTATTGAGTTAGAGCGAGAGGATGAAAGTGGATTCATTCTTAAGCAAGAAAGAGACTTGCGTTTTACTCACTATAAGCTCGCAGTTGATTGGGCGGGAGTAGAGCAGATCATCGATGATCCTTACCAGTATCATGATCTGTACGCGAGCTATGAAGACCTTCACACACCTAAAGATATGTACCATCACATGGGGGCTCAGTTTGTTACGCTAGAGCGTGATGGTCAGACAATTTCTGGTACTCGCTTCTTGGTTTATGCACCGCATGCAACAGCGGCTAGCTTAGTCGGTAACTTCAACTCGTGGGACGGTCGCCGCCACCCTATGCAACGTTTGGACTACGGTATTTGGGGCTTATTCATTCCAGACTTGGAAGAGGGCGCTCAATATAAGTTCGAATTAAAAGGACCAAATGGTGAAGGCTTACCTCACAAGGCTGACCCATGGGGTTTCTACTCTGAGCAGTACCCTTCGTTCTCTTCTGTGACTTACGATCACGCTCGTTATGAGTGGCAAGATGCCAAATGGCAAAATCGCCCAGTGACAGAGAAGCGTAAAGAAGCGCTGTCGTTCTATGAATTACATGCTGGTTCTTGGAAGCGTAATGCTGAAGGTGATTTTCTAAACTACCGTGAGTTAGCGGCAGAGCTAATTCCGTACCTCACCGAGCTTGGTTACACTCACGTCGAGTTGATGCCAGTTTCAGAACACCCGTTCTATGGTTCATGGGGCTACCAGCCTGTTGGGCTTTTCGCACCAACGAGCCGCTTTGGTTCTCCGGATGATTTCAAATACTTTGTCGACCAATGTCACCAAGCTGGTCTAGGCGTTGTACTTGACTGGGTTCCAGCACACTTCCCAAGTGATGATCACGGCTTGGCTAACTTCGATGGTACACCGCTGTTTCACGACCCAGATCCACGTCGTGGTTGGCATCAAGATTGGAACTCTTACATCTACGACTTAGGTCGCGAACACGTACGTCGTTTCTTAGTGGCAAACGCGCTGTACTGGTTCGAGCAATTCCATATTGATGGTATTCGTGTGGATGCCGTAGCTTCAATGCTGTACCTCGATTATTCACGTAGTCATGATCAATGGATTCCAAATGTTGATGGTGGCAACGAAAACTATGACGCCATCGCGACATTGAAATGGATGAACGAAGAGGTCTACAAACATTTCCCGAACGCAATGACCATCGCGGAAGAGTCAACAGCATTCCCAGGTGTATCTGCACCAACATTCATGGGCGGTTTAGGTTTCGGCTTTAAGTGGAATATGGGTTGGATGCATGACAGTTTGTCTTACATTCAGGAAGACCCAATTAACCGTAAATACCACCACGATACGATTACTTTCCCGCTGGTTTACGCACACAGTGAGAACTATGTATTGTCACTGTCTCACGATGAGGTGGTTTATGGTAAAGGTTCTATCCATAACAAGATGCCTGGTGATGAGTGGCAGCAAACGGCTAACCTACGCGCATACATGGGTTACATGTACGCACAACCGGGTAAGAAGCTTAACTTTATGGGGGCCGAGTTTGGTCAGACTGCAGAGTGGAACCATGATGATCAACTGCAGTGGTTCGTATTAGACTACGAACGTCATCAAGGTGTCCAAAAGCTAACCAAAGACCTCAACCATCTTTACCGTAATGAAGCTTCGATGCACGATCTTGACTTCGACCCACGAGGCTTTGAATGGCGTCTTCAAGACTCTGCAGAGGCGAGTGTCTTGGCTCATGAACGTATCAGTGAATCAGGTGAACGCGTACTAGTGGTTTCGAACTTTACGCCAGTACCACATGAGCATTTCCGCCTAGGTGTTCCGGCACAAGGCAAGTACAGCCTATTACTCAATACTGATGATACTAAATACAACGGCAGTGGTTATGACGTGAAAGAGGTTGTCGAAATCGAAGCCGTTCAGAGTGAAGGGCTGAATACCTCGATTGAGCTTCGCCTACCGCCATTGTCGACTATTTTTTACAAGCTGAACCCGTAATGTAGTCCGGCACAATGCGCGCGTAGATAATACAAAAAAGGGAACCTTATGGTTCCCTTTTTCTATTTGACAGTATCTTGTTTAGTGCTGCTTGAAGTTCGTAAGGTAGAGCATAGAGCGTCCTACTACGGTTTCAATAATCCTAATAGAGTCAGTTCCAAAGCTCTCGAGCATTTTATTTTTAAATGCACCGTCTGAGCTGATATTAAACTCTTCTGGGCTTTTAACCTGAGATGCATGAAAGAACATCAACTTGATCACGTATAGGAATTGTTCATTACCGAGAGCGTTTTGCCAAGACTGAAGAAAGGCTTCTTCCGATGAGAATTCTAGGCTCTCTATAACGATAGATAGCATGGGTTGGTGCAATACGGAGCGGATAGCACGAGTCGTTGGGTAATAGCCCTGAAGCGTCGTTATACTAACCTCAACTTCTTGAGCAATCCTTGCATAAGTTAGTGCTTCATGACCTTCAGCAAGAAAAAGGTTGAGTACAATTTCATCGTAATGTTTTTGATTTTCTAGCTTCTGTATTTTAGTAATTCGAGACATTTATAAATTATAGTTGTCTATTTCATATTGGGAAAGTCTTGGTATGTAAGGGAAATTCAGGTATGTAAGGCGCGGTGAGCAAATAAATAACGGTAGATTTATACGTGATAGCGTTAAACTAGCTTTAATCACGAGGTTTATAAGTTGTCCATAAAAGGATATAAAAATGGACGCACTGATTGTGCAGCCTTCTTCAGTTGCTTGTGTTTTAGGTATGAAAAAGGAGCTTTAAAGCCCCTTTTTTATTGACGATGTATTTGCTCAGTGCTGTCGGAAGTTCGTAAGGTAGAGCATAGAGCGTCCTACTACGGTTTCAATAATCCTAATGGAGTCAGTTCCAAAGCTCTCGAGCATTTTACTCTTAAATGCGCCATCTGAGCTGATATTGAACTCTTCAGGGCTTTTAACTTGAGATGCATGAAAGAACATCAACTTGATCACGTATCGGAACTGTTCATCATCGAGAGCGTTTTGCCATGATTGAACAAACGCTTCCTCAGATGAGAAGTCTAGACTCTCTATAACAATCGATAGCATGTGTTGGTGTAACACGGAGCGGATAGCACGAGTTGATGGGTAGTAACCCTGAAGCGTTGTTAAACTAATGCCAATTTCCTGAGCAATCCTTGCATAAGTTAGTGCTTCATGTCCTTCAGCTAGAAAAAGGCTTAGTACGATCTCATCGTAGTGCTTTTGGTTTTCTAGTTTCTGTACTTGGGTAATTCGAGCCATTACAAATCTCTATTTCGCGCAACATTCTGTAAAAGGAATATTAAGAGTTTCTAAATTAGAATTCAAACCGAAGATGTGAGGAAACGGTTACTTTATCGTCAAAATCCGATGATTACGGTTTGTCCGGTTAAGTTTTGTTCAAAAGTGAATGGGGAAAATAAAACACCGCCCTATCGAGCGGTGTGTCATTTTAACTGATTGTTTAAACTGATACTAAAATGGATACCAAAACAAAGCTGGTTCAAGAATGCGTTTTGCGATAGCCAATATCACGATTAAACCGATGATAAATAAACAAATAAAATCGATGCGTTGTAATGGCGCGTAGCTATACCAAGTGCGCGACTTGTGTCTGCCAAAGCCACGCAGCGTCATAGCATTCGATATTTCATCTGCTCTATCTAGGCTTGAGAAAATCAATGGCCCTAACACTTTAGCAACATTTTTAATGCGTGTAAGAAGTGGCGCTTTCTTAGATAGTTCAACACCACGAGCTTGTTGGGCATGCATGATGTTGACGAAATCCTTCTTAACTTCTGGCAAATAACGTAGCGTTAAGCTCACTGCGTAGGCAATCTTGTAAGGAACACCAATGCGGTTGAGGCTAGCCGCAAACTCAGTCGGGTGCGTTGTGAATACAAAGATCAGCGCTATCGGAAACATACTCATGTACTTAAGTGTTACGGTCACCAAGTAAAACAATGTCTCTTGGCTCAACGAGTAGTTACCCGGTAATGTTAGCAATAAAGTTTCGCTGCCAATGAGCTCAGTACCTTGCTGTGGGGCTAGCAGATACATGAACAAAGCATTTAGGCTTAGGACACTAGCCGTACCTAGCAACAGAGGCTTATAAACCCTAACAGGTACTCTGGTTAGCTTGAGTAGGTAAAGCCCCGTTAGGATAAGTAACGTGATTAACCGTAGGTCGAATGTCGTTAATACAACAGTCACCCAAGCTAAGAAAAGAGCAAACTTAGTGATGCCGTTTAACGCATGCAGCGGTGATTTGGTATCAATGTAGTTGATGCCGAATTTTACTTTTGATGCATTCATAGCGAGCTTCTCTCGTAGTCGATGAAGTACTGCATAAATGCATTGGTGTCGTCGATTTTCATCATGGTCGCGAGTTCATAAATACTGGTGGTACAGAGGTTCGCACGCTCTAGAAGCGATGGTTGGCTGAACACCTCAGTCATGTCTGCGTTAGCAATCAGCTTGCTGTCAGCAATGACGATTGAGCGTGTGGTGTACTCTAGAACCAGGTGCATGTCGTGTGAAATGATCACGACGGTGATACCTAACTCGCGGTTAAGCTTTTGGATAAACGCCAGCATTGAGGTGTAGTTACGGTAATCTTGACCCGCTGTTGGTTCATCCAAGATCAGAAGCTCAGGTTCTAATACTAGGATAGAAGCAATCGTTACGCGTTTTTTCTGGCCGTAGCTCAGTGCTTCAATTGGCCAGTGGCGGAACTTACTCAAGCCACACAGCTCAAGAACGTTCTCAACTTTCTCTTTGATTTCCTGCTCTGCAACCCCACGATTACGCAGACCGAATGCAACTTCATCAAAGATCATATGATGAGAGATCATATGATTTGGGTTCTGCATAACAACGCCGACTTTCTGGCTTCTTTCGAAGATAGAAAGCTCTGATAGGTCTTCATCGTTAAGGTATGAAGAGCCTGAATCTGCGTCAATCACACCCATGATAATCTTGGTGATGGTCGATTTACCTGAGCCATTTTTACCTAAGATTGAAACGAACTCACCTTTGCCAATCTTAAAGCTAACGTCTTCGAGAGCGTTCTTTTCGCCATCATAGGAGTAAGTCAGACCGTGGACCTCAAGTAAAGGTTGGTACTGTTTCTCGGTAACTGGAGTCGGGCGCTCTGCAAACCAAGTCTGAACCGCAGGGCGGAATCTTTTGTAATCGAGAGCTTTGAGGTTTGATAGCTTATCTTCACTGGTCAAAGGTGCTTTCGCTGCCTTCAGAGCAGATAAATAAAGTGGTTCACGAATACCGTGTGTTTCAAGCAGTTCAGAAGCTAAGATTTCATCGGGTGTCATGTCTGCAACAATTTCACCGCGCTCCATCAAGATCACTCGGTCGATATCGCGGTGTAGAACATCCTCAAGGCGATGCTCGATGATTACAATAGTCTTGTTGGTTTCTTTATGAAGCTGGTCGATGATTTCGATAGTCGCTTTGCCCGTTTTCGGGTCAAGGCTAGCCAAAGGTTCATCAAACAATAGGATGTCAACGTCATCAACTAAGATGCCCGCTAATGACACGCGTTGTTTTTGGCCGCCAGATAGATCATGTGGCGAGCGATCAAGCATATCTGCTAAGTCGACCATTTTTGCTGTCGACTTAACCAGAGGGTACATATCAATGTTCGACACTAACTGATTTTCCAGCGCGAATGCGATGTCTTCACCAATACTCAAACCGACAAATTGGCTATCAGTATCTTGTAATACTGTGCCGACTTGCTCGGTATAGTCGTGCATTGAAAAATCAGAAATGTTCTTGCCGTTGATCTCTAAAGAACCGGTAACCTCACCTTTAATCGCGTGAGGGATTAGGCCGTTGAGACATTGACCTAGGGTAGATTTACCACTACCACTTGGTCCAATAATGACGATTTTCTCCCCTTTCTCTATCCTTAGATTGATATTTTTTAGCGTCGGTTTATCCAGCGACTCATATCTAAAAGAGAAGTTCGAAAATGCTATAGTCATTATCGCTTATGCCTCAGTCAGGTTACGGCTTTGTTTGTTGCGTTTAGCGACTGATTTCAGGATCAGCAAGCCAACAACAGCGATCAGAACGGTGTTACCCGCTGCAATAATAGACAGTTGAGTGAAGACTTTAGTAAACGGTTCTGCATAAAGGATGGTATCTAGGAATGCAGAGCAGCCGTAACCGACCACATTACCGGCAAGGGCAAGTACCACAAACAGCGCAAAATCTTTCATTGGCAATTCGCCTTGTTGAAGGCGGTTCTTGGTGAGCATCGGGAACAAACCGATGATCATGCCCACGATACCTGAGCCTAGTACCCAAGTTAACCAAACGCCCCAACCAGCGAATAGATCCGTTACCCAGTGGCCAATGAAGCCGACTAAGAAGCCTACAATTGGGCCGAACAAAACAGAAAACAGTGCTAACACCGCCATCGCTGGTTTTAATGTCGTATTAGCGAACACTGGGACACCAAACATAGGTAAACCACCAATGCCATACAGTGCTGCGCCAATGGCAATGACAACCACTGTTTTAGCTGAAAAGTTCATAGGTAACCTCAAATACTGAAAGATAAAAATAACAAAGAACGTATATTCGCCATTTCTAATAGGTATCTCATCGAGATCGTTTTTTAGGCAAATATGAAAAAGAAGGCGCGCATTATACAGTAGAACCCTTCCATAAGGGAAGGTAAGTGTCTAGATGTCTAAAATTCCATCCACATACGCCTATATGATGTAAAAAGCCGTGGGTTGTGGTTAATCAAGCAACAAAAAAGCCAGAGCAGGTCTGGCTTTTCATTCACATTAACAGTGTGTTAAGTCAGTTCTTGACCAACCTATACCTGGCTTAATGATCTAGGTATAGGTAGTTTTGCCAACTCTTCATGCGGATAAGTACTTTACGCATGATAGAGACGTGAGTGAAGCTATCTGAATAAACCGCAACTTCTACTGCTGTACCCATAGGTAAATGGAAATCAGACAGGTCATCAGTAATGCTTAATTTAACAAGCACACGGCCACTGGTACGCAATGCCTCAGTACCTAGTAGTTCACCTCTCGCTTGAAATTGGCTCTCACCGATGGCTGGAATCACTTCTTCGATTCGTCCTTTGAATACTCTGCCTGGTAATGCTCTGAACAGGAACTCTGCTTCGTAGCCTGGCTGTAAGCGCTGCAAGGAGTTTTGTCTAAAGGCTGCAGTGTAGAACTGGTCTTCTGTGTGGACAAAGGTCATCACAGGAGCGAGTGGAAGTGGTACCGCCATAACTCCCGGACGCAGCGCTAATTGTGTTACGTAACCATCTGTAGGTGCTCGAACGACAGTTTGCTCTAAGTTAAACTGAGCTTTACGCAATTCAGATAATAGACTTAACACCGCCGTGTTCTCACCACCGATCTCAGAATCTAAAGCAAATTTTGCTCTTTCTAAGGTTGCATCCGCCACTTTAACCGCTGCTTCTGATGCTTTGTAAGCTTGTCTACGAGTGTCCAATTGTTGTTCCGTAAAGGCGCCACTGTCGTAACCGCGCTTGTAACGAGAGAACTCACGCTGTGCTTTATCTCTTTCAGCAATGGCTTTGATTCTCGCAGCTTCTGCTTCAGCAACATCAGATTCCATTCCTAACGCACCTTGGCTCGCTTCTTTTACTTTTGCTTCTAATCTTGCGACCTCAGCCTCGAATGGAATAGGATCGATTTTAAAGAGGATATCACCCTTTTTAAGAGGTTTATTCGCCTTTACAGGTACTTCAATCACTTTACCTCTAACCCCTGAAACGATAGGAGTTGTTGAGTAAACTTGGTTACCAATCTGAGTGAAAGGGTGGTTATAGTTCATCAGTAAAATCAAAGTACCGATGATGATCACACCGCCAAGAACAGCAGTAGGGACAGTCCATTTATTGAGCGGAATGTTGAACACCTTAAAAATGGTGATACACAGTGCCGCATAGGTCATTATCAGCAGTAAATCCATTACTTAACCTCCTGATCTTGAGCTTCATTTTGGTCGTTGTTTTGCTTGCTTTGCTCTGGCTTTGCTTTCTTGAGCTGTGATATTTCTTCCTGAAGAGTGCTCACTTGGTCGATTAAGGTATCAACGCGGTGGTGAATATCGTGCTGTTCTTCTTCGAGTTTGGCAAAGCCCCACCCACGATCTTTGCGCCATAACGTCGCCCAGATCCAAAGAAACGGCCAAATAGTGTGTAGAGTGAAAAGGCTAACCCAGCCAGAGACATGAATAGCATCTTGATGAGGATGATTGCGTCCTTTAGCAATTTCATAGGGAATATCGTGAATGACGATGATGCCGTAGAAGATGACTAATGCTACGAAAATCAGTAGACCGAGCGCAAAGTAGTCTAAAAACATAACAGATCCTTGTGATGTTAGATATTAGTTTTAAATATAGTAGGCTACCATCCAAGTAATTGTTATCAAAATGATTTACCGAGTTATAAATAATGTGTTTTTGCTTCTAATGTGAGCGATGTCATTATTGGAACTTATAAAATCACTCTCTAATTTATTGAGTTATTTCTGTTATCTTGTTTGTCATACTGGTTCAATAGTGATCGTTGAAGTATGCGTGATGCACAAAACCACAAGGATGGATACAAATGTATATAGGTGAAATAGCGGCGATCGGTGCCGCTATCGTGTGGGCGTGTGCAACTTGGATTTATGGGCAATTTGGGCATCGTTTCTCAGCAATGCAGCTCAATATCATCAAGGGCTTGGTTGCTTCCGTAATGATGCTGCTTGTGATGCCGCTTATCCCAATGCCAGAGTTTGAACTGAGTGCTAATCACTTTTGGATATTGGTAATTTCAGGGATTATTGGAATCGCAATTGGTGACAGCGCTTACTTTGCTGCTTTGAAAAGAATTGGTGCTAATAAGACACTGCTGCTTGAGTCTTTAGCTCCGCCTCTTTCTGGCGTGCTGGCTTTGATGTTCTTAGGTGCTGCGTTGACACTTCAAAGTTGGCTCGGTGTCGTCATCACCACGTTAGCGGTGACCTTCGTAGTATTTCAGCCATCTAATTCGGTGAGTGATGATTCAACTAACCAAGCGCAATGGAGCGGCATTGGGTACGGGCTAGTAGCAAGTGTGTGCCAAGCTTCAGGTGTGGTCATTTCTCACTATGCTTTGGTTGCTGGTGATATCCCACCTTTGTTGGGGGCGTTGATTCGCCTGACAATCGGCGTGTTTGCGGTGATGATTATTATTCCTTTTGTTGAGAATAAACCTTACTCATCAATCAAAAGGGATTTGTGGGAGATGACGAAACTCGACAAACTATGGTTACTCAGCGCCATTTTTGTTGGGACGTTTCTCGCGCTTTGGTTGCAACAAATCGCTTTAAAAAATGCCAATCCCGCGATAGCTCAAACATTGATTGCGACCAGTCCGGTCTTTATTCTGGTGATCTATGCGTTGAAAGGGGAGAAGGTCTCAAAACAGAGTCTTATAGGCACGCTTGCCGCAGTAGGTGGAATATCTTTGTTCTTCTATCAATAACGTCTTTTCATGAATAGATAAAGCTCGAAGCAAGTTATTGTTTTGCTATTGGATAGTGCCGAGCTGAAGTGGTTCGGCACTACTTTAACTATTTCATTACTCGGTGCAGACTTGGTTTCGACCGTTTGCTTTTGCACGATATAAGGCTTTGTCTGCTCGATAGAAGGTACGCTGTGTATTCTCTCCCTCACGATGCATCGTGATACCAATACTGACTGTTAAGCCACGCTCACCGAGTATTTCATGCCAACCAAATTGGAAAATTCGTTCACGGTAATTCTCTGAGTGCATTTCTGCTTTTGCCATGTCGGTATTTTCGAGAATTACTAAGAACTCTTCCCCACCGAATCTGACACAGGAAGCGCCTCGGAACTTGAAGTATGACCTTAACTCTTGAGAAACACTTACAATTGCTTTATCGCCCACTAGGTGGCTCAGTTCATCATTGATCGACTTAAAGTGATCAATATCGACAACCATGAGTGCGAAAGAGGTGTCGTGTAACAGCATGTCTTTTAGCTTCACATCTAACCATCGGCGGTTGTTCAAACCAGTTAATGGGTCGGTGAAAACATCCTGTTGGAGCTGTGCCACAGCGTTTTTGTGCTGTTCGGTTGTCTCTTTTAGCTCTCGGTTTTCTTGTTCAGAGAGGATGAGTTTTAATTGCAGCTCGAATCTCGATAGGCGACGAAGCTGGCTGGCTCCTAGTTCACTGATTGGGATCTGTTTCATTAGATCCGTCTCAATTCGGTAGCCTTTTTTCTCGTAGCTTAGTGCTTCCTGAAAACGTCCTTGGTTCATGCACACGTCGCTTAGCGAATCATAGAACCGTTTAGCGAGTACTGGGGATGAGTAAACCTTCATGCGCTTGTCTGTACTCGACAAGATCATGCTGGCGTATTCTTGTTTACCAATTGCACTTAAACAATGAGCGAGCTCGAGACGTGTCATGGTTGCTAACCAACTTGCTTGCGTGTTGTTAGCAGAGTATTGAATCTTAGACAGGCAACGCAGTGCTTCGTGATACTTCTTATTTGCACGCAACACTTTTGCTTGGTATAGCAATATTTGAGCAGTCAGTAATTTGTTGCTGACCAGAATACTGAGCTCTTCACACTCATTGAGCAGGTCACTCGCTGCAGTAATCCTATTCAGTAGCACTAGGCTCGCCACCATATGAAGCTTGAACTTAAGACGAAGTGAGCGACTACTTATCGCATGGTCAATGCTGTTTATTTTCTGGTAATAGCGGAGAGCTCGGTTGTGGTCGCCATAAGCGTCACACAGGTTTCCCATACCTAGAATTGCCATGACGTATTCATCGATATAGCCATGTTCAACGGCGATGGATGATGAGCTAACGAACTCATTAAGTGCCGAAGTGTAATCCCCAACTTCTACCAAGCGATCACTTAGGCTAGTTTTTACGGTCAGAATATCTTCTATATCTGTTGGCAAATTTAATAGATTGAGTGCCAGTCTAAGTTCTTCGATACTGGTTTGGGTTTGCTGGAGTTCAGCGCGATATTCCGAACTAATGATATAGCAGTGCGCTTGCTCGGTTTTGGTTGTCGAAACATGCTGGCGAATATGATTCCAGAATATGATTGCTTCTTCACCTGAAACGGAAGAGGGGTCTAGACCGGCATCGGTGATTTTACTTAGTAGCGTTTCCATCAAACTCTTACCTCGGCATCGTCTTCTTCTAGTTGTTCCAGAGTGAATGGGAACGTCAAAATGTCATTGAGGCTGACGGTTGGTTTTGAACCTTTTAATCCTTTTCTATGCCATGGATAAATATCAAGCATGGTGCTTAGAGTTTGGAAGGTTCGCTCTGCGGCTTCGCCTTTTTCAGAGAGCATGAGCGCAACACGCTCAGAACTGAGCCTTGAAATGAAGTCATCTTGATTACATAAGGTGTGAGCGATTTCGGTACAGACATCTAAGTAATCGGGATCGACATGTTGAAAGATAATAATGCTGTGGTTTGAACGCTTAAGCTCTGTTTTGAACAGAACCAGCTGTTCCCACCAAAAGGTTTCAGACACGACATAAGAGAGATGCTTTTCAGGGTCATACTCGTGTTGGCCACGAATACGGTTGATGAGCTTTCTCGCTCTCTGTTCGAGCTGGCGTTTTGAACTGCGCGCTTTATCTAAACCCACGCGAGTGGTTTGTTCTCGAAGCATACCGATAGAATATTGACGGTACTTCTTAAAGGCGATCAAAGCGGCTTTAAAATCTTGGTTTTCTTCTGCGACCAACGATTGCTGATAACAGATTTGGCTGAGCAGCTCACCATTATCAAATTCGTTTGCTGACTCTTCCGCAAGCCTAAGTAACTCTGCAGCTTGCTCTGGTCTTTTTCTGAGTAACTCTAAGCGCGCACGGCTGATATAGGAGTGGGCTTTCATCCATACCAGATTGTGTTCAACCGCAAGTTTATGCGCTTTGGCTGTGGCACGCTCAGCGTCGTCTAAACGCTCAAGCCCAAGTAGTGCAAGGCCTCTGAAGTCCCACACCTCGGCATGCCAAGTGTTGTCTTTGTGTCCTTTTAACGCTTCTTCCGCACCATCTAATACCGACAGCATTTCAACATAGTTGTTGAGCAGGTAGTAATCCCACGCGAGAAGGATTCTTGCTTTGCCTTCAAGCCAACCAATACGGCTGTTGTTTGCCACTTTAACCGCGAGTTGGTGTGTTGAACGAGCCAGCTTATATTCGTGAGTTATTCGCCAGATGTTGCCCAGACCAATCAGGCATTCGATCTGTATTTCGACTTCATCGACCAATGCAGATTGCTCTAGCGCATTGATCCAGAACTGTTGTGCAGAATAGTATTTGGCTTGTCCCCAATATTGGAGCGCATGTAAGTGAAGGATTTCAGGAAGAAAAAGGTCGGTGTCTAATCGGGTCTGGCGCTTATAGGCTTCTTTGACGTACTTTAAACCTTTTTGGTAATCCATCAGGCTCCAGCAACATCTCGCCATTAACATAAGCGATTGGATCGCTCCTTCTTCAAACAGAACTTGTTCGGATCTGACGAGGCACTGCTGGGCAATTTCAAGGATCACCAGCGGTTCAGAGTCGACACGAGTTTTGAGTTGTTCTAGTTCTGTTTCAAGAAGGTACTGATTTTTGTCCAAGGCATAGATCCGTAATTATCGAACATATTGATAACACTATCATTATAAGAGTGTGATTTAGGATAAGCACTAATTATCTTTCTTAGAGCACTAAAGGAACACGTATCTTTTCCAATTATGGGTGTTACCTCATGTTGTTATCTAAAAATCAATGAGTTCCCTAATAATCATCTAGAGGTACGTTTCTATGAAAGTAGTTGCTTTAGGGTCAATGGCTGTTCCGCTACACCTAAGCGTTGCGCTGCCGTAAGCCCTTGCTTATCTTGGTAGCACAGATTGTGCCAAGCTCTAAATATGTCGAGTAATGGAAGAATGCCACCAGGACGAAGCTTACGTCTAGGCTCATTAATAAAGCTATCAAATAGCACCTGAAAACGCTCTTGATAAAACTTAGTTTGTTGAATTGAAGCAGTATTAAACCACTGTTTTGGCTCTGGATTGTTACCTGTTAGGTAGCAGATACCTTTCTGTTTATCACCTTGATTAGCAATAGCCCAACGGTCGCGCCACCAACTCATATGAACGATGTCGATCTTTTCAAAACTGTGATCGTCTTGCCATCCGGAATCTTCCTCGACGTACATAAGGTCAATATTTTGACTCTGTATGCGCGGCAAACAAACGCTTAGAGCGGCAGATCTAAGTAATGGATCTTGTGGCATATAGATCGCTACGTGCTTATTTTCATCGCACATGTCTAATACATGCAGGAAGTGAGCATAGGACGTATAAGGCGGTCGAATTAGCGCCCCTTTTGACGGGTAGCTAAATGCAGTGAGATTCCCCATTGGATCCTCAACGTTGCCTCGCGCCAAAATAACTTGGTATTGTTGCTCAATACGCTCTTTTAGCTTGTCAGAACGTTGCGGTAGCTCAAGGTTTGCCTCTGAAGAGTGCTCTTTGGATACAAAGCGTGCCACATCATCATACGGATTGTGGTCAACATTTCCTGAGGGCTCTTCATTTTGTGAGTAATTCACATGTTGGCAAAGGATGTACCCAGAGTGTGCTTCACCTGTCGCGATCCAAACCACACCGTTGTTGCTGTGAGGTTGTAAACGCTGATAGTGAGAGGCGAACTGATAATCTTTGGCATGGTTAACCCATCGAGCATCAATCATCGCGAGTTTGCGACGACAACGGCTAGCGATATGGTCAACATGATCATAGAAAGTTTTAGGGTTGATCTCTAATTTTCTGCAGATTTCACGTACAGAATATCCCATGAACAATAAGCCCATGAGGTTCTCTTGGAACTGGAGTTTTTTGTTGGAACCAGACCACTTGTCAACGAAGGTTGATTGGCAGTCTTTGCATCGATAACGCTGCCTGTCGCCACTGTAGCCGAAGGCATGGTAAAGATGTTTGTGAGTATGAACCGATAAGCCGAAGTTATCGCAATCATCATTACGACAGGCAGGGAGCCCATCGCTGTGAAGTTGTCTCAGGCGATGAAGTTCGCTTAACACTTCACGATTGTTAAGTAAGGGGGGGAAAGCTCCACATTCACGACAAACCATCGCTGGACGCTTAGGGTTAGCGTGTTGCAAAACATAACGTTTTGCATCGCTCAAGCCAAAGTTGTCACACGCCAATGTTTTACAAAAGTTGAGTTGCAAACCATCTGCATCTTTTGGCAGCTTGTCGTTAGACACGATCTCCCCCTCGGGATTATTTGAGCAGCCAAGCGAACTTGGCTGCGGGGTATTGCTTTTCAAAGTATCGTTAATCAATGATTAGATGTTGATAGCTGTCTCTAGAGCTACTTTCATCATGTCGTTGAACGATTTTTGACGCTCTTCTGAGCTTAGTTTTTCACCACGGATGATGTGGTCAGAAACTGTTAGGATTGTTAGTGCTTTCGCGCCTAGGTCTGCAGCAACGCCGTAGATACCTGCCGCTTCCATGTCTACACCTAGGATGCCTAGTTTTTCCATTTTCTCGAAGATGTCTGCTTCAGGTGTGTAGAATAGGTCAGCAGAGAATACGTTACCAACTTTCACTGGCACTTCTTGAGCGCGCGCTTGGTTTACAGCTTCTTCTAGAAGACCGAAATCAGCGATTGCTGCAAAGTCGTGGTCGTTAAAACGAATGCGGTTAACTTTAGAGTCTGTTGAAGCGCCCATACCGATAACAACGTCCATAAGTTTAACGTCGTCACGTACTGCACCACAGCTACCTACGCGAATTACGTTCTTTACACCGTACTCAGCGATCAGCTCGTGTGTGTAGATGCAAGCTGATGGGATACCCATACCGTGGCCCATCACAGAAACTTTCTTACCTTTGTAAGTGCCTGTGTAACCAAACATGTTGCGAACGTCACAAACTTGCTTAACGTCATCAAGGAATGTTTCAGCAATGTATTTTGCGCGAAGCGGGTCACCCGGCATCAGTACTGTTTCTGCGAAATCACCAGCTTGAGCGTTAATATGAGGTGTAGCCATGGTCGTTCTCCAAAGTTTAAACGGTAATTTTAGGAACAGAATTTAATCAATTACCGATTCTGTTGAATTGAATTCGTTTTGTTGAGGCAATATTAGCGAGTTAAAACGAGCCTCCATGAGACGTTAGTCACAAAATGGGTCTGCTATTATCGTTTTATTAATATTGATAACTAAATATGTTGAAAGCGTAAAGGCAATCGATTTTGTATCGATAAATTAAAGGTCAGATAAAGGAAACACTTAGACGAAAGCGCAATTGCATCTGGTGTTTGAGGCAACAATACATTGTAGAGACGTTTGATCAGCGATAATCTAAACTTTGATAAAGACGGCAAACCAAGGAATTGTATGTTGTATTGCCCTAACTCGACGCTTATGTACTCTATGAAAATATATATACGTAAGATCGCTTTGCTCGCACAGCGAACGACTAGGTTTACTGTGAAAGGGACTTTGATTGCTGCTGGGGTTGCGTCGTCGTGGGCCTCTGCGGCAACTTTTGAGCTTCCTCCGAAAGAGAGCCGTATTGTTGGCCGGATACAACAGCATGAAGTTGCTACTGGTGAAACGTTAGCCATCATTGCAAAGCAATACGATATCGGTTTTCTTTCTTTAATGGCGGCAAACAAAGGTGTTGATCCTTTTCTTCCTGCTGAAGGCTATGTACTGAGTATCCCTAGTCGTTTGATTCTGCCGGACACCCCAAGAAAGGGAATTGTGATTAACCTTGCCGAGTTAAGGCTGTATTACTTTGAGCCCGAGAAGAACCAGGTGCACGTATTCCCTGTCGGCATTGGTCGAGTAGGACGTGATACGCCAGAAATGATCACCAAGATAAGCCAAAAAAGACCCAACCCGACCTGGACACCACCGAAGTCAATCCGTCAAGAGTATCTAGAGAAAGGGATCGAATTACCTAGGGTGGTTCCTGCTGGACCAGAAAATCCTCTAGGTGAGTACGCGCTGCGACTTGCGTATGGAGCTGGGGATTACCTGATACACGGCACCAATAAGGACTTTGGGATTGGTCTGCGTGTGAGCTCTGGCTGTATTCGAATGGAACCTAAAGATATCGAGTGGCTTTTTGAGCAGGTGAGCCGCGGTGAGCAAGTGACGATCATTAATGAGCCGATCAAGATCTCGTTAGAACCAGATCGAAGTGTGTTTGTTGAAGCGCATGAGCCATTAACTCGCAGTGACGGTTCTAAGAAATCACTTCAAATTCCTGTTGAACTGAAGTGGTGGCTTGAAGATGCAGATTTGCCTAACTCAAAAGCCAAAGCGGTTATCTTTGCGCAAAATGGTGTACCTGTTGAAATTGCTCCTCCGGTGATTGAATTTTAACGCACTTCTTCTTATCTGAGGCAGTTTGCTCTACTAGATTCGCTAATTCCCCCAAAAAAACAAGAGCACCACATCTGTGAAGAGGTGGTGCTATCAATTTACTGCTTTTGCAACTTATTTAATCTACAGCTTAATCGCGTTTAAATATCAAACTACTTAGTGTAAGACTCAGCGATGTTGTCGATACGGTCGTTAGCACGATTCGCTTCTTCTTTTGCTGCCATAGCGGCTTCAGAAGCTTCTTGAGCTTTCATTTCTGCTGCTGCTTTATCACTCTTAAGTGCTTCAACTTCACTTGTAAGCTGAGCGACTTGGTTAGTTAGTTGATCCATTTCTGACACTGCAGCTTCTTCTGGCTCTGAAGAACAACCAGCTAGAATGAAAACTGAGGCTGCAGCTGCGATTAACGTCTTATTCATAAGAACTCCTTGCTTATTTACCATCAAAAAATGCGCTATACATTCTTTATCATATAGTCGCTTCATTAATGATTGTAGCGACTAATTTTTTAACTGCAAAAACAATAACTAAAGAAATTGCTAAATTTTTGAGGGAATTAGCTAAGCATCACGTTCTGTCTCACTTATGAGATGGCCGCTTTTGAAGGGCTTTTTCGTCGATTTAATGGGGCTACCCCTTTGCTAGCAACGCATACAATGTTCTAAACAACTTTGTTAGTAGGGATAAATTTTCTGTGATCTCTATCCTTATAAAGCATTTTCGCGGTATCATGTCACGTTAAAATAATTTTATTCAATACCATCATGACTGGAGAGTCCTTTGCACTTTAAAGATTTAGGCTTAGATAACCGCTTACTGAAGAACTTAAAACATTACGACTTTAAGAAAGCGACAGAGATCCAATCGAAAGCGATCCCTGTTGCTATTGCCGGTAAGGATCTATTGGCTTCATCAAAAACGGGTTCAGGCAAGACATTGGCGTTTGTTCTGCCAATGATTCACAAGGCATTAAAAACCAAAGCGTTTTCTGCTCGTGATCCTCGTGGTGTAATTTTGGCTCCTACTCGTGAGCTGGCTAAGCAAGTTTACGGTGAATTACGTAGCATGCTGGGTGGTTTGTCTTACGAAGCGGCGCTTATCCTAGGTGGCGAGAACTTTAACGACCAAGTGAAAGCACTGCGTAAGTATCCTCGTTTTATCGTTGCGACTCCAGGTCGTCTTGCTGACCACCTAGAGCACCGCTCGTTGTTCCTAGATGGTGTTGAAACGCTTATCCTTGATGAAGCAGACCGTATGCTTGATCTAGGCTTTGCTCCTGAACTTCGTCGCATTGCAAACGCTGCGAAGCACCGTCGTCGTCAAACGTTGATGTTCTCTGCAACACTTGATCACGCTGAAGTGAACGATATCGCGAATGAGATGTTAGACGCTCCTAAGCGTATTTCTGTTGGTGTTTCGAATGAGCAGCACCTTGATATCACACAGAAGTTCTACCTTTGTGACCACTTGGACCATAAAGAGGCGATTTTAGACCGCGTTCTGGAAGAGGCTGAGTACCGTCAGGTTATGATCTTCACGGCAACTCGTGCTGACACTGATCGTCTGACCGACAAGCTTAACGAGAAGAAGCTAAAAGCGGTTGCACTGAGTGGTAATCTAAACCAAACGCAACGTAATGCCATCATGAGCCAGTTTGAGCGCGCGGTTTACAAGATCTTGGTAACAACAGACGTTGCTTCACGTGGTATTGATATTCCAAACGTAAGCCACGTTATCAACTTTGATATGCCTAAACACACTGAAGAGTACGTTCACCGTGTTGGTCGTACCGGTCGTGCTGGTAATAAAGGTGATGCAATTTCTTTGGTGGGTCCAAAAGACTGGGACAGCTTCAAGCGTGTTGAGCTTTACCTGCAGCAAGACCTTAACTTCTCTGTTCTTGAAGGGTTAAAAGGCAAGTTCAAAGGCATAAAGCCTCGTAAGCCAGCCTTCAAGAAGGGCGGTCCAGCTAAGAAAGCGGGCAAACCTCAAGCGAAGAAGACAGCGAAGAAGCCAGTTAAACGCGATAAGAGTTTCCACCAAAATGTGGCTGTGGGTGATAGCGTGTTTATCCCTAAGAAAAAAGTTGCGCCAAAAGTGGACGACGAGTAATTTCTTGCGAGTCAAAGCGCCTCTGCTGATAAAATGAATACAAATAAAAACCGCCTATACAGGCGGTTTTTTTGTATCGATGTTTCTCTGCTTTTCCCTAGCCTAACTCAAACTTCGCTCACGACCCGCTTCGAAGAGCTGGGTATAACAGTATTTGAGTACATTGACTTCCGTCGACAACATTGAGTTTGCGATAAAATGTTGATCGCGTTATGGGGCGAATAGTGTCATCCCAGGCAAATTTTACTAGTCAAAGTTAAAGGTCGATAAATGAGTCATGAGAATATGCTCTGCGAGATATTTGTGTACTGCGGTCGTAGGATGAGTTACCCCCCAAAAGACATAATGGTCTGAACCATAGGCCGCACATTCATTGGTAAGGTTATGCTGGTAGAGATAATCGGCCGCAGAGTGACGTTGGATGTCTAAACAGGGTTCAGTTGCGTTTTGGAAACCATGTTGCTGCGGGTTTTCGGTAATGCTATTAAATAGAGTATAAGCATCGAATAGAACGATATTGAGTCCTCTTTGCTTGTAGTAGCTCACCTGTTCTTCGATAAAGAGATTAAACTCGATAATCTTACGTCTTACGAGCTCTGTTTCCGCGTCGCTCGTATACTTAAATTGTGGTGCCTTAGTTGCGTCTGGGAGTGTGAATAGCAAGATGTTTTGAGCGCCAGACCCTGTTAGCCGAATAAGAGCGCTACTAAAATCGGCTTTTACATCGACGACAGAGCGATCGTAATTCATAAAGTCGTTGAGTCCAAACTCTAAAGTAAACAGTGAGTTTTCTGGTTTGTAGTTTTTAGCTGCTTCCATGTATTTTAAGTATGACGTGACTTGATCATATACGCCTTTGAGAACGCCATACTGATTTGTGCCTGCTGCTCCACCAACTGCCCAGTTGTAAAGAGGTATATTTTTCTCTTTTGCCAAGTATTCAGTCCAGACCAAGCCGTTTGAGAAGTGACCTAAGAACCACGAGTTGGGATTTGGAAACACCCACTGCGAGCCGTTGAATAAGTTCCCAGTGTCAGAAAGGCTATCTCCAAATGTAATGATTCGATTAATTTGATTCTCTTGCCGTTCTTCGTCATTAGTCCATATCGAATGGTTGTAGGAGAAGCGACTGTCTGCTGCAAAATACGTGATATCTGCGGCATCATGCTGAAGGTCTAGGGTTTCATCACAACGTTGTTTAATTTCTGATTGCGGAGTTTCACTGAAGAACATGTTTTTGTAAGAGGAGGGTGACCACCAATATCCTTCAATGGTGTAATAATTGTCCTCTTTGTCTCTTGCCCATTTCCAATCCGTCGCGACCGAGTCATTTGATATGTCAGATCGGTACCAGCATCTTACGTATGTTTGTGTATCAAGCATCTGTTCTTGTGTTACTTCGTCGTGCATTGTTGAGTCTAAAGGCATTGATGTCTCTGTCTGAGCTGATGCAATTTGGGGCATCGTCAGCGCAAATACCAAGATCATTTTCTTCATTTTCGAGTACTCATTTAACAAGGGTTGTGTGTTTAATTACTTGATTGTTAATAATTAGAATCAATATCATTTTAAAATGTATCGAGCATTACTCGCTGTTGCGTCAATAACTCATATGAAGCACGTGTAATAAGTGTTACATAGATCCAACTTTCAACGAGTTTACGTTTATTCACTTTTCTTTGGACGCAAGCTCTTACCCGTATTTTTAGTGTTTGACTATTAATATTTGTGTCAACTAATGCTTATTAATCAGTTGCTTATTTTATATTTAGTTTGTTGTGACTTTCGTCGTTCAATGTTAATTGCAATTGTTTATTTCCAGTTCAACATCACAAATCTCGAGCCACTCTTTTTAGTTTTATAAAATTATCACCTACGTTTTTGATACTCATCAGAGGTCTAACTTGTTTAAGGAAAGAGCATTGAAAAAGATATTAATTTGGACAATCGCCTGCCTATCCAGCATGGGGGTTTATGCAGGAACGAGCGCATCGGCGTTGGAAGTCAGTGGATACACTGAAACCAAATATCCCATTGTGTTGGTGCACGGCTTATTTGGGTTCGATACGTTAGCAGGTGTGGATTACTTCTACGGAGTGCCTGAATCCTTAACCAAAGATGGCGCGAGCGTATATGTTGCACAGGTATCAGCGACGAATAGCTCAGAGGTTAGGGGAGAGCAGTTACTGGCTCAGGTCGAGACACTTTTAGCGGCAACAGGGGCAAATAAGGTTAACCTTGTCGGGCACAGTCATGGTGGCCCCACGGCGCGGTATGTGGCCTCAGTGAGACCAGACCTTGTCGCGTCGGTAACGAGTATTGGCGGCGTTCATAAAGGTTCAAAGGTAGCGGATTTAGTTCGTGGAACCGTACCTGAAGGGTCTGTCACCGAGGGAATTGCGGTTAAGTTGGCGGGGGGGTTGACGACACTCATCAATCTATTGTCTGGTGGTTCAGACCTTGAACAAGATGGCTTGGCATCACTAGAAGCGTTGACGACAGAAGGTTCTCTTGCTTTCAATCAATTTTATCCTGAAGGGGTTCCAACCTCTGCATGTGGTGATGGTGAGTGGCAAGCCAGTAACGGCGTTTATTACTACTCATGGACAGGGTCTTCCACTTTTACCAATCTTTTGGACCCGACCGATGCGGCGATGACAGTGCTAGGTTTAGCGTTTAACGAACCAAATGATGGGCTTGTTGGAGCTTGTAGTGCTCACCTAGGTAAAGTGATTGGGGATGATTACAAAATGAATCATCTGGATGAGATTAACGGTTTGCTGGGCATCCATCATTTGTTTGAGACTGACCCGGTAACATTGTATCGCCAGCACGCGAACCGATTGAAGTTGGCAGGCTTGTAGCTTGTCCTAATGATTCGTTAACACGATAAGGAAAATATAATGAATAAGGCCGCCATTTTTTCGATAACCACGATAGCCCTGATGAGTGCAGCGGCGGTCTTTATTTTATATCCAGTGGAAGAGGGCTTGAACCCAAGCGGTGACGAACGACAAAGTATCTCCTCGTTGAAAGTTAGTTCTCAACAAGATACTGATATTGATAGTGCATCGGCCAAAGACACTATGGATTACTTCGTCTCTGGACAAACAGAGCTTACCCTTGAAGATATTCGTAGTAACGTTGCACAGCATCATGCTCAATCACAAGGTGCAATAGTCGACGAGGCCTTGTTTGCCAAGTACCTTGATTACAAATCGGCATTGACGTCATTGGATGTTCAGTTCGACCCCTACTCGCTCTCTGTCGATGATTTGCAACGCTTAAACCTAGCCTTACTCGATCTTCAGGCTCAGTTTTTCAGCCCGAGCGAGATAAGTATTTTATTTACTCACGATAACCAAATGAGGGAAATTGCCCTAGAAAAGCTTCGATTGAAGCAAGAAGGGTTGAATGAGTTGGAGTACCAACAACGGTTAGACTCTTTAATCTCTGAGCAAGCAGACTACGTCCAAACGAGCCACAAGAATCAGGTGTTGCTTCAACAATTATCCAACTCTGAAGGGCTTGATCAGCAAGAGAAATACTTGAAGCGAAATGAACTGGTGGATGAAGATGCCGCGCAAAGGCTTGAAGAGCTCGACCAACAACGAGCGGATTTTGAAGGTGCTTTAGAAATCTACTTAGCGGAACGAAAAGATATTTTAGACGACACTGGGCTATCACAGGCCGAACGACAAGAGACAATTGCGGAGCTCAGAGTTGCCCACTTTCCTTCAAAGCAGATCAGAAGAGTCGAAGCGATAGAACGAATTTGGGATGCAGAGCTTGAGTAGCGAGGGGGATAAGGGCATGTTTTGGGCTACTGTGTGGAATTCTTCATCGAATTGACTCAAATTTTAGTCAGCAAGTAAACGTTGCCTTATTGTGTGAAAGGTAATATATCCGATCAATATCGATACTATTGACTGACTTTAACCCTAAAACTTAGTACAAGTGCTGCATGAATTTGCACGAGTAAACCGGCACAAATCGATTTATTTATTGTGATTAAAGTCATATAAATATGTAAATGATAATTGATCTCATTATCGTTTGGGTGCAGTATACGCGAAATTTATCAAATTAGCGTATGGATTTATTGCATTTATGAAAGCGTTTGTGCTGTTAGCTTTTGTCTTTTTGACGGGGAAGGTCAGTGCTACTGATCACTATTCTTGGTTACGAGATGATTCTCGTAGTGCAAGTAAGGTACTCGACTACCTTGCGGAACAGAATAATAAAACACAGCAATATCAAGACAGCATTCAACCTATAAGCGAGTCTTTAGAAAAAAAATGGCAAGAAAATCGTCCAGATCGAGCTGAAAAACCATGGCAGGAAATCAATGGTTATGAATATGCGATCTTAGAGCATAACGGGAAAAAAGCCTTACTTTCTCGAGAGGTTGGGCATACGGTTACAACGGAATTACTAAACCTTGATGAACGTTCTACTGCACACGACTATTATCAGTTAGCGGCTTGGGAGCTCGATTCTACCAAAACAAAACTAGCGATCGCCGAAGATATAACAGGGTCTGAGCAATACCAAGTAAGCGTGGTTGATCTTCGGACGAAGAGAGTTACGCCAATCGCTCAAAATGTGGATAACTCATTAGGCTGGTCACGTGATGGTCAATCTCTGTTTCTGATCGAACTCGAATCTAAAACGTCGAGACCTTATGCGCTTGTTCAATATTCTCTAGATCAATCATCTCCTATTGTTGTTCTTAGAGAATTAGACTCTTCTTGGTTGCTCTCGTATTACCAGACCAGCGACTCGCAATTTGCTGTTGTTCAGGTCAATAGTGAGAACTCAAGTGAGCAACGATTGTTAGACCTTGGCTCTGGTGAACTGACCGCACCTCTGTTACCTCGTGAACCAGGCATTGAATATTACGTTGATGTTTCTGGCTCTCGTGTATTCATCAACAGCAACCATGAACGCAGTCAATTTGCATTTTACTCTGTACCGCTGAACCAAGCTTCACAAGTAGAACAATGGAATACCCTCTTTGAGCCGGCTGATGAATCCAGAGTCAACAACTTCTATTTGTTTGAATCTGGTCCTGTGCTTATTAGCCAGAGTGGGGCAACTCAGTCTTTACACTTCTTTGATAGCAACAACCAATATCGTTTAAGCCAGCCATTAACCGAGGCGGGGCAGGTTGCTTGGGTGAGCCAAGTTGGCGACTACGCGAGTAATAAACTGCACATTAGAAGTATGTCTCTTACCCAACCGGCTAAGTGGGAGCGTTTGAGTACGAAAACTCTGAAACGAACGTTGTTCTCACAAGATCATTACTCCCACTATCACAAGTCTGAGTATCAAACTGAACAAATTACAGTTAACTCTGATGGAAAGATGATCCCTGTGACTCTTGCTTATCGAAAAGACAAGCTTACTAAAAAGACACCTGTGTTTTTGTACGGATATGGGGCCTATGGGATGACGATGAAGCCCTACTTTATGCCACAAATCATTAGCTTACTTGATGAAGGTGTAATTTATGCGATTGCACATGTTCGTGGTGGAGGCTTTTATGGTGATTCTTGGTATCAAGCTGGAAAAGGCATCAATAAAGAAAATGGTATTGCTGATTTCATTGCTACAGCACGGGCATTAAGAACGTATTACCAAGGTACACGATCCATCTACGCGATGGGCGGAAGTGCAGGAGGAACACTCGTTGCTGCCGCTTTGAATCAAGCCCCTGACTTGTTCGATGGCGCGGTGCTTAAAGTGCCGTTTGTCGATATTGTGAATAGCATGTCCGATTCTTCACTACCCCTAACAGCCCAACAATACGGAGAGTGGGGGAACCCTAACATCAAAGATGAATTGAAGGTGATGAAGCAATACGACCCGTACTTGAATCTCCGTAAGCAAGCTTACCCACCCATATTGATACAGATTGGCTTAAATGACCGTCGTGTTCCTTATTGGGAAGGCGCTAAATATTACGCGAAGTTAAATGAGTTAACGACAGGGCATGGGCCTTATCTATTGTCGACAAGCTTTACCCAAGGACATTCGACAGATAGGAGAAAGTCCTTATCTCAACAGGCGTTTGAATACGCATTCCTTTTATCACTTACCTTGAAAGACATTAAAGCGGAGCAGTAAATGAAGCTTTCCCCCCTATCAGCGGCAGTACTGAGTGTACTTGCTGCCAACCTCGTGCACGCCGAATCTGAGGTTTATCACTTTGAAGAAGTAGTCGTCACTGCCAATAAGATCGAGCAACCACTATCTGAAGTTGCAGGTTCAGTTGCTGTAATCACCGGTAAGGACTTGGAACAAAAAGGTGCAACTGAGCTTTACGACGCTATAAAGAGTGAACCCGGTGTTAGTGTTACAGGGGGCGCAGGCCGACCTCAAAACATTACGATTCGCGGCATGACAGGTAACCGCATCTTGATTGTGAAAGATGGAATCAAGTCTGCTGATGGCTTTGGTGCTAATGACATCAATGACAAGATAGGACGTAACTCGTTCGATATGTCTAACTTAGAAAGTATTGAGGTTATAAAAGGGGCGAGTTCATCTGTATATGGCTCTGGCGCGATTGGTGGTGTTGTCGTGGTGAAATCCAAACAGCCTGGAGACTACCTAGTTGATAAAGATTTCTATAGCGATGTATCGGCGACTTATGCGGGGATCAGTAACAAATATAAAGGTGCAACAAATTTAGCTTTTCGTGCAGGAAAATTTGAAAGTTTGCTTAATCTTTCTTACTGGGAAGGTGAAGAAACACGTAACTTCGATGAAGACCTATACCAAAGAGATGTCGATGGGGTCGGCGGTGGTTACACTCTTAATTACTGGTCTACAGATGCATTAATGTTGAAAGGTAACGTAGAGTACTACAAAGAAAATTTAAGCCGAAAAGAGGGCTCTTCTAAGATTCAAAAAGACGGCAAGTGGGACACGGAAGACTTTGATCAGCAAGGCTATACCGAGGCATTTTCTGCTTATGTGGGCTTGGAGTATCTTCCAACTAATACTTGGTTTGAGGAACTAGATACCAAGATTTATTGGCGTGACATGACAAACGAAGATACCACCAACCGGTTGATGTCTCGAACCAATAATAACGTTTCTGAATTACGCAGAACGATTGATTTTCGTGGTTTCACCGATCAGCTTCTTGGTGCTAGCGCCGACTTCATTAGTGCGTTTCAACATAAAAACATGAGCCATACACTGTCTTATGGCATGAGTATGGAAACAAATCTTCATGAGCGTCCAAGCCAATCTTCTGTTTTAGATTGGAATGGGTTGTCGCTCAATGCTGACGTTCCTTTTGCACCAGCACGTTCGTACAACTTTGCTGCATTTGTTCGTGATGCGATAGAAATTGATCATTGGACAGTGACGGCGGGCGCCCGTTTTGATGTGAACCAGATGAAACCCGAATCTCAAAACTCGATCAGTGGTTACGAGTTGAAAGAGCAAACCTCGAGCGAGTTATCTCCGAGTTTGTCTGTGAGCTATCAGCTAACGGAATCATTGAATACTTACCTTTCTTATAATCACGGCTTTAGAGCGCCCGGTTACGACAAAATCTATGGCTACCAGAATCATGATTTCGTTCCAATTACTCCGTTTGTGATTGTGCCAAATATGGATCTTGAGGCGGAAGCAAGTGATTCGTTTGAACTAGGCAGCAAGTTTGATAATGGACAGACACAGCTATACACCGCTGTCTTTTATCAGAAGTTCGATAATTTTATCGACGTCAAACAAATTACTTTTACTCCAGATCCAAACACAGGCAACTACTACAAGCAGTACCAAAATGTAAGTGGAGTCGAGACATATGGCATTGAGGCTTCAATTGCCCATCGTTTGAATGATGTGTGGAGTGTTAGTACCAAAGTCGGTTTTGTTGATGGGGAAGATGATGAAGGCGAAAAAGTTCGCACATTAACACCTTGGGAAGGTAATGCTGAAATCACTTACGACGATAATGCCTTCTCTGCTTATGCGCAGGTTAATTGGGCACAGGCGATGGATGAGGTACCTCAATGTGAAGATGACTTAGGGATGGTGACTGACTGCGCGACTACCTCTGGCTGGGCGAGTGTCGACTTGGGGGTTAGCTATGCTTGGAACTTTGGCTTAGATGTCAGCGCCAATGTGGTGAACCTATTCGACAAAGAATACATTCGATATCAAGACGTAGCGGGTATAGCAGATAGCAATAAAATTTATTCTACAGAGCCTGGTCGTTACTTCACCGTTAATGCCAAGTATGAGTTTTAAGGGGGACATATGAAAAAGAGTTCTCTTTACCTTGCGTTGTGTTTCGTTTCAGCAATAAGCAACGCTGCTGAGTGGGATTACCCAATTAATGATGCTGTTGTTACAACGCAACAGGAAGCGAAAGCTTATTTAGAACAAGCTTACCCAGATGTTGGTGTACTTAGATTTCGCTATGAAACGCACTCTAAATTGGGGAATCACTACAACTTCGATGTGTTGATTGGAGGAGAGTATCAACAACAGAAAACCGTCGTGTTATCGACCAATCTTGATGACCAGGTTTCACGAGTATTTAGAAGTCTGGAAAATACTGTGCTGCTCAACGGAGCACCAACAACGGCTGCTGAATTGGAAGTCCCTCGCCTGTTAGAGGCTGAGAGAGCACCTAGCTTGAGCAGTGGACAGGTTGTTTCAACGCAGGTGAATGTCTTTAGCCCTGATCTAAGAACCATGGACCGTGCTGCGCCACCAGAGAGGTTGTTAACCGATGTCAATCAGTATCCAAACGCCCCACATTACGTGCAAGCTGATGTGGATGTTTTGGACCATGGTGATGGTATCTATCTTACGAACTCTCGCGTATCGCAGGTCGATGCAACGGCTTTGTATTCTATTGACCCTGATTCAGGTGCTGCAATTAACCGTGACACATCAAATTTTCTTAGCGCAGAAGGCATAACAAAGTTTGCTGACTTGAATGAGTTACAAAGCATAGATTGGCAAGATACGCGCTTTCCACAGCTGATGGCTTTTGCTCATTTAGACCAGTCTTTACGCTACATCAGTAACTTGGGTTTTGATCTATTTGATGCGCCTTTAGAGTTTGATGGCAGAGGCTTATCTGCTGACAACTCGACCTATTACTATGGTCCTAAAGCGACGTTATTTGGCATTGGTGGTGGCTCTCCTGATGCTCTCGATGGTGATGTAATCCTGCACGAACTTGGGCATGGCATTCACTACCACATAGTAAAAGATTGGGCTTATGGCCATACAGGTGCAATTGGTGAAGGGTTTGGAGATTACTGGGCTGGGAGCTTTAGTTTTCGTAGTCAATATCAAGATGCACAAACGCGAGGTCAAGAATTCGAAATTGATACCGTCTTCAATTGGGATGGTTATTTTGGTGTAAGAAACACCACTCGCAGTTTATGGAACCAAAGAGCACGCTACTTTAGGCAAGCTGAGTACCGTCCTCATGAAAGTGTCGCTGGTGAGTTGGGTGATGAACTATGGTCAACACCACTCTTCCAGGCTTTAAAAGCGTCTGTTGAGCAGTATGGTGAAGTGGCATTTGAAGAGTTTGACTCAATTGTCTTGGAGTCGATGTATGGGGTAGGTCGAGGGCTGAAAATGCATGATTTGGCTGAGAGCACCTTGTTTGTCGCTCAGCAAATGTATCCAAACCGGGACTATGCCGAAATACTAAAGCACAAATTTGACGTACATGGGCTAGCGATTGAGCCATTTGAGGTCGAGGTAGCGAACCGCTATGTTGATCCAAGTAAGCCATTAGCAATTGAGCTTTATCCAACGCTCAGAACCGCTCAAGTTGATGGTCAAATCAATATATCCAAGTTGAAACAACCGTTCGTTAGCGATCCTGTTAACCAGTTATCTATTGAAGCTGCACTTCCTTCGGGAGAAGTTTGTGGTTCAGCAGTGACAATGAATACGAGCATTGACTATCGATACAGTGACACGCTGAAATCAAAAAATTGGCAGCAAGAATCGACATTGATTTATGGCTTGCCTGTTTTGGCATCTGATATCAAAGAAGTAAGTAGCTATCTTCCTGATAGTCGGCTTAGCTCTACAAACCAGCCTATTGTCGGTTTTAAAACGTTCAACTTCAGCCTTAATGGAACTGCCGAATTGGCTGATGACAGCTTTGGTCTGTATTTAAATATCGATCACCCGCGTTTGAGTGACCTGGTCGTGACTTTAATTTCCCCAAGGGGGACTCGGGTGGACCTACTGAACCATAAATCCACTCGATTTGCTGGCTTCGACGGTTATTTCACACTTAAACATGACCCTGTTCTTGATCCTTTCAAGGGAGAGCCAATTAACGGCTCTTGGCGTTTGGAAATCGCCGATTACGTGAATGGTGAAACAGGACATTTAAATAAGTGGGGCTTGGGCACTATTTCGAAATACGAATGTGGCGAGGCTGCGACTTCACCTAAAGAACCGCCGGTTGCCACTGGTTCTTCGGGCGGTTCCGTTTCACCGGTATTGATTCTATTTATGTCTTTGCTCTCATTGGGCAGGTCATTTGCTACGCGTTACTTGTCTTCGACGACAAGGCTCTTTAAAAACAAAACAAGAAGATAACTCTATGAAACCTCAATTGACAATTTTGGCCATTTCTTTGGCTCTTGCTGGCTGTGGTGGCTCGGGCGGTTCTGATACCCCGACATCCGCGTCCTCAGCACCAACTTATACAGTGTCAGGTGCAATTACAGCACAAAATATCGATTTGCAAAGTAAGGTTTGTGCGGACATAAACCAAAACTACATGTGTGATAGTAGTGAGCCAAGTTCGACAGCTAACGCGAATGGCGAGTTTAGTATCACTAGCATTAAGAAGTCGATTTTATCAGTTCCTCTATTAGCTCAAGTTGATACTGGGATTGCAGCGAATAGCGCCAGTGGCTCTGCCTCATCTTATGCTTATATAGCAGCTCCTGGTCTTCAAAAAACTACGGGCAACGAAATCAATGGTATTAGCTCACTGTTAGCTGGTTATGTTGCAGATGGGTTGACGGTTGCTGAGGCTAATAACAAGTTAAAAGCGCAGCTCGCGAAAAGCGGCATCACTATCTCTGGTGATATTCAAGACGACCTGTCTGCGTCTGAACTAGCGAGCTTGGAGCAAAATATTGTCTCGACGATTAAAGCGTTCAAGCATTCGAACCGCGCGTTCATGCTGGCACAGTTGAGTTCTAAATTTGATAAGAGTGCAGCCGATTATGTTAGTGGAGTGCTTTCCAATGATGAAGTTGCGGCATTTGCTGACTTCCTAGAAGGTGAACTAAAAGCTGCAACGGCATTGAATGACACTGGCGTGGTTCGTTATTTCTCAGACATTGATGACACACAAGATGTGGTAGAAGTGCAGAGTTCCTTTCCTGGGCAAGACGCTGAGTATGGCTTTGATAAAACCGAGTTAAACACTAATACAGGCAATGGTTTTCAGTTCGCTAAGCTAGATTCTAATGGGCAGGTATTAAGTGATGATGCAACGCAATGGTCTTGTGTTTTGGACCAACGTAGCGGCTTGATCTGGGAGTCAAAAACAGACGATGAAAACTCACTTCAATACAAAGATCGACAGTTCGCATTGGAACTACCAGGAGTGGTAACGCCTTATGATCAGGATGTGGATTTAGCGACATGTAAAACAAAAGGTGATGCGGTATGTACCACGCAAGATTACGTTGATCATATCAATGCACTGAACTTATGCGGTAAATCTGACTGGCGTTTACCGACGTTCCATGAGTTTTACAATTTGCTCGACTTCGGTGAGACCGAAAAGAATGCCGACGGTAAAGTTTACGGCCTAACTTACAAATACTTCCCTCATCAGAGTATTGGTGGCCAATATACAGAGATCGGTTCTGTTTGGAATCAATCTATTATTTTTAACCAATACAGCAATACGACGGTAGATGGGGGCTTTTATTACAATGAGATAGGTACATTGGGTGATGATCGAGGCTACATAAGTGCATTAGAGATCTACTCTGGTGATGTGGATTCATCAGATAACTACGATTCTTATCAATTCCCTGCTCGTTTAGTTTCACTACAAGGTAAATAGAAATGAAAAATGTACTTACCATCGCTTTAATCGGCCTATTTTCTGTGGGTGCTATGGCACAAGAGTGCAGCCTAGACATTGAGAAATCGGCACCAAGTACACGTTACATTGCGAACGATAATGGAACCTTTAGTGACGAGCTGACAGGATTAACTTGGATGCGTTGTCAACTAGGTAAAACATGGGATCCGAAGGCACTAGAATGTAGTGGAAAGGTAGAAACCTACCACTGGCAGAGTGCGCTTGCTATGGTTGAATCAATCAATGATGAAAGTGGTAGCCATGCTCTCCATCGTTTCGGTGGCCAAAAAGAGTGGCGTATGCCAAACATCAAAGAGCTGGTGTCTTTAAAAGAAGTGGCGTGCCATTCTCCGGCAATGAGCACTAAGGTATTCGGTGATACGTTTAATTTTGAGACGGGTAATTTAGCGGCTTATGTATGGAGCTCCACTCCTGCTGGTAATGGACAGAGTGTGATGACGCTTGATTCCATTAATGGTGAGGTTTATCAGTACAACGCTGCACAATATAAATTTAGCGTTTTGTTGGTTGCCGAGTGATCGAACTCTTATTGTGTAAATAACAAAGGCCGTGGTTTTCCACGGCCTTTTTAGTTTTGAACGATATGTTTTACTTCCAGTCTTAAACCTTACACCTTGAAGTAACCCAACTGCTGTTTCTGTTGCTCTGCAAGGTTCGATAGCTCATGGCTTGCAGCAGCAGCTTGAGTAATCCCGGTTACGTTCTGGCTTACTAAGCTGTAGATGTTGGAGATATTGCGGTTGATGTCTGACGTCACTTGGCTTTGTTCTTCCGCTGCCGAGGCTACCTGAGTGTTAATTTCCGTCATGTCCGTTACTGAGTTGGCAATACCAGAAAGAGCCTCGCTTACTTCAGCTGCAAGTGTTTGGTTGTGCTCTAGCATCGCCAGTGAGCTGCTCATGCTCTCGTTCGCATTGCCAGATTGAACCTGCAAACCTTCGATAATGGTTTGTATCTCTTTGGTTGAGTCTTGAGTACGTGCCGCTAGCATTCGAACCTCATCGGCAACCACAGCGAAACCACGACCACTTTCTCCAGCACGCGCCGCTTCAATAGCTGCATTCAGCGCAAGTAGGTTGGTCTGTTCAGAGATGCTTTGAATCACCTCAATCACTTTGCCTATCTGTTCTGAGTGCTCTTTCAGTGTTCCCACAACATTCGCTGCTTCACTAAGCTGAATAGCCATTTGCTCATTGGCTTTGTTGCTTTCGTTAAACAAACTCATGCTGTGCGTTGCCATTTCGTCGGCTTGCTTAGATGCCGAATCTGCTTGAACTGCATTTTCGTTAACGTGAGAAGCTGTGCTCTCCAATTGATTTACTGCAGAAGCAACTTGCTCAACTTCTTGCTTCTCTTGATCTGAGTTCACGCTTGATTGCGTCATTACTGCAGCCAGCTCTGTGGATGCAGAAGCGACTTCAATACTGATTCGAGAAAGTGAACTTACGGTGTCACGCAGTTGGTCTACCGATTGGTTTACGTCTTTTGCTAAGCGAGAGATTTCGTTGTCGCCGTACTCTTCTGCTTTTACTAGCAAGTTACCATTTGCGACTTCGCGCATAGTTGCCTGAATATTGCTTATTGGTTTAACAATGATGCTTGCGAGTACCCAACTGATGCCTAGTGCGACTGAAAGGATAACTAGCACTGCTACCGTCGCCGTATCAAGTGTATTGGTATGTTGCTGACCATTGATGTCCACTTCTTTCGTTGCAAGTAAGTTGAGCTTTTTAGATAGGGTATTGATGGCTTGTACCATCTCGTTGCCAGCATGACGGTATTGGTCAATGGCCACTTGGTAACGTGCATCGAAGTCAGAAGACAGAGCTGAATTACCATGTTTTGCCTTTAATAGAGGAAGCATTGTTGTACGAGAAAAGTCGACATAATGATTCATCGCCTTACTCATCGCTGCTACTTCGTCTTGCATCCCCGGCACAGTGTTTAAGGAGTTCAGTAGACGAGTGTTCAGGTCGCGCTTTTCATTAAGAGTTTGAACCAAGGGTTTCACATCATCTGCATTGAACAAGCTGTAGATCGCTTTGATGCGCATACCGTAGCTGTTGTCGACGATTTCGCTGAGTTCTTCTTTATGTAGTATCAACTGGTCTGTTGCGATAGATACCTCTTTAAAGGCATTTTCTAGTTTGTCACCACCGATAATAACCCCCGTAAAAAGCAATAAGACGGAAAAGAGTACAGGAATTAGTATTTGTATTTTTATAGATAAGCCACTGAGAAGTTGGCGCATGTAATGTCCCTCTTTGAATAAATAAATGAGCAGAAGCAATTGTTATTATTGTTATTAGTGGGTGATTCTAACTTCTGAGAATGACAATTCAATCAGTAATAGATTCAATTTGGATATATGTGATAGGTATTTGATAGGTAATGATTATTAATCGTTCAATTAAGCCTCTTGACCTTTATAAAGGTAAGGCTAATAAGAGGAGATCTAGACATGTTCTACGTAACGAACAGCAGTGATGGTTAATTGCGCAGGTTGTTTTAATTTGGTTGGAATAAATACTTAGTGCTTATAGAACAAGGTAATGTATTACTTTGAATGCATCTAATAAGGAGAGAACAAGAAAATAAATTGCAGTTGTCATATAGGCTTCAATTTAGTGAAACACAACTGTCACATTCGGATTCTAAAGTGGGCACCGTTCAAGCAAACACAACATTACGGCAATAACGCCACTAAAGGAAATTTGTGATGAAAAAGACAGTTATCGGTGCAATCGCACTTCTAGGCGCTCTAACAGTGAATACAGCTTCAGCTAAAGAAACTATCTCTGTAGTTGGCTCTAACAGTGCTTCTCCACTGGTTGAAGTTTTTGCAGAAACCTACATGAATAAAGGCGAACCAGTGTTCATCGAAATTCAAGCACCAGGTTCTTCTGCAGGCATCAAAGCAGCAAAAAATGGAAGTGCTGACCTAGGTATCTCTTCTCGTGACCTTAAAGAAGAAGAGAAATCTGCTGACCTGAAAGAGCTAGTTATCGCTCGTGACGGTATCGCAGTTGTTGTAAACCCAAATAACGAAGTATCTGCTCTGACTGCTGAGCAAATCACTTCAATCTACAAAGGCGACATCACTAACTGGAAAGATGTTGGTGGTGCAGACAAGCCAATCGTAGCAATCACTCGTGATACTGCATCTGGTACACGTGGTGCATTCGAAGACATCATGAAGCTTAAGAAGAAGATCGGCGATAAGAAAGTATCGGCTATCTCTCAACGTGCACAAGTTGCTAACGGTAACGGCGCACTTAAAGTTTCTGTAGCAAGCAACCCATACGCAATCGGCTTTATCTCTCTAGGTACAGTTGACGAATCTGTTCAAGCTCTAACTATCGACGGCGCTGAAGCGACTGTAGATAACGTTAAGAACGGTTCTTACAAAGTTGCTCGTCCTTTCCTAGTACTTTACAAGTCTGGCGCTCCAACAGCTGAAACTCAACAGTTCCTAGACTGGATGGTTGCAGGCGAAGCTCAAGCTATCGCTGGTAAGAAAGGCTACATCACAGTTAACTAATCTTAACTGACTCACTTTAAATTATTGCTCAGCCTGACTTTAGGCTGAGCCTTTTCTTTCAACTTTGGTTATTTCGAGCTCTTTTTGAGCCACAAAGTTTGAGATTTTATATATGACCATCGCAAATAGTGAAAAGCTTATGAATACTGAAGCGACTCAAATCAATAAGCCGAGTCTGCGCACCAAGAAGCGCGTTGACTGGAGAGAAAGAATCTTCCACGGCTTGTTCTTATCGAGTGCTGTAATCGGCATCGTATCACTAGCCGTTATCGCTTACTTTATCGTTGCAGAGAGTATCCCTGCATTCCAAGAAGCCGGTGTTTCTGGCATCGTTTTGGGTGTTGACTGGTTACCTCCAGCTCTATTCGGTGTTGCAACCATGATTGTTGCATCGATTGTGTCGACACTAGGCGCTGTAGTTGTTGGTGTTCCAGTAGGTGTACTAACCGCTATTTTTATTGCTGAGATTGCTCCTAAGCGTCTTGCAGATATTATTCGACCAGCAGTTGAACTTCTAGCGGGTATCCCGTCGGTAGTTTACGGCTTCTTTGGTCTGGTAATTATCGTTCCAATGATTCAGAACATCTTCTCTGTACCAGCGGGTAACACCATCCTGGCAGGTATCATCGTTCTGGGTATCATGATTCTTCCTACCGTTATTACGGTTTCTGAAACTTCGATTCGTGCAGTGCCACGCACCTATAAGGAAGGTTCACTTGCATTGGGTGCTTCTAAAATCTACACGATTTTTAAGCTGCTCGTTCCGGCCGCTCGTTCAGGCATTATGACTGGTGTGATTCTAGGTATCGGTCGTGCACTTGGTGAAACCATGGCAATCATCATGGTGATGGGTAACGCTCCAGCAATGCCAGAAGGTATTTTGGACTCGGCTCGTACACTAACAGCGAACATTGCGATTGAGATGTCTTACGCAAGTGGCGTTCACGCAAATGCACTCTACGCAACCGGTGTTGTACTTCTAGTGTTCATCATGATGTTAAATGGTGCTCTACTTTATCTTAACCGTGAAAAATCGAAGTAAGCGGGGATGAGTAATATGGATCTCGTAAAACTAAAACAAGCCCGTCAAACTAAAGATAACATCTTAAAGGGTTTTATCTGGGCGGCAGCAGCAGTCACTGTTGGTTTCTTATTCTGGATTATTTGGTACATCCTATCGAACGGTCTGCAATACGTAGATTGGAACTTCATCACTGACGATTACACTCGTACTGGTGAAGAACGTGGTATTTTCCCAATGATCATCGCTACGATCTACATGGTAATTGCATCGATTGCCGTTGCAGCACCACTGGGCATCATGACGGCAATCTACCTAACTGAATATGCGAAAGTGGGTAGCCGACTGGTTAAAGCGATTCGATTCTGTACTGAGTCTCTAGCGGGTATTCCGTCGATTATCTTCGGTCTATTCGGTATGACCTTCTTTGTATCGATTCTTGGTCTTGGCTTCTCGATTCTGTCGGGTGCACTAACGCTAAGTATCTTGATTCTTCCTGTAATCATTCGTACTACAGAAGAAGCATTGATGGCAGTACCACAAACTTACCGTGAAGGCTCATACGGCCTTGGCGCTTCAAAAATCTACACTATCTGGCGTTTGATCTTACCAAGCGCAATGCCAGGTATCTTAACTTCGGTCATTCTTAGTATTGGTCGTGTAATTGGTGAATCAGCGCCTGTGTTCTTAACAGCAGGTATGGTGGCACGTGTTCCTGAGTCGGTATTCGATTCTGGCCGTACACTAACGGTTCACTTATATAAGCTGACAACAGAGCTATTTACTATCGATGAGTGGAACCAAGCCTACGGCACGGCGACAGTCCTAATCGTATTGGTTCTCTTGATCAACATGGTTACAAAACTGATTGCAAGACGCTTCAACACGGCAACTTACTAAGCTCACTAGCTACTGGCTCAACAATAAAGAGAGCCCCCGTGATAAAGAAAGCATCAAGTTAGACACGAATTTAAGAATTTAGAGATTACGAACATGAACAAATTTGATATTGAGAACCTAGATCTGTTTTACGGCGACAACCAAGCGCTTAAATCTATCAACCTGCCAATTCCAACTCGTCAGGTGACTGCTCTGATTGGCCCATCTGGCTGTGGTAAATCAACACTATTGCGTTGTTTGAACCGCATGAATGACCTAATTGAAGGCGTTACTATCAAAGGTAAGCTGGATATGGATGGCACGGACATCTACGGCAATATCGATGTCGCTGACCTACGTATCCGCGTAGGCATGGTATTCCAAAAGCCAAACCCGTTCCCAATGAGCATCTACGAGAACGTGGCATACGGCCTACGTGCTCAAGGTATCAAAGACAAAAAACACATCGATGAAGTGGTTGAGCGCTCGCTACGCAGTGCTGCACTGTGGGATGAAGTAAAAGACCGTCTAAAAGCGCATGCATTTGGTCTGTCTGGTGGTCAACAACAGCGTCTATGTATCGCACGTACCATTGCAATGGAACCAGATGTAATCCTGATGGATGAACCAACATCGGCTCTAGATCCAATCGCGACACACAAGATTGAAGAATTGATGGAAGATCTGAAGAAAGACTTCACTATCGTTATCGTAACGCACTCAATGCAGCAAGCGCGTCGTATCTCAGACCGCACGGCTTTCTTCTTAATGGGAGAGCTTGTAGAGCATAACGAAACCAGTGTTATCTTCAGTGAACCAAAAGATGATCGTACTAAAGGTTACGTAAACGGTGACTTTGGTTAATCGACGATTTACGTGTGGTATTTAAGCGATTAGATACCTTTACACACTAACTGAAACGCAGGTTAGATAATCGAATAGAACAACAGAATTATCACTATAACTATAAGCGATGGAAGTTTTGCCCCACTTTAGGTGGGGCTTTTTTATGTGTCTAAAAAAGCCCCAATGTCGATGTGATTTTGGGCAGAGAATCCCATTTTTGTCGTCCTTCTCATGCTTGTGATAATGTTAAAGGTGAAACTGCGACCCGCTTAACATCTCATTTTTACTTACATTGATTGCATATCAAGGCTTCTGTATTTTTGCTTTATTCTTAATCGCCAATGGAAGGAAGCTGTGCCTGTTAAAGCCTTTGCAAAACAAATATCTGCGACACGCGACCATCGTCTGTTGGCTGAGTCTCTTTTTGACTATCTGGTTAAGGTGTTAGCCCCCAAAGGGATTGGCATATTTGCTGAGCCAACGCCAGAGAGCGACGCATTACCACTATTCTCTTACGGCGAACTCACCTCATTAGCGAACTATCCCGCTACATTTTGGCCTTGGGTTGCTCAGTTCGATACCGCGGACGGGGTTTTGCCAATGGCTATCAACACCTGTAAGTGGGAACACATGAAGGTACTTGGTGGTGAGTCATTCATCATGATGCTCGACAATGCGCCTGCCTCCAGAACTTATTTAATTGTTCAAAATTGCTGTACAGAGCAGATCAACCAGACTTTTGCTCAAGACCTTGATGTACTTCAGTTAGCCGCAGCCCGTTGGCAGTGCATTCGCGCAGAGAAGAACGCTGCGCTTGAAATCAAACACAGAGACACACGTGAAGCTCAATATTTAGACGAGATAAAGCTACGTGAACTGTTTGTAGAGAACATGAAGCTGGTCCATCAGGTCGCGCTTGAGCTTTCCAATCCCGAATCACTCGATGCGTTGTATAAAGCCTCGGTTGAGGCTGTGCGAGACAGGCTAGGATTTGATCGTGCGATCTTCATGTTGCTTGATATGAAAAAGCGTTGCTTCAGTGGCACTTATGGCACTGACGAAGCGGGTAAAACCAACAGTGAACACCACACTCAATACGATTTGCATCAACTTGAAGCGGAATACATTGAAGCGCTGTCTGATAACCATACTAATCTAGTCATCATCGATAATGCGCCCCTGTATACAGAAGGTAAGGTGGTTGGGCAGGGGTGGAATGGCATGCTTATCTTGCGTGAAGGGGACAAGCCAGTTGGTTGGATCGCCATGGATAACTACATTCATCGCTCACCGATTACTAACTATCAAAAGCAGATGCTTGAGTCTTTTGGCTCTCTGCTTTCTCAGATCTACATTCGCAAGCGCCAAGAGCAGAACATACGTATGTTGCACTCGAGTATGGTTGAGCTGTCTCGATGCGATAGCGTCAGTGAAGTCTGTAAGTCTGCTGTTAGTTTTGCGATTCAACATCTAGGTATCGATCGGCTGGCGGTTTTCCTGACGGACAAAGAATGCAGCTACATGCAGGGTACGTGGGGTACCGACATCAAAGGCGATATTGTCGATGAGTCTTATTATCGCTCTGAGCTGGTGGAGCGTGACATTGTCGCGGCAGCACGTGCTTGTCCGAATCAAGTCGCGTTCGAAGAGTCGGTCCCGATTTATCACGATTTCAATATTGTCGGGGTTGGTTGGACGGCCATGACTATGCTCACCACAAACACGGGTGAGCCAATTGCGTTTATCGCTGCCGACAACTTGCTAACTCGTAGCCCGCTAACCTCACAGCTTCGAGAGGTCATACGTATCTTTGCTTCAAGCCTTGCTGAGGTGCTGCAAAGAACCATGGCTCAAGAAGAGCTGAAAAAACTCAATGAAACACTGGAGCAAGAAGTCAGTAAGCGTACCCAAGAGCTAGAGTTGGCGAATGAACAATTGGATATCATTTCTAAACTCGACCCTCTGACACGCCTTGGAAATCGCCGTATGTTGTCGCAGGTTTTAGAAGACTTGAATTGCAACGATCAAGGTGCGTTTGCCTCACAGAACGAAATTACATTTGGGTTGATTCTTGTCGACCTTGATCATTTTGGTTTGTACAACAGTGTCTACGGTCATACTGAAGGGGATGCGGCTCTGAGGACAGTAGGTGAGATACTGAATGCCCATGTTCACAATGATAAAGAAACCTTCTGTCGGATTGGCGGAGAGGAGTTTATGTTGTTGATGATTGGCACGAATCACTCAGAGACAAAGCAACGTGCAGAGTCGATTAGGAAATGCATTGAAGAGGCAAAAATCCTGCATTGTGAAAGTAGTACCAGCCCATATTTAACGGCATCCGTTGGCTATGCCTCGATAACGTCTGACCAGCATCAGTTCGATTTTGATTTGTTGTATGGCAAGGCAGATAAAGCCTTGTATCAAGCCAAAGATTCGGGGCGAAATCGAATTGTTTCTGCATTAAAACGTAAAAAAGTCACAGCCTCTCTTTCTTAAAACAAAGGCCGTTGATCTTCATATGATCAACGGCCTTTGTGCTTGACTGTTCTTGATGAGCAGTGTCGACTAAAGCTTTTCTAACGAGCTATTATGCTTTTTACTCGCGACTCTCTTGGGCTTCTTCACCGTTTTGATTGCCAGATCAGGACTCCATGTTTGGGCTGATGAACCGGCTTCACCGTAAAGGCTTTGGTTTAGCTTGGTGAGTTCGGCTTCAAGGGTTTGCAATGCCTCATTACTTAGATCTGAATTTTCAGATTTCCATCGCTCAAATAAGGTTCTGGTCAGCACGCCATCTTTCGTTCTTAGCGCTTCAATAAGCGCTTCTGCGGTATCTGATTGACGTTCAACAGTGTGTGTTGGTTTTGTCGTTACACCGCGGCGTGACCAGAAGTAGAAGGCCATCGCAGAGCTAATCAACCATAAAGCAGCGAATAGGGCGGTGAGATAAGGCCAGAAACCAGGGTTATCGACATTAATCACCGTTGGCGATGCTTGCTGGAGCGGTGCGCTAGCAACTGAAGGTGCGCTTGATACAACGCGATCACTTGCTGTTACTGCTAGCTCTAGGCCCAGAGCTTTACTGGTTTGTTCTGATTGAGCATCAGTATTGAACCAAGCTTGGGAAACGTCAGGAAGCGAGATGTTTCCTGCTTCTTTTGGGATTAGAACCTGTTTGTACACTACAACTGCATCGCCGGACTTTGTGGTACCAAATTGTGGCTTTTCTTCATAAACACGAACCGATTTAGGGTAGGTGATATTCAGTTTTGGTAGTTGGTGCTGCGTTAAGTTACTCGCCGTCATGGTAATAGTACGAGTTAACGAATCACCCGCTTCCATTTCGATGGCTTGCTTATCGCCTTCTAATCCTTTGTTACCGGTTAATTCGTTACCTTGGCTATCAGACCATTGCTGTATCAATTTGAAGTTTGATGTTGGTAACCACTCACCCTTGTAGCCTTTTGGCACATCCTTTACGGTGACATCTAAGGTTTCAACGGGTGTGTCGAGTTGGAACAAACGTGTTGTACTAGAGTTGTTGGTTGAGTAGATGACGGCTCCTGTTAGCTTCGGCCCGTTCAGCTTAAATTGACCTGCTTTTTGCGATGAGATACGGAATGACTGTTGAACTACCGTCACCTCCTTTCCATTGAGAACGTCTTGAAATTGCTTCGATTCCCCAATAGGTTCCACATCTAAGCCTGAAGAGCTCGGTGGCGCGATTATCGGATCTTGAAGCCTTCTTGGATCCGCTTTAATGATCAGCTTTACATCAAGCTCTGCGGTCTCTTGTGGGTATAGTGAGCTCTTACTTAGGTTAAGTTGAAACTCAGCCATATCGTGTTGAGTCGGCGCCGCTTTATTAACGGCCACATTGATGGTGATGGGCTTGGTTTTAGCCCCTTCAATATCAAAACTAGGGATCTGTACCTGGCCTAAGCGCAGTGGAGCAAGGGTGATGTTCCACTCGCTTGACACCGAACGGCTACCATTAATGATGCGCATCGATGACCCAAAGCTTGGTGTGCCAACATAGAAGTCTTGCTGAAGCGCGGTGAGATCTAGAGCATCAGAAGAGACCTTCTCGTCGGTGGTAACTCTCAGTAGGAATACTTCATCTTTGGTGACACTGTTCTGTGAAACACTTGCTACGGCATTAGCAGCCAATGCTGAAAATGACGAGAAAGCGCCCAACAGCAGTGTTAGGGCTATGGATAAAAATGGCTTATTTAGAAATCGCATGGTTACCACTTTTTGTTCTGGTTGTTAGGAGCACTTTTTTGTTGTGCTTGTAAAATCATTTGCGCTTTAAGCAGTTGGCTTGGGTCACGCGCACTCTCTACTTGCTCAAGCTTTCGCATATCCGGGTCACTCGATAGCGGTTGCCCTGAGGCCTGTGCTACAGCTTGTTGAGCATTTTTATCACCTTTTTCGCCTGAAGCTTGCTGTGCGTTTGCACTTTGAGGCTGTGGCTTATCCTGCTCTTTTTCCTCAGACTGGTTTGCTGTACTTGGCTGCTTAGATTGCTCGCCCTCTTGTTTGTCTGCGTTTGCACTTGATTGGTCTTTGGCTTGCTCTTGGTTTGTGCTTTGAGGTTGGCTATCAGCTTTGCTCTGCAAGTTTTCATTGTCTGCAGAGTTTTGCTGTTGATCCTGTGAGCCTTGCGAAGAATCATTTTGCTGACCTTGCTGACCTTGCTGACCTTGCTGACCTTGCTGATTCTGCTGGTCTTGGTCTTTTTGGTCTTTGGATTCAGAATCATCTTGCTGTTGCTGTTGCTGTTGCTGGGCTTGTTTGACGATTTCTAGGTTGTTCTTCGCATACTCATGATCTGGGTTGTTTTGGAGAATACGTTGATACTCTTCAATCGCTTGATCGTACTTGCCTTGTTGTGCTTGAGCATTCGCAAGGTTGTAGCGAGCACTTTCGTCAGTCAAACCTTGTAGCGTTTGCTCAGCCGCTTCGAAGTCACCCGCTTTGTATTGTGAGATGCCTTTCCACTCTTGCTGTTTGAATTGTTCCGCAGCTTGCTGGAAATCTTCATCTTGATAAAACTGATAACCTACTTGGTCGTCGGTTTTCCATGGGCTTGCAAACGCCGTGTTCGGTTGGCTAAATGTTAAGACTGCAGCCAATCCGCACCAAATAACGCCTTTTCTGAAAAGCCCAACCGCAGGTAGCAATAGGAATGGCAGTAGCCAAAAGCCATTGTTGACTCTGGTGTTAAGTGAGTTATTGGTTTTGGTCACTTCCGTCGTTGTTGCAATGCGGTCGAGGTAGTTTGCGATGTGTTCGACATCTGAATTATCAAACTGAACTTCAGTAAAGGTGCCACCATAGCTGCGTGTCAGATCGCGCATGTTCTTTAAGTTGGTTCTTGCAACTACCGTCTGTCCTGAGTCGGTTTGCATCATCGAGCCACTTGGTAATGAGATTGGTGCGCCACTTTCACTACCCACCGCCAAGATAGATAGCGTCCAATTGCCACCAGATAGTAGCGAGTCGATCTCTTTCTTTTCTTGGTCATCGATGTCATCGGCAATGAGTACCAAATCACCTTGGTAGATCTTCGCGCGAGTCATCATCTCAATGGCAAGCTTAACTGCTGCGGGGGCATTACTACCTTGGAAAGGCATGATATCTGGAGATAAGTTCGGTACTTGGCTCTTAATCGTATTGATGTCTGACGTTAACGGGCTAATGGTATAAGCATCGCCAGCGTAAGCCACCATTCCGGTTAAGCCCTCTTTCCACAATGAGAGCAGATCGAGCGCTTTATATCGTACTTGTGTCAAACGGTTTGGTTTTATGTCGGTAGCGTAGAGCGACATCGACATATCCATCATCACAACTCGAGCCTGCGTTTTTTCAAAGCTAGGCTGCTCATTGTTTTGAAAGCTTGGTCCGGCTAGCGCAATAACACCAACCAACCACCAAATACCAAAGTAAGTGCTCTGTTTTTTAGAGGGCTTGCTTGATTCTGGAGCCAAATATCGCGCGATATGAGACGCCAGTAACCCTTGTTTTGATTGTCTCTTGCTGAGCCACCAAATAGCGGGCAGGGCAGCAAGTGCCAACAACCAATATGGGTAGATAAAAGTAAAGTTAGACATTGTTTCTCCTAATGGCTAACAGCATAAATGCGAAGAACATGGCAGCCGCCAAAGGCCATACAAACCACTCTTGTTGTGGTCGCCATATCTTGGTGGCATTTGTTACGGGTTCTAACTGGTTAATGGTGTCGTAAATCGTTGCCAGCTCTTTGCTGTCACGCGCTCGGAAGTATTGACCGCCAGTGCGTTTGGCAATTTCCATTAGCGTGCGTTCATCTAGATCTTGAGCGGTGTTTACTTTACGGCTCATGAAGAACTCTTTAACCACCATTTCACCTGCGCCAACACCGATAGTGTAGATAGTTGCGTTGTACTTCTTGGCAATATCTGCAGCCTCTAATGGGTCTAATACCCCAGCGGTATTACTGCCGTCGCTGAGTAGTACCATCACACGTTGAGGCGCATCACTATCAACAAAGGTCTTGGTCGCCAGTCCAATGCCGTCACCAATCGCGGTTTGATTACCTATCAGTCTTAGGACTGCTTGATTGAGTTGCTGTGACAGAGTGTCTCTATCCAAAGTCAAAGGTGTTTGTAGGTAGGCATGATCGGCAAAGAGCACCAAACCAACTCGGTCGCCTTTACGACGTTCAATGAAGTCACTCAACACATGTTTCACTGCTGATAAGCGGTCGATGTACTCGCCATTGAATTGCATGTCCTTTTGGCTCATCGAATAAGAGAGGTCAACTACCAACATTAAATCGCGGTGCTTCGGCTGAAACTCAACTGGTTCGCCATACCAAACTGGACGAGCGCTCGCCGTGACTAGCAGTAGCCAAATAAGCACTGACAACGCTTTTGGTAAGCGAGTACTCGGTGTCTTGGTATTGCTGTCCTCTGGCAAAAATGGAAGCTTAAGAGCGCTGCTTGATTCTGCTTTAGGTGAGAATATGTAAATGAGAAACGGCAGTGGTGCGAGGAAAAACATCCACCACCAAACGAACTCGATATTTAACCAGTTAGCGCTTAGAAAGTTAGTCATGACTACCTCGCTTTGGGGGCAGGGCTTTACGAAGCCACGTTTCGCAGTCGTCAACCAATTGCTGTTGGCTTTGACGCTGTTCGTCATTCATCGAAGTTGTATCTTGATAGAGTGACTGTCGCCACTGAGCTTGTTTCTCTACAAACAACGGCTTTTTCATTTGCGTATCTAAGAACTTCAACCAATCATCGCCTGCTAGGCCAGCCACTTTTTCGCGTGGGAAGTAGCTTAATGCTGCTTGGCGAAGAATACGTTGCGCTTCGCTCGGAGATAAACGATCTGAAGACTGACTATTTGTGAAGTAAGACAGCGCTTCTTGCTTTGGCTGTTGGTTGTTTTTTCTTCGCTTAGCAATATAAAACACGAAGGCAATCAGGATGATGAATGTGATAATCACTGCACACCAACCCCACGCCAGAGGCCACCATGTTGGCGCATCTGGTGTAATCACAGGGCTTAAATCTAAGGGCTGCTTCATGACTGAGCTCCTGATATCTGACTCATCAATGGCTGTGCACTCGACAACGAGCTATAGGGTATCGCAAGAGATAAACTCAACTCTTGTAGCTGCTGCTTTTTTAGGGAGAACGCGTGGTTGAGCTTTTGCTTCTCTTTGTTGGAGGAGAAGTTAAACCACTGCGTTTTACTGCCATCGGTGACTTGTTTTGAGCCTTTATAGGCTGTTTGACCTTGCTCAAGCGGGTCATAAAAATGTACCAGGCGTACTCTGTTGTGTCGGCGTATTTGACTAACAAGTGAGTAATCACTTTCTTGGTAACGTACAAAGTCACTGAGGAGGATAATATCGCTTCCTTTTGGGCAAAGTTGATGAAGAGACTTCAATCCATGCTCTAAGGTAGTATCGCAACGATTATCGTCATTGGTTAGCGCTGAATTATTGATTTCTATGACTTTTTGCAAAATACGCAAAGGAGCATGGTTACTGCCACTCGGTTTGATTTCTATGATCTCTTTACCGGTATCGATGACTGCACCAATTCGGTCTTTTTGAGCGACGGTTAACCAACACAACTGACTAGCAAAGTGCGCAAGTTGAACCGATTTCAGCAATAAGGTTGAGCCGAAAATCATGCTGCTTGATAAATCTAAGTACAAGATGACAGGCTGCTCTCTCTCTTCAGAGAACAACTTAGTATGCGCTTTGCCTGTTCTTGCGGTTACTCTCCAGTCAATGCTGCGTATGTCATCACCCGCTTGATATTGACGAACTTCTGAGAAATTCATCCCACGACCTTTGCGGTTACTTTCGTGTTGACCATTAAGCTGTGACCAGAGGCTTTTCGCTGGAGGCAACCATCGAACAGACTGCGCTTTGTACTGCAGTAGTTCGTCCAAGTTCAGCATCACGCCGTCACTGTGGTTCGGTAATAAATTATTCATGCGCGTGTCCTTATGCGCTACCAACCAACGAAATTAGGTGTGCAATCACTTGGTTTGCTGTGACACCTTCAGCTTGTGCGTGGTAGCTACGAAGCAGGCGGTGACGCAAGACAGGAAATGCCATCGTTTGAACATCTTGTGGTGTGACATAGTCGCGACCTGCAAGCCATGCATGTGCACGAGCGCAGCGGTCTAGAGCGATAGTCGCACGTGGACTCACCCCCATATCTAACCATTGAGCCAATTGGTCGCTGTACTGCTTAGGTTGGCGAGTCGCCATAACTAGTCTGATGATGTACTGCTCAATGGTATCTGCCATGTGGATATTGAGTACTTCTTGGCGCGCTTCAAAGATAGTCTGCTGAGAGATCTCTTGTGGCTGTACTGACTCGTTACCTTTAGCTTCACCACGGTTGAGTCGCAGGATCTCAAGCTCGCTTTCCATGTCTGGATATTCAACTTCAAGGTGCAGTAGGAAACGGTCTAACTGAGCTTCTGGCAATGGGTATGTACCTTCTTGCTCAATCGGGTTTTGTGTCGCCATTACCAAAAACAGGTCTGGCAGGGCGTAGGTTTTTCGGCCTGCAGTGACTTGCTTTTCAGCCATTGCTTCTAGCATCGCCGCTTGCACTTTTGCAGGAGCACGGTTGATCTCATCCGCTAGGATAAGTGAGTTAAAGATCGGCCCAGATTGGAACGTAAATTCCCCTGTCTCTGGTCGGAATATATCGGTGCCCGTTAAGTCGGCAGGCAGTAAGTCTGGGGTAAATTGAATGCGGTGGAAATCTCCTTCAACACAATCAGCCAGTGATTTGACTGCACGGGTCTTCGCTAACCCCGGAGGACCTTCAACCAGAATATGACCATCAGCAAGAAGTGCGATCATCAGTTGTTTGACGAGCTCTTGCTGACCAATGATTTGAGACTCTAAATAGTTTTGAAGGACTTCGAAATTCGTTTTGTGCATTTTGGACTCTCTGGGTAGCCATTTGATTTTTTATTGTGAGTATTGGTCACTTCTTGAAGGCAAAAAGTTCCGGTACATCCACGCAATTTATGTTTTCAAATTTGGAATGAATTACAAGCGCTTAGCGAGCAACCTGCTTATTAGGCGATTTTTATCACATCAGCTGATATTTATATAATAAAGCTGTAGTGATTCTCATATTTTTGTTCAACACGCCTTAATTTTACATTTTGAATTTTATGATTAATTAAAATATTGGCTAGATTTTTTCTGTTTCATTTGATGTGTATGTTGAATGATTCGTCTTGTTGCATTCCGTTTGCGTTTTTTTGTGAGAAAAGTCTCTAGTTTTATCAATCCTTGCCGATACATAACTCAGATTGTGCATTCCAGCCAAAGAGTGCACGAAAAAGCCCTGTTTTGGGGATACAAATTAAGAGCGATTCTTTTTAAAGGTCCAAATATGTTTAAAACTAACTCTCTGAGTATTAAGCAAAAGGTAGTACTGGGTATTACTTTTGCGGTTCTTGCCTCTACGGTTATTGTTGGCGCGATGGCACAGCAACAAGCACGAGATGTACTGAGTCATCGACTGGTCGATATTGAACTTCCTGGAATGCTAGAGCGAATCAATGGTGAGATTGACCGTGAAGTTTCTCAGCTATTACTGGCCGCTGAGCAAATTGCTTCAAATGAATTCATTTCCGATGTAATCGAGTCTACAGAGCGCGATCCAGCGTTAGAGAGTAAGTTGGTTAAACAACTGAATAATGTGCGTAACCAATACAACTTAAATGATGCTTCAGTAGCGAATCGTCAAACGGCGTATTACTGGAACCAAAATGGCTTCCTACGCCAGCTTAACCAACAACAAGATGGTTGGTTCTTTGGCTTTACTCAATCTGGGCAGCCAACCATGGTAAGCATGTTCCAAGAAGCGAACGGTGAAGTGAAGATGTTCGCTAACTACCAACAGCCTTCTGGTTTGGCGATGTCTGGTCTCTCAAAATCGATGGATGACATGGTGAGCTTGCTTAATGGCTTCAACATTGAGAATACTGGTTTTGTATTCTTGACTGATAGCCAAGGTGATGTGCAGATTCACCGTGAGCGTTCTCGCAGTGATTCTTCTCTTCAACAACTTTACGGTCCTCAAGCTAACCAACTTTTGAATAAATCAAGCTTTAACCTGATCACAACGGAAAGCCAAGGCCAAGAACTGTTTGTCGCAAGTTTGTATGTGTCTTCAATGGACTGGTTTGTTGTTGGCGTGGTACCAACGGGGGAAGTGTTTGCTGAGCTCGATGAGACAGCACAAAAGATGCTTATCATGACTGCGGTTGTGGCATTGGCATTTATCCTCATGGGCGTAGTGCTAGCAAACAGCATTACTCAGCCAATTAAGCTACTTGCTAAGCGTTTCAGTGACCTTGGTGAAGGTGACGGTGACCTTGCACAGCGTATCGAAGTGAAAGGCAATGATGAAATCGCTCAGCTTTCAAAAGGCTTCAACGGCTTCATTGAGAAGATTCACGAGTCGATGAAAGAAGTATGCTCTACAAGCCAAGCGCTTCAAGTGGCGGCGGAGAGCGTTTCTAACAAAGCACATATCACCCATGACAATAGCCAAGAGCAACGTGACCAGACCCTCCAAGTGGTGGCTGCAATCAACCAGATGGGCATGACCATCAGCGAGATTGCATCGAACGCGGCAACCGCTGCTGAAACGGCAACACAGGCTTCAGGCAATACAGAAGTTGGCCGTTTTGTAGTGAATAAAGCAAAAGATGCGATTAGCCGTTTGGCACAAGACATCGAAAGTACAGGTCAAGTAGTTGAGCAGCTTGCTTCAACAACGCAAGACATTGGCTCTATTCTGGGTGTTATCCGTGATATTTCAGAGCAAACCAACTTACTTGCATTGAACGCTGCGATTGAAGCTGCGCGTGCCGGTGAGCAAGGTCGTGGTTTTGCGGTTGTAGCGGATGAAGTTCGTAACTTAGCAAGTCGAACTGCGGATTCAACGGAAGAGATTCAGAAGATGATCAACCAACTGCAAAGCGATGCAAAAGATGCGGTAACCGCAATGAGTGCGGGCAAAGTGATTACGCTTGAAGGTGTATCAGCATCAGATGAAGCGGTCGATGTATTGGGCGGTATTTCTGACCGTATTGTTGATATCTCTGACCGTAACACGCAAGTCGCAACAGCAACTGAAGAGCAATCAACGGTGGTTCACACCATTAACCAGAACATCGAAGAGATCAACGCGATTAACGAAGTTACAACAGGCACAGCTGAGCAACTTGCTGAAGCGAGCCAAGAGCTTCGTGACTTGTCTTCTCGCCTAGATAAGATGGTCGGTTCATTTAAGCTTTAACCCTTTCAAGCGGTAACATGGCTAAGAAAGTGATATAGACGAAGAGCTGGATTCATTTCATCGTGAATCCGGCTCTTTTTATTGGTGGGCTCATTTGCTTCTAACTGCATTTAGCTTGATCTGGTTTCGGGCTTTGCTTTCAATCAACCTAGCATCATAGAGCGGAAATGAGTAAAATCTGATTAGGTTCAATATTTAGGTAAGTATGTATCATGAGCGATTTTGAAAAAAAACTAGAGCAGATTACTCAAGAGATGGGCGATGAGCCTGAGGTAAAACTGCCGTCACTTGAAGAGCAAAAAGCGATCGTTGCTGAATTTAAGCGACTAGAAGCGGAAGGCAAACTGACACCTGAAGTATTAGAAGCGCACTTTGGTCAGTTCAACAAAAAGAATGATACGCCAATCCACTAAGCTTGAAACAGACCTATTTTAGGTGAAACTGTTAAGTGATTGGTTGGGCTAAGGCTCAAACAGAACAAATAAAGGTCTAGCACTCGCTAGGCCTTTTTTATTGCTTACTGGTTTTTGTTGTTTACTGATATAGGTTGAATCTAAAGAAAAATCCCGCTTACAGCGTAAGAGGGATTTAAATTGAGCAAGCAATATCCTAAAGGCTTAGCGCTTATTCGGTGCCGTACTCTTTGTACAGGCGACGACATGCTTTGCCATCGCTGTGGAAAAGGTGACAACGGTGGGCTGGGATACCGATAGCAAGCTTGTCGCCAGGCTCTAAAGTTAGTGTGTCTGGTTGACGGTAGATAACGTCTGCATCAGCACTTTCAAGGTTCAGGTAAACCTGAGTTTCGTTGCCTAGTTTCTCAACGATCATTACGTCGCCTTCGATCGTTGCATCGCCCTGGTCAGCAGACATCAAGTGCTCAGGACGAACACCCAGAGACATACGGTCACCCACGTTAACGGTTGTGCCATCAACTGGAATCCAGAAAGTCGTGCCGTTTGAAAGTTGAACCAGTACGCGCTCTGCTTCAGCTTGCTCGATATGAACTGACATAAAGTTCATCTTAGGTGAGCCAATGAAGCCTGCAACAAAACGGTTTTGAGGGTAGTGGTAAAGGTCCAGTGGCTTACCCACTTGAGATACGTAACCGCCATCAAGAACAACGATTTTGTCAGCCATTGTCATCGCTTCCACTTGGTCGTGGGTAACGTAGATCATGGTGCAGCCAAGCTGACGCTGTAGTTTCGTGATTTGTGAACGCATTTGAACACGAAGTGCAGCATCTAGGTTAGATAACGGCTCATCCAGTAGGAATACGTTTGGTTGAGAAACCAGTGTTCGACCAATCGCAACACGCTGACGTTGACCACCAGAAAGCGCTTTAGGTTGACGCTCTAGTAGGTGACCAAGCTGCAGGATTTCAGCTGCATGTTCAACACGCTTATCGATTTCAGCTTTATCCGCTTTCGCTAGCTTAAGGCCAAAAGACATGTTGTCGTAAAGGTTTAGGTGAGGGTATAGCGCGTATGATTGGAATACCATACCTACGCCACGTTTTGATGGCTCAACGTCGTTCATACGCTCGTCGCCAATGTACAAATCACCTGAAGTGATGTCTTCTAGACCTGCGATACAACGTAACAACGTCGATTTACCACAGCCTGATGGTCCAACGAATACGACGAATTCACCTTCGTTGATCTCTAAGTTTACGTCCTTAGAAATCTGTACATCGCCATATGATTTATAAACGTTTTTTAAAGTGACACTCGCCATCTAGCTCGTCCTCGATCAAATTTTAAGTTGTACTGCTTATCATTATAAGAAATTTGTGGGCCAGCAGTAACTGTAGGAATTGGTAAGTACTGAGTGAGTAAAAAAAGTGGGTGGGGCTTGAATCGTTACCCAAGCCCCCCCGTCATTGCCAAACTGATGCCTATTTCCCCCACAACAAGCTAAACCTCCCCCGTGATTCCATCACAGGTTTAGCTTGATGCCTAATAAAGACAACAGCGGGCAGCTAAGCCAGCTTAATGAATCATGCGATACACATAATACTCGCTGGGAAAGAGTTCTCACTATCCACTCTCGGATGAACGTAGTCTCGGTGAATTAGCGTAAGCGCACATCCTCCTAATGGAAAATTAACTAGGGGGAGTAGGAGGGGATGAGTAGATAAATGAGCTCAATAATAATTAGCGATCCAGTTCAAATAAATTCACCGGATAACGGTGATGCCGATCACGCTGAGTGCGTTTTTTGTGATTTTAGTCTCTAATCTGACCGGATGGTGATCACGAATTTAAGCCATAATAGCTAGGGCGTAGTGGCTAGGATGATGAGCTAGTGAGTGTTTTCTCAGATCATAACTGTCGATAACTGGCTCGTCTTGGCTGATGTGCCCTACGTATAAGTATAAAAAGGATATTAACATGAAAAACGCTCTAAGCGCTGTAGCTCTAGGTACATTAGTTGCATTGGGTTCTTTTGGTGCAAACGCTGCTATCGAAGAAGGACAACTAACAATCTGGATAGGTGGTGACAAAGCTTACGAAGGGATGGCTGAAGTAGGTAAACGCTTTGAAGAAGACACTGGCGTTAAAGTAACAGTAGCTTTCCCTGACAAACTAGAAGAGAAGTTCTCTCAAGTTGCAGCGGCTGGTGACGGCCCAGATATGATTTTCTACGCACACGACCGTTTTGGTGGTTTTGCAGAAGCGGGTCTTCTTGTTGATATCAAACCTTCTAAAGAAACAAAAGAAGGTATCGTAGACTTCGCATGGGACGCAGTTTCTTACGAGGGTAAAACAATCGCTTACCCAGTTGCTGTTGAGTCAGTTTCTCTAATCTACAACAAAGCACTTGTTCCTAACCCACCTAAGTCTTGGGAAGAAATCCCAGCACTTAACGCTGAACTTCAAAAAGAAGGTAAGAAAGCGATCATGTGGCCTCTACGTGGTGGCGCATACTTCACATGGCCTCTACTAGCAGCTGACGGCGGTTACGCATTCAAACAGGTTGCTGAAGGTTACGACATTAAAGATGCAGGCGTAGCGACTGAAGGTGTTCAGAAGTCACTAGGTTTCATCGAGAAAATGGTACAAGACAAAGTTATCTCTGCAGACATGGACTACTCAGTAGCGGAGTCTGAGTTCGTTGCAGGTAACGTTGCAATGACAATCAACGGTCCTTGGGGCTGGGCAAACATCGAGAAAGCTGGCGTAGACTACGGCGTAGCAACTCTACCTAAGTTCAACGGTAAAGCATCTAAACCTTTCGTTGGCGTATGGGCTGGTGGTATCAGCACAGCTTCTCCAAACCGTGACCTAGCGGTTGAGTTCATGGAAAACTACCTACTGACTGATGAAGGTATGAAGAGCCTGAACGACGATAAACCACTTGGCGCTGTTGCTCTAAACTCTTTCCAACGTCAACTAGACAGCGACACTCGTATCGCAGCGACAATGGACAACGCGATGAACGGCGAAATCATGCCTAACATCCCTCAGTTCACAACGTTCTGGTACAGCATGGAAGAAGCGATCGGCAACGTAGTTGATGGTCGTCAAACAGTAGACCAAGCGCTGAAAGGTGCTGAAGCTCGCATGACTAAGTAATAACTAAGCACTACCTTTTAAGGAGAGGGCAACCTCTCCTTATTTTTCTATTTTTTATCTATATCGCTAGCAGGTTCCTCTATGCAGTCAGTTCAAGGTACAGATGCTATCCCAGCACCATCAAGCCTTCCAGGCAGTAAAAGCGTCTTCATCAAATGGGGGTTGCTTGGTAGCGTTGGCTTAATTAATGGCTACGCTACAATTCTAATGTATTCTCGCGGTGAGCTCGCTTTTGCGCTGCTTACAGTGATCTTAACGGCTTTAGCTCTTTACATTTTTGGTAGTAAGAAAACTTACGCCCACCGTTATATTTACCCGGGTATTGCCGGAATGATCTTGTTCATTCTTTTCCCATTGGCATACACCGTTGGGCTGGCGTTTACTAACTACAGCGCAAAAAACCAACTTTCTCTAGAACGTACTCAAACTGTTCTTTTAGACCGCTCTTTCCAAAGCGGCGAAAGCTACCCATTCACTTTGTACAAAACAGATAACGGCCACCAAATCGTGGTTAAAGATGGCGACCAACTGTTAGCGACTGACGTATTTTCGTTAGAAGGTATGACAGCGACAGATATGGACCTATCGGTTATCGAGTCGGCTCAAGGTGAAAAAGAGAAGATCAAAGCGATCATTCAAAACCGAGCAGCGATCAGTAGCGTAGATTTCCACCTGCCAAACGGTGATGACATCCGCATGAGTGGCTTACGTAAGTTTGCTTCAGTTGCTCCGCTTTATACACTTCAAGAAGATGGTGAAACACTGGTTAATAATGAAACCGGTGATGTTCTAAAGCCAAATATGGATGTGGGGTTCTACCAACCTGTTGACGCCAATGGCGAATTTACGGGCAACACAATCTCTCCTGGCTTTGTAGTTGGCATCGGCACACATAACTTTGAGCGTGTGTGGAAAGATGACGGTATTAAAGAACCTTTCATTAGTATCTTCATTTGGACGGTTATTTTCTCTGTATGTACAGTTGCGTTCACACTGGTTATCGGCCTTGTGCTTGCAAACATCGTACAGTGGGAAGAGCTGAAAGGCCGTTCCGTTTACCGAGTTCTACTGATTCTGCCTTATGCAGTACCAGCGTTTATCTCGATTCTTATCTTTAAAGGTCTATTCAACCAGAGCTTTGGTGAGATCAACATGGTACTTGAGAATATCTTCGGTCTAAGCCCGAACTGGTTCTCTGACCCGATTCTTGCGAAAACCATGGTGTTGATTGTAAACACATGGCTAGGTTTCCCTTACATGATGATTCTGTGTATGGGTCTGCTTAAAGCGATTCCTGATGACCTATACGAAGCGTCAGCAATCGATGGTGCGAACTTCTTGGATAACTTCAAGCGTATCACGTTCCCATTGATGATTAAGCCGCTAACACCGCTACTGATTGCAGCGTTTGCCTTTAACTTCAACAACTTCGTAATGATTCAATTATTGACAAACGGTGGCCCGAACATGATTGGTACTTCTGAGCCAGCGGGTTACACAGACTTGCTTGTAAGCTACACCTACCGAATTGCATTCGAAGGCGGCGGCGGTCAAGACTTTGGTCTAGCAAGTGCTATCGCGACGCTTATCTTCCTATTGGTTGGTGCACTAGCGTTACTAAACCTTCGTTTCACTAAACTGTCTCAAGATTAAGGAGCACGACAATGGCTATGGTACAAGGTAAAGGCCTTAAATACCGAGTGTGGGCAACACATGCACTGTTGTGGTGCTTCCTGGCAATGATTATCTTCCCACTACTGATGATCATCGCGATCTCGTTCCGTGAAGGTAACTTCGCAACGGGTAGTTTGATTCCAGATAATCCATCGCTGGAGCACTGGAAACTTGCACTAGGCATCTCAGTAACAAACGCCGATGGTTCGGTAACAACACCACCATTCCCAGTACTGACTTGGTTGTGGAACTCTGTGAAAGTTGCGGGTATTACATCGATTCTGATTGTGGCACTGTCTACGACATCAGCTTACGCGTTTGCTCGTATGCGCTTTAAAGGTAAGAACACAATCCTGAAAGCGATGATGATTTTCCAAATGTTCCCTGCGGTATTGGCTCTTGTGGCAATTTACGCACTGTTCGACAAACTTGGACAATACGTACCGTTCTTAGGCTTGAATACGCACGGTGGTTTGATCTTCTCTTACTTAGGCGGTATCGCACTACACGTATGGACGATCAAAGGCTATTTTGAGACGATTGATAACTCTCTAGAAGAAGCGGCAGCACTAGACGGTGCAACGCCATGGCAAGCATTCAGACTGGTTCTACTTCCACTGTCTGTGCCAATTCTAGCTGTTGTGTTTATCCTATCTTTCATTGCGACAGTTGGTGAGGTTCCAGTAGCGTCTATCCTACTTACCGATGTGAACTCTTACACGCTAGCCGTAGGTATGCAGCAATACCTATACCCTCAGAACTACTTATGGGGTGACTTTGCGGCAGCGGCTGTACTTTCAGCGCTTCCTATCACTATCGTGTTCTTACTTGCTCAACGCTGGTTAGTTGGCGGTTTGACGGCAGGTGGTGTAAAAGGATAAGCTGTATCCTATAAGAAAGAAAAAGAGCGACCATTAGGTCGCTCTATATTGGCATTTTTATTACATCATTTGGTTTGGCCGCCGATCAGTAATAAAAATAACCCTCAGGTTACGCATAGCTGGCTACTAATCAGGTTCCTTACGCTATTAATGATTAGTGGTTTTTGTAACTCTAACCCAGGTATTTACTTGGGTTTTTTTATGCCTGCTGTTTTTATCTCACCTTTGTGTCAGCTTTACTCGTTAACTGTCTACCCAGCGCGGTTGTTATGTTTACAACGGCTTAAGTATTCAAAGTTTCGAGTCACTTCTCTCCTAAACACTGACTGCATCATCTCGGTTACTTGAGGAAATGAACTAGTCTCACAAATCAGACATTCAGTATAAGGGGCGATTGGTCTATTGATATATTGCTAATATTCCATTGCGTGATACTTCAATGATTTGTATGCAACAACTATAGATATTGCATAAAAAAGGACATAGACACAACTGTGTCTTTTAGAGCTTTTGCTCGTTATTTCATATGCTTATATAAGGTGATTTGGATATTAGCTTTGTGAAGTGTTTGGTTGAGTATTGAGTTAGAACTCTTTACTTGAAGGAGCGCATCCAAGGTGTTGCAGTAATACATAGATACTTTCTTGATCCAAGGCAACGCGACGAAACAGGTCCGCAAACGTCGAGTCACCGCCGAAACAGGTTTGGATGTAGTGGTTGATCTCATTACTGTCGTAGCCTTCGACGTACAAAGTTCTAACCCATTGGTACTCAACAGCCTTCAAATTATTCAGTGTAGCTTCGCTAAGAGTGGGGCGTGTAACGCTCAAGTTTGGCTCCGGGAAATTTAATGCATCCATTATGATTGGCGGTATTTAACCAGAGCAAAATGACGACTTTATTACAGTCAAAATAAATCATTGAGCTTAGGGCAATTCATTATAAGTGTTGGCTGAGAATCACGTTCTATGTGTGTAACAGAGTGCCTTTAGGGCATGTTAGATAGGTAGATAGGTAGATAGGGTTAGATAAACGAATGCCAAGTGAGTGCTTGGCATTGAAACGGTTTGGTCTGAAAATAGCTGTTAAATGATACTGTCGGGCTAATGATTAACCTTATTTCAAGTATTTCACGTGTGCTTCCATCTCTTCACCGATCTGCTTTCTCATGTTCATGAGGCGAATAGCTGAATCTCTTAGTTCGACGTCTTCAGGTGTTTCTGGAATCCACTCTGGGACTTTAGTCGGGTTACCATTTTCATCAACAGCAACCATAATAACGATACAGTGAGTGGTTAGTCGGTTATTCAATTCTTTAGGGTCGCTGGCTTGTACATCGATAGCAATATGCATAGAAGAGGAACCGGTATAGATCACTTTTGCACTTACTTCTACCAAGTTACCTACATGGATTGGGGCAACAAATCGAATACCACCAGCATAGGCTGTAATACAATATTTGCCACTCCATCCAGCAGAGCAAGCATAGGCCGCTAAATCGATCCATTTCATTGCTGCACCACCATGAACTTTACCACCAAAGTTCACATCCCCGGGTTCAGCTAAAAAACGCAGAGTAACGTTTCGTTTACCATCTTGTCGGCTATTGTTACTGATCATGTGTCTTCCTTTATTATTTTATTGCATAACATGCGTGTTACTTGCTAATAACAATATACTTAAGACGACATAATTTAAAGCGGATAATCTCAAGGTCATGAGTATTTTTTCAAACGGATGAGAATCAGATGAAGGTTAGTCTTTACGGGGTTTATGGGAGCTTTAATAAACAAACTGTAGCGCACTCGAGTAACAAAGAAAAACACCTAGCGCAGTGCTAGGTGTTTTAAGCCATTAGGTACTCATTGCGGTACCTTTATTGTGTTAGCCAACTAACCGTTGTTTTATTTGGTTTAGTTAAAGTGATTCTATTCTCATTACCACTAAAGTGGTAGCAAAAGCTTTGTTGCTGAGCTCACTCTACTGTTTTATGAAGTATAGATCCTTGGCGTAGATATTTCCTTTCGGATTGTTGTTTGGGAAGCCTTTGAGGGTATTTCGAACTAATCGAGTGTGATCGTATTGATATAGAGGCATAGCTGCTGCAGGTTCATTTAATATCGACTCAACATGCTGGTATAAAGCAAAGCGATTAGCCTGAACTTCCGTCTTGCTTGCTTGCTGTAAAAGCTCATCTTAGTCTGGATTACAGAAACCATTTTCGTTTGCTGTGTGATCGCAAGTGAGTGCTTTTAGAAGAGCAGAGAGTTCTGGGTAATCGCCAAATCCCCATGAATGAGCAAGCTGATAGTCTCCGGTTCCTTTCGCTGCGACATGTGATTTCCATTCCATGTTTTGTAATTCAACATTTACCCCAAGAGGCTTCGACATTGAGGCAATTGCGATAGCAATTTTTGTGGTTCTCGCTGGTGTTATAGGTGAGTGTGAATTGCTGTGGGTTCGCTTTGTTGTATCCAGCGTCTTCAAGTAGCTATTTCGCTTCAGCTTGACGTTTTACACTATTTAGTGCTTCAAATACGGATTTCGGCGCCGTGTAGTTAGTAAGATTATTCGGTGTCACGCTGTAGGCTTCGGGGTCACCTTGCCCTGTTACCTTATCTACTAGTATCTCACGGTCTACGGCCATGCTTAGTGCTTGACGTACTCTGACATCATCAAATGGTGCCTGACGCGTGTTGAACGAGTAGACGTAAGAACCTAGCAAAGCTTGCGCTTTAATTTGCTCAGGGCTCTCTTTGACAAGTTTTTGGTAGTACTCAAGCTGCACGCGATTGGTCATATCAATCTCACCGGACTGATAACGAATAAGCTCGGCGTTTTGAGATGATAAACCTAGGTAGGTTACCTTATTAATAACCGTTGAATCGTTATCCCAATAGTTTGGGTTTCTCGTCACTTCGACGTATTCATTGGTAACCCATTTACTGAGAGTGTAAGCACCATTGGTCGTGATGTTTTCCGCACGAGTCCATTGATCTCCTTTCTCTTCAACCAATTTAGTTGGAAGAGGGAAGAAGGTTTTAATACTCATTAAACTCATGAAGTAGGGAGTAGGTTTCGATAAAGAGATCTCTACCGTGCGCTCGTCCAGTGCTTTAATCCCCAACTCTGAGGGATCTTTGTCTCCAGATAGAATTTCACTGGCGTTGACGATATTTGCCGTCGAGAAAACAAAACCGGTGTTATTGCCCGTTTTAGGAGACACGGCACTTTGCCAACCAAACACAAAGTCTGCTGCGGTCACAGGATCACCATTTGACCACTTCAGACCATCTTTTAAAACGAATGTGACCGTCTTTCCCCCGTCGCTGAATCTCCAACTGTCAGCTTGTCCCGGAATTATTTGTCCATCGCTGTTCTCGATAACAAAGCCTTCAAACATATCGTTGACGATAATATCTCCTGGCATGCCTGAGTTGACGAAGCTAGGGTCTAGCGTATTTGGCTCTGCACCATTCCCACGAACAAAATGCTGTTCTTTGGCGAGTGAAGTGCCAGAGGGTACAGAAGCAGCAATAGCTGAAGTCGAAGAGAGAGCGATAAGCGATGAGATAAGCAGAGGTAGCTTTGGTTGAATCATTGTAATTCCTTTTACAACTTAAACAGTACTCAATGCATTAAACATGACTCGGACACAGGCTGCAATACAGCAAGTGTGCATTAACGGAATTTGAAAGCGGTGTGAACAAAACGAAAATGCCTGCGGAGTAACGCAGGCATTGTTAAGTGGAACTTGTTCGTGTGTAGGAAGCTTAAAGTATGGGAACTTTACTTAACTTTGTTGAGGTAGTGGCGCTTCCAGTCTTGGTTTTCTTTTTACTTGAGCAAGGATAACACCAGAAACGACCATGATACCGCCAATGATATGGAACTGGTTAATCTCTTCGCCTAACCATGTCGATGCCAATACAATCGCGACTACAGGCATTAAGTTCATGAACATCGCACTTGAATCAGCGCCAATCGTGTCAATCGCTTTGACCCACATCCAAGGTGCTAAAATAGAAGCCGCTACCGCTGCGTAAGCAATCAAAGGAATGGCTTGTTGTGAAGGCACTAGCTGATCGCTCGTTAGCCAAAGTGGAGCCAACATCGCGACCGCGAATATCCCTTGCATGTAGATGACAACCCAATTGCTTATCGGCATTTTCCAACGTTTGAGCAACACGCAGTAAGAAGCATACACACAAGCTGCGATTAACATGTAGCCATCGCCTTGCGTTAACTCTTGATGGATGAAGAATAGGGGATCGCCTTTACCAAGCATTAATGCTAAGCCTGATAGAGACAACACACCGCCCACAATACTCAAACTTGAAATCGACTTGTTAAGCAGTGGCACGCTAAGGAATACGCTGATCAATGGCACTAATGATGTAATCAAAGCCATGTTCGAAGCGGAAGTGGTTAAGCCTGCGTAGTAACCTAAAGATTGGTTCAACACCATGCCTAGAAAGCCAAGGAAAGCCAGCTTTGTTAAGTTAGGTTTAATGATTGGCCATTGTTTGATTACCGAGCGAATGCAAAAAGGAGTCAGAATTAACATCGCAATAAACCAACGGTAAAAACTCATCGCGCTTGGTTCGATGGTGCTTGCAGCGAGCTTGTTGACTATCGCATTGGCACCCCAGATACAGACTGTGAAAAAAGGTAAAAGATAATGCATGTGAATTCCATCGCAAAATGAGTTGATGCGGCTAGTTTGACAGGTCGTTATACTTACAGATATCTTTAAAAAGACATCAGGCGCGATAGGAAGACAAGTTTGAAAAAACACCCAAGAAACCTTCACCCATCCTTATCAATTGATAAGGCACCATCCAACGTATTTATGAATTTTGAAGCGTTCTTATCGAATACTGAAACGCGTGTCCACAGTCACCCTTGGGGACAGGTTCAGTTGATCAGTGGTGGGATTCTTGAAATGGAGGCAGAGGGAACTCGTTTCTTGGCACCGCCACATCTCGCAATTTGGGTGCCAGCAGGGGTTAGGCACTGCAGTTATAACCGTAAACCACTTGATTACTGCTCACTGAATATCGCCCCAGAGTTAACTCAGCACCTTCCAGAAAAGACCAGCCTTATTAAGATCACGCCGATAGTCTCTTCGATCATTGATGACTTTCGTCAGCGTGATATTAACGTAGCACAAACTGAACCAGATAAGAGATTGGTCCAGGTCTTATTGGATCAACTCGCAGAGCGTCAAGTTGAACACCACTTCCTACCGTCAACCGACAACAAATACCTTGCGCCTATTTTAGCGGCGATAGAAGAGAACCCAACGGATGAGATTTCGTTGAAAGATTGGGCGGAGAAAGTCCATGCTACCGAGCGCACTTTGTCGCGTCATTGCCAAAGTGAATTGGGTATGAGTTTTACTGAATGGCGATTGCGCGTTCGTTATTTATACTCAATGGATCTGCTAAGAAATGGGCAGTCGGTTAAAGAAGTTGCGCTTACCTTAGGCTACAACCAAGCCAGTCCTTTCATCAGTATGTTCAAGAAGTATTCAGGCCAAACTCCCGAGCAGTATAAGAACCGTTTGTTGTAATAGGTTTAGTTAATTCCTTCGATTAACAGTGTGGAGGTTCTGATTTTTATATCTAAATCATTGTTTTAGTTGGCTGAATTCAATTGACTTTAGCTTAATTCTAGACCTGATTCTTTTATGGTTTTAATTTGGTTATATAAGCGTTTAGTTTTCTTTCGGTAATTCGGTGATGATTTATTTACCACTTGCTTGACGTATCGAGGAAAACCTTGAAGTTCCAAATCTCAATCATATCTGCGTTAGTTGCCACACTTACTGCATGCGGAGGTGGCGGCGGTTCGACACCCCCGGCTCAAAAGAAACAAACAGTAGTACCTCAAATGTCGGTCACTCCCGCCAAAGGTAGCGTGGCTGATCCCAAAGATGATGCAGCAAAGAAATTCGCTAGCAGCCCTGCTATGTATTCGGCTAACACTATTGGTAGCACCGATATTAAACAGTGCGAAAAGTCCCTGAACCTGTTCAACATTTACAGTATCGGTTGGGAAGATGAATTCAATAAGGGGCTATCGGATAAGCAACGAAAAGATCTTAAAGACTTCCGTGGCATTTATCTCGCAGACGGTAGAGTAGAGAATATCGTTAACACCAAGCAAACGATCGAAGCAAAAGATTGGATCAGCTATTTTTACTTTGATGCAAATTTTCAAGATTGCGAAGCTCGCCGCTACAAATCGTATGCTAAAGAGAGCAAAGTTGGCGAAGACATTACTGAGCTTCGTTATAAGTACAGTATTGACGCCGATGCTACTACAAACACACCTCAACAAAACATAAGTAACTACACCGCTTGGCAAACTGATTCTGCGAAAAACACAGTGATTGGCCTCGTGACCAACATTACAACGGGTAGTATTCAGCATAAACAACAACTGAAAAGCTTTAAATCTGATAGCGGGCGTTCTGTTGATAACGTCAGTTTCAGCAAGATGTTTAGAAACAGCTACTTTTTGGAGTCTTATGACAATGGGAAAGTTGAGTACCAAGTTGTGGGCGGTAAGGTGATTGATAGATATGGGAAGTCAAAATCGTCAGACCCTGATACATATTATGCCATTAACTTAATTTCTGCGTATTTCCCAGATGTAGGTACTCGAATTAACTGGTGTGTTCGAGGAAGCCAGCTGGTCTCAAATCAAGAGAAGCCAATCAGCGAAGCTCAATACAAACGCATTATTGGTGACGGTGACTTAGGTGCTGCGTATTGCGACCCATTTGATAAGAATATCGGCAAAGTTCGTTATTATGATACGAAAGGAAACAAAGTATTAGACAGCTCTGCTATCGCCAACGAGTTAAACAACAAGTTGGTACAAGGCACCGTTATTAAAGATAAGTTGGATCAACGCGTTAAAAACAAGAAGCTGTACTTAGGGAAAACACATAGTGAATATTTCCAGGATACTTCTCTGGTGAATCAAGTTGACCAGATTAAAGCTGACTTGACGCAGTAGGTTTACTGTCGCACTTTGCCCCACAACCTAATCAAATGAGTATTAGCCGAACGCAAATGAAGAATGCGTTCGGCTATTTTATTGCACCACCCATATTATTTTCAAAACAAACTAATTGCATATAAATTGTGTTTTGTAGAGTATGGGGGCACTCATCAATGGTGGGTGAATAACAACAATAACAAGGATAATAAAAACAATGAAAATGCGTTTAAATCTAAGCCTCTTGCTGATTTCGACGGCTCTTAGTCCAGTTGCGCTAGCTAATACTAGCTACCCTGATGGTTACTACCTTGAAGCTGAAGGGCTAAGCGGTAATGCCTTAAAAGATATGCTTGGTGTGATTGCTGCTCGCGGGCAAAAGCAACTCACTTACACTCAGGTGTGGTCTGCATTGAAAGACACCAACGAAGATCCGAATAATCCGAACAATGTGATTTTGTATTATAGCGGTCGTTCACAATCCAAAGACTTTACGTCATCAGGTAACAACGACAAGAATGCTTGGAACCGTGAACATCTTTGGCCAAAATCTTTTGGATTCAAGCGCAAAGATCAGTGGGGTTATACCGACATTCACCATCTTCAACCAACCGACGCAGAGATTAACTCTATCCGGTCGAACAAAGACTTTGATTTTGGTGGAGCGCCATTGAAAAAGTCGCCGCTTAACAAGACGGATTACGACAGCTTTGAACCTCGTGACGCAGTGAAAGGGGATACCGCTCGTTCGCTTTTTTACATGGCGGTGCGCTATGAAGGAAATAACGCGAAAATGCCGGACTTGTACTTAGTTGATGACACGTCGAGTTCTTCAGGGCAACCTAAGGTTGGAAAGCTGTGTACATTACTGCAATGGCATAACGCCGACCCTGTCGATGATTGGGAACGTAATCGCCATGAAAAAGCTGTTAAATGGCAAGGCAACCGCAACCCGTTCATTGATAATCCAAGCTGGGTAAATGACATATATGACAGCCGCTGTAATGGTTGATACATAAACTGAAGTCAATGCAATGAAGCCATCCTAGTGATGGCTTTTTATCTTGCGAACACTTTATTAGTGAGTGCTATTTGCAGTAGAGAACACTTAGTGTATCGATAAGCAACGTCGTTAAGCTTCAGCTAAGCTCTTTGTGTTTGTATTGAGTGATATGCAGGTTCTAGATAACGATTGAGTGATATCCAGGTGTTGGTACCAGTTATTGAAAACCAGTTCGAAGTCATTAAGAGTAATCCGACCAAACGTATGATTTCGATATTGCTCACAGAGGTTAAAAAGTCGCTGAGCATTATTGATTGGTGATCTAAAGCGAATCAAAGAGCTGTGAGCAGTGACCTGTTTGTATCGACTATCGAAAGTGACTCGTAGCCCTTCTTCTAATAACGCTTCACGTAACTTGTTTCGGAACTGTTCAAGTCCATTACCTATAGGAAAGCCTTGGAGGATGATACAGTTTTCAGAAGCACTTATGCCTTTATATTCAATCTCAATGGGTGCAATTGAACCTACAACTTTATTGAAAATCTCAATGTAGGATTGAGTATTAACCTGGGTAATTTCAAAGTTAGCAACGCATGAAATGATGGAAAGAATGGTTAAATGCAACTCCTCCCTAGGATGATAATATTGGTCGGGTTCGAGTATGTGTGCTGCTTCTTGAAATCTCAATATTTCATCGAGAAGAGCATTATTGCCTTGTTTTAGATAGGCTAGAGCAGTGATCCCTCTTCGAGTGTCGTTAGGTAGATCTAATAGATGTGCATCTAGTTCATATTGGTCGGTTTCAGATGCAACTTTAAAGCGTTGCCACATCTTGTCATAAATCTCTTTGCTCACAGGCTTCCTTAGATACTTATTAAGACAAAAGGTGAGTACAGAACTTATTCCATTGAGATACGTGGCTTAAAATGTATCCTCACTCAAATATTATGTTTAGCTGTTCCATTACTCGGTAGTGTGGGTTTAGGCTTCAACAGCTCCTATTTTCTTAGACATATTAAAACCAGTAATAGAGAAGCCCACTGCTTGGTAGAGTTTCAGTGCTCTTTCATTATGGTACGCAACTCTCAACTTTATTTGTTCAATACCATGCTCCTTAAGCTGCTGCTCGAATAGGCTTATAGCTTGCTTTCCATAGCCAGCACCTCGGTACAAATTAGATACGTAGAAGTCGTAGATGAAGGTAGAATTGTCTTCTGTATTAATGGAGTGCCAAAGGTAGCCGACAAGGCATGGTTGTCCATTTAACTGAGCTTCAATACAAAGAAGCGAATGCTCGTTTCCTTCAAGGCCATTGGGAAAGCAACGATGTAGATCTTTTTTAGCTAGCTCAACGGATCGCTCCATAGAGTGGCCATAGTTTTTCGCTATTTCACGGCTGTAATCGTCAATAAAATAGTCGCAGTAAGCGGGGTACTCTTCATGGCGCATTTCTCTAAGTTTAATCATGTATATCCTTGCGGTGTACTAATAAAGTCGCGATCTCATGTTTAAGATGCGATGTCTTAACTGTAGGTTAGCTCGAAAGGTAAACATGGTGTGCCTTGGTGGTATTTAAGCTGCCAACCAGCCTCAGTCAAAACCCATATAGAGCAACGTTTGGCATAGTTACTCACATCACCAAGTTCACTTACCAAAGCAGTATGATATTTTAGTAAGTGTACCGAAGGGCTTAGTAAAAGGCATTCGTAGTTTTGTGAGTGAATTTTTGAGGTGGAAGGTTCCTCTGCTCTCATCATTTTGACGATAGACATAAAGTCATAGCTATCGCCACTGCGACCGACTTCAGAAAAATCGGGATGTATTAAACGCTTAATATCATTGTTGTTTTGTCGAACTTCATATTGATGAAGATCGATTTCTTGCTGAATTAAAATGTCCAATAGAGCTCCCTAGCGTAGATTTCAAATTACCAGTTATCATGTTACGTATCATCCCTAGAAGCATTGTATAGAGTGCTTAGGGGCTTCGAGGCTTGGTAATAAGCGTTTTGTTATAGAGTGTTTCCATTTACTAACGACCAGTGGTGTGGCATTAATTCACGGATAGTTTTGAACACCAGCTTATTCTCTTTTGTTGAGATAGCTGCTTTAACCTCGCCTCCCCAATGAACCAGTCTTTCTTGGCAGACTCCACAAGGAGATAGCACCAAAAACTCACTACTCTCGTCTTCTCGACAGATACACAGAGAGTGCGTGACTTTTTCGTTCAATTTATGCGCTTCCAGAAAGGCGCCGACCTCCATACAAAGAGAAAGTGCATCATTTTTCGTATCGGGAGCAATACTTGTTAAAATTTTGCCTGTTTCCGTTCTTACAGCCGCAGCGCCACCCCAGCCTCGTGGATACCGTTTTTTAATCAGTTCAACGGCAGCGTGATATAACCCCTGTTCTTCTTGTTCCATAGCATCCTCTCCAAGCTGTCATTGTTTGTAGCTAGTGAACGATGACGACCGTTTTCGCCAACTTGTCACCTATTCTCTGTCTCTTTTTACCAAGAATAAAAAATGCGTCGATAATGCCAAGCAATGGTGATAGCAAATTGCGAAAGAGTGATTGTGTTAAGCTACAACTTTCTCCTGTAACCGAATCTATAACCGAAATTCCCAGTAGTTTCTTGCCAATACTTTGACCTCTCGGTAAACCATCAGAAAGTAGGAAGTACGAAGCTGCTATCAAGCTCGCTGACCAACCTGTTATATCTTGAGATAAGCCGATTGAATTACCTAACGAAAGAAAAAGCATGAATATGATAGCACTAATTAAAGTATCGATGAGCTCCCCTACATAACGACGCCCTGGGCTTGCTAGCTTATGCGCTGTAATTACACTGTCACTATTGTTTTTCACTTTTTCCCTTTATATGAATTGGATATTTGAGTTGCTTGATAATGTCAGGTCCACCTAGCTATGTTTGAGCGCGCTGTGACCTCCTTGGACGGATACTCTCTAACATACAGGGGCAATTAATTTGGATGATGATCCTGAAAATCGTGATGGTGTTGCCTGTAAAGAATGAACCGCGTAGCCAAATATTAAGCTATTAGCTTTTGTTGTTTTTACTCTTGGTAATATATCTAAAACTTATACTTGTTAGTATTTATTAAACAGACGTCGATGCATGATCGCTTCACAAAACGGAATCTCACTATTGAATGGTTGCGTTTTTAGGTGCGCATTTACTTATTGACTTGGTTGTATTTAATTTTTTGATGTTGTAGTGAATATGACTTTACGCTGTGACAAGATCGTTCGATTTGAATAGGTGGCTGGTTAATTTATGTCTTTTTATTGTCATTGCTTTATGATTGCTCAGACACACCTAATACCCAGTCAACTCCATATAGCCTGTACCTGAGTGTGTTCCTTTAATTGAGATTGGACCCTCCCAATAGGGAACCGATAGTGACATTTTTGCTTTTGGGTTGAGTGCCGAGACTGTCAGTTCTATTTGCTGGCTTGGAATTGAAACCAGCCACTCTGTTGGATAATCGCGCCCATCAATTACTGTTTGTTTGGTTACAGTGAGAGTAATGTCTTGCTGTGAAATGGCAGTGCCAGAACCATTTTGCTGCATCAGCCTTGCGTGAGCATAGCTGGCTTCGCCTGTTGCTGAGTTTCGCAGTTGGAATACGACTAGGCTCGTTTCATCACTGAGTCTCAGTGCAAACCAATCCCAGCCTTGTTGTGAATCGAGTAAGAACTGCGAGCTCCACTCTCTATCTATCCAACCTTTGCCTGAAACCTGATGTGTCACGCCATCAATCGTCACGTCGCCTGATACATCGATGAATGGCTGGCTGTAGTAGTAGGATGCGACTTTTCCGTCACCGCTTTTGGTGCTGTAGCCTTGCTCTCCTTGTTTTTGGTAGGGAGCGTCGCTAGTCAGTGTTAACGAGTAGCCAAACTGCTCTGAGTTAGCATTTAATGTGGCAGGGAACAAGTCATCAGTAGAAGATGTCCATTGCCAATCATCAAGATAGACGCGAAATGGTGATGTGTTTACGCCTGCCAGTTCAGCTTGATCGCGCGACCATTTTTCATCGGCGTAGTGTTTGTCTTCGGTGGTAACGGCACTGTGTGCCATGTAGATCTGCTGGCTTTGCCATGCGGTTAACTTGTTTTGTTCGGCGCTGTTTTCTGGAGCTGCGGCAAAGCGGAACTGTGTCCATTGTACGCCTAGTGTGTTGCCGTCCTCATCGATGAGGTTGGCTGTTAGGTACCACCACTCATGACGGAAACTCGGGTGTGTTTGATGGTCTTCAGGGAAGGTGAGTTCAACGCCTTTAATGACGGGACTGAATTGATCACTCTGCTGTTCGCTGTTCCCGCCGAGTATTGATCCCATGTCTTGAGCGGAATTCGGATCGACCTTGTCACAACCCCATAGAGATAGCAGACCCAGTGAGAGAGCAGATAGTCTGATTAACTTACTTTTCAAGCCAATGTTCATTACAACACCTCACTTTGCAAACTAGACACCACAGGCTTACTGACCAAGCGCCATAGAGGAATGAGTGTTGCAATCACAGCCACAATAATTGTGATGAAGGAAATACTGAGCGTATCACTCCAATTCCACTGATAATTTAAGCTCCAACCGAAGGCGCGAAGGGTGACGATGTCTGTTAGTACGTAGCCAACCATCGCACCAAGTGGGATGGCGATAACCAAAGTAAAGGTCACAAGCACAACGATTTGCCCGAGAACCATCGCCATTAACTTTTTGCGGCTTATGCCAAGTGCATACAACCGTGCGATAGCGGCCTTACGAGCATCGAGCAGCATGAAACACGCACAGAACAGGCCAATGACGGCAACCATCAAGGTGACGCCATTTAGTGCGCGTGTAATGGCGAAGGTTTGTGAAAAGATATCTAAAGCGAGGGATTTGATCTGCGCTTGATCGTAGAGCTGACTTGGGTGCAAGTTCAATTGCTGGCGCAGCTGTTCGTAGACTTGTTGTTGGTCACCAGAGACTTTAACCCCTAGGCTAGTCGGCAAGTTAGTAAAACCGCTTTCAAGCCATAAATTAGGGGCAAGCAATACCTCGCCATTGGGTGAGCCGTAGTCGTGGAAAATCGCACCGACGACTAGTGACTTGTTTGGAATAGAGTCGAGCTTAAGTTTGCTGTTCAAAGACAAACCAAGCTTCACCGCCGTGGGTTCGCTTATCGCAACCAGTTCACCTTGGTGAAAGCGCTGCCAAAAGTTATCTAGCTGCGATTGGAATACCATGGTTTGCGCTAATGTATCTTTGTCTTTGGTACCGAGTAACGTGGGCAAACCTTGTAAGTTATCGTCGACATAATATTGCTTATAAACGGTTTCAACGTTCTCAAACTGCTCTAATGCACGTTCTACGTTGGCGATTTCGCCTTGAGCCGGGCTCACGTAAATGTCGGCATGCAGCCGCTGTTCTAACCATTGCTTTAGAGTCGATTCAAAGCTGCCTACTAAGGTATTCATTCCCATATTAGCCGTTACAGCAAGCAGCAGCGCCATCATGGCAAGGGAAAGTGAAGATATGAGCTCTCGCAACTCAGCAAACAGGTACTGCATCAACCCCGACTGAGTGCGCTGTTCACTCCACTTTGCTAATACGCTGAGCGTTTTAGGCAGATACAAAGGAATAGATACCACTAATACACCAAGCCACGCCATGGTGAGGCGGTGATGTTCGCTAAGCCACAAGCCAGCTAATGCGATACCCGTGAGTGTTGTTCCAATAATAAACAGTTGGTTTTCGTTTGAAGCCTCTGGCGCTTGATAAAAGCCACCATGAGAGGAGAGCGGTTGGTGAATGCGTTGTTTAAAGTGCTGCCAGCAGGCAACAAGTGTGGCGGCTAAGGTGAGCAATAAGGCCTGAATTAACCATGACCACTGCCATGTGCCAGGCAGAAGTGTTGCTCCGTAAAGTTGCTCCAGCGTGATCGCCACGGTAGGATGGAGCCAGTGGCTTAATTGAATACCCAAAATGAAACCGAGTGCAGCTCCTAGGGTGACCAGAACGGTAAGCTCAATAAGCAAAGCTGAAAATACCATGCTTGGTGCCACACCGGCTTGCTGAATTTGAACCAGTAGTCGATTACGTTTCAGTAAACTGTATTTCACACCGTTATAAGCGATAAACAAACCTACCAAGAACGCGAGTAAGCTCATGGCAGTTAAGTTGAGGTGAAAGCTGTCGGTAATTGAGCCGAGATCGGTACTTTGGTTGTTAGTGATCCATTGCCCTTGTTCTGCGATGAGACTCTGCCAGTTATCTTGTGGTTGGTTCTCGACATTAAAAACGGCGATATAGCTCAGTTGACCTTGTTTGTTGAGCAGTTGTTGAGCGAATCCTATGTCCATCAGCATTCGACTCCCCAGTTGCCACTCATCAGGCAGCACAACCACTTGGGTAACGATGTCATCGAGGATCAGCGTTTCCACTTCGTCTAAGCTTTGATGCTGCGACTGGCTCATCATTACTATGGGCTTGCCTGCTAAGAGTTGAGGTAGGGGAAGTGCATTATCAAAAAGAGATATGCTTTGTTCGTTCCCTTCGGAGTAGCGAAATCTTGATGTGAGAGCGGCGATGAGCTCACTACCTTGGATTGACCAACGACGTCCTTGCTCGTCTCTCACACGCCCTTCAATCACAGGTAGTACCGCGCTGAGTCCGTTTTGTCTTAGCTTGAAGTAGAGCGACTCAGGTAGGTAGTTTTGTCCTGCTGGTGGAATGATTAGGTTCTGAGCCTGAGCGCTCAGTTGTTCGGTGGATTCTGCATAGCTGCGTTTGGCATTCAAGTTGATGGCTTGTACCGCGACAAACAAGGTGACCGCTAGCACAATGCCAATCAAGATCGCCGCGGCTTGCAATGGTGACTGACGATAGTGCGCCGCGAATAGGTTTAGCGTGAGTTTGGTGTGCGCAACCTTTAAGTGAGCAGGCGCGTTAGTAGCATTAGCCTTGAGCATGAGTCATCTCACTGGCTTGATTTTGGCCTATATGCTTGAGACTTCCATTGTCCAAGACCAGCTGCCTCTGCATAAAATCGGCGCATTCAGGGCTGTGCGTCACCAATAATACAGCGGTGTTGCCTTGTGTTGTGATCTCACTTAGTAATCTCATCACCTCCAACCCTGCTTTATGATCTAGGTTGCCTGTGGGCTCATCTGCAAGCAAAAGTTTAGGTTTATGAGCCAGCGCTCGAGCGATAGCGACACGCTGTTGTTGTCCACCAGATAGGGCTGATACGTGTCTATTAAGTAGTTTACTGATACCTAATGCTTCGACTAAGTAATCACACCAAGCTCCCCATTTCTGTTGGTTTAAATGCAATGGAAAGGCGATGTTTTGTTTTACGTTGAGTGGGGTGAGCAGGTTGAACTGCTGAAAAATAACGCCGAGCTTTTGGTGGCGGAAACGACTCCAGTGTTGGTCTTTCCAAGCTGAGGTATTTTCACCATCGAGCCATAACTCGCCTTCTGAAAGAGGTTCAAAGCCCGCAATTAGATTGAGTAGAGTACTCTTGCCACTGCCGCTTGACCCAGTCAAAGCAACGCTGACACCAGTCCCTAGATTGAAGTCGATATTGTCCAGTACTTGATGGCTCTCTTTGCCATCAATAAAGCTCTTACTGGCCTGTTGCAGTGTGACAACTGGGCTTTCCATTTCCTCTCCTTGTAATCAAAAAGCGATTGCCAAAGGTGTTATGTGTTGGCGATTACTATCACGATAGACTCTCTCAAACTGTAGACGACAATTTCAGAGATTAGAGCGATTTATATCGAATTATTAGTAACTTGTACTTGATTGTTGAAGGAATGGATCAGTTGGTAGCTGGATAAGTACCCCCTAAATAGGTTGTTATTCTCTAGGCTCGGTTAGGGTACTCGGGGTTTCTCGCGTTGATTGGCACCTTCTAAGATTATTTATTAATAACTATATTTTTAATTTGTTGTTATGTTATAACATAACCGAAAGTTATTTTTTGATACTCGGTGGGGAAATTGAATAAACCTGTATTGTCAGTGAAGGGGCTCTGCGCCAATGGTTTAGCAAACTGGAGGGCGGTCTCGGATGTGACATTTGACGTGAATGATGGGGAGTGTATTGCCATCATTGGGCCGAATGGAAGTGGAAAGTCTAGCTTACTAAAAGGAATTACAGGCGAGTACAAAGCCGTTGCCGGTGAGATGTTGTTGTCTGGTATCGAACTTGAAAGTCTAGCAAGGCAGCAGGTAGCGAAAAAGGTCGCGGTGGTTACGCAACATGAGCATGTGGATCCCCGTTTGAGTGTCTCTGAATACGTTGGCTTGGGGCGTACGCCGCACACTTTCTGCTGCAGTGCGAAAGAGCACAAGCGAGCAGTCAAACAGGCAATGGAAGATGTTGGGCTATTGCATAAAAGCCAACATAGCTTTGGTGAGTTATCGGGTGGTGAACAACAACGTGCAAGTATTGCACGAGCATTTGCACAAGAGCCTAGGCTTTTATTGCTAGACGAGCCGACTAACCACCTTGATCCTCTGGCTCGTCTTGAACTTCTGAGCCTTATTAAACAACGCGGCATTGCATCAGTTGTTGTGCTGCATGATCTGCCCTTAGTCGCCCCATTTGCCGATAAAGTTCTTCTGATGTCTGGCCAAAAAATGGTCACATTTGCATCGCCAGATACGGTCATTCAAGACCGCTATATGGTGCCCGTTTTTGGATTGCGCGTTTTGTCGTTCAATCACCCCAATATGTGCAGCACCATCCATCACTTTGAAGCTGCATCCAATCACTCTAATTTATCTCTAATAGGAGCAGCCCAATGAAGTGGCCTGTAATTTCTAGCCTTTTGTGTCTTTTACCTTTATCTATTGCCCATGCAACAAGCACTCAATACCCCGTTACGGTAGATAATTGCGGAAGCCCACTAACGATTAAGAAGCACCCTTCGCGTGCGGTCGTGCATGACATAAACATGGCTGATATGGCATTTGCTCTTGGCCTTCAGGAGGATTTGGTGGGTGTGACGGGCATTACTGGTTGGTACAAGATGTCTGGTTCATTCAAACAACGTTTAGGCGATATTCCAGAGCTTTCCCCTAAGTACCCGTCATTAGAAACATTGATTGCCTTGGATGCCGATTTCTTTTTTGCTGGCTGGAATTACGGGATGAAAGTAGGGGGAGAAGTGACGCCTCAAACACTGAAACCCTATGGAATCGATACCTTAGTGTTGTCGGAAAGCTGTATTCATACTCAGAGCCAAAAGCAAGGCGCTACCATGGACCTGCTTTATGATGATATGGAAAAGCTAGGCGTTATTTTCGATAAACAGTCAGAGGCCGAGGCTTTAGTGAACAGTTGGAAAGAGAGAATTGCAAAAGTCGCTGAACAACAAAAAGCGTCAGGAAAACCTAGTCCCAAAGTCTTTCTGTTTGATTCCGGTGAAGACAAGCCTTTTACTTCAGGTAAGTACGGAATACCTAATGCAATGATTGAAGCAGCCGGTGGACAAAATATTACAGGTGATATGGAAGCAAGCTGGGCACGAACTTCTTGGGAAAATGTGGCTAGCGCCAACCCGGATGTCATCATTCTTCTCGACTACCAAACTGCAAGTGGCGCCGGTTCGTTGCAACGTTTTCTAGAAGCTCATCCGTTAATGAAATACACCAATGCGGTGACTGCTGGTCGCTATGTCAAATTGCGTTATGAGCAGCTAACTCCTGGGCCAGCCAATATAGATGCTATTGAGAAACTTGCAGCCGCGTTTGTTTCTGAATAGCAGGCAAGGTTATTATCGAAAAGAGTAGTAGTCTTTTGATTTTATTTGATAAATATCGAGCAGTTTGGTTGATGGGTATCGGCGCAATGCTGCTCGCCTTTATGATGAGCTTACAATTTGGCTCTGTCCCTCTTTCTTTTAAAGAGGTGATGGTTGGATTGATCTCTTTTAATGATCCAAGCCCTGATATGACAAGCAGAATACTGTTCGACCTTAGGTTACCTAGGGCGTTATTAGCTGTTATTGCTGGTGCGGGGCTGGCGATGGTAGGAGCCTTACTCCAGACGTCGACACGCAATGACTTAGCGGATCCATTTCTGTTTGGCTTGTCATCAGGTGCGTCTGCTGGTGCAGTATTGGTGATCACTCAATTGGGTGATGCCTTGGGCATTTGGTCATTGCCGGTGGCGGCGTTCTCAGGAGGTATTGTTTCAGCCACAGCAGTTTTGATTCTGTTCTCTATGCAGAAGAAAAAGGGTAACGACAACCTGATCTTGTGTGGTTTGGCGATTTCATTCTTATTTGGAGCAATCACCAGCTTTTTAATCTATTCCGGCGATAAAAGAGCGGCGAGCTCAATTTTGTTCTGGACGATGGGAGGTCTTGGGCTTGCTCGTTGGGATAACTTGATTTTTGCGCTGGTGGGTGTGCTGTGTCTGGTTGCCTTAGTGGTTAAGCGTTATCGCGAACTCGACACTTTATTAGTGAGTGAGCAAACGACTAGCTCATTGGGCATCAACGTTCATCGCCTACAAAGTGAGATTTTTCTCTGCTGTGCGTTTTGCACCGCATCGATCGTGGCAATGACAGGCGTGGTTGGCTTCATTGGTTTGATGGTCCCTCATCTTGTTCGACCGTTTTCTGGGGTAACCCATAAACGAGCCATTCCTTTGATCGCACTTTGGGGGGCGGTGCTTTTGCTTTTTGGGGATGTGGTAAGTAGGACGATATTGGCACCACAAGAACTTCCTGTCGGGATTGTAACTGCGGCGTTGGGTGGGTTGTTTGTTTTGTATCTTGTCTGGCGCAAGTAGCTTGTTGGTTTAATCTGGAAAATTCACTAACCATAGAGCCTATGGAATTCTAACCACTATTTTCACACTGGCACTTTCGACCATCACTCTGGTGGTTGAAAGTGCATTCCTAAATCTCTTCAACTTAAGCAGGCAGCAAGATGATCTTGCCATCTAATCGTGTAGTTTTTGATTCAATAAGATCAATGGCTGTCTGAATTTGTTCGAGAGGAAAATAACGGTCGACTTCTAGTTGAATCTCGCTCTCGATGAAGTGATCGAGCATGGACTCGAATTTGTCACGGCGTACTTTTTTACCTTCAGCTTCTTCCCAATACCTCAAGAAGAAGGTGCTGAAATCGATAGCGTGATCTTTTGCGTATTCGAAGAAGCGTGGCTCATAAAAATCCAGAGACAGCGTGCCATAGTTGATAAAGCGCCCTTGTCTGCCCAGTGTATGAATGAGATCTGTTCCGGGTGACCCGCCAATCGCATCAAAAGCAACAGTTGGTTGAGGTAGGCCAAGTTGCCTGATTTGTGCAACCAAGTCATTTTTGGTATCCAACACATGCTTTGAAGTCGTAAGAGCGCGTTTGGGTTGTGACGTTACAACAATGGTTTGAAAGCCAAGCGATTGTGATAGTTGGGAGAAAATTTTACCAATGGCTGAACTGCCAGCGTTGATGATTAATACATCTTCTTGGGTCAACTTTGCTACTTCAGTTGTCAGTATCCATGCGGTGAGTGCATTAATGTACAACTGACACGCGTATCCGTTATCTAGATGTTGAGGCAGGTGGAAAAGATTGTCAGGTGAAACATCGACGTATTTCTGCCATGTTCCACTTGTTGCCACGAGCACTCGCTGGCCCACAGTAAACTCAGAGTGGCTAGACTCTACAACCGTACCTACTGCTTCAAACCCTGGCACTCTGGGCGGCTGGTGGCTGTGTTTGTATTGCCCAACACCGTAAATCGACAATAGGTCACTAGGGTTGATGTTGGTCGCTTCAATTTGTACTCGAACCTTATCTATATCGAGTGCCCCTAAAGTGACATGCTCGATCTTGAGAGATTCTTTCGGCTGCCCGAATCGGAACTGGCTAATTCGGGTGTTTCTTTTGGTATCTGTCATGAGTCGATTACTTAAGTTGGGTTAAGTGAACGTATTCGCTTTCTAGATAGCGCGTTCATAATGCCAGACTGGTGCTGTTCAACCAAGTAACTCATTTTCGTGTCACTGATTTTGAGACTATATGTCGGATTCTTGTGCTGACTTTGTTTTGTTGTTTGACGCTTGTGTGGCTGTCTGTGTAGTACTTATTGCATTGACTGTAGCTGCCGTAGGCGCAAAGTGTTTATCGTTAAGCGTTACTGTCATCGATTCATGTTTTACGGTTGTAGCTTCGGCTTGAGAGTGAGCGTCGTTTATTGTTTCTGCCAGTGTCATCATTGACGTTGTCGCAAGGATCGTGGCTAGAGTGATTTGAACAAATGTTTTCATAGATTGTTTTCCTATTGGCTAAAGTTATATGTGGATAGCTGATAGGCGCACTATAAAAATTATGGGAAGGTGGTTCTTATCATTTTACGCCATCGTATGATTTTTAGACGGCGTAAAGGTTTGGAGAGAGTAACTGAAAAGTGGGCATAAACCTTACTGTTTATTGCCACGCAGCTCTTTATTAGCACATAACTCTTGATTACCACGAAGCTTTCTATTGCAACAATAGCCTCTATTGCCACATCACAAGGATTGCAGCGACGGAAAGCAATATCAGCGCAAGGATGTCTTTGCGGGCAATGCTCTGCCCTAACCAGAAGTAGGAGATTAGTACCATAAAGACCACTTCGACTTGGCCTAATGTTTTCACGTATGGCACGGCTTGAAGAGACATCGCGCTAAACCAGCCAAGAGAACCAATCACACTCGCTAGGCTTGTCATCACAACCCGTTTTGATTTTTTGAATATCAGGCGCAATGTATCTGGCTCTTTAATCAGGAGAAACGTGCAGATAATTAATGTCTGTAGGCTAATGACCAAAAACAGCACCCAAGCAGCGCTATGAGGGAAAGGGAGTCCAATACTTAGGCTCGCTTCACGTACCCCAAGCGAGGTCAAGGCAAAGGCGGTGCTACATGCCATACCCAAGCAAAAGACTTTAGGAGAGAGGCTTCGCCAACCAGAAGCGCTACTCATGATGAGCACGCCCAATGTGCCGATCAATACGCCTATCCAACCTGTAACAGTCAACGCCGTACCAAAAAACAACACGGAAAGTACAGCAGAAACAGGAGCTTCACATTTGGCAAGCCCTGCACCTATGGCGTAGTTTTCGAGCTTAAATAGCATCACCATCAAGCCGGTCGCGAGGATCTGCATGATTGCTGCGGCAACGATATAGAAAATAAACTCACTGGAAAAATTGGGCGCGGAGACTGGCTGCCATTGATACAAAGCGTAGAGGTAGAGCAGTGCGATCGGACCTGCCCATATAAATCTTGCTAGCGTCACACCAGCCACGCTCATGGTGCCACTTAATTTGCTTTGAAAGGCATTACGCCAAGATTGGCTAAAGGCAGCAAGCAGGGTAAAGGCGATCCAACTAAAAGACATGGCGCTTCCGTGTGTGAGGTAATTTAATGATTATGTTAACAAAAAATTACCTGCTGAGAAGTGAAAGCGGTCTTTTTATGAGCAGAGCTTCACCTTTGCCCCGATTTGGCATGGCACTGAAATTTAAAAGATCGGTGCCTTCTTGTTTTTGAAGTAGAACCACCCGCTGATTATTACGAACAGAAAGGCGAAGTAATAGCAGAACGAAGATAGCGACGCCAAGAACGCGAGGTTTTGCTCTATCTCTTGCTCGGAGTAATTGTTAGAAACCAATTTGTAGTAGTAAGCATACAAAATACCGATCAGCCCATAACCGAGGTTAAACATCAAACCTTTGAAGCTAAGAACGGTGGCGCGGTTATGCGACTCGGTCTTTTTGTTCAGGTGGTAACTGATAAAAATGTTCATCGTCATGATGATAAAGATAAGCACCAGTGCAGGAATTACCCCATAGATTGACCAACCCAAACTGATCCAATAGTAGGTAGCGATACTTGCTAAGCCCATGACGATAATAAAGGTTTTCGGCTCGATACTTTCTGCCAGTCTGCGGCTTTGGCCTGCCAAAATGATTTTTAATAGACTGATTCCCGCGCCAATAAAACCGAAGTAAATAATTGGAATATCGATGGCAAGATAGTATTGGCTGTTCATAGTGAGGAACATGCGCGATGTGTGTTCGAACAGGCTGTAGTAGAGCAGTATGAAAAGCACGTAGGGCGTAGCGAGCACCCACTTACCTGTATCAGCGGTTAACTTGAGGCTGGCGATGGTCGTGGCTAACTTCGTTTGACCATTCGGCATCACTCTCTTTTCTTCACGCATGTTTACTGCAGCATAAATCGCGAGTAGCGCGACCAATAGTGTGGCAAGTACAGGAATACGCATCAGGTCTTTGGTGCTTTCAGGCTCGGCTAATCCAAGGAAATGAAAGATGTTCGCCATGAAATTCACGTCGTACATCGCCGCACCGATCAAGGTGACAAAGATGCCGACGCTTGAGGCGATACGAAGCTGGATCTGTAACACACGAGGCCATAGCTCCTCATTGCCTTGTTCTTTTAAAGTGTCATACGCCAGTGCTTCATCAGCACCGCTTGCTAATGCCATGGCTAACCCGCTGAGTATCCGGTTGACCAAAAAGACCATGAACACTAAGTTTGGATTTTCAGTCGGTACTAAGGCTATCATGGCGATTTCAACAAACATCACAAGGGACGAGAGCACCACTAGCTTCTTACGACCCAAGGTGTCGGCAAATGCTCCAGATGGGACTTCAGCAAGTACGATGGTCGCCGCCCACACTACGTTAAGCATGGCAAATTGCGAAAGGGTTAGGCCGTAATCTAAGTAGAGTAGAGTGAATACTGGGTAATAAAAACGCGCAAAGTAGCTGCTTCGAAACATTAGGAAGTAGCGAACATTGGGAATTTTTAGGATTTCTTTGAGCGTCATGATGAATTAGTCGATTAAATAACACATTATTATGTATAACTCTTTTCTCCTTTTAAATCATGAAATTGTTCAAAAATGATCGACGTCTGACCTAGTTAGAGAGCATTGAGCTGGTGCGGGGCTTATATGTTCCTTTATGAAGTATAGCGACTAGGGGACTAGCATTGTTCCGACTTATTGTCGTGTCATCGATAAGAGTTGTCGTAAGATATAAATAATTCCGCGTTTATCAGAGGTAGTGTCAGAGAACCAGACTCGATTGATCGATGACTTGAGAATATGAATGGGATGCCGATTAAAAATAGGAGTGGTACTTGGATGCATCATAACGAAAGGCTGGGGGAGATAATTAATTTGGATGATCATCAGGTGATGGTTAAACATTATGAATCTCATTATTCGAGTGAGGTTCACAGCCATGATTACTCTCACTTAGTTTTTATACATCAAGGTTGCCAAATTATCTCTACTGACAAGGATAGTTTGCTCTCTATGCCCGGCTCTTTAATTTACATTCCAGCTGGCGTACCACATCGTGCGGATGCCTTAAAGCAGTCACAGGTCTCCTTACTTCGCCTACCACTAGGTTCAATCCCTGAACTCACCGAAATATGTATCTTGGATATTTCTCCCATCGTTACTCAACTTTTCAGCTTATGGGAAAATGGTGGGCCGGAGCCAAAGCTTGAGCCCCATTATATTCAGGTTCTCATGGATCAATGCACCCTCTGTAAGGCAGTCGACAATCCGTTAATTGCAAAGGAAGGTATGGACAGAAGGCTGCTACCGGTAATTGATGCATTATCAAATAAGCCGAGTATTAAGTTATCTATCTCAGACTTGTCTAAACAAACAGGGGCTTCTGTACGTACTTTAAACCGACTTTTTTTGACTAGTTTCAAAGCATCTTTCAGGGAGATTCGCCAAAAAGTAGTGATGGAGCGTGCTGAGAAAATGATGGCAAAAGGGATTAGTGCTACTGAAATTGCATTCGAACTTGAGTACTCAAGCCTATCTGCTTTCTCTACTGCATTTAAAGAACATCAGAAAAAAGCACCCCAGAATTAAACTTGGCGTAAATTGTAAACATCGTGGCGCTTCACCCAAAAACTTAGTTTGAGGATCTTTTTAACATGATGCTCTGTTCTTAACGTTTATGGGAAATCGAGTGTCTAAAATAACTATTGTATTTATCAGCATCTTAATGGCATCGAGCTATTTTTTTGCGTCGAGTATGTATACGCCAAGCTTTCCAGATATACAAAGTGAACTGCGTACATCAGAGGCGTTAGTACAGCAGACTTTGAGCCTGTTTTTTATCGCTTTAGCATGCAGTCAGCTAATTTGCGGACCGTTGTCCGAGCGGTATGGACGAAAGCCCGTCGCTGTTCTTTCATCTGTGATCTTTGTGATTGGTTCGATGACATCTCTTATGGCTGACAGCATAAATGTTCTATTACTGGGCAGGGTAATCCAAGGCTTAGGTGTTGGTGGCCTTTATCTACTTTGCCGCACTATCCTTCAAGACGCATTCAGCAAGTCTGAACTCATGGGGATACTTGCTTGGTATGGGATTCTATTTATGAGCCTACCTGGTCTAACGCTCATTTTGGGGGGATATCTGACTCAGCACTTTGGTTGGCAAGGTAATTTTGTCTTCATGGCATGTTTATCGACTGCAACGCTGTTGATTATTTCAGTCATGAAACGCGAAACGATCAGTCACAAGAATCCAGATGCCATTAAGCCTAAACAGATACTAAGAGACTATGCTTTCATCACATCAAACGTAACGTTTCTGTGTTATTTGGCAATGATGTTTAGCGGGACAAGTTGCCTATTGCTTTTCCAAGTAACGGGTTCTTTTGTTGCTCAGAATCAGTTTGATCTAACGGCCGCGGATTATGGCGTAGGATCAATGGTTTTGATAGTGAGTAGCGTAGTATCCAGATTAATTTGGAACCAGTTTCTGAAACATCGTATCAGCGAAAATATGACTCTAGTCTATGGTGGTCTGATTCAGGTTTTGGGTAGCGTTGTCATAACATTAAGCCTTTTGCTGCATAGCTATTCAATAATGTTATTTGGGTTCGCGGTGATGGCTTTTGGTTCCGCATTCTTATTAGCAATAGCAGGTGTTTCGGCATTGTATCTGTTTCCTAATCACAAGGGGCAGGTTGGTGCTATCTACGGTGCTCTTCAGATGATTGGAGCATTTGGTTTTACGTTTTGTTTATCCCTCGTTCCAGCAACTCACGAGGTGATGGTTTTGAGCTGCTGGTTATTGTCTCTGATTAGCTGCGTTGCAATTATTACTATGTACATGTGCCAGCGAAAAACGTATGAAGTACCGGTCGCTTAACCAAGTTCGAGTTAGATAACTGATTGAATTGGTAATGTGACCACCTAATTGTACCCACAAAAAATCCCCTCAAAATAAACTTCTGAGGGGATTTTTGATTAACTATTGATGCGCTTATCAGCCACCAATAATGGGTAACCAACTATTCACTCTCCGCTTCTTTGGAAGCCTCTGTTGCCGTGTTTTTGTACAGCCATTTATCGAGCACAATTTTCAGAGCGTCTATGGATGTTGGCTTTTCTAGGCGGGCATCCATTAACTGTGCGATCATCTCTAGTTCACGCTGGCCTGACTCACCAGAAAGAGCGATGATAGGCGTGTTAGGTGAGCGTGCCTTGATGATCTGACTTGCTTCAAAACCATTCATGACTGGCATTTGTACATCCATTAATATCAAATCGACGTGATTTTTCCTAAACAGTTCGATGGCATTTTCCCCATTTTTTGCTTGCAGGCTGTTTACGCCCAGTCTGGTTAGATACATCTGAACAAGGGTACGTTGCACCTCTTTGTCGTCAACGATGAGCACGGTTGGGGCTATGCTATTCGTAGTAACTTGTGTAGCTATTGCATCGGATTTTTTTTCTTCAGTTCTGATGTTTTGGGGCTGTAAGACGGCTTCATCGGCTTTTTCGACATGGGTCTGGCTTTGCTGCCAGTCGTTAAAGTAAGGTGTCCGTAAAGTGTCCGCTTTTGGTGCATTGGGTACCACAGGGAAATAAAGATGGAACTCAGTAAATTGGCCGCGCTCGGATTGACACTCCACTCTGCCGCCAAATGAACGCATGACTCGTTGACAATAGCCTAACCCCAAGCCGCTACCACCGCTTTTTTGGTAAGAGAAGAAATCGTCGAAGATCTTGTGTCTGATCGCTTCATCAATGCCTGGCCCTGTATCTCTGAAAGTGAGGATATTTTCGTAAGAACCGACTTGGGAACTGATTTCGATTTGGCTATTTGGGTACGAATCAAAATAGTAAATTGCATTGCGGATAAGATTGAAAATTACAAAATTGAATAAAGTTTCGTTTAGATTTGCCACAAAATCTGCGTGTTGAGGTAAGCGAATACGTTCGATGATTTTCTCGTTTTCAAAACCATAGTGGCTGACGGCTTGATCTATTGCTTTGTGGATTGAAGTCATTGAGACCGGTCCATGGTCAAGTGAGCTGTCGCTAACCTCTCGTAATATAATATCAATTAGTTGTCGCCCGCGCTGAACGGCCGCTTGTCCATTTTCAATGTCAAGTTGGACCTGCTTTTCTGGGGCTTGGTTTTCGATATGCTGTTTCAAGACCTCGAAATGAAGTTGTACTTGAGCAAGTGGGTTACGCATCTCATGGGCTATGGAGTTGGCGAGTGCTCGGCTTTGGCGGACTCGTCTATCGGCTTCTATGGTACTTTGAACGCGGGCCAGTAAGGTCTGTAGCGCTGAAATCTCTTCATTAGAGAACATTTGATCATTGCTTTTGTGCGACGATACCAGTAAATGTGTGACAGACTTCCCTTGCCCGAACAATGGCATAACCAAGGCGGTATTGTTCAAACTCATCTTGTCATACAGTGCTTTGAGCGAAAGTTTGGAGGGTGTTTTGTAATCCAGCTCTTGAGATAACTCGTCGAACACCAGCACTGACTCGTTTGTTGAAAGATAGTCTTCGTAGAAGGTTTCGTTGTAGTTGCTATTAACAAGACGAAGCTTGTCTTCAGGGATTTGCAACAGCTGACCTAAACGGCGCATTGCATCGTCAATCGACAGTTTAAAATCTTCTTCCAAGGCCAGTATTTGCTGTACTGGGGTCTTCTTGTTTCCATAAACGAAGAAAGACGCATAGTGACTAACACGTTTGTAGAGTACGTGCCAGGTGATACCGATCATCGCACAGATTGGGATCGCGATTAACCATTGGTTATCGTCAGTTTGGGGGATGAATATCACGCCGAATGGAATTGCTAAAATCATGCATACTAAAAGTGTATTAAGACCAATGTAAGCAAGATATTTCACGCTGTAGAAACGTGAAGTCAGAAGAGCATAGCCAACAAACATCATCTCGCTAATGGAGAGTGCGGGAGGTAGCCAAGTTAGCGAAAAGTCCTTGAGGAAGTAAGTCATTCCGACTTGTATCGCTAGAGTGGATAGCATGTAGACTAGTATCCCAGATATCATATAGCTAGTTTTCGCGAGTGTTAGGCGATTACTATTGACCCTCATAGCTAGTAGGTTGAATAAAGTGAGCAGCATAGAGCAAAGCATAGCGTTGAAAAAGTATGAGGTGTGTGGCCCAAACTCTATACTGAACTGACTTGGTCCTAGCACTTCCACGTACTTAACTGTCTGATCTTGTTGTAAGTTTACACATAATGAATATGTAACCAGTAGGCTGAAGGTGAGACGTTGCCAAAAGTAAACGTTGTCTTTTCTCTGCTCTGCGTGTAGCTGACATGAGAAGTAAAAAGCAAAAGCAAAAGCCAAAGAAGAGGCAATGTTTGCAAACTTAGCCATGAAGATCGCTGTATCCATCCCCAACAACACAAGTAAGTCAGTATGGAAATATGCATTACATCCTATCCATGCAATTATACAGCAGGAATAAGCAATATAAGATGCATGATGTGATCGCCAAATACTTTCATTTTTTTGTCGCAAGCGAATGCAATAGTAAAATAGCCACATGACAACAATTGCTAAAGTTGCAAGAAGGATAATTGCTTTCGCATAGGAGATGGTTTCTAAGTTAAAATCAAAAACGATCATTGTTGATTACCACGTAGTGTTTTTGTTTTCACGAAGCATACGTCGGTAGTCACGAAAGTTAACTTGCTCAAACGCTCTTAACATGAGTTTAATATTCCACAGCCCGCGATAGGTCTTCGTACCATTTCCATTTAAATCACATACGCCTAAATGAAAGTAAGCTTTGGGGCCGATTGCTTTGTAAAAGTCGAGTATCAATGGTTGATCAATTATGGTGAAGCCTATTTTATAGTTGGCTTGGTATAAAAGATTAATCATTTCTTTTTGTGCAAGATAGAGGAAGAAGAGCTTTTGTGTGGTATTCCCGTTGACGGTTAGACGAAGTATTTCACAAAGCACCAATGTATCGGATATCTGTAACTGGAAGTGATGATCAAACTGCACAATAGAATTGCATTGCGATAGATCTGGCGGTGTAAAGAGTTTCAACCTTGTCAGTTCATCATAGCTGCGAAGTGGCATAGAATATTGCCAGTGTTCATTACTGAAGGGAGGCGCATAGCTTAACCAAGTGTCCTTGGTTGACCAGTCTTGCAGAAGTGCCGAGGATACTAGTGTTGGAAACGCTTCATCTACTGGGTGCTTGAGCAAGACAAAGTGTTTACCAGATTGCGAAAGGTGTAATAAAGGCAGCATCTCATACCATTTTTCACCCTTTATGAAGATCTCTAGATTACTTAAAGCAATCGCATCATTGATGGGCATGGCTTGTGGATGGCATGGTGTTTGTACCATGAGTGAATCGGACTCGATGTGCTCAATGATCGCGCCATAATACGCGGAATCTTTAATAGGTAACTCGATACGTGAGTTGGGAGGATCGCTCAGTGGTGATCTTGCCTTTATTACGGCAATCTCGCATTCGCACCAAAAGTCTAACCATGACATATAACATTGGCTTGCGGCCTTCTCTAACAAAACCAATTCAGGGTTCAAGGTGCTTGGGTATCGCTTAATGAGTTCGCGATAGTCCATCAACTCAAACAACACTGACAAGCTTTTGTTTTGATGCTCCGGGAACAAAGATTCAAGGAGGTTTCGTCGATAGTCAGTAACGGTTTGGAAAAGAGCGGTGCGCTGCTCGGTATGATAAGTATTGATGACGAGATCTATTAGTGCTCGTTGTTGCTTTTCGATAGACTCATCGCTAGCCAATAGCGAGTTTAAAGACGATAGTAGTTTCATGGTGTTAACCTAGATTGATATAATTATTTTTATTCGATCTGCACTTATTCCCTGACACTTATATTATGTAAGCCTTGAACTAACGTTATTTTCGTGTGTACAAATAACGTTGCTTGTGTCTACGAGATTAAAAACAAGTTGCATAATCGAGCGCAAGTCTACTACTTGCGTATTTTCTTAACAACCGAACTTTTTCTAGATTATAAAGCTCTAAATTAGTTTTTTCTCAATAACTTAAGAGCAATTCATACGCCTAGCCTAACATGTAGCTAGTGAGCATAAACCTTTGGTTTTATAAACTGATACTAAATATCTATTTTTTGAAGCAATCTCATAACTAATACGCAACTAAATTCACCTTTATAATTGTAGGGAATATAACGACGAGCCAAATATACAATTAACAAATATAATTATGCTTCATACTCGTTTATTTCCACGTCATCGCTTGGCGCTCGCTTGCTTACTTTCTAGTGCATCTACTTTCTCTTTTGCTCAAAGCCAATGTGAGGTGTCTGAACTTCAATTATCACCTGATCTCGCTCTTGCGGTTTCACTAGCCGACAACAGTTGTTATAGCTCTTGGTTCTCTGCATCAAAAAGTTCGTTAACCAATATCTACAGCGAAAACAGCCTGATCCAAATTAGTAATCTACTGAACTTAGAGATAGCCCGTTACCAAGGCGAATCTGAGCAAGCACGCAAGCTTGAAAACTTAGGTGAATTTGTACGCGCAGCTTATTACGTTCGTTATAACGCGCGAGAAGAAGATTTTTCAGAGGCGTTGAGCGAGCGCTTTGCACACTCAACCAATGCATTTCTTGCTAATCCTAATTCGCTAAATCAAGGGCGAGAACAAGTTGGTGCGCTGAAGAGCCTGACTCTAATGGTCGACAACGTGAAGCAGCTTTCACTCACTATGGATGCACAACTTGCGGCACTTAGCCATTTCAACCGTGAAACGGCGCAAGACACACAGTGGGTCGATGGGCTCAATAATCTATTTAGAGCGATGGCCGGCCATGCCGCTCGAGATGACTTCTACGACTACCTAGCAAACAACACTCAACATATAGATACACTAGCGACGTTTGCTCGCGAAAATCGCTGGGCTTTGGATACTGACGCAAGTTTTCTGGTTTATAACGCGGTGCGCGAGACTGGAAGGTTGCTAGCAAGCCCAGATAAAGCGACTAAAGATAAAGCGTTGCAGGTGATGCAAGATGTGATGGCGCAAAATCCACTGGGTAGTCAGCACGACAAACTGTGGCTAGCGGCGGTAGAAATGCTGGGTTACTTTGCACCAGAGGGTTTGAACGGGCTCGATCTTGAACAGGCGAAACGCGACGTTGCTCGACGTATCTTACCTAACCGCTACGAGTGTCAAGGTCCTGCTATTCTTCGCTCTCAAAATCTAACCGAGTCACAAGCTGCAAAGGCATGTGATGTATTGGCGGCAAAAGAGGCAGACTTTCACCAAGTGGCTAATACTGGGCAGCAACCGGTCGCTGACGACAACAATAATAATGTTGAGATCGCGGTATTTGGTAACAAAGGCAGCTATACTGATTACTCTTCATTCCTGTTTGGCAATACGACAGATAACGGTGGTCAGTACTTAGAAGGTAATCCGGCCGGCTTGGATAATGTCGCGCGTTTCGTGGCTTACCGTTACGACAATGGGGATGAGCTCTCCATTCTGAATTTTGAACATGAATACATGCATTACCTAGATGCACGCTTCAATCTATATGGCTCATTTAATGATAACTTGGCTCATGGCTACGTAGTGTGGTGGTTAGAAGGTTTCGCCGAATATATGCACTACAAGCTAGGCTACGATGCCGCAATACGCTTAATTGATAGTGGCAAGATGCGCCTATCGGATGTGTTTGCAACCACTTACTCTCATGATTCGAATCGTATTTACCGATGGGGGTATTTAGCGACTCGCTTTATGCTAGAGGAGCACCCCAATGAAGTGCAAAGCTTACTGGCACTGTCTCGTTCTGGTCAGTTTGCTGAATGGGCAAAGCAGGTAAAAGTGCTTGGCCAACAGTACGACGGTGAATTTGAACGTTGGCTAGATACGGTAACAAGTGAAGACAAACCTGAGCCTGGAGAACCAACTGAACCGACAGAACCAAGTGATCAAATCAAGACTCTTATTGCCAACCAAAGCCTAGTGTTGAGCGGTGAAGCATACAGTGAGCAGCTATTTTATGTTGACGTCCCTGAGAACACCACACACTTTGAGGTGTTAATTGAAGGGAAACCTCAAGGGGATGCTGATCTCTACATGAGCTACAACCGCGCTGCGCATTACTATGACTTTGAGTTCAGCCAGTATGGCAGTGGCAGCAATGAGGTGGTGGTATTTGAGCCAGAGGCGACGGGATATATTAAGCTCGGTCGTTACTACATGAGCGTTACGGGACGAACTGAATTCAACGGGGTGAAGCTGTTTGCATCTTTGGAAACAGAACAACCCGTTCCACAGTCTCCAGAGCAAGATGACCTAACACCTGTGGTATTAGAATCTGGTAAAGCTCATCTGTTTACTGTTCATCAACAACGTTACGCTGCCGTTTATGTTCCAGAGGGTGTACAAGAAGTTCGCGTATGGCTAATCGATCAAAATAATGATCCAGCAGAGAAAGGTAATGTTGATCTGTTTGCAAGCGGTGCATATTGGCCAACCGTTGGGCAGCATGACTATGCGTCGGATTATCGTGGCAGCAATGAGTATCTACAAATACCTGTGACTGAGGAAGGGTACTTACACTTCTTGTTAAGTGCAGAACAGCAAGGTGATGATGTCGAGATGTTAGTCTATTTTCATTAAGGTACAAATCTCGAATATATAGATAACAAGCCGAGTATAAACACTCGGCTTTGTTCTTCTGACAGTTTTCTGTGTTTATAGAGTATTTGCACCATAATCTCTGATGAAGTGATGACATTGGCGGTTTAAGCTTGTAAGCATATGAAACATCGAGATAACGGTGTGGTCACTTGTTAAAACTGAATGATTTATTTAGTGAGGATCTATGAAGAAAGCACGATTAACATCACTACTTGGAGTTGCGACTTTAGTTGGCGTGGTTGCTCTGGCTGGATGCAGTCAGAATGGTGAAGTGATGACTCAGTCACAAGAGAATACGAATCCGATCTGTAGTACTAAAAACCTAACTGGTGGTTGGTCGAAAAGTGAAGTCACACCACAAGCAGAGCAAGCGCTAGACGCCGTGCTTAGCCAAATGAACACGTCTGCAAAGCTTCAACAAATCTTGAGTGTTCGAACTCAAGTGGTGGCTGGTTTGAATTACGCGATTGAGTTTGAAATGGATAATGGTGAAGTGTGGAATACGATTGTATACCGCTCTCTACAAGGCGATATCGAAATGGTTCAGGCCGCGCAGCAAGGCCGTTTGTGTCAGTAGTCTAAGCTAGCTATCAAATATAACGTCTCACACAAAAATGGCTCCCAACTTGGCTGTCTCTTATACACAAATCCCTAAGCCACGCTTGGGGATTTTTTTGAACTATTTTTAGGTTTCATGATCTGATCATCTAAGCAATGACAAGGATGATTATCATGACCTATATAGAGCCAACCCTTTGGGCACAAAAACAGTTCGGTCAAGCCCACCTTAATGACCCTAGACGCACTCAAAGACTCGTTGCTCTCGCAGCCTCACTGGCCGAGCAGCCTGGCGTACCCGTCTCGAAACTCATTATATCCCCTGCTGAAATGGAAGGGGCTTATCGCTTCATCCGTAATGAGCAAATCAAAGCAGAAGATATCGCAGAAGCGGGTTTTTATGTCACCGCACAAGAAGCATTAGAGCAACAAACACTTCTTGCCTTAGAAGACACCACTTCTCTCAGTTACTCCCATCGCAGCATTCGAGATGAACTCGGGCACTCTAATCAAGGCAATCGACATCGCGCCATGTTTGTACACTCAACCTTACTTTTTGCTCCCGACACTCAATCTGTTATTGGTTTAATTGAACAACAGCGCTGGACTCGTGATATAGAAAAGCGAGGTCAAAGGCACCAGCATGCGACTCGACCATACAAAGAGAAAGAAAGTTATAAGTGGGAACAAGCCTCTCGCCATGTCGCTGAGCGACTTGGCGATAAAATTTCGGATGTCATTTCTGTGTGCGATAGAGAAGCCGACCTATTTGAATACCTCACTTACAAGCGAGAGCAACAACAAAGGTTCCTCGTTCGCTCAATGCAAAGCCGCTGTATTGAAGAGCACGATAATCGTCTTTATAGCTATGCTTCTACCCTGTTATCAGCCGGAGAGAAAGTGCTCGAAATACCGCAAAAAGGCGGTCGTAAAGCTCGCAAGGCTCATTTAGATATCAAATATGCCCCCGTGACACTCAAGTCTCCTGCTAACAAGAAAGAGTTCGATAACATTCCGCTTTACTACGTGGGATGTATAGAACAAGGAGAGAGTGGTAATAAGCTCGCATGGCACTTACTGACTTCAGAGCCGATAACGAGCAAGGAAGAGGCACTCAAAATCGTCAGTTATTATGAGCGGCGCTGGCTGATAGAAGATTTTCATAAAGTCTGGAAAAGTGAAGGGACTGAAGTTGAGCAACTGAGAATGCAAAGTAAGGATAACTTAGAAAGGCTCAGCGTCGTTTTGGCTTTTATCGCGACTCGGTTACTCCAGTTGAGGTTTATGAATGAATCAGACGAGTTATCTAAGAGCAGTTGTGAGCAGGTATTAAAAGGCAAAGCGTGGAAGTTAATGTGGCTCAAGTTGGAGAGCAAAAAACTACCGAAAGAAGCGCCTAATATATCATGGGCTTACAACGGTATTGCTCGGTTAGGTGGTTGGAAGAATACCAAGCGAACAGGTCGCGCTTCTATAAAGACGTTATGGCAAGGATGGCTTAGGTTACAAACCATCCTTGAAGGGTATGAACTCGCCAAGTCTCTTGATTAACCAGACTTGTGATCAAGAGACAGCCCAACTTGGAGCCATTTTTATTCTGATTAGCGCTTTATCGTAAGCTCGTAACGGTTTATTCCGCCTCAGATAATTCAGGTTCTGATACTTCGCTTTCAGATAACTCAACAACGCAAGCTCGGCTGATATCTTCATCGATGTATGCCATACCCAGTTTATTTAGGTAATCCATGCGGTCTGCAGTACGAAGATCGATATCAGGGCCTGCAATCTTGTTATCTTGGTAAACTTTAGCGAGATGAGCCATAAACTGCTCGCCCACACTCATCATTAACAGGCTCATCGCACCCACGTCCGGCCTTACTTTAGCGCGCTGTTTTTCAGACAGGTTTACCGCTAATACGATAGGTTGTTCATCACCTTCAAAACGAACGCTGCGCTCTCTCACCGTTTGTTGTGCCCAGTAGTACGCAAGCTCTTTGCTCTGAGTTAGGAACACAGGCTCTACAGATTCGGTGTAGTTATTGCCGATGGTTGCCATGGTTTTTACGGCGGCTTGGTTGAGTGCTTTATCACCCGAGCGTTTTAGTCCTTGGCCTTTAATAGAAGCGATTAATGCTGAAGAGGTTCCGTGATACCAAGTATCACCTGTTGCGAAACCATTTTCTGATAGCAGTGTTTTTGCATCTTGTAGGTGTTTAGGTATTGAAGTCATAGGCACTCTCAATCAAAAGAAATTTCAACAAACAGGAATCTCATAAAACATGAATACGGTTAGCTTAAACAGATGTTGCTTAGCTGACCGTGGGTTAGGGCACAAATCTGAGACTTTGAGATAAAGCTGGCAGTACAAGCCTTATCTCAAAGCCTTCCCCCGGATCTTACCGAAGTAAGAGAGAAGGGCGGGGGAGGCTTTAGCGTTAGCGATTAATCAAAAGTGCTAGTGACTAATCAAAAAAGTGCCAGCGATTAATCAAATTGGTTCGATGTATTCAGTTCACCCGCTGCTTTTAGTGCGTTTTCACCAGCGAAGTACTCTTTGTGGTCATCACCCATATCTGAACCAGACATGTTTTGGTGTTTAACACATGCGATACCTTGGCGGATTTCTTTACGTTGAACGTTAGCAACGTAGCCCAACATGCCTTGGTCACCGAAGTACTCTTTCGCAAGGTTATCGGTAGACAGCGCTGCAGTGTGGTAAGTAGGTAGAGTAATTAGGTGGTGGAAGATACCTGCTTCACGAGACGCATCTGCTTGGAATGTGCGAATCTTGTCATCAGCTCGTTTAGACAATTCAGTTTCGTCATATTCAGCACTCATTAGGCTAGCACGGTCGTAGGCAGAAACGTCTTCACCAGCTTCAACCATCGCATCGTATGCTTGTTGACGGAAGTTTAGCGTCCAGTTGAACGATGGAGAGTTGTTGTATACCAGTTTCGCATTAGGGTGTACTTCACGAACGCCATCCATCATCTCTTTGATTTGGCCGATGTGGGGCTTCTCTGTTTCAATCCAAAGCAGGTCAGCACCCGCGTTGATTGCTTCAATACAGTCAAATACACAGCGGTCTTCACCAGTACCTTGACGGAATTGGTACAAGCCAGATGGTAGACGCTTAGGACGTACCAGCTTGCCTTCACGGTTGAAGCAAACGTCGCCTTGTTTCATGTCAGCTACATCGATCTCTTCAACATCTAGGTAAGAGTTGTAGATGTCACCTTGGTCGCCCGGCTCTTTCACTACTGCGATTTCTTTTGTTAGACCTGCACCTTGTGAATCGGTACGCGCAACGATGATGCCGTTGTCGATGCCTAGCTCAAGGAAAGCGTAACGAAGTGCACGAAGTTTCGCGTGGAAATCAGCGTGAGGTACGGTTACTTTGCCGTCTTGGTGGCCACATTGCTTCTCATCGGCAACTTGGTTCTCGATTTGTAGACAACATGCACCTGCTTCAATCATCTGCTTAGCCATTAGGTAAGTCGCTTCTGCGTTACCGAAACCAGCATCGATATCCGCGATGATTGGCACTACGTGTGTTACGTGGTTGTCAATTTGGTCTTGGATGCGATCTTGTAGGTCAACATCACCTGCTTCACGAGCTGCGTCTAGTTCACGGAATAGACCGCCTAGTTCACGTGCATCTGCTTGGCGAAGGAAGGTGTATAGCTCTTCAACTAGCGCTGCAACTGATGTTTTCTCGTGCATTGACTGGTCTGGTAGTGGACCGAACTCTGAACGAAGTGCTGCAACCATCCAACCAGAAAGGTATAGGTAGCGGCGATCTGTTTTACCATCAAAGTGCTTCTTAATAGAAATCAACTTTTGTTGGCCGATAAAACCGTGCCAGCAACCTAGAGACTGAGTGTATTGAGAGCTGTCTTTATCGTAAGCCTCCATATCCGCACGCATGATATCTGCCGTGTATTGTGCGATATCTAGACCTGTTTTGAATTTGTTTTGAGCTCGCATACGAGCAGCAGATTCAGCATCGATTGCATCCCATGGAGCACCTGCAGCGCTTTTTGCAACTTCTATCATTTCGATATCTTGTGTAATTTGCGACATAACTATTCCTTAGTTTCACGTGGGTATGGTTGCCAACTTGGCTTGGATTAAAACTTTGCTATGGACAAAGAATAATCATACATGTGATAATTTTGTTAATTTATAGTTATTATATTCGGTATTTTTTATATGAATATTGCTCGTATAGACCTTAATTTACTTGTGTATTTAGACATGTTGCTACGTGAAAGAAACGTTACGCGAGCAGCGAATCAGCTGGGGATTACTCAGCCTGCAATGAGTAATGGACTGCGCCGATTACGCGATCTACTTGAGGATCCGTTGCTGGTCAGAACAAGTGAAGGAATGGTGCCAACCGAGCGCGCGCAAAAGTTGCAACCTTTGATTCGCAACATCTTGGCGAATGTAGAAAAGACCTTGCAACCGACGACGGAATTTAACGCAGAAGACAGTGAACGCGTATTTCGTATCATGGCGAGTGACTATGCTGAATCCACCATTATTCAGCCGCTATTAAGAAAGTTGAGTGAGATAGCGCCGAAAATACGCCTCGATATTATGACGCCAAGTGACGTGAGTTATCAGGATGTAGAGCAGGGTACCGTTGATATCATCATTAACCGCTTCGACGATATTCCTCAGTCTTTTCACCAGATGAGCCTTTGGCACGACGGCTTCTCTTGCCTATTCAGCTGCGATAATCCGATAGCTGACAATTTCGATATTCTTTCTTACTTAAAAGCGCAACACATTTGGGTGAGCAAAACCGGTATGGGTACGGGTGTTGGGATTAACCCAAGTGAAGCGCAGAAATTAGGTTGGATCGATGAAGCGCTAATGCGTATAGGTAAAACCCGAAACATTACCGTGTTTACTCGACATTACCTGTCAGCGATTTTATTCGCGCAACAGAAAAACCTGATCCTTACCATCCCAACCAAAGCAGCACAGCTGCAACGCAACAACCCTAAGTTATTGATCAAACCTGCTCCTTTTGCCATCGAACCTTTTGAAGTGAAGATGGCGTGGAGCCCGTTGTTACAAACCAATCCAGACCACCAGTGGATGCGTCGCTTGATAAAAAGTGTCGCCAATGAAATTGAAAGTGGTGTGACGGAATAACCCTATTTTTAGGGTATTTCTTTTGTGAATGTCCATTATAAGTGGCATAAATTAGCTAAATTTTCGTCAGTTACGTAAATTTAAGTGAGTAGTCAGTGATTAACTTGAGAGAGATTTTATGAGCAGTCGTATTCAACAGGGAAGCTTGAACATAGATAGCACCCTCTACCAACTAGTTAATGAACAGATCATCCCTAGCACGGGTATTCTTGCAGAAGACTTCTGGCAGTCATTTGCAACCATCCTCAAAGATCTGGCACCAAAGAACCGTGCATTGCTTATCAAGCGTGAAGATCTCCAACATCAAATCGATGTATGGCACCAAGAGCGTGCGGGTCAAACACTGGATGCTGCAGAATATAAACAGTTCCTACAGCAGATCGGCTACCTAGTACCTGAAGGCGATGACTTCCAAGTAACGACTGCCAATGTTGAGCCTGAAATCGCAACACAAGCTGGGCCGCAGCTTGTAGTGCCTATCATGAACGCGCGCTTTGCACTTAACGCAGCAAACGCGCGCTGGGGCAGTCTATATGATGCGCTCTACGGCACAGACGTGATCAGCGAGAGTGATGGCGCCGAGAAAGGCGGCAGCTTTAACCCTGTACGTGGTGCCAAAGTGGTGAGTTATGCTCGTGGTTTCCTTGATGATGCCGCACCGCTCAATGGCGTTTCTCATAAAGACGTGACTAAATACAGCATCAGTAACGTGAGTATCGGCAACACGCTTACCGCGACTCTAGATAACGGCGAAGAAGTCACGCTAATCGACCGCAATCAATTTATTGGTTATCAGGGTGACGCTAGTGCGCCTTCTTGTATCCTGCTTAAACACAATAACCTTCATATTGAAATTCAAATCGATCCTAGTGCACCAATCGGCAGCGTTGATGCAGCCGGTATTAAAGATGTGCTGGTGGAATCTGCACTGACTACCATTATGGATTGTGAAGACTCAGTAGCCGCTGTTGATGGTGAAGATAAGGCACTGGCTTACCGTAACTGGTTAGGCTTGATGAAAGGTGACCTACAAGAGTCGCTAGAAAAAAATGGCAAGACCATTGTTCGTAGCCTTAATCCAGATCGCCAATACACCAGCGTAACGGGTGGTGAGATCTCGCTTAAAGGCCGAAGCATGTTGTTTGTTCGTAATGTTGGTCATTTAATGACGAACCCAGCGATCATTGATGATGAAGGGAATGAAGTACCTGAAGGCATCATGGATGGCATGATTACCTCACTGATTGCTATGCATGATTTGAAAGGTAACAGCCCGTACCAAAACTCGATCGCTAATAGCATCAATATCGTAAAACCTAAGATGCATGGCCCTGAAGAAGTGACATTTACCAATGAGCTGTTTGGTCGCATTGAAGACGCATTAGGTTTAGAACGCTTTACTATCAAAGTTGGCATTATGGATGAAGAGCGCCGTACCTCTGTGAACTTGAAAGAGTGTATCCGCGCCGCTAAAGATCGTGTTGTGTTCATCAACACAGGTTTCTTAGACCGAACGGGTGACGAGATTCATACGAGTATGGAAGCGGGTCCATTTGCTCCTAAAACACAACTTAAAACCATGACATGGATTGGCGCTTACGAAGATCAAAACGTTGATCTGGGCTTAGCTTGTGGCCTGCAAGGTAAAGCCCAAATTGGTAAGGGTATGTGGCCAGAACCAGACAACATGGCAAAGATGATGGATGCCAAAATTGGTCATCCACAAGCGGGTGCTAATACCGCTTGGGTTCCTTCACCTACCGCTGCCACGTTACACGCATTGCACTACCACAAGGTCAGTGTACCGAGTCGCCAAAAAGAGCTGCGCGAGCGTGTGAGAGCGAACGTTGACGATATCCTTACTATTCCTCTACTGGGTAATCAAAAGCTGACTGCACAAGATATTCAAAATGAATTGGATAACAACACGCAAGGCATCCTAGGTTACGTAGTGCGTTGGATTGACCAAGGTGTAGGTTGTTCGAAAGTTCCTGATATTAATAACGTAGGACTTATGGAAGACCGTGCCACACTGCGTATTTCGAGCCAGCACATTGCAAACTGGTTACGCCATGGCATTTGCGATGAAGCCCAAGTGATGAAAACGATGAAGCGCATGGCTGCTGTTGTTGATGAGCAAAACGCTGGGGATCCAAGCTACCAGAATATGGCGCCTAATTTTGAAAACAGCATTGCGTTTTCTGCAGCGTGTCAGTTGGTGTTTGAAGGCTGTGCTCAACCAAGCGGTTATACAGAGCCAGTACTCCACGCTATGCGCTTGAAGCTGAAATCACTTAAGTAGCAAAACAACCGGATAATAAGAAAGAAAAGAATAACAACGATAAAAGTAACCCCCCTTAACCGAGCCCAAGGTGCCGCGCAATATAGCGCGGCTTTTTTTTGGTTCATCGCGGATTAGCGGGAACTAAAAACAAAAACGGTAGTAAGTGATATGGTTTAGTCGCCAAACAAAAATCATACACAAACTACCGTTTTCATGCCAAACCATACTTTCCTATCTTCATTCTGGGAAGGCTTTCATATAGTAAAGTCTCACCAGACAGCATCACTTATTACCCTGACTCTTAAACCCAACTCTGAGGCTAAGTGCCTTTGTGGTCTCGAGGCCGAGGCTATTCATGAGTATCAATGGCGTCATGTAAAAGAGGCCATGTTGCTCGGTGTTCCTGTTGAACTTTCCGTTCAAACACGAAGAATTAAGTGTCGTGTCTGCGGCATAAAAACAGAGTCTCTATCTTGGTTAGAGCCTTATGCTCGTATAACGAAGCGCTTAAAAAGTTATATAGAACAACTGCTGCCTCTTCTTCCCATTAAGCATATCTCCCAGTTAACAAGCGTACATTGGCACACCATTAAAGAGATAGATAAACGCCGACTTCCACGAGTGGTACCGTCAATGAAATGGGAGGGGCTAAGGCAACTCGTCATGGATGAGTTCGCTATCTTTAAAGGACATAGGTATGCCACGGTCATTGCTGACGCTAAGACGCACCAAGTCATTTGGATAGGGTTAGGCTGTAGCCGCAAGGACATACGACCGTTCTTCGAGCTGTTAGGCAAGCATGGCAATAATATCGAAGCGGTCGCGATGGACATGAATACGGCTTTTGACCTTGAAGTTCAAGCACATTGCCCGAACGCAAAAATCGTTTACGACTTATTCCATGTTGTTGCTTAGTTCGGTCGTGAGGTCATGGATAGAGTCAGAGTCGACCAAGCCAACAAACTCAAGCAAGATAAAAAAGCGAGGCAATGGGTCAAGCGTTCACGCTGGGTGTTGTTGAAAAATAGGGGCAACTTAAATACACAGCAAGACAGCTATCTTACAGAAATATTGAATATCAATAAGGACTTAATGACCACTTACATCCTCGGAGCACAACTCAAAGAGCTTTGGTATTGTGAATCAGAAGTGCATGCCAAAGGGCTCTGGGATACGTGGTGGGCACAAGTACAAGAGAGTGGGATTAAGCCATTAAAAGAGTTCGCACGAAAACTGAGTCCTTATCTTCACGGCATTCTCGCATCGGCAAGTTATCCGCTCAACACCTGCACATTGGAAGGGATAAACAACAAGATAAAGCTAATCAAGCGAATGGGATATGGGTATCGAGATACAGACTACTTCTTCTTGAAGATAAAAGCGGCTTTCCCCGGAAAGCCGCGATGAACCTTTTTTTTGCTTTCGTTTTCAGAGGGGTTGAGGAGCGAGGAGAAAAGCTAAGTTACCGCTAAAGCCTAGTTTCCACCGAAGCCTTAATTTCCACCAAAACATAGATACTTAATATCCATGTACTCATCGATGCCTTCTTTTGCCCCTTCACGACCAATGCCCGACTGTTTCACCCCACCAAACGGCGCTACTTCAGTAGAGATCAAGCCGTCATTGATGCCAACCATACCGTATTCAAGCGCTTCTGCTATCTTCCATACACGGTGAATATTCTGGCTGTAGAAGTAAGACGCTAAACCATAAATGGTATCGTTCGCCATCTCGATGAGTTCTTCATCGCTGTCAAACTTCATAACTGGAGCGACAGGGCCAAAGATCTCTTGTTGAACGATGTCCATGTCATGTTTCACGTTTTTAAGAATGACGGGCTGAATAAACTGGCCATCGAGTAATTGAGTTGGTGTAACAGGCTGTGCACCTTGCTCAATCGCTCGGTCAATTAAGCGTTGGATATTTTGTTTTGCTCTTTCACTGATGACTGGGCCGATATTGACGCCTTCATCTAAGCCATTGCCGACCTTAAGCTGTTGTACTGCTTGGTCGAACTTAGCTACAAATTCATCGTGTACTTTACTGTGGATATAGAAGCGGTTAGCACAAACACAAGTTTGCCCTGCATTGCGGAATTTAGATGCCATTGCTCCTTGCACGGCTGCGTCGATGTCTGCGTCGTCAAATACAATAAAGGGTGCGTTGCCGCCAAGCTCCATTGAAGTGCGTTTGATGCCTTTGGCGGCTTGCGCCATCAAAATGCTGCCAACACGGGTAGAGCCGGTAAATGAGATCTTTTTGATTAATGGATGAGAGGTAAACAGTTCGCCGATTTGTTCCGGACTAGTACCTAAAACCACTTGAATAAGGTCTTCAGGGATTCCAGCTTGGTAAGCCAGTTTAACGACCGCAAACGCAGAAAGTGGTGTCTCGTCAGAAGGTTTCACAATAAAACTACAGCCAGCCGCCAATGCAGGCGCTGCTTTACGCGTGATCATCGCCACGGGAAAGTTCCACGGCGTGATGGCACAGGCTAACCCAATCGGTTGTTTGATGGTGACTAGGCGTTTATCTGCCGCAGTACTTGGGATCGAATCGCCGTAGGTGCGCTTGGCTTCTTCGGCGAACCACTCAATAAAGCTTGCTCCGTAAACCACTTCGCCAGTCGCTTCTGCCAACGGTTTACCTTGTTCCATGGTCATCAAGCGAGCAAGATCATCTTTGTTTTCAAGGATCAACTTATACCAATTATTCAGTAGCGCAGCGCGAGTTTTGGCTGGAACTTTTGCCCACTCTTTCTGTGCGATATTTGCACGCTTGATAGCGTTATCTAGCTCCACCTCGCTAGAGATTGGCGCATAGCCAATGAGCTCACCGGTTGCTGGATTGGTGACCGTAACCGCGCTATCTGCTTCTGTCACCATAAAAGAGAGTAATTGCTTGTTGTTGATTTTGAGCATTGTGGTTCCTTATTGATGATTACTTAACACGTGTTGATCTAGTGAATGAACTTACCGTTGTCAAGGAGCCAGATAGCCTCAAACTATTTATTGTTGACCCCAGTTGTCCGCTTCGATTTTCGCTAGTGCTTTCGCTGCTTTTTGCAGTGCAGGCAAAAACTTAATCGCTTCATCTGGCTTCACTCGAATCACAGGTGCTTGAATTGCTAAACCAAGGTTGGATTGACCGGTTGGTGATGGGATGAGTACCGCAATACACACCAAACCTGGAAGAAACTCTTCATCGTCAATAGCATAGCCTTGGATCTTCGCTTCTTCGATATCTTGTTCTAGAACGGAGTAGTCGGTAATGGTTTTTACTGTGTACTGCGTCAGAGGCACATTCTCGATCAGTCGTCTGCGCTGTGATTTCGACATGTGAGCCAAAAACAGTTTGCCGGTAGCCGAGCAATGCACAGGAACGCGAGAACCTGGTTGGAGGTGGAAACGAAGTGGGGCTTCCGTTTCTGCACGGTCAAGGTAGATGATCTCGCCGCTTGATAGCGCTGTCAGGTTGCAGCTTTCGCCAACTTCTGCACGCAGGTTTTCAAGAATCGTGCGTCTTGCACTGTGCATAGTGCTATTGAAGAGTAGGTTTTCGGCCAGTTTTCTGAGTCGAATACCTGAGCTGTAGTGCTTATCGTCACCATCTCTTTGAATGATGCCTGCTGATTCCAGTTGTTGCAGCATGCGGTGTAACGTCGGTTTCGGTAGCCCGGTTTCTTCGACTAATCCTTGAAGAGAAATGAATTCGTCTTTCTGTGCGATTACCTCTAATAGAGCAAAAAGTCGAAGAGTTGGCGTATCTCCTTGAACTTGTGGTGTTTCTGTTTGCATACAGTGATTCATCCTTGCGATATGTCTATGTGTAAGAGTGTACATAGCAAATCAATTTCCTTCAATTATCTGAATAATATTTGACCTTTTTTATTATTTCAATAATATAAAGTTAAATTATGGAACAATTAATCTCAATAAATGGAGTTTATCATGAAGGCAATTGAACGGATTATTGATAAGGCTCACTTAGATCGTAAGCGCGTGGTGTTGAGCGAAGCGGAAGATCCTCGAGTGCTCGCCGCAGCACGATTAGCGATAGACAAACAGCTCGCCCATATCACGCTAGTGGGGGATGAGAAGGCGATTATTGAAGCCGCGCAGTTGCATCATATTAATCTTGCCGGTATTCACATTGTTTCACCTCAAACGTCGGCTCTGAAAGTCGTATTAGCTGAGCGCCTATATGAGTTAAGAAAAGCCAAAGGCATGACGTATGAAGATGCTTTGGAGAAGGTTAAAGACCCACTTATTTTTGCCAACTTGATGGTGAGGGAAGGGTTAGTAGACGGCACGGTAAATGGTGCGGTGTATACCACTTCTGATGTGGTGCGAGCTGCACTGCAGATCATCGGCCCTGCTCCCGATAGCGAGTTGGTATCGAGTTTCTTCCTTATGATGTTGTGTGAGCCTTTCCATAATCTAAAAGGTGGTCTGATTTTCAGTGACTGTGGCTTGGTGATTAACCCCAATGAAACGGAGCTGGCATCAATCGCGGTCGCCGCTTCTCAAAGTGCTCAGGCATTGCTAATGGAAGAGCCTAAGTTGGCGATGCTTTCATTCTCCACCAACGGTAGTGCGAAACATGAGTCGGTGGACAAGGTGCGCAGTGCTGCGCAGATCGTGAAACAGCGTTGCCCTGGTATTGCGGTTGACCAAGATGTTCAGCTTGATGCCGCAATTGTCACCGAAATCGCGGCTAAAAAGTTGCCTGATTCCGAAGTGAAAGGTCAATCCAATGTGTTGATCTTCCCCAACCTCGAAGCGGGCAATATAGGTTACAAGTTGGCAGAAAGGTTAGGTGGTGCGGTCGCCATTGGTCCTTTGCTCCAAGGGTTGAATCAACCGGCCAATGACTTATCAAGAGGGTGCTGCGCAGAGGATATCTTTAACGTCATTGCCGTTACCGCGCTACAAGCGCAGCAAGGGAAAGTGTCTGGCTCTAAGGCTGACACTGAAGCTAATGTTGAAGAAAGACAAGAGCCGACATTTGATTTTAGGTATTAACATTAGTTGCTTAAACTAACGCTGATATGCACTCATATTACCCCAAATAACCTATTTAGGATTGTTAATGGAGTTACCGGTTTTACTCGCCATTTTGGCCACTATTGCGCTAGGCACCTATTTTCAAACCGTCACGGGCTTTGGGTTAGGCATCATTGTGATTGGTTTGACGGTCAGCCTTAATCTAGTTTCCCTAAATGTTATTGCCGCGGTGGTGAGTATTGTCACCTTGTTCAATTGCTTGGTTGCTTTGATGGGCAAGCCGTTGCTTGGCGAGCTAAAAATCCTTGTGGTGTTGGTGATCGGTATTATTCCCGGCGTGTCACTTGGGGTGTTCTTGCTAGGCGAATTGAGCGAATCTGCAACGCATATCCTACGAGCTTTGTTAGGCGCTATGGTGCTATTCGCAGGCTTGAGTTTTATGTTCAAACCTAAAACTAGAACCCAACGCTCTACAACCCTGTCTTTTTTGGTGTCAGGGTTTAGCTCTGGTCTCGCGGGCGGGCTATTTGGTATGGCGGGTCCACCGATTGTTTATCATCTCTACAGGCAACCTTTTACGCTTGATTTAGTACGAAGCACACTGCTGATGGTGTTCGCTTGCACGTCGATGTCACGTACCGTGAATGTTTACGCTGCAGGCGATATGGAAGCAAGCATATTGTGGCTATCTGCGATTGCTATTCCTTTGGTGGTGCTTGTCACCATGTTCGCGCGCCGCTTTCCGCCTCCCTTGTCGAATGACCAACTCAGAAAGTTAGTATTTATGGTGTTGATGTTGATTGGTGGGTATTTGATGGCCGTGTCGGCATGGTCATTGTTGGGCTCTTCATAAACCAGCTCTATCAATGAGGCTAGCGACTCGCTAGCCGAAGCTTCACCGTCTAAACACGCTTTAGCATCTCAAAGATTCCTCTACATAGTCCAAACAAGCAGCTCTCTTGAGTATCCAACGTGATGTTACTGCGATAATAGGGGCTTAAATCTACCCCCATTCCTACGCCGTGGATTTCAATATTATTCTTGGTCGTCTCGCGATCAATCACCTGTTTGAGGTGGTTGTCTAAATAGAATTGATCATTGGCTGTGCTGGTGGCGGTATCCATCGGGCAACCGTCCGAAAACACAAACAAAACCTTTCGTTGTGCGCTGTGCTGCTGCAATCGCTGGCTGGCAAACTGAACCGCTTCGCCATCAATTCCTTCTTTGAAGATGTCCGCTTTACGAAGGCTTGCAATACCGAGTCGAGCGCGCCTCCAATGGGTATCAAAATCCTTAAATACGATATGTCTAACCTCGTTTAAACGCCCGGGATGTTTCGGTTGGCCTTGTTTGAGCCACTGTCGGTAAACCTTGCCACCGTTCCAGTTGTTGGTGGTGAAGCCGATAATTTCAAAGGGGATATTGGCGAGTCCAACGGATTTGAGGATCGTATCCATTAGTAGGCTTAGCTTGTGGCTGTGTTTTTGCATCGACCCTGAACAGTCCATCAAAAACGTGATGGCACATTGGTGAGACGGGCCAATTTCAGGCTGATAAAAAAACGTACGGTCTAAAGGAGAAGTGATGAGCTTAGTGATGGCAGTGGCGTTGACGATGCCTTCTTCTAGGTGTTCTTGGCGTCGAATTCGTTGTGGTGTGGCAACAAAACCAGACAGCATGGCGGCTAAGCGTCGGGTATTCACTTGTCTCGCCATCAAGTCATCAGTGAGTTTTTGTCTCAGTTCGAATAATAGGGCACGCCGGACGAGCTTATCTGCGGCGATCACTTGGTCAAATTCTGAATTGAATACTTGATAATTAGCGCCTGACAATTCGAAGACCTTACTACTGCCAGTGATGTCCGCATCAATCTCTTCATCTTCTATGTCCCCATCAACGATTAAAGCAAGTTGCGCGAGGATTTTAATGTCCTCTTCAACCGTTGGGGTGCTTGAGCTTTCACCCTCTTGTTCTTGGTTGATAAGTGCTTGTGCCAGAGACGCGAGCTCGTTGGCATAGTGAGCAAAACGCTGTTGATTGGCTCGATGTTCTTTTAATTGTTTTAGACAGCTACCAAATATAGGCACGATGCCTGCTCGAGTCGATTCAATGGTTTCAGCGATGGGATCCGAGACTGGAACACCCGTTAAGCGAGTGTGGATGACCTGCATTAATGTGAACAACAAAATACCAATGCGGGATTCAGTAAAGCCATTTTGATGATATTGATCGCTCCAATACGCAAAGTTGAACTGAATGCTCTTAGTGACGCCTTTTAGGTAAGCGGGAACTTGTGACTCGATTCGTACCTGTTCGCAAAAATCGAATAGTAAACGCTCGACTTCATTTTTTGGGCGCAACGAATAGTGAAGTTCAGCATCAGAAAGCAACAGCCTCAATGCGGATGAGTCAATTTTACCGTTCATCAATAATTTACTGTTGATGAGCTCATGGCGTGACACAAAGGTGAGATCGTTGGTGTGTGCCGATAAGTGATAACAAGGACGACTACCGTTGTAGAGGCGCTCTCCTCGGTAATTCAGGTTCAATTCACCGCTGATCGCTCTGGCAATCGACACGCCAATATCGAGGATCTTTTTCTGTTGGGAGGAAATATTAGCCATCGATTAAAACTCCGACTGAGCATAGCTCTGAGTATGCTCCTCTAGAGCTTCACCAAAGCAGCGGAAGTAATATTCGCGAACTAGCTCCTTCTCTTCGTCTTCACAACGGTTGAGGAACGACAGCCTAAATGCAGTGGCTACATTCTTGAATATTCGAATATTCTCAGCCCATGTGATTACTGTTCTTGGCGACATAACCGTTGATAAATCGCCGGCTCTAAATCCATTTCGCGTTAAACCGGCGGTGGCGATCATTTTCTCTATTAACTGATTACCGCTTTCATTGTTTAGCTCAGGACACTTTGATAGAACGATCTTGGTTTCATGTTGTGGGTCTAAATAGTTAAGTGTCGCGATGATGTTCCATCGGTCAAGTTGGCTATGGTTAAGCACTTGAGTACCAGAATACAAACCGGAAAAGTTACCTAAACCGAGAGTATTGCAGGTCGCAAACAGACGGAAAGAAGGGTGGGGAGTGATCACTCTGTTTTGCTCGAGCGAAGTGTATTTTCCGTCTTGCTCTAACAGTTGCTGAATCACAAACATCACATCAGGTCGGCCCGCATCGTATTCGTCCAATACTAATGCGATGGGTTGCTGAATGCTTTGTGGAAGAATGCCTTCCTTAAACTCCGTTACCTGCATTCCATCTTTAATGACGATGCTATCTTTGCCAATGAAATCCAATCGGCTTAAGTGCCCATCTAGGTTGATCCTCAAGCATGGCCAATTTAATCGTGCTGCCACTTGCTCTATATGAGAAGACTTGCCGGTTCCGTGTGTGCCTTGTATTAACGTGCGACGGTTAGATGTGAAGCCCGCTAATATTGCGAGCGTGACTTCAGGATCAAAACAGTAGTTGGGATCGATCTTCGGTACGTACTCTCCCGCCTTCTCAAAGGCCAACACCGTTAAATCGCTATCGATGCCGAAATGCTCTCTTACACTTACCTGTTGCGTTGGTCGCAATTCCTCATTGTTCATTCTTTATTCCCCATTATCGCTTCCATGACTGCTGTGATTTTTGAACTGCTATCGATTATTAACCTCTCTCTTGGAGTTAACGACACTTTTTTGTACGAAAAACTACCAATAATGTGATCCAGTTTTATTAATTAGAATGAATTGTTCCATTTTAACGCAAAAAGTTGACGCGCAAAAAATCTACTACTAAGGTGAATTTGAATTCAAAAAAGAGACGATTCATTCCGAAAAATGAAATTTAGGTTAACTCAAGGAGAATGGAAGAATGAGTGAGCAAGAAAAACGTACGGTTGTTTCCGGCACAGTAACAATGACACCATCAGAAGCGTTCGTTGAAACTATGGTCGCCAATGATGTCACCGATATGTTCGGCATCATGGGTTCGGCATTTATGGATGCAATGGATATCTTTGCTCCTGCTGGCATTCGATTGGTCCCAGTGGTACACGAGCAAGGTGCTGCTCACATGGCAGATGGTTACTCTCGAGTCTCTGGTCGCCACGGTGTCGTTATCGGTCAGAATGGACCGGGTATCAGTAACTGTGTAACAGCAATCGCAGCAGCGTATTGGGCACACAGCCCTGTTGTAATTGTGACGCCAGAGACCGGCACTAAAACAATGGGCTTAGGTGGTTTCCAAGAGTGTAACCAACTTCCAATGTTCCAAGAGTTTACTAAGTATCAAGGGCATGTAACGCACCCTGACCGTATGGCGGAGTACACAGGGCGATGCTTTGACCGCGCAATGAGCGAGATGGGGCCTACTCAACTTAACATCCCACGTGACTACTTCTACGGTGAGACTCAAACCGAGATCCCTCAACCGGCACGCTTAGACCGTGGCCCAGGTGGTGAAAAATCTCTGAATGAAGCGGCAGACCTGATTGCTGAAGCGAAATTCCCTGTCATCATTTCTGGTGGCGGTGTGGTAATGGCTGACGCGGTTCAAGAGTGTGCAGCGCTGGCTGAAAGACTGGGTGCGCCAGTAGTAAACAGCTACCTACACAATGACTCGTTCCCAGCAAGTCACCCATTATGGTGTGGTCCACTAGGTTACCAAGGTTCGAAGGCTGCAATGAAGTTGATGGCTCAAGCGGACGTGGTTATTGCTCTTGGTACTCGCCTTGGTCCATTCGGCACATTGCCTCAACACGGTATGGATTACTGGCCGAAGAACGCAAAAATCATTCAGATTGATGCGGACAACAAGATGCTTGGCTTGGTTAAGAAGATCTCTGTGGGTATTTGTGGTGATGCGAAAGCGGCTGCAGTGGCATTAACCGAGAGATTGGAAGGTCGTGCACTGCTGTGTGATGACAACAAAGGTGCTCGCCAAGACACCGTCGCAACAGAAAAAGCGCTGTGGGAAAAAGAGCTTGATGAGTGGACGCACGAGCGTGACTCATTCAGCTTAGACATGATCGAAGAAAACTCGCATGAGACTCCTTTCTCTGGTGGTGAATATCTTCACCCACGCCAAGTACTTCGTGAACTTGAAAAAGCGATGCCAGAAGACGTAATGGTCTCAACGGATATCGGTAACATCAACTCGGTCGCAAACAGCTACTTACGTTTTGAAAAACCGCGAAGCTTCTTTGCGGCAATGAGTTTCGGTAACTGTGGCTATGCGTTCCCGACCATCATTGGTGCGAAAGCAGCAGCACCTCATCGTCCAGCTATCTCTTACGCAGGCGACGGCGCGTGGGGCATGAGCCTGATGGAGACCATGACGTGTGTTCGTCACAACATTCCTGTGACTGCGGTGGTATTCCACAACCGTCAATGGGGCGCAGAGAAGAAGAACCAAGTCGACTTCTACAACCGACGTTTTGTCGCTGGTGAACTAGACAACCAAAGCTTTGCAGAGATCGCTCGAGCAATGGGTGCTGAAGGTATCACGGTTGATAAGCTAGAAGATGTTGGCCCAACTCTACAAAAAGCCATCGACATGCAAATGAACGAAGGCAAAACAACCATCATTGAGATCATGTGTACTCAAGAACTGGGCGACCCGTTCCGTCGAGACGCATTGTCTAAACCGGTTCGTTTCCTAGATAAATACAAAGATTACGTATAACCAATAGGAAGTTTGTCCGGCACTGTATTATCGAAAGTGTTAGGGAGAAGGCTATCGAGATCGGAGTCGGACAAACAAATTAAGTGATGGTTTTTGATATTAAATTGAACGTGAAAGAAAACTCTTTTTTCATTAAGTCATATTTTTTACGTTCCTTGCTCTGAATATTAGAGCACTAACCAAATCACTATTACACCAAATTAAATTGTATCGATATCGAGGTTTTATCAGTAATTATTATTAACCGAATATCAAAATAGTAATTATTGATGAGTCACTAGATTTATTCGACTTTAGTATGAGTATTCGAAGAGTCGTTAACCTTTATTTTTAGCTAAGAATCATTATTTATATAGGTGAGTGGTAGAAAATAGATATGAACAATAAACGGTATATAAGCTCACTCAAAGAACTGTATCAAATAATTGATTCATATATTAAAGAGTGCAACGAACCTTGTGGGTTGATTTATAACGTTTGTGATTACGAAAACAATAACTTGATGCCTAGCTTGGGTCGTTCTAATCGTAAGAACTTACGCCGAGTCGAACAAGATTTGCTTTCAACGGTTCGTATCTATGGTGGGCATTCATTGCACTCTCACGACATAAATGATTGGTTGCTGATGTGCTTAGCAAAGAAGCAGGGATTTCCCACTCGTTTACTTGAATGGAGCGATAACCTGCTTAATGCGCTGTGGGCTTTGTGTCATAGTCAGAGTAAAGACTGCATTAATATTACTAAAGCAATTGATTTTGAGAGAGTTAGTGATTTCTTTACACCATGTGGTGTTGAGAAAACTCAGATATTTCATGTTGTTGATTGTGATCAGCAAGAACAACGTAAGGACAAATGGTATTCCATTCATCCGTTTAAGGAAGGTTGCAATGATGCCATTCAACCTTTGTACGACGAGCAAGGATATTCAAACGGTCTAGTATCCGTTCATGTTCTTCCGTCAGCCAAAGTAAATCTGATAAAGGAGTTAATATCCATGAATGTGTTAAATGAACCTACAGAGTATAAAGAAGAGACACTGGTTGATTTGAAAAATGAATCACACGTCGATGGAAATAAGGTTATGGGTAAAGATGGAAGCAACATCGAATTACAAGTTAATACTCATGATCGAACTTTGGAACAATATGGACGAAAGTACCATCAAGATTTTGACTTCGACTAACGACTAATATCATTATCGAAAATTAAGACTTCGCTCATGTCTGATTTTAATTATTTAAATAGAGTGAAGTCTTGTTTAAATAAACTTAGAACACTAATTAAATTTATAAAAATACGAAATCTGTGAGCTTAAAGATTGTATATAACACAACTCGAAGTTAGAGTTGTGCGGCTTGTTATCAAGTTGTTAAATCTTTCAAGTTTCTAGTTTAAAAACTCTAATAAAAAAGTGGCGCAAAGCTACTGAAATTTAAACCAATAACGTAAACATAAAGGATTCTGGAATATGAATATGCAAACCAATGCAGCGACATTCGTGCTGGAAAACCAAGTCGACACAGCCTTTTTACAGTCATTCAGTGATGCTTGGAATAACCATGATATCGAAGCATTAATGTCGTTCATGACTGAAGATTGTGTATTCCATACTGTGGCTGGCGAAGGCTTAGTTGGAAATACTATCGAAGGGTACGAAGCGGTTCGAAAGAGCTTTGAATTGGTTTGGCAGAACTTCCCAGACGCCGCTTGGAGCGATCCTGTCCACTTTGTGTGCGGTGATCGCGCTGTGAGTGAATCAACGTTTTCTGCTACAAACCCGGATGGCAGCATTATTGAAGCTCGCATGGTTGATGTATTTACTCTGAAAGACGGAAAAATCAGCGTAAAAAATGCCTTCCGTAAAACAAGACCTCTTTTGACTCCCACAAGCTAGACACGAAATCGCAACCCGTTCACGTGTTATGACTAGGAGAGTCGAATTATGAGTTTAGTAATGGAACAACCAGCTGCCGATGTGCAGCCAAAGGTGAAAAGCACCCAAGCACAAGAAAGTACACAAGCAAAAGATAGATACGATCCAAAGTACGATCCATTGAAGGATAAAACGCCAGGTCATGGTAAAGAATACGCCCCAACGTATTGGGTAGATACTGCAGGTGCCCCACCTGAAGATGATGGCCCAATCACATCGGACATGGATGTCGATGTGGCGATCATCGGTTCAGGCTTTACTGGCCTAAGCACTGCGATACACCTTGCTGAGATGTATGGCATTAAAGCGACAGTGATTGAAGCGAACCGTTCAAGCTGGGGATGCAGCACTCGAAACGGTGGTCAAGCGCAGTGTGCCTCTGGGCGTTTGAAGCGTTCACAATGGATTGAACGCTGGGGCCTCGAAACGGCGCTAAAAATGCACCGCGAATGTGTCGATGGCATGGAAACCTTCAAGTCACTGATCAAAGACATCGATTGTGACCCACAACCTGGCGGTCATTTATATGTTGCTCACCGTCCAAAAGTGATGGCAACACTCGAGAAAGAAGCCAAGTTGTTGCGCGACACGTTTGACTACGATGCGCAGATCTTAGATGCAGAAACCGTAAAGCGTGATTACGTTGGAGACCAAGAAGCAGCAGGCGCGATGCATGAGCCAGAAGGGATTGGCATTCATGCAGGGAAGTTGGCGTTTGGTTATCTAAGAAAGGCACGAGCACTCGGCGTTAAAGTTCATCCATCGAGTCCAGTTATGGGCTGGGAGACTCGTGGCGGTGTGCATTACCTGAAAACGCCTGGTGGCGTTGTTAAAGCGCGTTCTGTCGGTGTTTGTACGGGTGGGTATACCAGTCAAGGCTTGCATTCAGAGCTTAAAAACCGCCTGTTGCCAGTACTGTCTAACTCAATGGTCACACGTCCGCTAACTCAAGAAGAAATCGCCGCGTGTAATTTCAAAACTAATCAAGTGATTACTGATACTCGAATTCTGCGTCACTACTACCGTTTGTTACCGGATAACCGAGTACAGATAGGTACACGCAGTGCTATCAGTGGCAAAAACGCACCTGAAAAGAAATATGAAGACATGCTAAGAGCGGACCTTACTCGAAAATTCCCGTCTCTCGATCAGATCAAAATCGATTATTCATGGTGGGGTTGGGTGGACGTCAGCCACGACATGATGCCGAGGATTTATCAACCGAATCCAAAACAATCCATCTTCTACGCCCTTGGATATGGCGGTAATGGCGTGATGTATTCCGCTCAAGCGGGTAAGCGTCTTGCTCAGTGGATTGCAGGCGAAGGTCACACGCTCGACCTACCAATATTTGAATCAAAACTTCCGTTCCCCAATGTGAGGGAAGTGGTGGAATCAGAGATGTTTGCGCCGTTTCGAAGAATGGGGCAGCGGTTCCTTTATCAGTGGTATTCGTTAAAGGATGAAAGGCTGTAACTACCCGAACATTGTTTCCAAAATAGGGAAATAGAACTACGACCAGGAAAGTTGTACCAGGTCACCTTGTGAGCAAAGTACAGGCAGGAAGTCTGTATGAAAGGAAAGGTTAAGACTATGAAATTTATTAAAAATAAAATTATTGCTGGTGTCACCATTGTAGCAACAGCGGTGCTATCTAATACCGCGGCAGCAGCGAATTTTAAAATAGCCATCGGCGATGCTGCTGGTGGTACGCAGTGGGAATTAGCGACATCGTTCTCTGAACTCATGGAGCAAAAAACAGACGGTAAAGTGAAAATCGATCTGTTCCCGAATGGTCAGTTAGGCAACGAGCAAGACACAGTAAATGATGCGGCAATCGGTCTTCTTGATTTCTCTGTACTGGCGATCAACAACGTCACCCCTTTTTCTCCGACGGTTGGTCTACTGACTATGCCTTACGTTATTCAGAGCGCAGAAGAAGCAGTGCTACTGACTCAAGGTCAAGTAGGCCAAGACTTAGTCGATAATACGATTCGTGATGCTGGTGTTCGTATTGTCGGTTGGGCTTATTCTGGCTTTAGGGTTTTGACTAACTCGAAAAAGCCTGTCGCTTCCCCAGAAGATCTTAAAGGGCTCGTGATTCGTGTTCCTCGTAACGAAATCATGATCGCTTCTTACCAAGCATGGGGCGTAAACCCAACGCCAATGGCTTGGTCTGAAACCTTTACTGGCCTGCAACAGGGCGTGGTAGATGGTCAAGATAACCCTTACATCACAGTGCATGCGATGAAGTTTAACGAAGTACAAAAGTACGTGACCAACATTCGCTACATTTTCTCTCTAGAACCTCTCATCGTGAGTGAAACGGTCTTCCAACAGCAAACACCTGAAATGCAGAAGATCATTCTTGAAGCAGGTCAGGAAGCGACAGAGCACAGCTTCGCTTATTTAGAAAATACGGAAAACCAAATTCGTGAAGAGCTACAAGCGAAGGGCATGGTATTCACAGACCCAGCAGACAACGAGCAAGAGTGGATCAACAAGGTGACTAAATCAGTTTGGCCTAAGTTCTACTCAAGCATCGGAGGCAAAGACAAGCTAGACGACGTTCTTGAGTTACTAGGTAGAAAGTAACGATTAGATTCGCCCTATCTGCTGTTCTCCGCGACTTAATCACCTAGCGATAGAACAGTGAGATAGGGCATTTACATGGCTGTACTCGTTGAGCTGTTCTGTACCTGATCTTTTAGGACCGTGAGCGACTGGTTGTCATGTGAAAATCAACATTGGAGGTTATATGTCAGTCGCTAAAACAATAAAAAAACACCTGAACAACATTGAGGAATATACATGTTGTTTGTTGCTTGCAAGCTTTGTCCTGTTGCTGTTTACACAAATCCTGACGCGTCAGCTATTCGACTACTCTATCCCGTGGGGGGATGAGGTCGCTACTTACATGTTCGTTTGGTTCGCTTATCTAGGGGCTGTTGTGGCGGCCAAGATGTCGGCACACAACCGAGTGAGTTTTCACTTCAAATTATTTCCGCCAATCGTGCAAACCGTCAGTGAAACCATCGCTGATTTCTTATGGCTCTGCTTCAACGGTTACTTTGTCTATCTCAGTTATGACTTCGTGTTCAACAAAATGAACCTGTTTTGGAAGTCTCAGACCACAGGTATCCCGATGAAGTATTTCTACATGATTTTACCTATCGCGTTTTCCCTGATGATGATTCGAATTATCTGGAACAACTATGAGCGCCTATTCAAAGGTGCAACCAATGAAGATCCAGAAGTGAAAGAGCTGCGAAAAATGACTGCACAAAAGTCTATGCAGTAGTCACAGAGAATAGTCGTAATAGAGAGATGTAATAATGGAATCCTATTTAACTCTAATTTTATTTGGTGGCTTCTTAACCCTGTTAATTCTAGGTGCACCAATCACAGTATCACTGGCCGGCGCTTCGATGGCGGCCTATATGTTGCTCGACAAAAATCCTATCGCACTGGTACAAATCGCATTTACTTCGGTAGGTAACTTCCCGCTCATGGCTCTGCCTGCTTTTGTGCTTGCGGGCGCATTAATGGAGGCGGCTGGGATCTCCAAACGTTTGGTTGATATTGCCGAAAGCTTAGCTGGGCCCGTAACAGGTGGACTTGGTGCGGCAACGGTAATGGCCTGTCTTTTCTTCGGTGCTATCTCTGGCTCTGGCCCAGCGACAACCGCCGCGGTAGGTATGCTAATGGTGCCTGCGATGGTTAAGCGTGACTACGATAAGAGCTACGCATCGGCCGTTACGGCTGCATCCGGAGGCTTGGGGATTATTATTCCACCATCCATTCCTTTAGTTATTTTTGGTATATCTGCGATGGGCTTAATGGCGCCACCAGAAGCCATTGCACAACATGGCCAGTTTGCTTCTTTATCGATTCCAAAGCTGTTTGTCGCCGGGGTTGTGCCGGGTTTCATCATGGCTTCGACACTGGTACTGACTAACTATTTCATTGCTAAGCGCGAAGGCTACAAAGGGCTTACTGAAACCTGGTCATTTGGTGATGTAAGGCATTACTTGCGTCGAGGTTTATGGTCGATACTAGCGCCATTTTTGATTCTTGGCGGTATCTACAGCGGTATGTTCACACCAACAGAGTCTGCGGTTGTGGCAATTTTTTATTCGCTGTTTGTGGGTGTATTTATTCACCGCGAGTTGTCATTCAAAAGCGTGATGAAATCTCTATCAACCACGACGTGGATCACCGGACGTGTATTGCTGATCCTGTTTGCTGCTACCGTGTTTGGTCGTTTACTGATTGAACAAAAAATTCCAGTGGTGGTGGCTGAATCTTTGCTCAGTTTTACTGACAACATGTACATGGTGTGGGCGCTTACGATTACTTTGCTGTTGTTCATCGGTATGTTCATGGAAACCTTAGCAGCGATTATGATCATCGTGCCGGTTCTATTACCAATCATGTACATGTTAGGCGCGGATCCTACCCACGTGGGTATTGTGGTCGTATGTACCTTATCGATAGGCTTTGCTACGCCGCCACTTGGCGAAAACATCTTTGTTGCCTCGGGAATAGGGGGTTCCACGGTTGAGCAAATCACCGCGAAGATCCATCCCTTTGTTCTTGCTTCTGTTGTGGGCGTTTTCGTTATCGCTTTCTTCCCACAAATTACGCTTTGGCTTCCGTCCTTAGTGGGCTATTAGGAGAGATAACCATGAATTTATCCAGAATCATCCTCATTGGTTGTGCTGTGTTTGCTGTCGTGAGTGGCATTAGTTTACGTGCCGAACATTCTGAAACAGAGAAACAAGCTAAGCCTGTTAATGTGCTTGATGTTTCTGAGCCCCACGTGGTGAGCGAGGCAGAGAGAAGAGCCAAGACTCTGCTGGCGAAAGCTGTAATCCACGTTCAAACCGAGGGTGATGAAAGCGTCAAAGATTTCATGAGTGACCCTGAGTACATAGACGGTGAGTTATACGTGTTTGCACTCGGAATTGATGGTCAATTTCTTGCCAGTGGCGGCTCTTCCATGGTGTTGGTGGGCGACAGTGTATTGGACACACAAGATGTTTACGGCAATCCATTTTTTCGAGAAATGATAACAAAAGCGGTCCACAACGGTTTTGGCGAGGTGGAATATCACTGGACGAACCCGACTGATCGTATGGGTGAACCGAAAACTACGTTCTTTGAGCGAGTAGGCGATGTGATTGTCGCTGTCGGTTATTACCCTGAACGTTCGAGTGCGGCCGAGGCAAAGAATTTATTGGCGAGAGCGATGACTGCGATAGTGGAGTCTGAACAAGATAGCTTGGTTGAGTTCAATGACGCTGAAGGCAGCTTTGTGGAAGGAGATTTGTATGTGTTTGTGATGGACATGAGTTCTGGAAAGCTACTAGCTCATGGCGTGTCACCGGAGTTGGTTGGGCGATCACACAACGAAATCTTGAGCCCAGATGATAAGCCGATCCTCACTGATATGTTGAATCTTGCGCGAGAAAATGGCCGTGGTGTTTATACCTATCGCTGGTTAAATCCATTGTCGAGTAAGGTCGAAACCAAGCATACCTACTATCGAGTTATCGATAACAAGCTAGTTGGGGTTGGATATTACACAAAATCAAACAAGACGTAAAAGTCAGGGTGTGGTGAGTGTAAGTCTATTAAAATTAATGACTTAATGCTCATTTTACCCCTAAAAATAGGAGTGTGTAAAAAAGCAATTTAGTAAAATTCACAGTGTGTAATTTTTGTTGTGAAATTGTTTCAAAAATAACAGTAGTATGAAAAACATGGAAACCGAGCAGTAAAGAACAAATCTGAAAAGGGTCATTAGGATGTTTGACCTACGTGAAATTTAAAGCCGTACGAGGGATAGACTATGAATATGCTGACACTAGACAAAACAGAACTTCACAGAAACCATTCAACTTTTATTGCTGAAGCTGTCTTTGCCGTCGAAATGGTGAAAGCAGACAAGCAACTCGAAAAGCAGAAGATGGCGAAACAGTTGCTAGATACTCTATTTCCTCTTGAGTCGGGCTCTCATGAAGATGTTGTGAGCTATGAGATTGACTACCGACATGTTCAGGTTTACTTCAAAAATGGTGAACACACAGGTCTGAAACGTGCTAAGCATTTTGTGGCATACACAGGTGATAAATCCAAACCATCATCAATCCTGTTCCGTGATGAAAGCGGTACGCACGTTGAAGTGACGATGGGCGCTCGGAAAGGCACAGGTAACCTTGAGCTTGTTGATATTGAAGATATCCAACTAGAGACATGCACTACCTTCGGTCAAACAGACGCAAGTATTTCTTCTGGAATCAGACACTGGGTTAGCCTAGTGAAGGGCGATGAAAGCGGCCGACCAAATGCATCAAGTGAAGATAAAGAGTTCACGGCGAAAAATGGTGATGACTACAATCTTGGATTCTGTTTCGCACTCTGATATCGAGCGCTGCAGTACGCAGCGCTAACAATCCATTTCTCTTTTACCTTTGGTAATTTGCCCGCCCCTATAGCGGGTTTTTTTATTAGAGCTATAAGTAAATTAGGCGATTATCAAAATCATATGCAGAAACTTTGGATGTGACGTTATAGTGTGTTGTTTTGATTTAAGTTGTTGTATTTAAATAATTTTGTTCTTTAATTTTATTCTGTTTTTATTAGGTTAACTATCATTATCGACGGTGGTTTGGGCTACTATTGAGCGAAATCTCAGTCAAAATGCTTTGAGCTGTGCTATAATGCGCGTCTTGGGATTGAGCCAGTAAGTCCATTTATCACTAACTATTGTGATTTTTATTGCCTTTTATTTAGGCGGTGCGGCGAGCCAATCAAGTAGTAGTTGGATATGGAGAGCGTCCTTATATTCGTTGAATCGGATATGCGAACATCATAATTTATGAGTTTTAAATCAAAAAAGTACAGTATTGAATCTACTGACTATCAAGTTGGTCAAGACAACGTCAGTAAATGGGGCATGGATGTCCATAACACAGTTTTCGTAGCCTCAGTCGGCTTATCTCTTCTCTTCATCATCACCCTTCTTGCACTGCCTCCTGCAGATGCCAAAGCGGCAATTGATTCCATCAAGGGTGCAGTTCTATCAAAGTTTGACTTCCTATTTATGTGGGGAGCTAACATCATGTTAATTTTTGCCGTTATTCTTGCATTTTCACCGCTAGGTAAAGTTCGCTTAGGTGGTGAAGACGCGACGGCAGACTATTCAATGGCCTCTTGGATCGCGATGTTATTCGCAGCAGGCATGGGTATTGGACTTATTTTCTGGGGTGTTGCTGAGCCAACCGCGTTCTTTACCAACTGGTTTGGTACTCCGCTTAATGCAGAACCTTTTACAGAAGCGGGTCGTGAGTTAGCGCTGGGTGCAACGGTATTCCACTGGGGTTTCCATGCTTGGGCTATCTACGGCATGACAGCACTTTGCCTAGCGTATTTTGTTTATAACAAAGGTCTACCACTATCTATGCGCTCAGTGTTTTACCCAATCTTGGGTGAGCGAGTGTGGGGCAAAACGGGTGATGTGATCGATGTGCTAACGGTACTGGTTACTCTGTTTGGTTTGGCGACTTCGTTAGGCTTAGGTGGTACACAAGCGGCAAGTGGTATTAGCCACGTGTTTGGCTTGGAAAACAATATCCTACTTCAGCAATCTATCATTGTTTTGATCATGGGTCTGGCGATCATCTCTGTACTTCGTGGTATGGACGGTGGTGTTAAGTTCCTAAGTAACCTAAACATGGTTATTGCGTTTGTATTTCTTGGCCTTATTGCAGTGCTTAACTTCACAACTGTGCTTGATTCTGTAGCAACAGCGGCAACGGGCTATGTGAAAAATATCTTGGCATTGAGCCAAAGCTCTGGTCGTGAAGACACGACATGGCTACATGGTTGGACTGTGTTCTACTGGGCATGGTGGGTAGCGTATGCACCATTCTTCGGTATGTTTGTAGCGCGTATTTCTAAAGGTCGTACGGTTCGTGAGTTCTTGTTCTGCGTACTGATTATCCCGACGCTAGTAACTTCGGCTTGGATGTCTGTGTTTGGTGGTGTGGCTATTGAACAGGTCATTAACCATGTTGGTCAACTTGGTCTTGATCAAGGGATCACAGATGTATCACTAAGCTTGTTCCACATGTTAGATGCGTACTCGTTTGGTAGCATCCTATCGGTTATCGCAGTAGCACTGATCATTGTGTTCTTCGTTACGACACTAGACTCAGGTTCGATTGTTATCGATGGTATGACGGCTGGTGGTAAGCTTGAAGTACCAGTGAAACAGAAAGTAGTGTGGGCGGTTATCTCAGGTGCGATTGCGATGGTGATGTTGTGGATTGGTGGTACTCAATCTATTCAAGCACTGCAATCTATTACGATTATCGCAGCGCTGCCGTTCACTATCATTCTTCTGATTGGCTGTGTGAGCCTGCTGAAAGGTCTATTTACAGAAGTAGATAAAGGCCAAGCAAACGTAAGTGAAACAGTGAAATAGAGCGATTTTCTAGTGAGGTAAATTACTCACTAGTGACGCTTGACTAAGAAACTCTCTTGTACTTTGTGCAAGGGAGTTTTTTATGTGCGTTAGCAAGAAATAAAAAAGCCACAAATGATTCGTCACTTGTGGCTTTTCTTAACTTTATGCTCGTTCACTAGAGATAAATTATTCGTTTACGCATTTAGCTCTTGTTGAATGACGTAATCTAGAGCACCAACGACAGCTGCAACTTGTGCATCGTTACACTCTTCATCCGTTACTTTGTCGCTGTCTGGGTAAACTTCTGTCGTTGTCCCGTACTTGCAGTTAGTTACGCCGCCACACAGGCCTAGCTCTTTCATTGGGTAGTTAATCACACCGTGCTGTGTCACCTCTGAGCCGATGATCTTACCGTCTGCATCTGCTGGGGCAATGTGGGTTACTTTTTCAACTGAAGCAATGACAGCCGCTTGGAATTCTGGCTGAGGATTTTCAGTGTCGCCTACTGTGTAGAAACCATCTGGAATCATACCTTCGATGTACTCAATGCCATCACGAGCAGCAAGTGCTGGGCGGAATTCAGTTTCATCAGAGTCTGTCGTTTCGTGCAGATCAACGTGAACCAATACCTCTGGTAGAGATGCTACTAATGCAAGTAGGTTTGCTGATTCCTCAGCAGGGGTACCTTCATAGAAAGAACGGTTTGGATCAACGGCATTTGGGTTCCATCGGTTGATGACTTCGTAACCCCAAGGGCTAACACAAGGTGCAACCACCACGTTGAAATGTGCTGCGTACTTCTCTGCTTGAGTATCTGCGAATTTGATCGCACCGTGTACACCACTTGTCTCATAACCGTGAACACCGCCAGTTACCAGAACGGTTGGTTTTGATGTGTCCCAGTTTTTGCTCTTGATTGCAAACAGAGGGAAACGAGCTTCAGCGTAGCTCAGTGCGCCGTATTGCTCGATATCAAAGCGGTCAGCTAATGCTTGGATTTTAGGAACGACTTCTTGCTGGTATTCGCGTTTAATGGTTCTTTGAGCAAACCATGCTTGACGTTCTGCTTCTTGCCATTTTTTTCCAGGTTCACCGATAGGGTAGCTGTATTCACTTTTCATCTATACTTTTTCTTTTATGTTCGTGAAAGATGCAGACAGACTAGTCCTGTCTCGCTGAGGCGGCAATAGAAAACACAGTTTGTGACTTTATTTTTTACAGACTCATAACTTTGATGAGTGAATTGATAGTGTTACATTTTATCTGTTGTTCAATCCTTTAAAAGAGACAATAAAATGGCTGGAGCAAGTTTACTCACATTGTTAGACGACATAGCCACAGTGCTAGACGATGTTGCACTGATGTCTAAAGTTGCAGCGAAGAAAACCGCAGGTGTATTAGGCGATGATTTAGCACTTAACGCACAGCAGGTTTCGGGTGTGTCTGCTGAGCGAGAAATCCCTGTGGTGTGGGCGGTTGCAAAAGGCTCATTCAAGAACAAGTTGATTCTTGTGCCTGCCGCCTTATTAATTAGTGCATTTATTCCTTGGTTGATTATGCCATTGCTGTTAATTGGTGGCTTATTTCTTTGTTTCGAAGGGGCTGAGAAGATCTTAGAAAAGTTCTTCCCGCACGTCCACCAAGATGACGACAAAGGAGATGAAGATAAAACTGGTGAGTCCATTGAGGACTATGAGGAGAGAAAGGTTAAAGGCGCAATTCGTACCGACTTCATCTTATCCGCAGAAATCATTGTGATTGCTCTAGGTACCGTGACGGGAACCAGCATCTTGACTCAGATTATTGTCGTGAGCTTGATTGCTGTTGTGATGACGATTGGGGTCTATGGCTTGGTTGCAGGGATCGTTAAGTTGGATGACTTAGGTTTCTATCTTCAACGTACATCTGACGGTAGCGCATTCAAAACAAAGCTGGGTAATGGGCTTGTTTCCTTTGCGCCCAAGCTAATGAAGATGCTTGCAGTTGTCGGTACGGCTGCCATGTTCTTGGTCGGTGGTGGTATCGTGGTTCATAACGTTCCTGCGATTCATCATTTGATTGAACCTATCATCATGGACTTCAGCGGGCATACGATAGCGACTGCCGTTGTTCCTACTTTGTTGAATGGCGTGATTGGTGTCGTGGCAGGGTTACTTGTTGTCGCGGTTTGGAGTGTGATAGAGAAGGTTCGCGGCAAGTAGGGCTTAAACAACGTCTTAGGCAATGAGTTTGTTAAATACTAAACAAAAAGGGTCACCCATAATCGGGTGACCCTTTTTAGTTGAAGTGAAGTATTTACGAAGTATCTACACGTATTTACTTTGCCTTCTGAGTACTTATTTTACTGACCAAGCAATCATCTCGCCGCCACGAATTGGCACAACGATGTCTGAACCAAATGGCATGGTTTCAGCAACGTTCCACTCTTCTTTTACTAGAGTGATGGTGTCTGTGTTACGTGGGATGCCATAGAAGTCAGGGCCATTGTGGCTTGCAAATGCTTCCAGGTTCTCAATCTTACCTTCTAGTTCAAACACTTCTGCGTACAGTTCAACAGCTGCGTGGGCTGTGTAAGAACCCGCACAACCACATGCTGACTCTTTTGCACCTTTTGCGTGTGGTGCTGAGTCTGTACCTAAGAAGAACTTCTTGCTGCCGCTTGTCGCTGCTTCAATTAGCGCTTTTTGGTGAGTGTTGCGCTTAAGGATTGGTAGGCAGTAGAAGTGTGGCTTAATGCCGCCAACTAGCATGTGGTTGCGGTTGTAAAGCAAGTGGTGAGCTGTGATTGTCGCGGCAACGTTGTCGTTCGCGTTCTTTACGAAATTCGCAGCATCTGCTGTTGTGATGTGCTCCAGAACGATTTTTAGGTTAGGGAAGTCATTCACGATTGGCGCAAGAACGGTGTCTAGGAACTCTTTCTCACGGTCAAAGATATCAACGTCGTGCGTGGTTACTTCGCCGTGTACCAAAAGTAGCATGCCAACTTCTTGCATAGCTTCTAGTACGTGGTAGATGTTCTTTGCAGAGGTTACACCCGAGTCAGAGTTGGTTGTTGCGCCAGCTGGGTATAGTTTCGCAGCCACTACAGCGCCAGACTCTTTCGCTTTGCGAATTTCGTCAGGTGTTGTTTTATCTGTTAGGTAAAGTGCCATTAGAGGCTGGAATTGCTCGCTTGGCTGCTCTGCCATGATGCGTTCACGGTAAGCTAGAGCCATTTCGGTATCAGTTACCGGTGGGATGGTATTTGGCATGATTAACGCTCGACCATTGTAGCGGCTGATATCGCGCACTGTATCTTTTAATACTTCGCCATCGCGTAGATGAACGTGCCAGTCGTCAGGACGAGTAATCGTAAGTTGTGTCATTGAAGGCTCCCACCATTTGAAGTGTTATGTAGTTGGAGCCTAAACTCTGCGAAATCTGTGAAAGCAATCGCTTACGTTTAGGCGACAGGATGATAGTGGAAAAGCATTTTCATTTCATCCTATTTTTAACTCTTCAGGGTCAGGAGCTTGTTTTTCCGCGTATTTTATTCGGTATTTATTTTTGAAGATGGATTATCGAGTCGCTACCCACAACCCGTGGATCATTCCCGGAACCCAGAAGAAGAAAGTGAGGACGATGTTGATCAAAAGGTCTTTGCCTGCGCCTCGTGCGAAAAACACACCCAAAGGAGGAAGCAGTACACATAAGATGATAATGACGAGTTTGTTCATGATAAATCCTTTTTATTCAATGAAAGTTCAATGCACTAACTGTATTCACAGTATAGAAGGTCTGGAGAGTGTTAATGCATTGCTGTCTTTATGTATAGAAGACAATGAGTTAAACATCTCAAGATATTCGCTTAGTATCAAGTGTTTAATGGCTGCCAGTTTATCTATTTATAACCATTTGTTAGCATTGGGACAAACTAAAAAACATTGGAATCGTTATGTCGCAGTCACCTCTAGATCGAAAGGCTTCAGAGCAAGCTCCTTCCTTATCTCAAATCAATGTGTTTCCGGTTAAATCAGTGGGCGGCATTGCGCTTTCTTCTGCTTGGGTTGAAAAACAAGGTCTCACTTTTGACAGACGTTTCATGCTGGCATTGGCTGATGGCTCAATGGTTACGGCGCGTAAATATCCTAAAATGGTTAAAGTGTCTTCCAGCTTACTGCCAGATGGTTTGATCTTTACTTATGAAGATAAAGAGCCACTGCGCCTTAAGTATGCGAACTTTAAGATGCAAGAAGCGCCAGCAACAGTGTGGAAAGACAGCTTCACGGCCTACACAACGAGTGACGAAGCTGATGACTGGTTTAGTGATGTATTGGGTGTACGTGTTGAGCTGCTTTTCTCTGGTGAACAATCGAATCGTGTTCGTGAAAAGTTGGGCCATAACGTCAGTTTTGCCGACGGTTACCCGATGTTAATCATCAGCCAAGCTTCGCTTGATGAGTTGAATCGCCGTAGTCCTGAAACGCATTCCATGGATCAGTTCCGCACCAACTTCGTGGTCTCAAACACTGAAGCGTTTGCTGAAGATGGCTGGAAGCGTATTCGAATTGGTGAGGTTGAGTTCGAGGCGGTGAAGCCTTGTGAACGTTGTATTCTAACAACTGTGGACGTTAGCAGTGGTGAGTTAAGAGCGACAAAAGAGCCACTGAATACCTTCTCTAAATTCAGAGCCAATGATCGTGGTGGCGTGTTCTTTGGTCAAAACCTAGTCGCGAAAAATGAAGGCTTGGTTAGAGCAGGTGATGTGGTTGAAGTACTCGAAACCAAAGAAAAAGAGTATTACGAAGACACATGGGTAGAGTCGCTGCACCTAACCTGTGTTGAGCGTGAGGAGATAGCTCGAGACTTTACGACGTTTTGGTTAGAGCCAGCGAAAGAGAGCCACTCTTTACCAAGTTACCAACCAGGTCAGCATCTGCCGATTGAAATGGTGATTGATGGCGAAAAAGTGTCTCGCCGTTACACGTTATCTTCGAGCCCATCTCGCGCGGGTCGTTTAGCGATTTCAGTGAAGCGCGTCAATGATGGCCAGATCTCTAATTGGTTGAACGACCATTTCCAAGTTGGCGATACCTTAGTGGCGCAAAACCCGGATGGTGCTTTCTACTTAGAAGAGAACCCAACGCACCCTTTATTATTGCTTTCTGCGGGTAGCGGTATCACGCCTATGCTGTCGATGCTTCGTTATTTAGCAGACCATGGTCAGATTAATGATGTGGTTTTCTATCATCAATGCAGCAGTGAAGAAGATATTCCTTATCAAGCTGAGATTGACCAGATCGCCAAAGAGCATGAAGGTTTACGTGTGATCTATTCATTGAGCCAACCAACGAAAGAGTGGGATGGTTTGTCTGGTCGTTTAAGCGTGTCTCATGTCGCTAAAATTGATGAGTTACACAAGCGCCAAGCGTTCGTGTGTGGCCCTGATGGCTTTATGGATAATGCCAAGAAACTGCTGATTCAAATGGGGCTTAACCCTCAGCATTATCATCACGAAGCATTTGGTGTCGCTCAGGCTACTGAAGAAACCGTGAAGCAATTACAACTGAGTGTTAACGGCTATCTTTTCGAAGGTAATAACCAGTCAACCTTACTAGAGCAAGCCGAGTCGGCGGGTGTGTCTATTGCATCAAGTTGTCGAGCGGGTTTTTGTGGTGCTTGTAAAGTGACCCTTGAGTCTGGGCAAGTTCATCAACCGGATGTACCAGCGCTGCAAGAACATGAACGCAACATGGGACAGATTTTAGCATGTTGCAGTGTGCCTCAAACCGATATCGAAGTTGTGGATTAATGGCTAATTAAGTCACTCCCTTCATAAAATAGAAAAGGCCGGAAGCTGAACTTCCGGCCTTTTTAATTGAGATTAACTTAAAGCATTAATCGTAGATTGTTGGAATTGGTTGACGCTTGTGTTGTGTTGCTTTGTAGATGCTCACTAAGCGGTCTGATACGTCTTGAGGTACTTCTTTACCTTCAAGGAAATCATCGATTTGATCGTAAGTTAAGTTTAGCGCTGCTTCGTCAGCTTTTTGTGGGTCAAGCTCTTCTAGATCGGCAGTTGGTACTTTCTTAACTAGCAACTCTGGCGCGCCTAGTGTTGCCGCTAGTTCACGAACTTGACGCTTGTTCAGGCCAAACAAAGGCGCTAAATCACAGGCACCGTCACCGTGTTTAGTGTAGAAGCCAGTGATGTTTTCTGCTGAATGATCAGTACCAATCACAAGACCACCAACGTAACCTGCGATTTCGTATTGTGCGATCATACGAGCTCGAGCTTTTACGTTACCTTTTACAAAGTCGATTTTTGCCGAGTCTGTTGGTAGTAGGCCCGTTCCTTCAAGTGCAATGTGAGAAGCCGCGTGAAGTCCATCAACACCTGCTTTAATGTTCACAGAAACTGATTGGGAAGGCTGAATAAAAGAAAGAGCAAGTTGTGCTTCATCTTCATCTTTTTGCTCGCCGTAAGGTAGGCGAACTGCGATGAATTGGTAGTCGTTGCTGCCTGTGCTTTCATTCAAGCTGTCAACAGCCAGTTGTGCTAGACGACCACAGGTAGTCGAGTCTACGCCACCACTGATACCAAGGATCAGGGACTTGCAGCCAGACTGCTGAAGTTTCGTTTTGATAAAGTCCACACGACGAGTCACTTCGAAGTGAGGGTCAATTGAAGGTAGTACGCGCATTTCGTCACGAATTAACTGTTCCATTCGTATTCCTTTCCTGCAAGCAAATTAAAAATCTAGTGTTATCATACCTAAATCATTCGATTTAAAAACCTCTTTGCACAAGCTTAGAAAGAGAAGGCAGCAATTAATAATGGAAAAAATAGCCATTTTCGGTAGTGCGTTTAATCCGCCGAGCTTAGGGCATAAAAGTGTGATTGATTCACTGGCTCATTTCGACAAGATTCTTCTGGTACCAAGTATTGCCCATGCTTGGGGAAAAGAGATGCTAGACTTTGATACGAGATGTCAGTTAGTTAACGCATTTATTAGTGATCTTTCATTGGCTCAAGTTGAACTATCATTGATCGAAAAGAGTTTGTTTACGCCCGGTGAAAGTGTGACAACTTATGCTGTACTCAGTGAATTACAAAAGTTACATGGTGACGCTGAACTCACGTTTGTTATCGGACCGGACAACTTCTTCAAGTTCTCATCTTTCTATAAATCAGGTGAGATTACCGAGCGATGGTCTGTAATGGCTTGCCCAGAGAAGGTGAAGATCCGTAGCACAGACATTCGTAATGCGTTGATAAGTGGAAGCGATGTATCAAAACTGAGTACAAAGTCAGTTACAAAGATGTTGCAAGGTAGTGATCTGTATACAATAATGTAGATTCACTAATTCAAGAGGTCTGATGACTATGCTAAAGCGCGCGATACCAGCGACGATGATCATTGCAGCATGCAGTTTACCTGCACAGGCTGAATGTGACTTTTTTAGCTTAGATTCAATCATGCTGACTTCTGATGATGAGAATAGCTGTCTAGATTTTTCCACGAGTATTGAGTCTTTTGGTGAGCGCATGCTGGAAATAACTGGTATGAGTGAAGACGAAGCCGAGAGCACACCAGACTATTGGTCTGACTGGGTACTTCAAACCAAAGATGCACCACTGTTAACTCAAAGCCTTGAGTCAAATTATGTTGGCTTAGGGATGTGGTTTCCTGAAGACTTAGAAGATGCGCAATATGATATGTCTACTGAAGAGTGGCTTTTGAATCACGGTTTGCAATTAAGCATTGGCTTCGGAGAGAAAGTAGAAGGGCAACCTCGTATGCGTTTTGATTATCGTTGGCACGATTCAAGAGATGCCGATTTGGTGATGCAAGTTGAGTTACCGTTTTAGACCAACACGATTCTTCTATAAGATTGTAAATCTAGCTTTTATTTATCCTGAATTAGTACTAAGAATTAAAAAAGCCGCAGAAACTCAGTTTTTGCGGCTTTATAGTATCTAAATATTGGCTTTTCTCAGCGACATTATGCCTTATTAGCGACTATAGATCGTCACCAAACACCAGCATACACAGTTGTTCAAACTCTTCTTCTTTACCTGAGAATAGGTCATCGATCACAGCTGCACGCTTCTGGCCTGATTGCATGCGCTTCTTCGCTTCGCGCATTACCATCACTAAGGTGTGCTCTTGTGGCAGGTTAGAGTCATCAATGTTCCACTGATTGAATCGTTGAGACAACGCACTTTCACAAAGCAGAGGTTTGAATGCCAGCACTTCTTGCTTGAGTACAGAAAGCATGTCTTTGCACGCTTGCTCGGTATTGTTAGCACCTGAAGCTCGGCCGTGAGTCAGTTCTAGCTTCTCTAGCAACGCCAAAGAGAGGTTAGTTTGCGTGATGTAACCTGCTTGGCGTGGGAAAGCATCTGTCAGTCGAACAGAGAAATCGACACGGCTAACTTGAGTGTTAGGGAAGTAGGTCAACGAAGTTAAGCAGTCAAATGGAATCCAAACGCTTTGGCCTGGTTCAACGGCGTACTCTTGATTACCCAGTTTGATCAAAACCAAGCCACTTTGAACCGATACAAGGCTATGTTTTAGTACTTTCTTGCGTGGTGTGATCACCAGGTGTGAAAAGTAAGCCGATGTATATTCAATAGCGAAGTTCATAGATAGTACCTTAATTTTGGAGCGTCAAGATTACCGTTAATCTCAAAGAATGCCAACAATAACAGGCTATTTTCACTGTTTCTGGTCTGACCTTGTCAAAAGTATGGGCTCTGTAGCTGCGAGAAGTCAAAACAACGCGTAGAATGAGCTAGCTTTTTATTATATGAATGAAAAAATGACCTCTCCAACTGATCCATATGTTGATATTCGTCCTTACGGCGATGATGAAATTCCAGCGGCACTAAACCGTCTTATTAATGATGAAGAATTCATCAGTGCGATTCTGAACTACCGTTTTTCGAATCACGCAGCTTGGTTCCAAGCATTAATGAGCCCAATTCTACGTGTTTACTTAAAAATGAAGTGGAGCAAGCTGACTAGCGTTGAATCGATTCAGATTGAAGTGAAAAAGTACTTACGTGACACGTTAGCGAACACCACAAACGGTGTGACGTACACAGGCTTAGAGTCATTGGATGTGAATCAAGCATACTTGTTTGTATCAAACCATCGTGACATTGCTATGGATCCAGCATTGGTGAACTACGCATTGCATCAACAAAATCACCAAACTTGCCGTATTGCGATTGGTGATAATCTTCTGAAGAAGCCGTGTGCGACAGAGTTGATGCGCTTGAATAAGAGCTTTATCGTTAAGCGCTCGCTTAAAGGGCCGCGTGAAATGATGAAAGCGTTAGGCCAGCTCTCTTCTTACATTAAGCACTCTTTAGATACTGGTAACTCTATCTGGATCGCTCAGAAAGAAGGCCGTGCAAAAGACGGTAATGATTTCACTGATCCTGCCATCCTTAAAATGTTTCATGTTGAAGGACGCAAACAGAAGCTGGCGTTCCCTGAATACGTGAAGTCACTGAAGATTGTCCCTGTCTCTATCTCATATGAGAATGATCCTTGTGATACGGCTAAAGCGATCGAGCTGTTTGAAAAAGATGTAAACGGCAGTTACGAAAAAGGCGAATTTGAAGATATCGAGAGCATTATCCAAGGTATCGTGGGCAATAAAGGGCGCATCCACGTTGGGTTTGGTCAGGTTATCGATCAAGACTTTGAGACTCCAGAAGCATTGGCTGAAGAGATTGACCGTCAGATCCATGATAACTACAAGCTGTTCCCTGTAAACCTGCTGGCGGCAGAGAAAGAAGATGACTCGATCACAGCTACGGTTAAGAAAGAGTTCGAAGACAAGCTAGCAACGTTGCCAAAAGGTGCGCGTCAGTACTTGATCGACAGCTACGCGAACCCAGTGAAGAACATTGGTTAACGAAGATTTCGCTTAATTGATTGAATTGAAAAAGGAGCCTTGAGCTCCTTTTTTGTTTTTTACTTATACTTTTTGATGGTAAGAGGCTAAGCCACAGGCAAGGCTAGCGCGCCACTGCACCGCCAAGTTCTAAATTTGTTGGCCAAGTCGTGACGGTGTTGCCACCTAAATAGATATTGCCTTTCACCGTCATCGTTTCTGGGAATGCAGTAATTGCTGAGCCGCCGATATACAGGTCACCATCAATCACAATGCCATTCGGCAGTTCGGTTAAAGGGGTGCGAATCACACTGAGGTCGCCTCTCACTCGTAGGCCGTTGGGCAGCCTTTGCAATGGAGTGTCAGTGAAATTAATGAACCCGCCGACTCTTACGCCTTTAGGCCAGCTGGTGATTTTGCTACCCATGAAGTCGGCGTAGCCTTTGATTTTTACACCACTTGCTACTCTGGTTAGCTGACTATTAGAAGCCTTGAGGCTGCCGTTAACATCAAGCCCTTTAGGTAAACGTGTGATCGGGGTGTTTTCGATATTAAGATTACCATCGACCACTAAACCGGTTGGAAGCGCTGTGTAAGGCTTATTTCGGAGATATAAGTTTCCGTAATTGTCCAGATGGTTCAATATTTGATAGTGATCGATTGGTTCTGCACTGACATTTGTTATGGTTAAAGAACCAATAATAAGTGCAATTATTCTGAGCATAACAGGCTTCTTATTACGATAGACGTTAACACTATAATGGAAAAATTATTCTCGCACAGTGTTTTACCCATTTGGCGGTAGATAAAATAGAAATCGTTTGGCTAATCAGAAATTCAGCGACAATGGCAGGTAAATGGATGACTAGAGTAAATATACAAATAATTAAGAGCGTCTTGGTAGCAAGTGCAATGTTTTGCTCAATGCCTGCCAATGCGAATAAAGTAATTTCAACGCCGGGGAAGGCTGCGGTGGTGGTTACTCAAAGTGGTTAACAGCAACGAGTTTGTTATTATGATGACAAGGCATACAGCATTGGGGCGGTGTTAGAAGTGTCTGGTGTTGTGATTCAGTGTCCTGCGGAAAATGATTTTGAGACGAATGGGGCACTTGCTTGGGTACAAATAAAAAAAGACGAGTAATTTAACTCGTCTTTATAATAAGAATATAAGTGCTTATATTAACGCGCTAGAGAGCGAGTCTTAAGTTCGAAAATAATCTTTTCTGCACTAACTTCAAACTTGAAGCGAGCGTGCAATTCAGTGCTTTCTTCCGTCATGTCTGACGCTTCGTACTCAACATTGCTAGAGACTTGCTTTGCTAGCTCTACGTACTTTGCAAATTCAGTTTCAATTAGGGCTTTTGAGTTACCGTAAACTGTTACCTCAGCAACATCGTCGCCTTCTTTGATGATGAACCCGATTTCGCCCGCGCAGCCGCAAGCTTCACATACGTCGTTGTTACCAATATCTTGGCTCATAAATAATCCTCTTACAAAATATAAGGTTATTCTAACGAGCAATTTGAACTGTATCTACAAAAATTAAAATCTTTGAACTAATTTGCATTGGTATGCTATGTTGTTTGTTACAGGGTTAAATGAATATGTACATTCGCGCCGACAAATATGTATGTGATCTATCTCATGTTTTGTTGAAAAGCAGTGTCATTAATTTGTTAGAATATCATTCAGTTAGTTGCTTCGTGACTAATTTTATAAGACTATCTATTGCTTGATAGGTATTTATACAATGAATTTATTGTTGGGTATTTGATATTCTAAGTAGTTATTTTAGATTAACCACTTAGAGCGGTAAGGTTACTTTCGAAGAATAATTAGACAAAGTGCCCAAAGAGGCAGCACTGTAAAGTTGTTTATGCGAAGTACTGGCGGGTATTTTAATGGAAATACTTGCGAAAAAATGCCTTGCTCACATAATGCTGATAACAATTTTCATTCTGACTTCATTTTATTGAGTTAGATGGATTTACAAAGAGAAGAGCCTGAATATGCCAAAGCGTAGTAAAGAAGATACAGAAATCACAATCCAGAAGATTATGGATGCCGTTGTAGACCAGTTACTAAGGTTGGGTTACGACAAGATGTCATACACGACTTTGAGTCAGCAAACGGGCGTTTCTCGTACAGGTATAAGCCACCACTTTCCAAAGAAAACAGATTTCACAGCTGCTCTAGACGGTCGAATCTTCAAGATGTTCATGGAGCACATTGATTTCGAAAATGGTCTTGATGCATTTTCAGCTAGCTGGGTTAAAGCGCTTGAAGACGCTGAGTTCCTAGCAATTTTACGTTTACTTTTCCACCATATCGTTACAGCTGAAAACGCACACGAATTTGCGGCAAACGGTATTGATCGTCTTTACAAGCTAACTGAGACTCAGTTTGGTGATACAAGCGGTAAAGAACTTGAGTGGTTGATTGGTAAATCACTGATTCGTATGAGCCAATAATCAATACGTACTAAAAGAAGCTCCTGAGGGGGCGATTTATAAAGCATGACTGAAAATGAATGCACCGGAAAGCCCCGTAATTAGGGGCTTTTCTTTGGTTCATCGCGGATTAGCGGGAACTAAAAACAAAAACGGTAGTAAGTGATATGGTTTAGTCGCCAAACAAAAATCATACACAAACTACCGTTTTCATGCCGAATCATACTTTCCTATCTTCATTCTGGGAAGGCTTTCAAGTCGTAAAGTCTCACCAGACAGCATCACTTATTACCCTGACTCTTGAACCGAACTCTGAGGCTAAGTGCCTTTGTGGTCTCGAGGCCGAGGCTATTCATGAGTATCAATGGCGTCATGTAAAAGAAGCCATGTTGCTCGGTGTTCCTGTTGTTCTTTCTGTTCAAACGCGAAGAATCAAGTGCCGTGAGTGTGGCATAAAAACAGAATCTCTATCTTGGTTGGAGCCTTATGCTCGTATAACGAAGCGCTTAAGAAGCTATATAGAACAATTACTGCCTCTTCTTCCTATTAAGCATATCTCCCGGTTAACGAACGTTCATTGGCACACCATTAAAGAGATAGATAAATCCCGACTTAGAAAAGTGGTACCGCCAGTGAAATGGGAGGAGCTAAGGCAACTCGTCATGGACGAGTTCGCCATCTTTAAAGGGCATCGATATGCCACGGTCATCGCTGACGCTAAGACACACCAAGTCATTTGGATAGGGTTAGGCCGAAGCCGTAAGGACATACGGCCGTTCTTCGAGCAACTAGGCAAGCATGGCAATAATATCGAAGCGGTCGCAATGGACATGAATACGGCTTTTGATCTTGAAGTTAAAGCACACTGTCCGAACGCAAAAATCGTTTACGACTTATTCCATGTTGTTGCTAAGTTCGGTCGAGAGGTGATGGATAGAGTCAGAGTCGACCAAGCCAACAAACTCAAGCAAGATAAAAAAGCGAGGCAATGGATCAAGCGCTCACGCTGGGTGTTGCTAAAAAACAGGGGTAATTTGAATACACAGCAAAACAGCTATCTTACCGAAATATTGAATATCAATAAGGACTTAATGACCACTTATATACTCGGAGCACAACTCAAAGAGCTTTGGTATTGTGAATCAGAAGTACATGCTAAAGGGCTCTGGGAGGCGTGGTGGGCACAAGTACAAGAGAGTGGAATTAAGCCATTGAAAGAGTTCGCACGAAAACTAAGGCCTTATCTTCACGGCATTATCGCATCTGCGAGTTATCCGCTTAACACCTGCACATTGGAAGGGATAAACAACAAGATAAAGCTAATCAAGCGAATGGGATATGGGTACCGAGATACAGACTACTTCTTCTTGAAGATAAAAGCGGCTTTCCCCGGAAAGCCGCGATGAACCTTTATTTATGGCTTTTGTTACCGCTTTTCAAGCAGCGGGTTATTACTTCTTGGGGGCTTAAATGGATGTAGATTTCACTCCTGCAAAATCTATTGCAGATTTACCAATTTCTGACCCAATATATGCACCTTGCCCACCTATGGCTGGGTGCTAGAACTTCAACCCAGAGCTGACCAGAACTCTTTAGCATGGCTTGAAGTGGTGCGAAAAAACACGGTATTACTCAAAAAAGAAAACCAAAGCGTAACTTTGACCCACTGACTATTCCGCAATCGCAGGGATATTAATATGAGTTCATTCGCAAGATTCGGTAAGACGGGCGTCAGTCCGCCTTTCTCTCAATACATCACCAATATGACCGCGCATTTACCTAAGATTATTAGAAAAGATATCGATTTAAGGTAAGTGCACGAGTGCGTCGTGCTGGGGCAACTGAACGTGGCTTAGCGTTGTTTGCTGGTGACGTAAAGCGTAACGCCGAGAGACAAACTAAACACATTGTTAGTAAATATCCGTTTGCAGCGCCCTCAAACGACACTCAACCTAAGCTAACCATTAGTCATGACATGTTGATGAGTGATGACCCACGAAGACCATGAGCATCGAATCAGAGCGTTAGAGAAAGAAGTTTTCTAAAAGACAAAAGGCCGCTAAAACTAGCGGCCTTCCTTTTTTGCGTAAAAATGAAAATTGTAATGGCAGGGGTGGAGAGATTCGAACTCCCAACACGCGGATTTGGAAAACTTTAATAATAATTAGAGCAAAGCCTAAGCTTACGCGATTCTATTTTAAAATTATTTGAGTGTAGTTCGCTTATTCAACTGATTTATATTGCTTTAATTGTTAAATAGAGGAAAATAAACACCGAAATCAAAATGAGAAATACTACTTATAAAGTATTGCGCGCGGATGAAAAATAAATAACAGAACGTGCTCCTTTTGGTGATGTTGGTTGGCGGTATTCCCGCACGATAGTAATGGATGGGGCGTATAATGCGAAAGATTATGTTGTTGGCTTTATTTACGATAGTTGGTTGCAAAGGTAGCGAAGGGGGAAATAGCAGTTCACCTAATGTGGATTTAAAGAGTTTATTTCCAGATTTCACTGAGGAGCAAATTCAGTCGCTAGAAGGGTCGAGTTGTGTTCAGAGCTGCTCGAATGTCCCTAAAGGCTCGTTGAGAGGTTACCACGAGTTTAGTGGTAAATTCGTTGATGAAAGTGCTCGTTGGGGAGGTGATGATGGCTTTATGCCTACGTATAACAGTCGAGGTTTGGTCATTACGGATAAATCTTGTGATAGTGATTATGTTAGAAAAAAAAGTAACTATGATTATGATTCCTCAGATAACTTAATTCGAAAGACATCTATATATCATGACACTTCAGCATGGACATATACATGGGAGTATGATGTTACCGGAAATGTTACCAGTTACTCCACGACCCGCTATACCGAATATAACGTTTATGATAGTGATAATAAACTAATAGGAGTAGATAACTATTTAGGTAGATACAATGTGACCTATATCTATGACACCAATGAACGGCTAGTAGAGATGCATAGAGAGAACATAGATACTGATAGTGTTTTTATCGAGTATTATTCTTATGAAACTGAAATTGATGCTGATGGTAATTTGGTAACTAAAACTTATAAGGGGTCTGAACCTTCTTTTACCAATGGGTTGCATATAGAAACAAAAGTGACTTCTGAAAGTGGAGAACTTTTGTCTACTACTGAAATAAATTACACTACGCAAGATGGAAATGAATCTATATCAACAGATTTTGATGGTCTGGGTAGAAAAATTCGTTCGTATGGAAATAAAATCTATGCTGGCTCTAACCTAAAATTCGAAGGTACATATATTTATTGTGACTAATAAGTAGTGATAGAAAAAGCAGTAATCTATTGTTTTTTGATTTGTCTAGCCTTGCTTGATCTGGTTCTCTATCCGTGGACATTTGGTAGTATGAGTGAACTAAATGATAAATAAAGCCCATTTCAGCGCTCTATCTGGAGATAGGGAAATGTGACTCAATTTATCCGCGCGGACAAATTGTGGATAGTAATTGAGACTGTCCTAAATTCTGTGTAACTGTCTAAACTTAAGCCTTAAAGGCTAAGGATGGATAGTATGGATAAGAAAGCACTTGAAGCTTTTGCTCGTGAAGCAGCTAAGTCAATTAAGACAGAAACTGATCTTGATGACTTCCGAAAAATGTTAACCAAGGTGACTGTTGAGACGGCATTGAATGTCGAGCTTGATGAGCACCTTGGTTACGAAAAACACTCCCCTAAACCTAGTTCTAACTCCCGTAATGGGTACTCCACCAAGTCGATTATCACTGATGATGGTGAAGTGCCAATAGACGTTCCTCGTGACCGAGAGTCAAGCTTTGAACCAAAGCTGGTTCGTAAGCATCAAACTCGCTTCCAGTCGATGGATGACAAAATCTTAAGCCTCTATGCTAAAGGCATGACGACCCGAGAAATCGTAGCCACATTCAAGGAAATGTACGATGCGGATGTCTCACCAACCCTTATATCTAAGGTGACGGACTCTGTTCTGGAGCAGGTTGTTGAATGGCAATCTCGCCCATTAGATGAAGTCTACCCCATCGTCTATCTCGACTGTATTGTCGTTAAAATCAGACAAGATAAACAGGTCATCAACAAAGCCGTTTATCTTGCTTTAGGCGTAAATATGGAGGGGCAAAAAGAACTGCTTGGTATGTGGCTGTCAGAAACGGAAGGCGCTAAGTTCTGGCTTGCTGTACTAACAGAGCTGCAAAACCGCGGAGTAAAAGACATTCTTATTGCATGTGTCGATGGCCTGAAGGGCTTTCCTGACGCCATTAATGCAGCATTCCCAAATACCCAGATACAACTCTGCATCGTCCATATGGTGAGAAACTCAGTCAAGTACGTACCTTGGAAGGACTATAAGGCTGTCACTGCCGATCTTAAGAAAATCTATCAATCGAAAACGGAAGATGAAGCACTACTCGCCTTAGAGCAGTTCTCAGATAAATGGGATGATAAATACCCTCAGATCAGCCGCTCCTGGACAGCGCATTGGAATAACCTGAACACGCTCTTCAACTACCCCGAAGACATTAGGCGAGCGATCTACACAACCAACGCTATAGAATCACTGAATAGCGTTATTAGAAAAGCGATTAAGAAGCGTAAACTGTTCCCGACTGATGAGTCGGCAAGAAAAGTGATCTTCTTAGCGATCCAGGATGCGTCCAAGAGATGGACAATGCCAATCAGAAACTGGCGACAAGCCCTGAACCGCTTTATGATTATGTTCGAAGACCGACTCACTGAATATATGTAACCCCGACAGTTACACAGAATTATTTACAGGGTCTAGTAATTAATAAATACCATTATAATACATACAGTTGCCATAACGAACAAAGCTCCTAAGGGAGCTTTTTTTGTGCCTATCGTTTGTACTCTTGTTCTTTTTCCATCGTACTCACCGCGCTTTTTTATCTGATTTTTTTGTATCCCAGGGCGTTATTTCTTTTCTTTTTAACCACTTACATTTATGCCTTTCCTGTAAAAAGCTAAGCAACCCTAATTGATAATGTTCACTTATATAGCCTCAAGCGCTCTTAGTGAGGCGTTTTGGGGTTCATTGCTATGGTTGCTAATAAAATTGAGTTTAAGGCGAGAGAGAGGCTATGAGCCAATAAAAAAAGCCTCGATAAAATCGAGGCTTATAGTGATTCAATTATCATTAGTGCAGGGTGCTAAAAATGAGCAGGATCTAAATCGAATTTATTGTGCTGGGTGCACCTGAGGAAAGCTCATCGTCGGGTGCTTTTCTACGATGCTTTTATATCCATAAACATCCTCAATCATTGACGGCTTGAGCGCTTCCCAAGGGCTGCCATCACACACTAAATTACCATCTTTCAATACCACCAATCGGTCGGAATACTGAGCCGCTAAGTTTAGATCGTGCAACACCACGATAACGGCTGCATTATGATTGTCTGCAAGTTCTCTCGCGATCTTTAGCGTGTTGTGCTGGTGGGCAAGATCCAATGCAGAGGTGGGTTCATCAAGCATCAAGATGCATTGGTCGCCAGAGTGGTGGAGTTGAGTGAGTACTCGAGCCAAGTGAACTCTCTGCTTTTCACCACCGGACAGAGAAGGGTAAAGCCTCTCTCCCAAGTGGGATACATCGGCGATGTCCATCTTTTGGTTCGCGATGTTGGTCAGAGTCTTGTTTGACTCTTGCAGTGGAATACCACCAAGTTCAACAACTTCGTGTGCCAGAAATGGGAAGGTCAACGTGCTGTGTTGAGGAAGCATAGCCAAGTGTTTTGCCAACTTGTGTGAAGGCCATTTGTCTTTAGCATGCCCAAAATATTGAATGTCGCCGGTACTTGATATCTCTTGGCACAAGGCTTTGAGGAGTGTGCTTTTGCCTGCTCCATTTGGGCCAAGCAGCGTGGTGACCTTTCCTGCTTCAATCTCTATGGATACGCTATCTAGTATCTTTTTGCTGCCGAACTTTACTTCAATATCGGTCGCTTTTAACGCTGCAGGAAACATTAAAGGATTCTCCCTTTCTGTTGGAATAGTAGGTACAAGAAGAAGGGCGCACCAATAATCGCAGTGACAATACCTACTGGCAGTTCTGCTGGGGCAAGAGCAACGCGTGAAAACATATCTGCCGCTGTTAACAGTAGTGCGCCTAGTACCGCTGATAAAGGTAACAGAACTCGGTGATCAGGACCTGCGAGCATGCGACCTAAATGTGGGATCACAAGCCCGATAAAACCAATCATGCCAGATAGGCTTACCGTGATACCCACACCTGCTGCCGTCAGTAGAATCAGTTGTCGTTTCAGTTTTTGAACTGGAATCCCCAGGTGTTGAGCTTCTGATTCACCTAGGAGTAGGGCATTCAGAGACATCGCTTGTCGGTAAAAAACGACGAACAGTCCAACGAGCGTAATTGCAGCAAGTATAATCCCCGACCATTTAGCGCCAGCTAATGAGCCCATCGACCATAGCGAAAGGTCACGCAGCATTTGATCATCAGCGATGAAATTTAAGAAGCCTATCCCTGCACCTGAAAGTGCGCTGATTGCGACACCTGCTAACAGCATGATAGTTACTGAAGTTCCGAATTTACCAGTACCAAGTTTGTAAACCAACAGGGTGGTCAAAGCACCGCCCAAAAAAGCAAATACAGGTACTGCGGCAAAGTTCATGAATGCCGGATATTGAAGCGAAAGCTGAGAAAACAGAACGATAGCTAATGCTGCTCCCAAGGCTGCACCGGCAGATACGCCAATGATACCAGGCTCAGCCAGTGGGTTGCGAAATAGCCCCTGCATGACGGCACCGCATAGTGCGAGAATGGCACCAATTAGCATGCATAGTATGGTTCTTGGCAGTCGAATTTCTTGGATCACCAAGTTGATGTGAGGTGCTAAGTCATTGTTTGGTTGAATTAAGCTTGTGGCGCTGTCCGCTAAGCTAATGTTCATTGGCCCAACAGTAATCGAGTACAGCGCGACAAAAACTAGGGTAGCACCTAGGCCTAACATCGATGTTTTCAGTGGGACGGATCGTAACAACATAAAGGGCCTCAATATCTATCTCTAACTTTAATCCCCTTTACTAACAACGTGAGTCTGTGGTGAGGGGGAGTGGATTAGCGATAGCAGAAATAGGGTGGTCGAGTTATAGCGGGTAAATAAGTGCGTTTAAACGCTTGGCTTCAGAGAGACTTTCTAGGCCAAGCCCACCAACCAAAGCACTGCCATTCACGGTGATGATTTGCTTGTTCATACCTGCAGGGGTTGCCGCTAACATGGGTAATGATTTAAGAATCGCATCAGCGCCGCCCATTTTTTGGTAACTACGGCCACTCACTAAAATGACATCAGGTTGCATCTCGACAAGCGATTCCATTGATAATGGTTTGTAAGATGTAAGGCTTTGAGCGGCTGGGTTGATACCGCCAGCCAACTCAATGATCGCATTTGGTGATGTTTCACCGCCAGCAACGTTCGCAGGGCGACCTTCGTGCAGCAATAGGAACAGTACTTTCTTGGCTTGGTTACTTGGTACTTGATTCGCTTTAAGTGCGGCAATCTTTTGATTCACATCGGCTTTAACTTGCTGTGAGTGATCTTCAGTGTGTGTGATCTTTGCGATTTGATCGATACGTTTTAGTAGTCCTTCAACGTTAGCCTCAGTGTTAACGATTTCGACATCGACGCCCGCAGATTTCAGTTGAGAGATCGCGTTGTCCGATCCCATCTCATCAGAACCAATCAGTGTGGTTGGCTCTAGAGCAAGCAAACCTTCAGCAGATAGGTTTCTGTGGTAGCCGATCTTAGGCAGTTTTTCAGATTGAGGGAAACGACTGGTCACATCAATGCCAACCAATTGTTCTTCTGCGCCAAGCGCTAAAACCAATTCTGTAACGGCGCTGCCAGCACTGATGATTCGTGGTTGTTCAATGTCGTTAGCCATCGCGGTTGGTGCGCTAAGAGCCAAGCTCATTGCTGCCAATGAAAAGAGAGAAGTCTTGGTCTTTAGTTTATTGAGCACGTTTAAGTTATTCATAATAAGTTCTTTATATCTTTTTGTATCGCGAAGAAACTCAGTGAGCAGTCCGTTCGCATGTGAGTTCTAATCAATGGAGATATTCAGGTCCGACTACTTGGTCTTAGTTACTAAGAGCCAAATCTTCTGAATATCGCGTGTCGCTCTAGCCATCGTCAGTGAGTAATTGAGTTGCAGGAATTCCATTCTCTTGAAGGAAAGACAGCAGTTTCACTAGGTTCTCCACGTTGGCGGCTTTATCCGCGCCAATGATGATCGGCTTTTTATCCGTTGAACCTGTCTCTTCGAGCAAGGCGATCTTGAAATTTTCCCAGTCAATGTATTCTTTTCCGTTGATAGCCCAGTAAGGTTCATGGTCTAAAATATTGACGCTAATCGAATCTTTGTGGACCTCTGAAACGTTTTTTACGTCCGAACTTGGTAGGTCAACTTCGAGTGATTCCAGCTTTACCGAAGCTGTAAGCAGTAGAAAAACCATCACAATAAAAATGATGTCGAGCAGAGGCGTTAAGTCTGGAGTTAGGCTCTGCGTATGGGATGAGTTTGGCGTTTTAATCATGCTTGGCTCACATTACCTACAGAGGCTTGGTTTGCAGACGCATGATTTACATCGCCAGACTGGTTTGTTTGAATAGACATGCCTTCTAGCCATACATTTACGTAATTCAGAGTGTGTTCTAGTTGAGCAAGCACTCGGTCAGCCCAAAGGCCCAATAGTTGTGCACCTGAAATAGCAGGCAGTGCGATCATTAAGCCAGCAGCGGTTGTTCTCATTGCCAATCCAAGACCGTCTGCTAGATCATTTGGTGTGATGCTGCCTGTTGTCGCGGCAACACCTTTGAACATTTCAATAAGGCCAAGTACCGTGCCAAGCAGCCCAATCAGTGGGCTAATCACGCCGATTAAGCCAAGCAGTCTTAGGCCTGCGTGCAATTGGTGGCGTTTTTCTTGTAGCCAGATCCCCGCAGCATCTTCACGTAACCCTTTTGAGAAAGAGTGGTGAGCAAGCAACATTGACACGCCCTTGTACAATAGCGGTCGTTTACCTGAAATCGACTGAGCAAGCGCTTCAATTTCTTGGCTGTTGGTTGGTGATATTTGGTTGAGCTCGCGGCGAATAGCGCGCTTGCCAACACCAATACTGAGCATGACTTGGAAGATTCGCTCAGCGATGATCATTGCCGTGAGTGCTGAACAGATAAGTAAAGGCCAAGTCATTAAGCCAAGTTGATCTTGTAAGTAACTGATTTGTTGCATGATTAATCCAACCTAAAACGAACAGGTATTTGCACACGGTGAGCGATTGCTCGGCCGTTGACAGTGTGAGGTGAGAACTTCCATTGTTTAATGGCTTCTAATGCGGCGTTATCGAGCATCAGTGCGCCTGATGAATTTACTAATGCTTGTTTAACTTGTTTACCTTCAGCGTCTAGCCAGATCTCGTAAGTAGCTACACCCTCAATACCACGACGTCGTGCTTGGCGAGGGTAGTTTGGCGGTGTAGGGCGAGCAGCAAAGGATGGCTTCGTGACCAACACTGGCTCTTGGTTTGAGACGCCTTGGTTTACTTCCTGAGGCTGGTTGGCAGAATCTTCCATATTCTTATCGACTTTCTTGTCGGCTAACTTTTCAGGTTGTGGTGTTGATTCTGTTTTTGGTCGTTCTTTCTTCACGACCTTTTTCTCAGTCACATGTTTCTTTTGAACCGGTTTCTTCTCGACTTTCTTTTCAACGACCTTTTTTTCTACTTTCTTTGGCTGTGGCTTGTTGGTGATCGCCTTTTTCTTAGGTGTTGGTTTAGCTTGCTTGGGTTCAGCGGCTTTTGGCTCCGCTGGTTTATGCTCAGCCTTTGAAACAGGTTCTTTGATTGGTTCTGGTTCAACCGGTTCGGTGACGGTTTTTTGTTGAGCTTGAGAAGGCATGCTCTTTGGAGTGAAGTTGATCGATACCGTGTTCGATTGGCTACCTGCAGGCATCGCAAATACTTTGGATTCTTGAGCGACAAACAATAGTGCCGCATGAATCACTAACGATGCGCCGCCTGCAATAACATACCTAGGAACGTTCACTTTCAATCCTTTACCAAATCTAAATTCTGTAGCAGATTATTGCTTAGAATCTAAATAAGATCAATTATCAATTGCATTATCATTTACGCCTATTTATGATTCTCTGAGTTTTTAGCGAATAGTCTTCCAGACTTTGCTATGTAAGTGTTTAGAGAGATTATATGAGTCTTAATATTTATAAATTTGACGAATCAATCTTGGGCGTTTCTAGCCCTGATCCGCTTCGTTTTGCGTTTGCCAAAAAGCATTCTGCACACGCCGGAGGAAGCTCAATTCTGGTTGAACCGAGCAAGAAGTTGGAGCTCTTTGATGAGTTGATGCTGAGTGAAGGGAAAAAACAGGATAAGCGTTGCTTGTATATCCATATTCCTTTTTGTCGAGTGCGTTGTACTTTCTGTAATTTTTTCCAAAATGCGGCAAGTCGCAAATTGGTAGACGAGTATTTCGATGCATTGATGGTCGAGCTCAAGCAAAAAGCCAACACACCATGGGCTCAGTCTGGATTGTTTCATGCCGTTTATATCGGTGGGGGAACACCAACCGCTCTGTCGCCTAAACAAGTCGAGCTATTAGGTAAGGCTATTCGCCAACACTTCCCTCTAGCAAACAATGTGGAAATGACCTTAGAAGGGCGCATCAACCGATTCGGCGATGATATGTTCGACAGTGCACTTGAAGGTGGCTTCAACCGTTTCTCATTTGGTATTCAGAGCTTCAATACTAAAGTACGACGTAGCGCGAAACGTTTAGATGACCGTGAAGTGGTTCTAGAACGTATCAGCTTTTTAAGTCGTACTGAGCAAGCACCGATCGTTCTTGACCTACTGTATGGATTACCTTATCAGTCGATGGATGTGTTCCAACAAGACCTAGAAGACTACATGTCGACGGGCGCACACGGCATTGACCTTTACCAACTGATTGTTGGGGGCAGTGCCCCTATGCTTAACCTCGTTGAGAAAGGAAAGATCCCGCCACCAGCCAACACACCCGACAAAGCAAGCATGTATTTAGCGGGCGTTGAGTTTATGGCTAAGCACAAAATTAAACAGCTGAGCGTGAATCACTGGACTCGCGATAACCGAGAACGCAGCATTTACAACAGCTTAGCGAAAACTTATGCCGAAGTGCTTCCGGTTGGTTGTGGTGCTGGTGGCAACATTGGCGGCCATGGTGTGATGCAACATCGAACTTTAGATAGCTACATGGAGTCTATTAAGCAAGGCCAATTACCTATTGCCATGATGACTAAGCAGAGTGCTTTGGAACCGATGTTCTCAACGTTAAAGGCAGGTTTCGATTCTGGTGTTGTTAGACGAAGTACGCTACCAAGCTTTATGGGACAAGAGACATTCGACTATTTAAAACCGCTGTTCGAACACTGGGAACAGAATGGTTTAGTTGAGCTATCTGAAGACTACCTGACTCTCACAATCGCTGGCAGCTTCTGGGCAGTAAGCCTAGCTCAGAGTGTTATTAAAGTACTTAACGCTGAGTATCAAGCGATGCACCCAGCGCCGAAAGCATCAGTTTCGGGTGTTCACCCGCATGCAAGCTTGAAGCACGCTTAATATCGAATTTTCATTTTATAACTTACGTAATTACTTGTTTATACGGAAATATATCCAATGACAGATACAACATTAGAAGTAACCGAAACTCTAGAGCAACGTGTCGCGCACATCCTAGAGGAAGAACCAAAACTGCTGCCAACTGCAATTGCAGAGAAGCTTGGCGTTTCAGAGGTTGAGGTAGTCGCTGCTTTTCCAAACGACATGGCAGTGATGCTAGATGGCAGCCGTGCTCAAGAAATCTTGGAAGGCTTAGTGGGTTGGGGACCAGTGACCACGATCGTACACTCATTTGGCTCAATCTTCGAAGTAAAAGCGCCGTTCCCGAAAGGCAAAGTAGCGCGTGGTTACTACAACCTTATGGGCAAAGAAGGCGAGCTTCATGGTCACCTGAAACTCGACAACATCAAGCAGATCGGTTTGGTGAGCAAAGCGTTCATGGGTCGTGAAAGTCATTACTTCGGTTTCTTCAGTGAAACGGGCGAGAACATTTTCAAGATTTACCTAGGCCGCAATGAAAAACGAGAGCTTATTGCTGACCAAGTAGAACGCTTCAAAGCACTAAAAGAACAAGCTTAAAAAGAATCAGCAGTAATAGTTAATAAGACATCAATGCTCGAGGATCGTTTAGTTTGCTAATGATCGCTCAACCTCGGGCAAACATAATAAATCAGAGAAAGCGAAGTAAGGAACTACCCATGGAACAGCAAGTAAAACAAGAACGTCTACAAGGTCGCCTAGGTCCAGAAATTAAAGAGTTTCGCCAAGAGCGCCGTACCCTTCAACTGGCAACGGTTGATGAAGAGGGCCGCCCGAACGTGAGCTACGCGCCCTTCGTTCAAAACCAAGAAGGTTACTTTGTTCTAATTTCTGATATTGCTCGTCACGCTCGTAACTTGAAAGAGAACCCACAAGTTTCTTTGATGATGATTGAAGATGAAGAGAGCTCAAAGCAGCTTTACGCACGTAAGCGTTTAACGTTTGATGCACAAGCGAGTGTTGTCGAGCGTGAAACAGAACTTTGGACTCAAGTGATTGGCCAGATGCAAGAGCGTTTCGGTGAGATCATCGATGGTTTGAGCCAGCTTCAAGATTTCTCTCTGTTCAATCTTAAAGCAGAGAACGGCTTGTTCGTTAAAGGCTTTGGTCAGGCATACCAAGTATCGGGTGACGATCTAGTAGATTTCGTTCACTTGCAAGAAGGCCACAAAAAAGTATCTAACGAGTAACCTTATGTAACTGGTTATTTAAGAAGCCCTCCAATGTGAGGGCTTTTTTACGTCTAAAAATCGTTGTAAACACACTGGGCGTTGATGTGAGAAAAAGCAGACTAAATCAAAGAGTTTGGTATATTGGCGTTTGATTAATATTTATGTGTAAGGATCGCTACGTGAAACCAGTAAGTCGAGATTGGGACGAGTTCTGTTACCCGTTTATTTATGAAGAAAGCCCTATCTGTGATTTTGAGATTCTGTCGGATGAGCTTTGTTGCCGAGTTGGATTGGTTCTTTCATTGGAATTGGAACCACAAGTTCGCGAGATCCTGCAACGCCTGCAGCCGAACATCTATCATTTGAATGGTTCCGTACGTGGGAAGTTAGCGATTACTGAATCCGAACTGGTCGAGCTTAAGCAAGATTACCACCGCATCCGTGAGCAGTTAGAAGGTGGCTTCAAAGGGTTCGTATTACCTGGTGGGAATCGAATATCGAGTGAGCTTCATTTGTGTCGTTGCCAGGCTAAGAAAGTGGTGCGAGCTTTGGTGAGCATTGAGCATCATGAAAGTAAAAAGTCACCGGATCCGATTCTTTTTAAATACGCTAACTTAGTTGCGAACACACTGTATGCATTGGCGTCTTTCACCAATCATGTCAATGAAGTAGAGGAAGTGGAATTCGTGAGTAAGAGCTATTCTATGCCCAAAAGCTCTACGCAGAAAAAGAGTGGCTAGCGATTAGCTCTATTCTTATTGAGATTTGAAGAAATAAGAGACTTAGAAGCTAAACCATTTAGCATGATGCTGGTTTAGCTTCGTGAAGAGCCCTAAGCAGCCGTAGAGGCGTCGTTTAAGACCTTTGCGCCGCGTAGCATGGCTTCGATTAACTCACCCGCATTGAACTTTTCAAGCGCTTCATGGGCACCCACCTGATTCGCACGATCAACACAGATCTCACTCGATAGTGAGGTATGTAAAATACAGTAAGCATGACTCAATGCACTGTCGTTTTGTACTTCAAATGCAAGTTCGTAACCATCCAATCCCGGCATTTCAATGTCACTGACAAGAAGGTCAATCGCTTTGCCCACGCTAGCTTGGCGTCGCATTAGTTCAATCGCATCCAAACCGTTATTACAGATGCTATAAGGAATGTTGATGCTGTCGAGAGCGTCAGATAGCTGCTTACGCGCAATCAAAGAGTCATCCACCAATAAGATGTTTAGTGCCTTGAGGCGCTCCCTTTCTACGTCGGTCAGCATTGGAATATGCGCGTTCTCGTAATCTGGGTAGATCTTAGAGAGCAGTAGTTCGACATCGAGCATTTGCACGATACGATCTTCAAAACGAGTAATGCCCGTCACAAATACATTACGACCGACACTCGCAGGTGGCGATTCAATACTCTTCCAATCACATTCAATGATTTTATCGATTGAGCGAACTAAGAATGCTACGACCGTTCTTAAGCAGTCGGTCACGATGAGTACACAATCATTGTATTCAGCGGGAGTGATCGGGCGAAAGCCAATCGCTGCAGACATATCAATCACTGGAACCGTAAGGTCGCGAATGGTCACGGTGCCAATCACATGGTGGTGAGAGTAGGGAATTTGGGTCATTGGTTGAAAAGGCACGATTTCCCTGACTTTAAGCGTGCCAATCGCAAAACTTTGAGTGAGGGACAATTTGAACATCAACATTCCCTGTGACTGACTCGCTTTACTGATCGGTTTGGCCATAATTGGCTCCTATTTACTACACGCTTAATTTATAAAGAATAATTTAAAGGGAAATAGCAGTCGCGGCAAGTAACTCTACTGTTTTTAGGGGCTTTAAGGCGGTTGTTTTCGGTTATAGAGTGAAGAATGGTGTTTCTTGGGTTAAAATCACGCTAAATACTCGCTGTCGACGAATGCAAGTCGGCAAGCAGACAGCAACAAACTGAGAGTTATCATGGCAAGAACAGCAGCAGCGCTTCATATTTTGGTGAAGCACAAAGAACAAGCAGAAGACATCATCAAGCAGCTAAAAAAGGGCGCTAAATTTCAAACATTAGCGAAGAAGCACTCAACGTGCCCATCGGGCAAAAAGGGCGGCGATTTAGGCGAGTTCCAAAAAGGTCAAATGGTGCCTCAGTTTGATAAGGTTTGTTTTTCTGGCGAGACGCTGGTCCCACATCTTGTTAAAACGAAATTCGGCTGGCACGTGGTTAAGGTTCTTTATAGAACCTAGTATAAGATATGTGTTAGATAGAATAGAAAGGAGCGTATATACGCTCCTTTTTTGTAACTTATCAGTGAATAATGGCTGAGTATTCATCCCGGACGTTATACGATAATTGTTGCTACGCCCTCAACTATCCGCCGTGACTAATCGGCAGGAGGATGAGGGTTTTTAATGAGTAACTCATATAATAAACACCATTCTTGAGGAAATTTAAGCAGCTTTGCCTTTTAGCCTTTGCCTTGATCTAGGGCGTGTTGATCTTTCGAGCTGATTTTTGCAGCGAGTTGCTGGGTATTTATACAAGGCAGAGGCTTGGATGTGTAGTTAGCCTACATGAGAAGCCGATAACGTAGTAGAAATGACCAGCAAACGCTGCCCGAAGGGTTCGAGCTGGGCGCCCCCGCAAAAAGCGTTTTACTCTTTGTTGAGGGAGATTTGCTTAGAATGACTAGGTTACTTCCCCCTCGCCGCTATTAAAACGCTTTTATCTCGAACAAAATTTAACCACGAAAGGTCAACACGCCCTACAAAGCTGTAAACGAGTTTGGTAGGAGAACAACATGGAGAGTTCAGCTATGTTAAGCAACCCAGCGACAGATGTTATTTTGCATGCCTTTGACTGGTGCTACGCTGACGTAATGAAGAACGCCCCACTGATCCAAGAGTTGGGTTATAAATCAGTTTTAGTTTCACCAGCGATGAAGTCGTTACGCGGCCCTAAGGGCGCTGATAGAGCGTCTGGCACTCAATGGTGGCAACGTTATCAGCCACAAGATTATCGTGTGATTGATAATCAGTTGGGTGACACACACGATTTTAAAGCGATGGTAGACACGTTAAAGCAACATGGGCTGCGTACCTATGTGGACGTGGTGTTCAACCACATGGCAAACGAGTCTGACATCCGTAGTGATCTGACCTATCCAAATGAACAAGATATGGCGTCTTACCAAAAAGACCCTGAATACTATGAATCTATCCGTTTGTTTGGTGATCTTTCTGAGTCGTTATTTAATGAAAATGACTTCGTAGAAGCGTTTGGAATCAAAAACTGGAAAGACACATGGGAAGTGCAGAATGGACGTATTACTGGCGGAGCCAGCGATCCGGGCTTACCAACCCTGTTAGACAACGACAATGTGGTTGAACAGCAGCGAGCTTACCTAAAAGCTATGAAAGCGATTGGTGTGAAAGGCTTCCGCATTGATGCTGCAAAGCACGTGACACTGTCACACTTGCGCAAGGTGTGGACGGATGATATCTGCGAAGAAATGCACATCTTTGGTGAGATCATCACCGATGGTGGCGCGACAGAGGAAGAGTACCAACTGTTTCTTGAGCCCTACCTAAAGCACACTCGTTTAGGAGCTTACGATTTCCCACTGTTCAATACTATCTTCAAAGCCTTTGAAGAGCAGGGCAGTTTTAAATCTTTGATTAACCCGTACTGTTTTGGGCAAGCTTTGTCGAACATGAGAGCGATAACCTTTGCAGTAACCCATGACATTCCAAACAACGAGGTGTTTTTGGAGCATGTAATGGATGAAGTGGACGAGCGTTTGGCTCATGCCTTCATTCTTGGTCGAGATGGCGGTGTACCACTGGTTTACAGTGAATTAAGCACAAGTGGTATCCTGGATCAGAATGGTCAGCCTCGTTGGCTCAATGATTGGCAAGCGCCTTACATGAAAAGCATGATTCAATTCCACAATCATGTTCATGGTGAAGCGATGCGTGTGGTTGAAGCAAATGATGACTTAATGGTGTTTGTTCGTGGAGATAAAGGCATTGTTGTGATCAACAAGTCGAAGCGCAGCAAAACTGCTTCGCTGACTTGGACTGGGCCTGTAACGGATTTATTGTCCGGTGATGTGATTGAGTGTGTTGATAACACCGTTACGATCAAGGTTGAGTCTAATCAATGCATGATGTTGATAACCAACTAATCTGAGCCTCATAAAGATCAATAGATCAGGCAGAAGGTGAAAAGACCAAAAGAAAGACCCGCATACTCGAGTGAGTAGCGGGCCTTTTTAATTTGAAGCTAAGAACCTAGTTCCTAGCAGCCAAAAGTAACTACACCGTAAACTTATTCAATAGCTCGTCTTGCTGGCGAACATTGTCGGTTTGTACTTGCATCGCGGTATTCGCTTCTTGAGCAGCAGTCGACACTTGTGTTGAAAGGTCTTTGATCTTAACTGTGTTGTTATTGATCTCTTCCGCTACTAAGCTCTGCTCTTCTGCTGCTGAAGCAATTTGAATGTTCATATCAGAGATACGCTGAATCGCGTCACGGATACGGTCCAGTGAAGAGTTTGCTTGCTGAGCACTTTCAACGGCATCGGTGGCAGTATCTTTACTTTGATTCATCGCGTTAGATACTGAGCTAGCACCGGCTTGTAGCTGTTCAATCATGTTACGGATTTCAGTTGTCGACTCTTGAGTACGCTGCGCTAGAGTTCGAACTTCATCGGCTACGACTGCGAAACCACGACCAGACTCACCCGCACGTGCTGCTTCAATTGCCGCGTTCAGTGCCAGTAGATTGGTTTGGTCAGCAATATCGTTGATAACTTTAAGAATCGTCTCGATGTTAGCTGTTGCTGATTCTAGAACTTGTACTTCAGCGACTGCTTGGTCGATACGCTCAGATAGGTTATCAATCGCTTGAGTGGTTTCACTTACTACAGAAGTACCGTCTAGTGTTGCGTCGTCGGCTTCACGAGCTGCTGCCGCTGCGCCTTGAGCATTGTTGGCTACTTCTGTTGCCGTTACTGCCATTTCGTTCATTGCGGTCGCTAGCTGTTCTAGCTCTTGCAGTTGCGTGTTCATCGCGCTTGCTGATTCTCCAGCACCTTTTACTGTGATTTCAGTACCACGTTTAATCTCCACACCAATCGCTTTCGATTGAATGATTTGATTTTGTAGGTTTTCAGTAAAGGTATTGAAGCCTCTAGCTAGGTCAGAGAACTCTTTATCTGTATTGGTATCTAGACGCTTAGTTAGGTCACCTTGGCCACTAGCCACGTCTTGAATCGCTTGGTTAAGAGCATCGAGTGGACGCATTAGCACACGAATCAGAACCGTGAGTGCAACGATACTAAGAATCACAGCGATCAAAGAATAGATCATTGAGCTGTTTTTCAAGTCTTCGACCGTTTGGTAAGCGATCTCTTCATCAAGGATGGCACCAATGTACCAATCTTCACTTGGGATATGAGTGAAGTTAACTAGGAACATTTTACCGTCGACTTCGATCTCTTGAGAGCCTTCGCGAATGGTTGCTTGTGGCATGTAGCTTGAAAGCTTTTCGCCGTTATTCTCAGCGTTTGGATGGGCAATCGTTGTGCCATCAGCAGTCACAAGGAATAGGTAACCGGCATCGAATAGGTTTACTTGGTTAACCAAGGTTGCCAGGTTTGTAAGCTCCAAATCGTAGAACATACCTGCTGTGAAGCGTCCGTTATCTTTAACTGGTGTACCAACCGAAATAATTACTTTTTTGCTTGATGCGTCCACATAAGGAGCGGTAACAACTAAACTGTTTTGGGATTTAGCATCAATATACCAAGGGCGAATTCGAGGGTCGTAATCCGGACCTGCTTCCCAACCGTCATCATTCTCGATAACGAAACCGTTTGCTTCATAACCAAAACCAACCGCTAGAAAGCTGTTTTTCAGTTTTGGTTTTTCTAGAATAGTTTTAACGTAGATGCGGTCTTGAGGGTTTATCTCGATGACTTCAGTCGTCGATTGCGCCAATGCTTTTTTGGCGTTCATTTCTGATACTACGGTGTTTTTTACACCAGATACCATTTCTTCTAGGCTCGCATTAACGTTGTTTTGTACAGCACTTCTCACAGTGTAAAGTTGTTGTATTGAAAGCAATGATACTGTCACTAGCAGCAAGGCTGATGATGCAGCAACCACCTTATGGCTAAATTTCATTGAATTTTCCCCTTCTCACAGGCTTTGCGAAGACTAAAGTTAATTGTGTTTTTGTATTTATATGTATCGACAGGATGGAAATTTACTTGAATGTAAATTCACAAAATAGACCACAAAAACACAACAATCTAAACAATACAAAATTCACTAAATCACATATTTGTTACTTTTAGTAATTGCTTCAATGAGTTGAAGAATAAGCAAACTGGGTGTTTAAGATGAAATTAAAAATGTATTAATTTTGCACTTATGCGTTTGGTTTTCTATATAAGGTAGGCATTTTAGATAAAAGATATGAACTTAAATGATATGCCATTTTTAAACATAAATGGGTTTGAATTTATAATTTGCCCATATTTTGGACAATAAAAAGCCCCACAAAAGTGAGGCTTTATAATTCGGGTTGCTTACTTAATTATATAAGTAGTATCTAATTTAGAATATTAGATGAGCAACGCCTGCAATAACTGGAAGTGTAATTAATGTACGCAGAATAAAGATAATAAACAGTTCTGCGATATTGACAGGAATCTTACTACCTAGAAGTAGAGCACCAACTTCAGACATGTAAATCAACTGAGTTACCGACATTGCTGCAATTACAAAGCGAGTCATTTCGTTATCGATAGACGCTGCAAGGATCGCTGGGATGAACATGTCTGCAAAACCAACCACGATGGTTTCTGATGCCGCAACCGCTTCAGGAACGCCTAATAGCTCAAGGAACGGAATGAAAGGTTGACCTAAGAATGAGAACACAGAAGTGTACTCTGCAATGACCAACGCCATTGTACCAAGACCCATAACCACAGGTAGTACACCAAATACCATGTCCACTGCGTTACGAACGCCTTCGCTAAATACAGACTTAACTGATTTAACTTGTGATGCTTTGTTTACTGCTAGCTCAAGGCCCCAAGAGAACGTTGAGTGACCTGCAGGGATTGCATCTGCGTCTTTCTCTGGCTTGCTGCCATCGATGAAAGTGTCTTTCTTCATGCTCAAAGGTGGTAGGCGAGGGATGATTACCGCCGCAACGATACCCGCTAGACAGATTGCTGCATAGAAAGGTAAGAACAGGTGCTCTAGCTCTACTTGAGCAATAACCACAAGACTGAACGTGATAGATACCGCTGAGAAAGTCGTACCTACAACCGCAGCTTCACGCTGTGTGTAGAACTTCTTCTCGTACTGTTTGCTTGTCAGCAGGATACCAACGCTGCCGTCACCTAACCAAGAAGCCATACAGTCGATAGCACTACGACCTGGCAGGTTGAAGATAGGGCGCATGACTTTACTTAGTAGTGTGCCGAACAGTTCTAATAAACCAAAGTTAAGTAGAAGAGGCAGTAACAGGCCAGCAAAAATGAACACTGAAAATAGTGTAGGCAGCAGGCCTTCTAGCACTAAGCCGCCGGTGTTCTCTTCCCAAATAAACTCAGGGCCAACTTGGAAGAACGCCATGAACGCTGCTGCACCGCCAATCAAACGAACCAACAACCACAGGGGAGAAGGGTTGAAAAGGCCGTTTAAAAATGAATTCGATGTAATGAATGTAGGCTTGAAAATGGTGCTTATAACTGAAGCTACAGACATGAAAGCGACGATCGCAGTGATGATAGAGACTAGATATTCACCGAAAACCGCTTGAATTGACTTGGCTAGGATAGCAACAGGGATAGTGAGATCGCCTTGGTAGCTAATTGGAGCCATGAAAAGGAATAAACCAATCAATGATGGGATTAGGAAAACCCAGAAACTGCCTTTAGATTTCTCTGTTTGAGCAGTATTCGTGTTGTTAGACATGTTATTGTTCTCGAATTTCTACACGTAAAAAAGCCACTTCCTTGGCATTTTTATTCACTAAACGTCCGTGTTTTCTTAATGGATGCAAGATTACCCAGTATTAATATTGCTTGCAATACTATTCATCAAATATCGCTAAATATTCATGCTGGTTATTCTGCTAACCATTAAGAGTTTAGAATAAAGTGTTGCAGATGTTACGTAATTTGAGGATATATTGCCAGTTTTTTATAAATTCACTGGTGTATCAGTTCGATAGGACAGATAGAGCCAGTAGCTAAACGCAATAAAAAAGGCAAAAGAGGCAGGGAAAGCCAGAGCCAAAATCTCAAAACGCTGGAATAAGCAAGCACCCGTTAAGCCGCCAAATAGAAAACCCATGACGATGAACATCAGCAGTTTGGCTTTACGGCGGTCAAAGGGCATACCTTTGAGGCGCGCGCCAATCATGATACCAAGATCCGTGATGATCCCACTCATGTGAGTGGTACGGATAATGGCGCCACTGTAGGTAGTGATCATTGCGTTCTGCAGGCCACATGCCGCGGAAGCAAAGTACTGACCGGATGTGTAGCCTTGTAGCAGTGCCCATAATGCTAAAAATAGTAGGCCACCCTCAATGCACAGAGCAACGCCGTATCGACGACCTAATTTTAGAGCCTGGTTTTCAATGAAAAAACCACTGAAAGCAGCGCCTAGCATAAAGCTCATGATGACGAGTAATAGATGTACTGAAGCAGAGGTTTGAGTGAGCAAGCTACTCCCCAATAAAGAGACCGTACCTGAAATGTGCGAAATAGCTTGGTGTTGAAAGCCAAGTAGTCCGATAGCATTCACGCTGCCAGCAAGGGCTGCTAGTAGGAGAGCCCCGTATTCAACCCAACGTGGTAGCTTAGAAATCATGTTGTTCACCTTGGGTTGAAAAAGAGGGGCAAATTATAACGCTAGCGAAAAGATACGCTAGCGCTGTGGGGCTTGGATATTTGATCTTAGGCAACACTATTGCAGTTAGTTTCTTTGCAAATGTAATCGCAATATTGGGCAGATGAAAGCTACTAATTATAGTGGCTCATTTGATGGTCAAATTTGACCCAACCGTGTTTACGTTCTTCGTAGACAGAAAAGCTCGGTAACGGAAAGTCTTGTTCTTTAAACAATCCAAGCGGGATGATGTAAAAGTCAGCGGCAGCAACGGATTGGAGCAGCATAGTAGTGCCACATTTAGGGCAGAATTGATAAGTAACTTCATTGCCAGTATCGCTTATCCGTGAAAAAGAGGTTACCTCTCCACTCAAGGAAATTTGCTCTGTTAGAAATCGAGCTTGTACACCAAAAACACTGCCGGTTCGTTTTTGACATTCATAGCAGTGGCAGACTGAGGTTCGTTGAGGCTCTCCTCTACACACGAGATTGACCGCACCGCAGCGACATTCGCAACTTCTGATATTTTTATCTTTACTATGATTGATATCCATCCGTACTCCAGTTCTGATTAGCCCTGTATTGATAATTATACTAAAGCCCTTTATGGTCTGCACAACAGGATGAAAACAAAAGAATAAAATTGCTCATGAAAAAGAAAATCTTACCGATTCCCCTGATTTTACTCATTCCCATTGTGATGTTGGTGGTTGTCATCGTAGCTGGGGTTTACCGCTTTAGCTTAAGTGATGAAGAAATCTTGGCGAAGTTCCCTTCTTCTCAGGTCAGTTACGACCCGGTTGTGGAAACTGTGTTTGACTTGAAGACAACTAACCCATGGACAATCAAAGTACCTGAAACGAATGCTTACGCTTTTATTAATGAAGTAGATGAGCCTCAATCGCTGGCTTCTGGACGTTACGATTCAGGCGTGGAGCGCGGAGTGGTAACCGTTGATACTCAAAAGCTATTCGCTGCCAAATTGGGAGAAACTCACTTTTATGTCGCGCCAATGTCGGTGTCTAACCAAGGTAGCGGTGTCTTTTATTATCTAGGCTTGTTCAAGCATGACCAACAGCGCAGTCGTGTGGTGCTGGTGGATCAACTCTTCCTCGGCGATCGTGTTCAGATCCAAACTTTAGAGGTCGCTAAACAGGACGTCACTCAAGCAAAAGGTAAACAAAACGGGGAAGGTTTTATCGGTTTTACTCAGCATTCTGCGGAACAATCTTTTGTAGAAGCCCCATCTGAAAAGGTGTTAATGAGTTTTTCTTTTGATATGCAATCAATTGGTGAGCAATAACGTTTTCGTTAATGTGAGGATCTGTTGTTTATGTGAGCCAAATTACATATTATCTTAGGTAGATGAATGAAATTTAGACACTCATAGCTTTGTGTCTGCTTACTTTACAAATGGAGCTTGCGAATGATTAATAAACGTTTTTTTAAAACGAAAGATGAAGTGGAAGTGACTTTTGAGCTAGAGGCTCAAGAAGCGAATTCTGTATCCATTGTTGCTGATTTTCTTGATTGGAAAGCAACACCAATGAAAAAGTTGGCGAAGGGGAAGGTTTACAAATTCAAAACTCGCCTGCCTAAAGATGGCGAGTTTCAATTCCGCTACCTTGTTGACGACCAGCAATGGGTAAACGATGCTAATGCCGATCGTTACATCCCAAATGAGTTTGGTGAAGACAACTGTTTAGTGTCGACGGTGAGTGCTTAATCGCTCATTTTTGATATTAGTATTTTTACCAAACGTTGGTTGGTAGAGTCGCCGAAGTGCACTAGGCTATTCGCTGGAACCATCAACGAATTCGCTCCGGTTATTAATTAATCGAAACGGAATAACGTAAATCAATATAAAGCAGAAGCTAGCCGTTTCTGCTTTTTTATTTTCAAATTTAGCGGTTAATTTTATTTTAAGATAAGCACGGTTTCAGTCACGGCAACTCAATGACTTAGCGATACTGAGCAAGATTCGCGTCATATTATGACAATGCATTGATGATTTATGCGTTTGAAAAGCATATCCTATGCCTTTATGTCGTAGAAAGACCTGTTTACCGTGTATTCAAAAATATTTTCCTCTCCGTTTGCTGAGCTTTCACCTGTAAAAAAAGTTGCGATTTTAGGACTGCCACTTATTGCAGCAATTGGTGTTGCTTTGCAATCGTCACAATCGAATCTGACCAAAACGGTCGATTTAAATTTACCTGATTCAACTGTGATTGAGTCTATCTTGTCATCTTCTCCTGTTGTGGTTATTGAACCACCAACGTTTGAGTATCAAATTCAAACTGGTGACAACTTAAGTAGCATTTTCACTCAGCTTGGTTTCTCTTACAAATCGATGATGAGTGTGATGGAAACCGACTTAAACTTCCTTGCACTCGACACGCTTCGCCCTGGTAATACGTTACGTTTTTGGCGTGATGAAGCGACTGGCGATCTTTCCAAAATGGAACTTCAATTCAGCGTTGCCGACAAGGTGGTTTATCGTCTGCTTGAAGATGGCTCTTATGAATTTGAAGACATCTCGATTCCTGGTGAGTGGAAGCAAAAACCTTTAGTGGGTGACATTCAAGGCAGCTTCTCTGTTTCGGCAAACAAACTTGGCTTGAATAGCCTTGAGATCGACCACATTGTTACGCTGCTAAAAGATAAACTGAACTTTAGTCGTGATCTGCGTGCTGGCGACCAGTTTGAAGTGCTGCAAAAAGCGCAGTTTGTTGATGGTGTTGCCACAGGTAAGCGCGAGATTGAAGCGATTAAGATCATCAACAAGAACCGTGTTGTGTCTGCGTATCTGCATACCGATGGTCAATACTACGATGCCAATGGCGATAGCTTGCAACGAGCTTTCCAACGTTATCCTGTAAGTAGCAGCTGGCGCCAAAGTTCTCAGTTTAATCCTAAACGTTTACACCCTGTGACTGGCCGAATTTCACCACATAATGGTACTGACTTTGCCACACCGATTGGTACGCCCGTTCAGGCAACGGGTGATGGCAAAGTGATCATGACACGTAAACACCCTTATGCGGGTAACTACGTAGTGATCCAACATGGAAGCACTTATAAAACGCGTTACCTGCACTTGAGCAAGATTCTGGTTCGTAAAGGTCAAACAGTATCTCGTGGCCAACGTATTGGTTTATCAGGTAAAACAGGGCGTGTGACGGGCGCACATCTGCATTACGAATTGATTGAGCGCGGTCGTCCAGTCGATGCGATGAAGGCGAACATTCCAATGGCAGATTCTGTGCCTAAAAAGGAAAAATCAACGTTTGTCGCTGCTCGTGATGAAGCGGATGCCTTGTTACAAAAAGCGTTAGAAGCGCAATCAAGCAAGAGCTAATGAATGACGTTTAGTCGTTATCAATAAGCTTTGAAGAACAAGTTATTGAAGCAGCCGCGATACTTAGCTCAATATTTAATTATTGAGTTCAATATCGCGGCTTTTTTGCGCTCAAGAGTTTGCCCTTCTCTGGAGGTGGAACACCTTTAAGCGAGGGTTTCGGAGTGGGTCACGTAACTAACAATCGCTTCCGGTCTCATTGGTGGCGAATAGAAATACCCTTGAATTTTGTCGCACCCCATTGCGTGCAGCTTTTCTAACTGCTCATGTTTCTCTACTCCTTCAGCTACCAACGATACATCAAGCCGTTGGGCTAATTGGATTATCAACCAAACGACGCTCTCTGAAGTCGAATTCGTGAGTAAGTTTCGAATGAAGGTCGCATCAATTTTAATGCAATCGATAGGGTAGCTGTGTATGTAATTCAGACTGGAATAGCCAGTACCGAAATCGTCTAATGCAATAGTGAAACCTTGCTCTCTAAGATAGTTGAGGGCAGCTTTAGTCTCTTGAGTGTGCGACAGCAGCACGGTTTCGGTTAATTCGATAACAAACTCATCGGCGCGAAAATGATGCTGCTCAATGGTACGAGTAAGGTAAGATATGTAACGCTTGGTATCGGTTAGCTCATGAGCCGAACAGTTTATACCAAGTTTGATTTTGTAGCCTAAGCCTTGTTCTAACGTCTCCTTAGCACGACACACTAGTTCGATGATGCGCTCACCCAGTTCAACAATTAGCCCTGACTCTTCTGCCACTTGGATGAACTCCACAGGTGATATGTCACCATGTTGAGCGGTTTTCCAGCGAGTTAGCATCTCAAAGTATTCCCATCGCGTTTCTTTTTGACCAACAATCGGCTGGGCAACCACGTACATCCCATTTCCGTTGGGTACTAGATTATTTGAAATAGGGTTTTCAAGCTCATTTCGTAGAGCTGCGATCAGTTCTGTTTTTCTTTGGTAACGGAATCTAAGGTGTGTGTCATAGCACTGGATATGCGTATCAGGGCTCTGCTTACATTCTTTTAACGCCAAGCTGGTGTTGAAGATTATCTGTTCGACATCTTTGGTATCTCCTGCAGAGCGAGCCATTCCAATACTGACTTCGAAATCGATTTTGATATCAATGTTCGAGTAGCCTTGTTTTATCTTCGCCAATATCTGCTCACAGACCGCGATAGGGTCGGAATGGTAGGTGATGAAAGCAAATTCGTTGCCTGCGGTGCGGAACGTAAGGTTATTTTCCGGTAAGGTTCTGCGTAAGGTCTCTGCCACATATTGCAGCACTTTGTCACCAACATAGTTGCCGTACACGTCATTAATCGCCTTGAAGCTATTAATGTCGAGCAGAGCAACGGAGAAGGGCGTCACGCTCTGTTGAGTGATGGACTCTAAGGTGTCTGACAAGCAGCTCCGGTTGAGTAAGCCAGTTAAGCTGTCGTGTGATACTTCATAACTGAGTTGATTGACCAGTTGTTCAGAACGGTCGTTAAACCACATCTCTCTAAGTGTATGAATAATGATGTCGGCGAACAGTTGATGATGTTTGATCACTTCTTTTTGCTGAGCCGGGCTAAGTGGTGAGGTAAACGTAGAAAACAGTACCCCCATCACTTCACCGCTTTGAGTTCGTGTCGGGATTGCGATGGAGTTCTGTGAGGTGATCTCTTGTCGAAACGCTGATGTTGGCAGAGACTGAATAACGTATTGAGCAAACGAGCAGTCAGGGTGCCTCTGGTTTACGGCTTGTTGGTAAATCTGACCGTGACGAGCGTTTATCTTGTCGTGCAATACATGGTCTGAATGCGCAATCACGAGAGGAACGATTTGGTCAGGGAAGTATTTCTTCTCAATGATACTGGTGTATTGAGTATCAAACGTTTGGTGTAAGGTGAGCACAGCAGACTCAAGAAGGTCCACACCTTCAAGCTTTAACAAGCGGCCAATGCGCTCTGTATCTATTATGCTGTTCTGTGTATGTTGAGTCATAGTCACCATCCATAGTTAACCAGAATCACCGCGTACAATTGTGATATGCGTCTTGTTTATTATTGACCTCGCTGCATATTTTTTCAAATTTATTTGTGACTAATTTCACAAAATCTGAGAGCTACGCTCCTTATTGAGCCTATCTTTGAGGTGGTCTAAAAACAGTTTGGTTCGCGTATGCGAGTAATCAAGCTTAGGGTAGTAAGCGTAAACCATCACCTCATCTGCTGTGATATTTGGCAATACTGGAACTAATGTCCCTTGTTTCAGATCTTCTTTAATCATCGCTTTGATGGTCAACAACACTCCCATGCCTCTCTTTGCTGCATGGAATAGAGCTTCAGGGTTGGTTGTCGCAAAGTTTCCATTCAATGTGATTCGTTGTCCTTTCGTTAGCGTAACCTCACGAGTAGGACGCTCCCCCCAAATTAGCGAATTGTGTTGTTCCAAATCTTGTTCACAGCTTGGGTAGCCGTGTTTCGCCAAGTAACGCGGAGCGGCATAGAAACCGGCTTTGTGCTCGAACAAAGGTGTCTTTTTAAAGCTTAACGAGTTGAGTTGTTCAAGTTCGCGACTTATCACCAGATCTAAGCCAAGTTCAGGCAATTGTCCCGAGGTTGTGGTGATGAGCTGCACTTTAATATCCGGGTACTTTTCTAGGAAGTCGTCCATATGCTGGACCAAAAATTTAGAGCCAACTGCGATAGTCGCCCCAATTTTTAATAGGCCAGCAGGGGTTTGGTTAACCGAGCGAGTCTCATCAATGATCGACTGCCAGTTATCGAGCTGATCTTTGGCTCGTTGGTAAAAGAGTGCGCCTGCTTCGGTTTGGCTAATCGAGCGAGTCGTCCGTTTTAGCAGCTGAGTCCCGATACGCTCTTCAAGCCAGTTTACTCTTTTACTGATTGCTGAGCTGGTGGTATTGAGCTTGCGGGCAGCACCGTTAAAACTGCCTTCTTCCACCACTTTGACATAACTTTTTACGTTAAGTATCCAATCCATATTCTTTCCCGTTGGGACTTAATCAAATTCCAATTTGGTTAATTATCAATTGTTGGCTCTGAATGTAAACTCATCTTTGAACAAATAACAAACGAAAAGGAAATTTTTTGAGCCAATCGACCTTTAAAAAAACACCATTACTGTTGGCAATGATGATCATTGCTACTGGGCAAGTGGGTGTCAGTATTTACCTGCCATCACTGCCGCTGATTGCTGCTGACTTAAGTGTCACTCAAGTTGATGTACAGCTGCTCGTCACACTATTTTTAGTGGGCTTTGGTTTATCTCAACTATTTTACGGACCGATGTCTGATGCAGTTGGACGAAGACCTATCTTCTTGTTAGGTCAGGGTGTTTATTTGATTGGTACTGTTGTTTGTGTGGTCTTTTCTGACAACATGACAGCACTAGAAGTAGGCCGTTTGTTACAAGGCCTAGGGGCAGGTAGTGCCTCGGTGCTCGGGCGTAGCGTCCTCCGCGATAGTTATGATGGCGCTCAGCTTACTAAAGCGTTGTCTTATATTTCGATTACCGCTTCAATCATGCCGATCATAGCGCCTGTGTTCGGTGGCTGGATATCATTTCACCTTGGCTGGGAAGCGGTGTTCCTGTTTGTTTTGCTCTATCTACTCGCGATATTCACTCTGGGCTACTTTGTTCTTCACGAGACGCTCCCATATAGCAAGAGTCGTTTCCAGGTAAGCCAAGTCGTCAAGAACTACGGAAGTTTGATAACGAATCGACAAGTGTTGAGTAGTGCCAGTTACAACTGGATGAGCTATATGGCAAGTTTGGTGTCGTTATCTTTGTTCCCATTCTTAATGCAGGAGCAATTGGGGCTGACAGCTGCGGAATACGGCTCATTAATGATTGTGCCTTCGGCGGGCTTGCTGATTGGCAGTGTGGCATTGAATATTCTGAATCGTCGCTTTAGTACGCCTCAATTAATGAGCTTTGCAATCTTGATCATTTTGGCGTCTGGGGCTTGGTTGCTGACACATGAATTAAACATCTTTAACTTAGTATGGGCGTTTACTTGGCTGACCATTGCACAGGGCATCTCATTCCCCCTTTCTATTAGTATGTTGTTGGAACCACATAAGAAACAAGCGGGTGCGGTATCTGCATTATCTGGGTCTATTCAAATGTGCTTAGCGGGTTTGTTAGGCGGGTACTTGGTTGAGAGTTGGGTAACGAATCATCTACAACTTGGTGTGTTTTACCTGGTGATCGGCGCGGGTATGGGCTCGGTGTTATGGTCTTCAATACGAATGAAAAAGAAGCTTAGCGATACCGAAGTCGAATACAGTTAGTTTCCTGTGTTGATGTTTGTGTATACGACCTTTAAGACGTTGTATTTGGATAGATGGTTTTCTACAATACCGGCGTCCATTTAATAGGTAATAAAAAATGCAGCAAAATGAATTTGAAGTACTGGTAAAAGCTATCTGCGCACTAGATGGCCTGCCACAGGCACTTGAGCTATTGAAATCCAATGAGGATACTGAAGTCGCTGAGGCTGCCGCATCACTGACTGGCCAATTTGCGCTAGCTGAAGTGGAAGGCGAAAAGCGCATTTACCACGTGACGCTTCAAGAAAATGAACAAGGCGAAGAGCAAGAGTACATCGAGCATGTGATGAACGAAGGCGATGACTTGATCAAATTTGCCGCTTGGTTCTTTGAAACAATGTTCGAACTAAAGCAAAAAGAGACTTATCAAATTGCTGGTAAAACTTACCGACAGCCGAAGCGTAGCTAACAAGTGTAAGTAATGGTTGTAGCTTGAAAAGCCGATGCTATTAAGCGAAACATGTTAAAAAGCAGCCCAAGTGGCTGCTTTTTTGTGAATTTTCCAAGCCACTTCTTGAACCAAAAAAGGTGTTCTGAAATAAAGTTCTCAACTTGCAATAAAGTGTGATTTAGATCTTGTTTTTGGGCATTTTCAGTGTAGAATCCGCGCACAAGAAAGTTGATTATGTGCGGAGATAAGCATGAACTACGAACTAGGCCACGCATACCTTGGTCAAATGGCAGCAAAAAACATGATGCACGAAGCAATGTACGGTAAGTCAAAGCCGAAAAAAGCATCATTCATCAAGCGAATGATGAAGAAAATGGCTAAGTAACCATTTTCCAAAACGGAATTTTTAAAAGGCCTTAAACTCGTTGAAGTTTAAGGCCTTTTTCGTATGCGCGATAGGTGATTTTATCGCTTTGTTCTATTGTGGATGGACACAAAAAACATTAATGGGGGGACTGAAGCTCTTTAAGGAAGATTAGCCTGTTGATTGGTTAGATAAGTCGACGACGTTATTTGGAATGCTGTCTAAACCGTTTTCCTTCATCCAAACTTCCAAGTTATCAGCTCCGCCGATGTACTTACCATCAAGCCAGATCTGAGGTACGGTCACTGGCGTTTTTTCACCAATATGTGCCTTTACCTCTGGAATCATTCGATACAGAGCTGCACTGTCTTTAACCACATCATGGTAGGTATACTCGACACCCGCTTCATCCAACATTTTCTTTGCTTTTACGCAGTATGGGCAGGTCGCTTTGCCGTAAACAATATTGCCTTTTAGGCTGTCTCGTTTCGTCCACTCTTGGATTACCGATTGTACGAGTACGCCACGGTTAAGCGCTTCACCTTGGCTGACTACCTTACCTTCCACAACTAAGATAGGAGCGTGCCAAGCCCCAAGTTTTAGAGGCTCCCACCAGTGAGACAACCAATCTTTCACTTCTAGTTCGACATCGACATCTGCCAGTTCATTCTCAAAGGTGTCCTTCAGAATGTCTTTGGTAAGGGTACATTCTCCACATGGGATGTTTACTTTAAATGGACCCCAGCTGCCTGCCCAACGGTACAGTGTAATCTTGATTGGTTTCTTCATGGTTACGACCTCGCTTCAAATTCTCTAATCAATATAGAACGGACAGCAGAACTATTTATTTCAAACCTTCTAAATTTTCTTCTCTTTAGCTGGTTTTTTTGTTTCCCAGTGAGTGATGAAGGCGACAGAGGCAATAATGATTGCCGCACCTAACCATAGACGACCAGGCGGCACCCAACTGAATACCAGCCATCCAGCCAGTACATTTAGAGGTAATTTTGCATGATCAAAGGGTTGGACAAAGGATGCATCAGCCACTGAGTAGGCTTTTACAATGGCCCATTGTGCGAGGGCGGTTAACACGCCAATTACAGCCAGAATACCCCAAATGGTAGTGCCACTTGGTGTTTGCCAGTCAGGCACGGCTAACATGATGTTGAACGGTGTAATCAACAGCAGTAGATAAACCACCATGGTTGATGGGCTATCTTGTGATGACAGTTTCTTCACCATCAGCGAGTAGCACGCCCAGAAAAATGCAGCGCCAACAGGTAATAAGGTTGCCCAACTAAAGTCTTCAGCCCATGGCTCTAGAATGATCATTGCACCAATGAAGCCCGCTAATGTTGCTCCCCAGCGTGCAGCACCAACTTTTTCTTTTAAGAACAGTCCCGAGCCTATCGTCGCAAACAACGGAGAGGTCATCAGCAGAGCGATACCTTGCCAAATCGGCACAGGGTAAGCGAGCGCCCATATCCAAAGCTGGATACCAATAACTGACAAAAAGACACGAAACACGTGCAGTTTGAGGTTGTCGGTTTGGAGTGCACGGCGAATGCCTAGTGTTTTCAAGTAAGGAAGAATGGCTAATAAAGCGATGGCGTATTGAATAACGGCAACGGTAGTAGAAGTCAGTCCGAAATGAATGCTAGCAATTTGAGTCAGGCTGTTAATTACGGCAAAGGCTAAGCCTGCGGTAAGCATCCAGCTAGCGCCTTGGATCGGATGGTGTTGTGACATGATGTTTCTAATTATTTGATGTGGTTTGCCTATGATACGGATTTAGCACCACTTAACCAGAAAAAGCATTGATGAAGTTGGTCAGAATATTCGAATATGAAAAAAGGTTGAGCAATTGCCCAACCTTTTTAGTGTCTACCTAAAGTAAATTTAGATTAGAAGTCGTAGCGAACACCTAGGCGAAGCGTATCTTCACCTTCAGTTGTTAGTCCTGTAGTTACGTCTTTCACTTCATCTAAGCCATTGATGTAGTAAGAAAGGTATGTACGGAAGTTGCTGTTTAGTTTGTAGTAACCAACAAGCTCGATACCATCCACAGAGTCGGCTGTAGAACCGTTTGCCGCTTCATTTTCTTGGTATGTGTATACTGCTGCAGCAGAAAACTGCTTAGTGATTTTATATTGTGCTGCGAATTCCATTGCAGTGAAGGACTCAGCGATAGGGCCAACGGCTTTATCGTTTAAGTCACCCGTTGAGTAAGTTGCTGCTAGGTAAAGGTTATCTAGTGAATATGCTAGGCCAGCAAGGATTTGGTTTGCGCTTCCTTTACCCGCACCTAGATCCTGACCAGAGTATGCAAGACCAAGGTCTAGACCGATTGGCAATGAATAAACACCAGAGATGCCGTAACCATCAGTGTCTTTTTCACTATTTGCTTGGTAAGTTGCTTCTAACTGAAGGGCATCAAAGCCACCGCGGTATGCAAATACGCTATCTTCTTTATCTGAAGCTGCATCGATTACTTGCTGAACACCTGAGAACTCGGTGATATCTGTAAAGTCAGATACAATGACTGAAGCCATGTCTTGGCGGCCTACTGAAACTGCTTGTCCATCGAAATCCACACCAGCGTACATGTAACGGTTATCAAACTTGCTATCGCCAGTGCTTTGCTCTGCTTCGTAGAAACCGAATGCAGTAACCGTATCGGTAAGTTCTGTTTTACCGCCAAGGTTTAAACGGAAACGAGTTTTATCTTCCATTGTACCTTCAACTTCAGCACCACCTGAACCAATGAAGTCACCACGGAATTCCGCACGACCACCAATCTTAAGCTCAGTACCGTCAGAGCTGTAAACGGTAGCTGCTAGAGATGAACCTGAAACTAGTGCTGCTACCACTGCAGAAGCTAGAACTGCCTTTTTCATAATCACTTACCTTGTATTTTAAAGTCCGTGAGCGAAGTGCTCTCCGTTTCGATATGAAGCTAATTTAGAGCAGCTAAATTAAGCTTTCATTTCTATAAAATTACATTTCAGTGAATAGGGAACTTTTTTAAGTGTTGATTTTATTGCACTTTTGTTTTAACTGGTTGAGTGATTAGTGAATAGTTATCCAAATAGAGTAATTGGAGAGTGGTAACTGGGGCGGTCTCAATCTGAAAGATAAATTGAGGAAGTGGGAAGGGAGAGCAAACGAGTAGCGTCTCTTTGGCTGATTAACTGCTTGTACTGGTTACGATATCCTCTATGATGCAAAAACTGGCAACAGAATAGATTTTGTTCAAAAGCATGGAGAAGTTGGATGAGAACAGAGTACTTAGGCGATGTTTTACAAGGTAGGCAGGTTGTTGGCTCTTTGAATGTTGAGGACTTGCCGATTGGAGAGCATCAGTTTTGGTTTCAAGTCACTAGCGATGGATTAGGACAACCAAAAAATATGCCGGTCTCTGTTTTTAAAGGTAGCCAAGATGGACCTAAGTTGATGATCACCGCTGGTATCCATGGTGATGAACTCAATGGTGTGCTGGCTGCACAGCAAATTATCCGAGACTTAGTGGGGAAAGAGCTAAAAGGAACCGTGACTGTTGTACCAACGGTGAATCTGTCAGGTTTACTAAATCATAGCCGAGACTTTATCTCTTCGGACCCGGGTTCTTGCCCTGCGAACCTTAATCGACTTTTTCCCGGAGACCCACATGGCTTAGCAGCCGAGCGCTTTGTTGCTTCTTTATGGGAGCGCTTACTCAAGCACAATGCTACTTTTGCCGTCGACTTACATACCCAGACTCGTGGTGCGGTATACCCGCTATATGTATTTTCGGATTACAGAATTGATCAATGTTTAGAAATGGCAAGACTGATGCGACCGGACTGCGTGCTCAATGATCCTGGCGATCCCGGCATTCTTGAAACGGTTTGGAATCGAAGTGGAATCCCAAGTATTACGGTCGAAGTAGGGATGGGTAAATTCACTCAGCCCGATATGATTCAAAGAGCTGTAAACGGCGTTTTTAATATGCTCTCTTACTATGACATGTTTGAATCTGATCTAGCATCTGACCTCGTAAACAAGCAACTACCCAGAATGGATTGGGTAGAAGGCAACAACGTGGTGTCGATTCGTGCTGATATTGGTGGATTTGTCCTTCCTCAAGTTGAACTTCTACAAAGTGTAGAAAAGGAAGACTTGTTGGCTGTTCAATATGATGCGTTTGGTAATGAGTGTCGCCGCTATCATGCGCCATCAGCAGGGCGCGTTCTCAGTTACAACGTGGATGCGTTGAGGGAGCCTGGTGCGCTTGTCTGTCGTTTATTGAGTTAAGTTCTATCGAGTTTCACCTTTAAGCACTTGCTCTATCACCGTTGAAACACCTAAAAAAAGACCGAGCCAAGCTCGGTCAAAGGACAGTTGTCGCGAGTTAACACGTCTTCGCACTCTTCGACAGAACTGCTTTTAGGCTAACGAGAATAGATTAAGAATCCATTGCGAGACGGTGACACTTAGAGTGTTTTTCTATTTCAAAATGATGACCTTACAGTCATGACCTCTAACCGCTACGATCAAATGCTTATAAACAAAAAAGCCTACTGTGAGTTAAACAAGTAGGCTTTTGGGGCTTTTAATGAGTGGCTTTATCTTTACTTATTAGCGTGATTAAAAAGCCTCATCCACAATTTCTTTTAAGCGATCGTAAGGAACATACCCTGGTAAGATTTGCCCATTCATCATCAATGTTGGTGTGCCTGTTAAACCAAGTGCACTAAACGTTTGGTGGTTGGTTAGCAGTGTTTGGCTTTGATCAGGTGTAGTTTCTAATTGTGCTTCAGTTCCCGTTTTTTCCGCGACAGCTTGCAGTGATGACTTGGTGTGGATACCACTTTTCGCCATCAATAGTCGATCAACTTCCGGGAAAGCTTCTGGCTTATCCTTCCAAACTTTCATCGCATATAACGCCGCATTGGTATTAAGACCGCTCACTTGTTGCTGCTTGAACGACAGGTAAACATTGATGACCTTGATATCACTGTCTTCTGAAGCTAATTGAACTAAGCCTTTTTCTAAACGCTTACAGAATGGGCAGTTGTAGTCGGTGAAGTTAATGATCACCGACTTACCATCCGGGTTTCCAGTAATTGGATGGGCATCGTTGTTATACAGCCAATCATGGCTTTCTGCTTGGGCTTTCTTTGCCTGTGCTTGCCCTGCAACATACTGCTCTAAACTGGTGTGTAGGCCCGAAATTGTAGAAGGGTTCTCTTTGAGGAATTGGTTAATCTCTTCAAGTTGCTGTGTTTGTTCTTTGCTTAGTTCTGCGAAAGCGCTTGTGCTCATTAGTGAGCCTAAAATCAGTGTGCTAATCAGAAGTTTTTTCATGTTAATAATCTCAAATTCTTGTAATGGCGAGCGCGTATTGGGTTGCGCTCGCGCTCATGTTCTTTCGTTGGTTTAAATTGACCCAATGGCCTGTTTTACAGATAAGTTATGCAAAGTAAGTTCTTAGCCAAAGTCCGATTGGAGAAGTCACACCTGTTGCGATACTGCTTATCTTTCCATCTTTGATGATGACAATACTTGGTGTGACATTGATGCCCCAACTTCTGCTGATCGAACCAGAAAGATCATTAATCACAGGGAAATCATACTTTTTCGCATCAATGAAACGTTGTACTCGTTCATCAGGTCCGGAGGACAAAGCAACAGAGACGACTTGATGTGAATCGCTGAAGCTATTCACGGTCGGGCTCACCAGTTTGCAAGCACCACACCAGGTAGCCCAAAAGTAGACAATCACTGGTTTGCCATTTTTACTGAGCTCAATGACGTCAATATCCTCACCTTGGATCGATTGACCCACGATTGGAATTGCATCTCCTTGAGGCATGTTTCTGCTGTGATAAAGATCCATGGCAAAAGAGACAACGCCTACGATCAAGATCATTGAGACGAGCTCTTTTCCCCACTTCTTAAGACGGCTCTGCTTTTTCACTTCGTGCTTTGCATCGCCACTTTCCGTTGTGCCAGCTGTATCTTTAGCGTTGGGAGTTTTCATTGATTACCTCGCTGCGTCGATAGCTTGAACAACCGTGTCGCTGTCTAAAATCACGGGTAGAGGGATGCCTTTTTTGTAGCTAGGGCCGTAAACGATGTTAAATGGAACACCGAATCGCCCATTGCTTTGCAGGTATTGGGTGACACTTTCGCTTGGTGTTGTCCAATCGCCCTTCATTAAAACAATGTCTTCTTGCTGTAGGTGGCTGTACACAGGGTCTTGGAGAATCACACCGATCTTGTTTGCTTTACAGGTGATACACCACTCTGCTGTCACATCGACAAAGACCGTTTTACCTTCCTCAACTAACTGAGGAATTTGTTTAGCATCTAATTTCTGCCAAGGTAGGTCATCGACAATCGGGGTCGCCCAGTTATCAGCTGTCACGCTACCAATGATGAGCGCAGCACCAAACGTTAGAGTCGTGGTCGCCATGATAGGAATCAGTACCTTTCTGCCTAGTTTCACGCCAATCCAAATCAATACTGAAACAACAATAAACAGAGACAGCAGGATGGTCGGGAACTTACCGATGAATGGGGTCAGTAAGCTTGTTAACCATAAACTGGTGATGAACATCATTAAGCCAAATACCAACTTAACTTTGAACATCCACGCGCCCGGTTTCGGCAGCAATTTGGTTAGGCTTGGAAACAGCGCGAAGATTAGCCAAGGCGCACTCATACCAATGCCAAGTGCAATGAAGATAGCCCATAGTTCTTGGTAGCTTGCCCCAAGTGCATAAGCTACGGCGGTACCAAGGAATGGCGCGCTGCACGGTGTTGCTAAGAGTGTGGCAAACATACCTTGAACGAAGTGACCCGAATGTGAATCGTCGCCTTTGGTCGCCATCCAGGTGTTTAAATCTGAAGGTAGTCGGAACTCAAATAAACCCAATAGGTTAATTGAGAACAGCAAGGTGATGATCAGCATGAACCCAATAAACCAAACGTTCTGGAATTGGATTCCCCAGCCAATCGCATTGCCCCCCACTTTTAGAAGTGTCATACCAAGCGCTAGCAGTGCGAATGAAGTAATCACACCAGCAGCAGAAGCCAGGAACGAAAGTCGGATATGACGATTTGATGCACCTTGGTTTTGAATGATGCTGTTTAGTTTCATCCCCAATACAGGTAAAACACACGGCATAATATTCAAGATCAAGCCACCAATTAAGGCAAAACCGATCATCGCGATAAAGCCGTTACTGCTCTCTTGATAAGCTATCGGATCTGAGCATACTTGCGCAGTCATCTCCTCGGCAAAGTTCGTGTCCGAGACTGTAACACTTACCGTGCGATCGGTTAGATCGACTTCGCCAATCCAGTTACTCACGTCAAATACCGCAGTCATTGTATTGTCGGTAATATGAACGGTAGGCTGAGAGAAGAAGTCATCGATTACCTCTTCGCCGTCAATCAGTACCATAGGTTTATCCCAGCCATCTTTACTCGTCAGCTGAGTTACCAATTGTTGTTTGCTTTTGTCCCAGTACAGGCCATTCACAGAAGCTCGATTAGCTTCGCGTGGAGACTGACTCATGCCTTGGTTGAACAAGAACATGGCTTGCTCATCAAGTTGTAAAGAGTGAGGATCGATCGGCAGTTCAATGTCGTAGTCGGTTAAGACACAGATATTGGTACAAGACGGAAACGTGAGTGACGCCCTGAATACTGCTTGTTGCGTGTTGTCTTTCAATGTCAGCGTGATCGGAAAACTCACATGATGCTTGTAGCCTAGCGTCATAACATCGAGTTGTTCGTAATACTTAGGAATCGGCCAATGCCACTCCACTGATTCGATGTTGGTGGAGCCAGACCAGTCCCAGCTTGGCGGGATGCCTCCTTCACCAGGGCTACGCCAATAGGTTTTCCAGTCTCCATCGAGCACGACATCGAGTACGGTCTGAATTTGAGAACCGTCATCGGATTGTTCTCCTGTCGACATCATTCGCATCTTTACAGGCGGGTGCTCAGGCACACTCAGCCAGCCGGTCGTTTGTGCCAGAGCTGTGAATGACGTCATTACCAGTAGGGCAGTGACTATAGTTTTCGCGCATGTACGCATGCAGAATGCCAAACAATCGGCAAACTTAGTTAGAAGTGTGTTGTACACAAATGTATCTCCAAAAAATAAATAAAAGGGTGTAATGGCCCGGTTATTTATTCTCTAAATATACAGTGCTTTAAGTGTAAGCGGTGCTTTGTTGGTCGAGCAGAGGGATGATTGTCTCTGGATAATCTCGATATGTGAGGTGGAAGGCTGAATGCTACAGCGATCAGAAGAATAAAAGGGATCAGCCAGCCAGTTTTAGGTGTCGCGAAGGTGAGCATTTTAGAGCTCAGGTCACAGGCACTCGAAGTTGGCGCAGACAGTGATTTAGATGCTTTTGATCCGAATACGCTGGAATAAAGCTCAGACATTTTTTCAGACGAAGCCATAGAGGCTTGCGGATCACTGCTTTCAGTACCAAGACGCGTTGATTGACTAATAGAATAGTTGGGAAACGTAACTTTATTTGCAGACAGCGTACTCGCCAGACAAGTTATGATAACCAGTCCGGTAAGGAAAAGCGCCCAAAGCGATTGCTTTTGTTGGCGGTTTTGGTGAGATAAAAAGAATCTAGGTGTGCTTAGCAAATCAATCAGTAATAGAGTCAGTTAGTATTGGATCTTGGTCTTTAAATTGACGAACTATTTTTAATCACAGAGTTATCAAACAGCTCATTTCACGGCGGCTAGCTCAGATAACTTTGCTTTGTGCTACAAGTCATAAAACTGTCAAAGCCCAAAGGTGTATCATCACCAAACCTAGACGTTAAGGCACCGCGATTTGAGTTAAGTTCATAAGAATCTGATCTTTTTTAATATTTCTTTTTACGGTGCCGCTAATAAACGTTTGCGATGATTTCGGGTACAAAAAAGCCCAATCATTCACCTGGAATCTGATTGGGCTTGTTCAATTCTTATCTGTGGCTGCAGAAGCTTAGTATTCTAACTTCCTGCTTAGCCGTTTTAGTGACAGCGGCGTGGGCCGTTACGCACTAGGTCTTTGCCGTTTTCAAAGACTTCGTCAGTAATCCAACGAGCAAGTAGAACCTGGTGGCTGCTATTGAATACAGCAACAAAGTGACGACCGTCAGAGTTATTGGTCGCCATACCAACGCCTTCAACACCTTCTAGGCCTAAACCGCCAGATTCTACTGAAATTAGGAATTGTTCTAGTTCTTCAAGCGTTTTAATTACATCAAGTTCGTTGTTCATTTTTTCATTCTCTTGCTGTAACCAATACCGGGTAATAAGGCGTGTTAAAGCATGCGCCTAAAGCCGATCTCAGTCGTTATTCTTTGTTGGATGCGTACTCTACAGATCATGGAGAGCGATTGGAACTCTCAAATATTAGATACGGGCTGATATTTTGCGAAGTTTTAACACAACATACGTTTAAATGCTTGTTATCCATCTTCTTTTTACTACTATTTATAGGGTCAATTTAGACAGTAATAGGAATTAATATGATGAAGGTTTGGCGTTGTCTATTGTTAATGTTGACGTTTGTCGCATTCGGAAGTTTCGCGCAAAGTGTCGATAAGATAGCACAAGTACAAGATCAGCTTATGCTCGATCTGGCAACATTAGAAACGGCGCATGATGCTGAGAAACCCTTTCTTGAAGATATTTTGAGACGCAAGAACCAAGGGCTACGTGAGGAGATATTTACACAACTCTCTTCAGACAAGAAAGAAGGGCTAGATGCCGTTCTGGCTCAGCAGGTAGAACTTTTACAGAAATTACTGACATTGAACGAAGATAAAATCGTTTCAATGAGTAAAGAAAATCGTTCGGCTGAAGGCGATGTTAAGAAGCGTCTTGAATTACGTATTCAGAAACGAATCGGGATGATGGACACCTACTACCAGCAGCTTGCGAAAACATTAGCATGGTCAAAAGAGCGTGGTGTCGATGTTACTGCATCGGAAGATACGCTGAAAAAGGCGTTAGTGTCTCGTTCTAAATACCTAACGAATGCGATTCTCTACACAGATACGCAGCGACAAGATTTAGAAGCACGCTTGTCGTTTGTTAATGAAGAAGAGAAAGCGACTATCAAGAAGGAGCTTGAGCGCTTCAGTGAGCGTACGAGCGTGATGGTTGCTAGCTTAGAAGAGACAATTTCTCTGATGGAGCCGTTTGGTGTCGACGTAACCTCATACAAGCGAGTGTTGTTGGCGACAACGGGAGACATTAACGCTGATGTGCTAGACGTTGATGTTGCATTGGAGCTTTTAGATGGCTGGCTTCGTTCATTTAGTGCGTGGGCGTTTGAGAATACGCCATCATTCATTGTTAAGCTGGCTTTGTTTTTAGGTATTTTGTATGTAACTCGTCTACTGTCGAACGTTGCGCGCAAAACCGTTCGTAAGAGTGTGTCGCATTCTAAAATGGACTTCAGTGTATTGATGCAGGATTTCTTTGTGTCAATTGCATCGAAAGCCGTCGTGTTTATCGGTTTGCTTATCGCGCTGTCGCAAATCGGGATAGAGCTAGCACCATTGCTAACCGGTTTCGGTGTCGCTGGTGTAATCATTGGTTTCGCATTGCAAGATACGCTATCTAACTTTGCTTCTGGTTTGATGATCTTGATCTACCGCCCATACGATGTGGGCGACATGGTGAAAGTGGCGGGTGTTCAAGGTACAGTAAAAGACATGAGCCTTGTATCAACCACAGTACAGACTATCGATAACCAGCGCTTGGTGATTCCAAATAATAAAATTTGGGGGGATGTGATCAACAACATTACAGCAGAGCGTGTTCGACGTGTCGATATGGTATTTGGCATTGGTTATTCTGATGATATTGATAAGGCGAAAGCCGTATTAAATGAAATCATTGTTGCGCATCCTCTCGTGCTAAAAAAACCAGAGCACATGATCAAACTGCACACCTTGAACACATCTTCTGTAGATTTCGTAGTAAGGCCGTGGGTTAAGACCGACGATTACTGGGATGTATATTGGGATGTGACGGAAACCGTGAAGAAACGCTTCGACGAAGAAGGCATCACTATTCCGTTCCCTCAACGTGATGTGCATATATACAACCACGAAGAGAGCTAATCGCTCATTGATTAACGTGGTAATTAAATGGACGCTGAATAGGCGTCCATTTTTTGTTGGTGTATCTTATTTTCATTCTTTTATCTCGCTTCACCCAACTGAGAATTACGTTATCATGGGGCTGGCTCAGTCTGGATAGTTGAAATCGAATGGATGATTCACAGCAAAACCCTAACACAAAAAAAACAACAGTAAGAAAAGCGCGACGAATCGAAAGCGTCATGAACTCTGCGATGTGGCATTTAACTCAGAGGGATATGACTGAAAGCGAGTTGACTGCGAAACTGAAAGTGAAAACGGACAATCAAGATTGGATCGACGAAACCTTGAGGAACCTGAAAGGTTATGGTTATCTAAAGTCTGATCAGGATTTTGCAGAGCAATTTGTCGAGCAAGCTTTCTTTGGCGAATTTGGATCGCGATACATCATTGAAAAGTTGAAGAAGAAAGGGCTAACCGACTCGGTCATTTCGGATGCGATTCATAAGGTATCTGCTGATAAAAACATCGATGAACAAATGATATTGATCGATCGAATCAATCATTACTATTCAGGCTTTACCATGAGCCGTGAAAAGCTTGTAGCGACACTGCAAAAACGTGGCTTCAGCTATCAACAAGTCAAAATCGCGATCGATCATCATCCGCAAGCTCATGAGCTTAAGAGTAATATTCAGATCAAGGCCGAGAAAGCTGATTTGGAGAAAGAAGTGTTGAAATACGCACGAAAAGGGAAGGGTTTGACTGCCATTCAGCAAGAGCTGAAACAACGACAAATCGATACCAGCGAGCTATCTGCGTTAATCGATCGATTAATCAACGAAGAGCAGCTGGACTTCTACTCATCTTGTTTAGAACAGCTGCAGAAAAAGTCTTACGATCTTAACGACCACAAAGAGCGCTCTAAGGCTTATGCCATGCTAAGTCGTAAAGGTTTTTCATCTGATGAGATAAAGTTCGCGTTAAGTGAAGGCAACGAGTAACTGATGAGTAGCGGAACCAAGATAAACAAATCTATCGAGTCGCGTCTCTATTTTCAGTAATACCTAAGCCGTTACGCAAAGCAAATTGAACCAGTTCATTGTGATTATTCAGGTTCATTAATCCAAGAATTCGGTACTTATGTGATTCGATGGTACGTGGGCTTAAGTGCAATTTATCGGCACACTCCTTGGCAGTGTACCCTTGAGCGATAAGTGATAGCACCTTGGTTTGCTTCTTCGATAACAACAACAGCTTATCACTATCGTCTTCCCACAAGTTCTCACTTTGATTCAACGTTCTAGCTAATGTTGAATGCTGCCAATAACAAAGCCACATCTCACACACAAGCTTCAGACGCTTAATGTCTTCTAAGCCCAATGTGGTTTTATTGTCGTGGAAGTTAGTGAAAGAGAGTGCGCCCCAACGTTGGTTAAACAGTTGCAAAGGGATAATACAGTGCCACTTGCCACCTTGTTTATATATTCGGCGTAGCACATCGTTTTGAATTTTAGCGAGCTGTTCTTCTGAAAACTCTAAGTAAGTTTCTTGCGTTTTGAGGAGCTTCAAATACTCGAGATGGTTGCAGCCTAAAAAGTCTTGTTTATCGATAGGTGGAATATGTGACTTAGATACCGAGATTGTTTTCCCATCTTCGAGCAGAACCATAGAGTTTGGGTACAGGGTTAATCTGTCAATATCAAACCAGTCTAGAACGTCAAAGCTTGCAGTGGACCAAGTTGCAGTAAAATCTTTTGGATCACTATTGATCAAAGTTTCAGACTGATTCATCAACAATTGCTCAAAGCTCGGCTAGAGACGTTCACATTTTATCCTTATCAAAAGTTAGGTTATTCATTCACGCGGTGAAGATATTCGTTAAAACGCTCGAGAGCAAGTGAACATTAAAAGATCGTTAAGGTGTTCTTAGCTCGATTTTTTTAGAACACATTATTCTATGTATTTTAGCGAAAAGCAGTAAATTTGCTGCATTAATTGAACGCTGTTTTTAAGAGAATCGGACGTTTTAAACCATTGAGAAAGTTGTGACAGCGTTAAGAACATTTCTGACCGTATCCCTATCAATATTGCCTTTTCACAGTGCTGTAGCATCTCCAATGTTCGTCTATGCACAATCTCCCATTCACTCGAATGTGCTCTCTACACAGCTTCGTTCTGCTGAACCAAATAGGACTGGTACGATAGAGTTTAAGTCCTCTTATACGCAGGCCAGTATATGGGCACATACACAAGCTTATTCCTTAGATTATTATCAAAATCAGTCGAATATTGCTGTTCAATGGCAAGCGTCTCCGATTTGGAAAACTGAACTCGATTATCGTGTTGTCACAGCAAAAGATAACGGTTTAGATAGTTTTGTTATGGGATTTCATGATCTGTTTGGTGTTGGACAGAATGGCCGTGATGAGGTTGCAGAAGACCAGTTCACTATCGATTTTCATAATGCCGGTGTTCATGTGTCAGATTTCGAAGGTGACGACCTAACCAATGCAGTTACTTTCTACAATGAGTTACTACTGTATTCTCGAGGGCCGATGTCACTGTCGGCTGGTGGTTCACTGTTTTACAACAATGTTAGAAGTGGGCAGTTTGCGAGAACCAGTTTCGAGCAGGGTGTCCAACTCAACTACAGCTATATCACTCCAAGGCACAGTTTCTTTTCTACCATTGGCCTTGTGCATCGAAACAGCGATGGTCACTTAGTTAGTGATGAGAGGCTAGCACTTGAAAACGTGAGTGCTAGCTGGGCTGTTGGGTATGAATATCGATGGAATCAGCGCCATAGCTTGGTCCTTGAATCGCTCAACTACCAAGGCTGGTCGACCAATGATCCAGATTTCCCGGAGCCATCAAATGAGGTGGTTGTGGGGTATCGCTATCGTTTGTACCGCCTTGCTTTAGAAGCCTTGATGATTGAGAACATTCGTAACATGGATAACAGTACTGATATCGGTTTCACGCTTGGCTTACGTTTCTCAATATAAAAGCGATATCAACATATCATTATTTAATTAAATTCATCTTGGCTATAAAATTTCAGTAATTTCACGGTATATCAATAACTGTAATTTTTGAACAATAGCGCCACTCCAAAAGGCCGGACTAACAAGGCCGAATCAATATATAGGTAGTGGTAATCATGAAAAAAACATTAGTAGCACTTGCGATTGCAAGCATTTCAACTTCAGCGTTTGCTGTAAGCACAAGCAGCCAAAATAGCCAGAATGAAGAGATGTTTGCTTTTGATTCTATGCACAAAGATCAATTCTCAGTAGCAGGTTCTTTCGGTGTTGGTGGTTACTACGACACAGGCTCAAAAGCATTTTACGATGACTGGGCGACTGGTCTAACACTGGCGGTAAGCTACCGTAACAACCGTTTTGTTGGTTACTTCGAAACTGACATGATGCTGAACTACACAACTGACAATAACGTTGCAGCGAACGACGCAGCAACATCTGGTTGGGTGAATGGCATTGATACAGGCCCAGCGACAGACGTTGATAAAGCGTGGTTAGGTTTCGACACTGGTTACGGTATCGCTTCATTCGGTTGGGAAAACGATACGGCACTAGATAAAGTTGACGGAGCTGGTGATAACACTTACGAGTTTGGTGCTTCTGCTGGCGACGCTTCTGATGCATTCAACGTCGTTAAGTTCCAAGGCGCAACTAACGGTATTGCTTACGCAATCTCTTACTTTGAGACTGGTGATGACCATAACGACGCAGATAAAGGCGTTAACGGTTACATCGGTATCGAGCAAGAAGTATTTAGCGTATACGCGGGTTACGAAGCTCGTGACGATGAGAAAGATTACGAAGTATACACAGTAACTGGCAGCATGAAGTTAGGTTCAATGAAGCTAGGTCTTAACTCTTGGATCGATCAAAACGATGAGATGAAGAATACAGGTTTCTACTTCTCTGGCGGTTACACATTGTCTGATGACCTAACGATTGCAGCCGGTTACGCTTTCAATACCAACGAAGAAGATAACCTATCAGATGTAGATTCTTCGTACATCAACGTTGCAGCTATGTACCGTATTGCTGATAACGCAGACATGGGTATTGATATTAAACAAGATATCGAAGGTGCACGCTCAATTGGTAACACGCAATACGACGAAGAAACACACGTATTCGCAGCTGCTTACTACTACTTCTAAGAGTAGTGTCGAGGCTTAGGCGCGCTTGAGAGCCTAAGACTTTAAAACTCGAATATTGAGACTGAACGTCATGGTGTAATTACTGCCCGGTCTTTGCACCATATTCTCTTCTTTGCGCAGCTTAAGCATCCACTGTTCGACATGTGGTATGCCACTCAAGCGTTACGAGTGGATTATTATCTGGAGAAACAAAATGGTTAAGAGCATATCTGGCAAGGGTGTCATTTATGGCAATGAGACTCTGTTTACGTGCAAACCTAATCGAAATGGATTGTTCGAATTGGCACGTAAACATGGAAGAGCTGCTGGTACTCGTCCACAAGACTCACAAAACAAAGTCTACGCAGAATCTTTAGATGAAGCATGGGACTTACTGAAAACTGAAAAGTTTTATATTGTTTTGACTGGACAAGTATATGGCATTCATAGAAAGTCTTTGAGAAGCGTTGAATCGGTTGATATTGAATTTGATACCGAAACACGCTCGGCGTGCGCTACGGCGTAATGCCAATATTGAAAAGAAAAAGGACGATTAATATCGTCCTTTTTTACTTTTATCGTTTAATCCACGAGTGATAGTGAACGTTGGTTATCGTCCGTATTTTTCAATAATAAAACGCTCAAAATCATCACACATTTGTTCATTCGACTCTTCATTATTCGCTAATTCAGTTGCGCCGTCGACGATCGATATTTTCGCATTTAAATCTGCGACTTGTGCACGTTCACGAGAAGCCAGTTGTTTGATCTTTTTCTCTTCAATTGCCCATGCTTGATCAGGTGTTAAGTTGCACTCGTCAGCAAGGTATTTGGCATTGAAGCCCTCACCAGTCAGACTCTCTATTGTTCCATTGTGATTTACGCTATTGCCTTTATACCAATAGTGCTTAGCCAATAAAGGGCCGATCTCAGGGTTGTCTGTTAAGTAACCGAACTTGTCAGTGAAGTAAGCTCGCGTTTGATACACCGCCATGTGAGCCAGCAGGTAACCTTGGTATGCGCAAGAGGCTTCGTCTGATAACAGGTGCGGGATCGCCATTAATGGACGTGGGCTGCAATCCAAACCGAGTATGCTTTTTTCGCTACGACGAGCGAGTTCTGTGATCTTCTCAGGCGTAAGATCTTCATCAGCCATCTCATACAGCGCTCGTTCAAAGTAAGGCACCACAAGAATACTGCGCTCTTGGTAGGCTCTGAATGGCTGCTTGCTATTAATCATTGCTTTGATGAGCTCATCAGGCACTGGTTGGCCATCTGCATCGACCGCATACTGTTTTAGCCAATCGGCGTCATTCAACAAGCTGTCACAGAACATGGATTGCGTTTCCGCGTAAGCCATTGAGGTCGGTGCAAACTCTTGAGAGAAGCACGGCGCGTTCATTTTCACGTTAGCAAAGTGGGCTGCATGCCCACCTTCGTGAAACAGTGTGTTGATCCCATCATAGCCACTGCCGACTTGATCGGGCTTAGCATTACTCGTGAAGTTGACTTGAGCTGGCACCCAAGTGTCTTGGTCATAGAAAGAAGGAATAGGCCCGTGACAGAAACCATTAGGGTATTTACCTTTGCGATCTAGCAAATCTAACTTCAAGGTGGCTTGAGAGTATTCGATATTCAGGCGGCCAAAAGACTCAATCCAGCGTCTCAATGACTTTGAGAAAGGGACGTAAGGGTCGAGGTCATTCATCACGTCACCGGCAAAAGAGTAGGTGAAGTTATGGCCTTCGAGGGCGCTTTGACCCTTTTGTGCAGCTAAGTTGGTGAGACTTTTTTGGTGACTATCTCGGGTACGTGCCTCAAAGTCGTCCAAAATCGTAAACAGTTGCTCTGTGGTCATCTGCTCAGTTTTTACGACGGAATAATCGAAAAATGTTTTGAACCCCAGAGACTGGGCAAACTTATTACGTTTTTTGATAAGTTCAATAAAGCCGTTCACGAGGAGCCATTGTTCTAAACCTAGCAAGGCTTGGTGTGCTGAATGTCTAACTTGCTCACTACTGTTACTTCTCACAGCTGAACCTAGGACAGGAAGCGAGCCTTCTGTTTCTTGTCCCACTTCATTTACGTAAGTCATCACGTGGTTTTGCTTTTTCTCAAACAGTTCAGCTTCAAACTTGATGAGGTCTGCTTTTAGCGCTTGAGAATTCTGCGATTCAATAGCATGCGATTTGAACGTGGCTAACCAACCATTGAGCCCGGTTAAGGTGCTCTCTTTTTCTTGAAGGTCTTGAATTTGGTCAATGGTACTTAGTTGGGCTTCGATAGCCTTTATCTGCTCAGCAGAGCTTAGAAATTCGGTCCACTGAGTTTGAGCGAGGGTTGAGCCATCATGATCGTCACTGATGCCCATGTAAGTATCCCAAAAGAAGTCTTCTTTCGTTTTGTGAGTAGTAAGATACTTGTGATTCAGTTGGTTGAGATAGTTCGTTGCCGTCATGACATTCCTTGAAAATTAATCATTAATTTCAGTAATATAACACATCTATTAAGTGGTATTTGTGATGTCTGATTGAAGGTTTGCCGATTAGTGTTTGTTCAGCCTAGTCTTGCTTTTTAGCTTAAATCATAGTCTCAACAGGTTGTAGGTTGATTGGTTACGTATAATGAGTCACGTCTAGTGATTTGAATAAGCAACATTAATGAAAAGTCTTTCTGCCCTCACCATACTATTAGCTCTCAATATATTGTCTTTCTCTGTATACGCGAGTGAAAGCTGGTGGCTGCGAACCGTGTTTAATACGAGTCCCTCTCAGCCTAGTTCCCAGCACTATATTAACGACATAGATTTAATGGATTGTGGCGAAATCGAAGGCACTCATTTGTGCAGTGACCTAACGCAGTATTACGATCTTGATGTGTATGTAGAGTTAGACTTAAGAGAATCAAGTGTTGAAGCCGTTCGTTTCACCCTGCCATATTCCAAATTAAGTTATACCAAACTTCAAGCTTACCTACGCCAAGATGGTTTTGCGCTCAGTTCAATTCGTATTGGGGAAGATGAGTTCGATGTTGTGAGCCAACTTGAGCAGGCAGAAAGGGAAGGAGTAAGTGCTGACATCGTGGACAAGCGGTTGATCGAGTTTATGAATGGTTCGCACAACTCTTTGGAGCAAATAAGCCGGTGGAATGTCCCTAATGTTGAATCACCTTGGGTTGAGCTCATCAATGACGGTGCGAGTCTGACCGTGGAACTTAATCGCTTTTAATCACTCAAATTTATAGAAAGTGTTATTTTTCATTCGAGTAAACCACCTTTTTCGTAGAACGCCTGAGAGCCAGACAGCAAGCTATTATTGATTTGAGTGTTGGTTTTTCTGTTGCTCTCACAGTTTTAGCAAGCGTTTACCTTTGCCATTTGTTAAACGTTGAGCCCTCGGTAAAACGAGCATAGGATACGCTCAGTATTGATAAAGGAGACAACCCATGGTTGCAAAAGTAACGATAGCGCCACAAGGCCCAGAAGTATCTGAGCTGGTGCAAGGATACTGGCGTACAGCAGAGTGGGGCATGACCCCGAAACAACGTCTAGCTTTCCTTAAGCAACACATAGATCTTGGTATCACAACGGTGGATCATGCAGACATCTATGGTAACTACCAATGTGAAAAGTTGTTTGGTGAGGCACTCGCACTAGAGCCAGGCCTTCGTGACGAGATTCAAATTGTCACCAAGTGCGATATCAACCTGTGTGGTGACCACACTCCTGAGCGTAAGATCAATCACTACGACACCAGCGCACAGCATATCTACCAATCAGTAAATAACTCATTAGAGCGTCTAGGCGTTCACGATATCGATGTGCTGCTGATTCACCGTCCTGATGTATTGATGGATGCTGATGAAGTGGCGGAAGCGTTCGCTGAGCTGCACAAAGTCGGTAAAGTTAAACACTTTGGTGTTTCTAATTTTTCGCCACGACAGTTCGAGCTACTGCAATCTCGACTGGGCAAACCTTTGGTGACTAACCAAGTTGAAATCAACCCATTTAATTTCGACGTTGCCCATGATGGCACGCTTGATCAGCTGCAAATGAACCGCACTCGTCCAATGGCGTGGTCTTGCCTAGGTGGCGGTAGCATCTTCAGTGGTGATTCTGCACAAGCGGTTCGCGTTCGTGAAGAGCTTGAGGCGATTCGTTTAGAAGTGGGTGCTGATAGCATTGATCAAGTCATCTACGCGTGGGTACGTCGTTTACCGTCTAATCCTATTGCGATTATTGGCTCTGGTAAGATTGAACGCGTTAAGACAGCTGTTGATACACTGAAAATTGAACTGACTCGCGAGCAATGGTATCGCGTGTGGGTGGCTTCTAAAGGTCACGGTGTGCCATAGAAAGTAATTCATATAGAAGCGAAAGCCAGCTAAGAAAGCTGGCTTTTTTGTGTTCGCATAACCTATTTCTTCAAAACTGTGATTAAGGTGGAATAATTTTCAAAAACACTCATAATGCACTCTGTTTTTCACCAGTTGGATAATTCCATTGAGCACTTCAAAATTCTCTTCAATCGCCCTTAAACCTGAGCTTCTGCATACGTTGGATTCTCTTGGTTATACTGAAATGACGCCGATCCAAGCGTTAAGTCTTCCTACTATCCTAAATGGCAAGGACGTTATCGGTCAGGGTAAAACGGGTTCAGGTAAAACAGCTGCTTTTGGTTTAGGCGTGCTACAAAACCTGCGCGTTAAGCGTTTCCGTGTTCAGTCTTTAGTGTTATGTCCGACTCGTGAACTGGCAGACCAAGTAGCAAAAGAGATTCGCACTCTTGCTCGTGGCATTCACAATATTAAAGTGCTGACACTGTGTGGTGGTATGCCAATGGGGCCACAAATTGGCTCACTAGAGCATGGCGCACACATTTTAGTCGGTACTCCTGGTCGTATTCTTGATCACTTGGAGAAAGGCCGCATTGACCTATCTGAGCTGAACACGCTGGTATTAGATGAAGCGGATCGCATGCTAGAGATGGGCTTTCAAGACGCGTTGGATGCAGTTATCGATGCAGCACCAAAAGATCGTCAGACTCTTCTGTTTAGTGCAACCTTCCCTAAACAAATTAAATCAGTTGCTGACCGCATCATGCGTAACCCAGAAATGGTGAAAGTTGAATCGACGCACGATCACTCGAGCATTCAGCAGCACTTCTACAAGCTTGAAGGTTCTGAGGCTCGTGACGATGCTCTAGAGTTGTTGTTACTTCATCATCAACCAGAATCAGCGGTTGTGTTCTGTAACACGAAGAAAGAAGTACAGAACGTGACTGACGAACTAAGCCACCGCGGCTTTAGCGTTATCGAGCTGCATGGTGATATGGAGCAGCGTGAACGTGACCAAGCTTTGGTCCAGTTCTCAAACAAAACCATCTCGATTCTAGTGGCGACAGATGTTGCGGCTCGTGGTCTAGATGTTGATAACCTAGATGCAGTATTCAACTTCGAGTTATCTCGCGACCCTGAAGTTCACGTACACCGAATTGGTCGTACAGGTCGTGCTGGTAGCAAAGGCGTCGCTATTAGTTTCTTTAGCGAAAAAGAGATGTACCGTGTTGCTCAAATTGATGAGTACATGGACATGCCGATTGAGCCATCTGAGTTACCGGCAAAACCAATTGCTAAGCCTTACTACTCAAACATGGTAACCATCCAGATTGATGGTGGTAAGAAAGCTAAACTTCGTGCGGGTGATATTCTTGGTGCATTGACTGGTCAAGGTGGTATCGATGGTAAATCAGTAGGTAAGATCAACTTGTTTGCAATGCGTGCTTACGTTGCTGTAGAACGCTCTGTCGCTAAAAAAGCACTGAACAAGATCGAATCAGGTAAAATGAAGGGTCGTCAATTCCGCGCCCGAATTCTGAAGTAATTCGAGATTCTAGCCCTTTACTGTCACGTTAAGCGCGGTGCAGTAAAGGGTCTTTCAAAATGGGTTGGTCTATTGACCCATTATATAAAACGATTAACTAGCTCTCTATTCATCAGGTCTTATCGAATAAAGGTCATTAAGATGTTTCCCTTCGTTAAGATACCAAGTCATCGCTTCTTGTCGGTTGCTTGCTAATATTGTGATGGTGGTTACTTTCCCATCGTCAAAATAGCAAAGCTCGTATTCTAACGCGCTGGTATTTTCAGGAATTGCGGCCATAAGCTTCCCTCACAAATACTGTTCATTCGATACTCATTTAAAGTGTGCAGCTATTTCCAACTTGCATTTCAAATAAGCAAAAAAGCCGAATAATATCACTGCTAACAATAGGTTTTATTTTAATCATTTGTCGAAATGGCTTATTTGGCAAGGCTAAGTCTCAATTTATCTGAAAGTTTTACGAGAACTTGCTTTTATAGCTAATGTTATAAGATCAAGAGTAAATCTATCTTGTCGTTTGGGTTTACTGATTAGTAATAGGCTGTGAGAGGGTGTAATGAGAAAATGCCGTTGGTTACTTCTATTGGTCTGTTTCCTATTTGTTGGGTGTGGAACTAAATTCGCTTATAACAACATCAGTTGGTTTGCGGTGAGTTACATAGAAGACTTTGTTTCTCTATCCAATAGCCAAGAGTCTGAGTTAGAGGCTCGTTTAGACTCTCTTCAAGCATGGCACAAAGAAACTCAGCTGCCGCTTTACATTGAACAGCTACAAATGCTGCAAAATATGCGTCGTTCAGAGTTGAACTCCGCTTTTATTGTTGAGCAAAGTGAACAAATAAAGAGTCACATTCGAACCATCGTTAATAAATTCTCTCCTGACATTTACGCGTTAAGTATGCAGCTTAACCCTAAGCAGGATAGAGAGTTCTTAAGCAACTTTAGAAAAAAGCAGCAAGAGTTTTACGAAGAGAGATTGTCTTTGAATGATGATGATTCTAGAGAGCGATATCGCGAGCGAATAGAGGAAAGACTTGAGCGATGGTTAGGATCGGTATCAAAAGAACAACAACAGATCATTGTGGCTTGGTCTCAAGAGTGGATAAATACCAATAATAGCTGGCGAGAGTATCAAAATAATACTTATCAAGATCTCACTCTACTGATGGAAAAGAAGAGTGACTTGCACATCTCTCAGCCGATTATTATGAAGTTGCTTTTGAACAATGAGTCTTATTACCCAGACGGTTTGGAATCTCAACTTAACAAGAATATGCAGATATCCGCCAAGTTTTTAGTGGATATCGCAGCGGTAAGTAGTGATAAGCAATGGTCTTATTTCATGCATGAATTAGAGAGCCTTGCGTCAACATTGATTACCTTGCAAGAGTAGGGCGCAAGTAAGCCTTGCCAATAAAAGAAAAGGCTACTCTAGAAATATAGAGCAGCCTTTACTTATTCTAATTATTGCGAATGCACTTAACCTCGGTTGCTCATCAGGAGCTTTGGAATTGCACCTTTGGCTGTCTTCGATATTTTCTGCATCAACTGGAAGCTAGGTTGATATATACCGTGGTCACTCTGCAGCTCATCAATCATTAATAACCATAGTCTTGCTGTCATTTCTGAATCGGCTAACGCTCTGTGGAAAGTACCATCGTTGTCGATACTCTTGAAACGCACAAGGTCACCTAACTTATGAGTTGGTGCGTCTTGGATAAGGCGGCGAGCGATCAGCATTGAGCATGCAAATTGTCCATTGTAATCACGACCAATATTATCTAACTCTGCATCAAGAAAGCGCTTATCAAATGAGGCATTATGAGCGACTAGTTGGCTGTCTTGAATGAAGTCTGCAAATTCATCCATGACTTCTCCGCAGCTTGCAGCACTGCTTAACATACGATTAGTGATTCCGGTATAGCCTTCAATGAACCCGCTCACGCGAAATCCCGGGTTCATCAGTTGTTGAAAGGTGTCGACCACTTCGCCGTTAACGAGTTTTACGGCACCAATTTCTATCGCTCGATCGCCCATATTTGGGGACAAGCCAGTGGTTTCGAAATCGAGAACGATAACGGAGTCTGCGGAGTGTGGAGCCATGGTGTTTCCTAATAACTGTTTATCTGTATCGCTTTATATAAGCGTTGGTATTGCCTTCGGTGTAGCCAGCTTATTGTGGGTTATCACTGATAGTGAGCTCAGTGTAACCTGTCGAATCATCATACTCTCTGCTGAAGGTCAAGGTATCGTAGCGATGAAGAATCAATTCAGCGGTGGTTGCGATGATGGTTCCTTCAAGTAAATGACCACCAATCACATCGCCATTCTCATCAGCTAGCGAAATGTGAACGTGCTGGTGGTTCGGCGTTAGTGTTGCCATGACAGACACAATTTCGAACGGTGCTTGAATTAACTTTGTGTGGTTTGCGTTTGCCAAGCGAATATTGAGTTGGGAAACGCAGCCCACACAAGATGCAATAGAGCCCGCTGCGACGTTATGTTTGGTCACTAGCTTTTGTAGCTCAAGCTTTAAGTCTTGGCCTCGGGTTAATCGTGTTGCAATTGGGGTGATCATTGCCTTCCCTCTAACTCTCACTGGTTTACAGAACAAAACGAAGCCTTAGTTGGCTTCGTTTTGTCATAATTTGGCAATACGCTGTGGCTTGAAATCAAGCTCGGTTAATTACTTGCCTTCTTTTTCTTGCTGTTCTCTTTTCTTCTTAGGAACAAAGTTCAGCACCGAAATAGGCACTTCTTTACGTGGTTCGAAACCTTCAACCACGCGGCGTTCAATCAAGTGACCAAGGCGCTTTTCAATAATGCATAGGTTCTTGAAGTTGTCTTTTGATAAGAAAGAGATCGCTTCACCTGTTGCATCAGCACGGCCTGTACGACCAATACGGTGAACGTAGTCGTCTGCTGGGAAAGGCATATCGTAGTTAACAACACGTGGTAGGTTATCGATATCAATACCACGTGCAGCAACGCCCGTTGCCACTAGGAACTTAAGGTGACCTTTCTTAAAGTCCGCTAAGATCTTTTCACGAATCGCTTGGCTACGTCCACTGTGGAACGCTTCAGCTTGAATGCCACGTTTCTCAAGTTGAGCAACCAATTTTGCTGCACCATGCTTGGTTTCGATGAAGATAAGCGCTTGATCCCAGTTACCTTCAGTAATCATGTGGCTCAGTAGTGCCGATTTACGGTCTTTATCTACTGTTACTAGCCATTGCTCAATGTTCGCTTTCGAAGCGTCTGTCTTGGCAATTGAAATCTCTTCAGCATCACTGATAGCACTCTTCGCTAGTGCACGAACCGGTGTAGAAAGCGTTGCTGAGAACAGCAGGTTTTGCACATCTTGCGGTAAGCGAGCGATGATCTTGTTGATGTCTTCGATGAAGCCCATGTCTAGCATACGGTCTGCTTCATCCAGTACTAACACTTCAACCTCATCAAAGTGAACCGCGCGCTGTCCGTACATATCGATCAAACGTCCCGGTGTTGCCACAAGAATATCAACACCTTCAATCAGACGATCTTTTTGATGTTGGTAAGAGACGCCACCGTACATCGCTAGTGACGTTAAGTTTAAGAACTTTGCGTACTTCTTGATGTTTTGCTCAACCTGAACCGCCAATTCACGCGTAGGTGTAAGGATCACCGCACGGATGCGTTTCTTACGTTGCGTTTCACCTTTGCTTAGCATTTCTAAGATAGGGAGAACAAAGCTCGCAGTTTTACCTGTACCCGTTTGTGCTGCCGCAATAAGGTTCTTACCAGAAAGTACAATCGGAATTGCTTTTTCTTGAATAGAGGTTGGCTTTTCGTAGCCTTGTTTTACAACGGCTTTAACAATAGGTGAGCTTAATCCAAGCTTGGAAAATGGCATAAGTTTCTCGGTATGATTTGGCTAAATAGCGATGGAAAGGTTCAACAATCTTATACAAGGATAAGATTAATGGCGGCATTCTACCATGTTGCTTGTTTATCGCTAGTATCAAACGCTTTTAGCTCTATCAGTGTTAAGTAAATGGTAACTAATCAGCAGTGGAATTCTCTCGGTCACTTTACATTACCTTAACTGAGCATATGTGCTAAACCAAAGCCTATTGTTAGTTCACAAGTAAAAGTTATGTTATTCATTTGTCTAGAAATAGCCTTGCTCAAAGTGATTCATACCTTATAATCCGGGCATATTACAGTCATAAGAAACTATTATTTTAGCTAGGATACTTTTATGGATATCAGTCATTTAGATACTCCTTCATTGATCGCGGATCTTAACGCAATGAGTATTAATATTCAGTTGATGCAGGAACGCATTAACGATTTAGGATTAGTTCTTCGTCCTCATACCAAAGCACACAAAATTCCTGCTGTTGCACAAATGCAAATAGACGCGGGAGCGCAGGGTATTTGTGTGGCCAAATTAGGCGAAGCGGAAGTGATGGCACAAGGTGGTATAAAGGATATTCTCATAACCACGCCTATTGCGGGGCAAAAGAAGATTCAGCGTTTAATCACTCTACATCAAGGTCATCCTGACGCCCGTTTTATTCAGGTGATTGACGATCATTATCATGTTGTAGAAATCGCCAAAGCCGCATCAGCGGCAAATATTTGTATTGAGCTGATGATAGAGGTTGAATGCGGTCAGCAGCGATGTGGTGTTCAGGTTGGTGACGATTTAGTGGAGCTTATCCAAGCGATTCAAATTACGGATGGCGTTAGCTATGCCGGAGTCCAAGCTTATAGCGGACACTTACAACATGTTAAGGGGTACTGTTCGCGAAATGAGCAGGCGAGATCTGTTGTGGTGCCTTTGTTTGATTTCATTAGATCTACTTTAGAGCCTAAAGGTATGGCTCCTCAGATAATTAGCGGAGGAGGAACTGGGACATACACTGCCTATCAAGGATTGGGGTACAGTGAAATCCAAGCCGGTTCGTATCTTTTTATGGATGCGGCTTATCTTGCAATTGGAGACGAAACCAATACAACCAAAAATCAGCAATTTTCTCCAGCCCTCAAAGTGCTAAGCACCGTGATTAGTCAGCCAACGCCTTCGCGTACCGTGATTGATGCAGGGATGAAATGTCTTTCTATTGATCTTGGCATGCCTATTGTTGAAGGTCGTGAAGGAGTAAGGTATCAAACTGGCGGGGATGAACACGGTATCCTTCATCATGAAGAAGGTTGCGAGATTTTTGAACTTGGACAGCAAGTTATTCTGTTGCCAAGCCACTGTGATACGACATTGAATAATTTCGATACTTTGTATGCCGTACAAGATGGAAAAGTGGTCTCCCAGTGGACAATAAAAGGGCGTGGCCGCTCAGATTAACATGTCTTAATAATCGTTTGGAACGTCTGAACAGCAACCTAAAAAGCAGTTTGTATAATGAAAACTCTATTATTTTACTTAGTACTTACTGCTATTTTTATGAAATGGTTTAATTTGATTTTCAGAAAGAGTTATAAATAAGTATTAATATGAAACGAAACTTTTGCTACTTACCTACAACATAATTACACCTTAAACTGATACTACTATCACCTTCTTTTTTTATGGAGTAATAGTTGGTGACATAATTTTATTTAACTGTTAGTGTTTTATTTTTCGTGCTTTTGAGCATGTTGGCAACCCTCCTTTATCTACATAATCCTCCTATATTTATTATCTTATCTTGCCAATCTTATACGTTGTAGTGATTTAGCATGAAGTGTTTAAAATTTATGGGAAATTAGCCTTGTGTTATAGCCCTCTTTTTTATCTGGTTTCTATGGTCAGGCTTTTTGGGTAGTTATAATTTTTGATGCACATTAATAACAAGTATTAATAAGTGTTGGAAAGTGAATAAAGAGTTTTAAATGTTTTTATAGCTTTATGGAGAATTATGAAATTACTAATAGCAATTACCACACTTTTCTTATCAACCTTCGCTCATTCATCAGTTTATTTTGGTCCCCCCGATGGGGAAAACATTATTGATATAGAGAGTAAAGACGGTTATTTATTTAAGGTAGAAAGTGGAATATATGTACAAGCACATTCGGAGGAGTTCGTTCTCGGAATTGCTACTTTATTTGAAAACTTGAAGCAGACTCGCACGGGGAGAGCCATTATCAACCAAACCTCTCACTATGCCCCGATTGCGCTGCCAAGCAAAGAACGTGCTTTAGCGTTCCATACCGAAGGTCTAGTTGATGGTACAATAGAAAAGATTCACGTTGTAATAAGGCCCCCTAGGGGCGGAAAGCAGTTTGTCACAGAACCTCTAATCGCCTCCCCTGAATTTGTGAATTATCAATCAAATGGGCTTGGTGTTCCTGCAGTAATCTATTTTGACATCGATAATGCAGTTTTAATCCCAGGTGACTCAACTATTATTGAACCTTCTATAGCACTCGGGCATGAACTTATACATGCTCGTGATTATTTAACTGGCGGCTTACCAACGGGTACGCAACGAATTCGTCATCGTGCACCTGTCGCTGGTACAACTCATAATGGAGAAGAGTTTACAGAGGGAGAGGTGGTTGAATTTAGCTTAATGAAACGTGAGATAGAGGCGACAGGACTCTCCTACCAAAAAGGGAGTACAAAGTTAAAAACACTCACTACTTCACGTCAATCGTCTATCGAAAGAAGAGAAAGCGTGATGAATGTTTGGGAAGAAGCATTAAAGAATAAATCGGTATATAAGGCTGATTACGCTCGCGTTAAAACTAATATTCAACGTTTGAAATCTGAAGTGCCAGTATCCGAATACCATTTATCTAAAGAGTTTGGAAATGAAGCTCGTGACATGTATTGGCCGGGCTCTATGATTGATTACTCATCAACTCCGACCGATATAACGTTAAAAAGCGTAAAACAAACTGCCTCTGGAGTATTGGGCTCAACATCACTCAGTACGACAAAAGTAAGTGAGGCACTCCATAGTAACCCTCAATCTCTTTTACTAATAAGCACAAGCTTAATTGAACGAAAAAATGGCTTCCCAAAACTCGATAAAGTGTTGCGTACCGCCCTTGAATTAGCCATCAAGGCGGATCGTAAAGTTATTCTTCTCGAAGGTGATAATTTTTCATCGTTAACAGAGGTTGAAAAGCGCCTAACAGTAGCAACGATTGAAAAGGCCGCGGATAGTATTAAAAAAGGCAATACCCCATCTTCTGTCATTCAAATAAACGCAGATGAAATTAGTAATGAGGGCAGAGATTTGTTAACTCAATCGGAACAAGTGGTCCTGATTTCGACCAGTGACGATATTTCCGCGTTGACGATGTCCGAAAATATTGCTGGTAGCTCTCAAAAACTATTAGTCAATCGGATCGTGAGATCTGACCAACCCAATCCAAGTGTGATATACGCGAATCGTTTGCGCTGGTCTAAGCTCGCAGAAAAAGACAATGTAACGCTAGTGGCAAACTCTAGATTACCTAAGTCAAAGAAGTGTTGGAGCCTATAATGAAGATCAAAAATTTAATATTGTTCATTGGTCTTTGCGTAAGCTTGAATACCAATGCATTGGAAACTTGTAATCTTGGAGCTGAAACACTTGAAGAAGAGCACGAGTGGCTGGCTCGGTTGGACTATGAATTTGAGAGTGAACTGACTGATGTTAAAGAAATTGCAGCATTGGATAAAATTCCAAGTCTAGTGCTTCCTATAAGCGATGAAGGTATGTTTGCTGAACATTGGGCTGGAGTTACAGCTGTAATAGATAGTAAAAATAGTAAGCCTAACAGTGCAAAAAGAATTGCCCAACTGGAGCGTGTGTCTGAGCGCCAAGCTCTTTGGCAGCTCGCTAAAAATGGTGGTAGGGCTTTTTCAAGCGTGTTAGATATTGTTTTTTTCGCACCTTGGGTTGAAGATTTAACGAGAACAATGTGGGATGACTCTGCAAGCGAATTACACCGACTGAGTGTTACTGCTGAGCCTCTCCCTTTTGTCGGTTTTGCTATTGGCTATTATGATTACCTTTCCACATTGGATAGCCCGGAGAAACGACTCAATCAATGGCTGCAAAATGGGCATTACAGTTACGGGCAAGAGACTGTACTTGAGCGGCTAAATACGACATCTGCAGAGGCTATTGAGCAGCAGCACGAGCAGTTAAAGCTGCATATCGTTGAATTGAGCAAAAGGCTTTCTTCTATTCAGTTGCTTCATTTCGACGCAACCTTCAGTGCAAAAGTATTGGAGCTGCAGGAAATCATCAATAAAATGTTTTCTGCGATTGACCTCGAATACGCCAATACAATGCTAGATCTCTATAATCGTCCCCCTCACGTGATTCAAAAATTTGGAGAGCAAGCTTGCGTGAATCAAAAGCAAGAGGTCGTAGAAGAGCTTGCTCGTTTAGGTACTGCTTCTAATGGGACTCTGGAAGATTTAAGAGCATGTAGCTATCGAATGCTAGTGGCAAATCTCGGAAAACTTTATGGTATTGGAAAGTACTCGTATATCGAGAAAACGCGTCAGGAGGTTTTCGAGCATAAACAAAATATCGTTGAAAATGCACAGAGACATATTCTTGACTGGCGAAGAAAAATACTTGAAATTCAGAGCAGTAGTATTGAAAAGCTTGTTCTAGAAACAATCAATAATGACAATGTTCGTCTTTATCGACAGTATTTATATCAGCACGCCCGCCGCATCGCGATAGACAACTTTTCTTTGTCGATTTTACAGCGACGTGCTACCGAAGAGGAGCAGCGAACAGGGCGATTTCTTGTTGGGGCAGGAGAGCTGATCTGCGGACTATACTCTTGCCAGGTTTATGAAGGCAGAGAAGTCTTTTTTGATGAAGACTCTGATCCACTTTTACAAAAGCTGTCTGAGCCCTTGGACAACATCGATTTGAGCAGTTACATCAACGAGCGTGTTAGGCGTGGATGGACAAACGTTGAGCTTGATGAGCCTTATATAAATCTTTGGCAACAGTGGCAAAATAGAGAAGATGTAAGTCTGTCAGCTTTGCCTTATAAAGGTAACCCTTCATTGGGAGTGATTAAAAAAGACATGCCAGAGTTGTTTGAGATTTTAGAGAAGATCCCAAGTCACTTATCAGCGGAACAGGCTAAACCTTTTTTGTTTCAATTGATAAGAAATAGGATGTTTAAAGAAGATATCCAAACCGCTTGGACGAAACTTGGCGATTTTATATTTCGATTTCAATATGAACAGCGTCAACATCAATCGCTCAACTTCCTACCTTTGCAGTGGCAGCAAGCCATTTGGCCTTCTCAGCCTCAAGGTGTGTTGTTTAGTGCATTTTTAGACAAAACATACATGTACTACTCTCGTCAGCCTTGGGCTCAATCCTTACCGTATTCGGATGAGAAAAATGCTACCTCTAACTGGACGCTATATCAGGGAGAGGCACATCGCTACTATTTGACCCAGTCGGTGCCCGAGGATATCTATCTCGGAGACCAATATTGGATAGAGGTAAATGAACAACTCAGTCACGTTTTATCATTGCCCGAAATTCGCTGGCGGCCGTTTGAGCAGATGATTCTTATGGATATATGGTCTCAGGTTACAGAGATTGAATCTTTGGTAGAGGTGTCGAACCGCCTGTAGCGTTTACCCAGTGCTGACAACGCAGAAATACCGACCGTGAGAGGTCGGTATTGTTATTGAAAACTTAATTCCTTTTGCTCTTGTACCTTTAGTGATGCTTTATAACGGTATTAGGGACCAAGTCTAGATTATGACGTGGGTATTTAGAATGTAGCTATTCGTTACCTAATCTAAATCGCCTCATAGCTGCTTATCGAAAGCATAATGGCTGCGACGACTATTAGTGAGATTTGCTTTATTTGGTGCGTCAGCATCCAATCATCCCCCCTCCTTAGGTACACTAATGCCACTTGTCGGTTTTTTCACAATCTCAGAGTGGAAATTCTAGAGTGCAATGATGACGAAGCCTTATGCCTTATCAGCACTAAAAGAAGGCAGGGTAGGTTTTGCTATTGTATTAGACAGTGAGGATTTAGGTTTTATATTAATTAAAGGGGGAAGTGAACCACTGATAAAAGAGTGGTTTGGCTGTTTATACTCTAAATTAACAATTCAACACACTGCAGTGCAGTTGACAGCAATACTTTTCCTAATTGGGCAAGTTTAAGCATTCCCCTCATAGCAGAGCTGGCTTTTCTGACAAACATTCGTATGAAAACGAAATCTGGAGTGCAGTTCCCTCAAGTAAGGGGGGCTTGTAGAGATACATAAAACCGCGTATACCATTGACAATGGTATGCGCGGTTTGACACTCCAAATAAGCTCTGTAAGCTAACAATGTATAACGTGTTTGGGCATAAGCCTTACAGTTAGGCTTTCATCTGGAGAGTTATTTAATAAGCTCTATCTTCTCTGCTTGATTCTGCTCTACCATAGACAGTGCAAGTGCTTCTGCAACCTTAATACCGTCGATACCAGCAGACAGGATACCACCTGCGTAACCTGCACCTTCACCAGCAGGGTAGAAGCCCTTCAGGTTGATGCTTTGGAAGTCTTTTCCACGCTTGATACATACCGGAGAAGACGTACGAGTCTCAACACCTGTTAGTAGGCCATCTGGAGTAGAGAAGCCTTTGATCTTCTTCTCGAACGCAGGGATTGCTTCACGAATCGCTTCGATTGCAAAGTCAGGCAGCGCTTTTGAAATATCTGTTAGGTGGATACCCGGTGTGAATGATGGTTGTACATCACCCAGAGCACTTGGATCACGACCTTTCAGGAAGTCGCCAATTTTCTGTGCTGGAGCATCGTAGTTCTCACCACCTAGTACAAACGCGCCACTTTCTAGTTCACGTTGTAAACGGATACCCGCTAGCGCGTCACCTGGGTAATCGCGTTCTGGATCGATACCAACAACGATTGCGCTGTTTGCGTTACGTTCTGCACGAGAGTATTGGCTCATGCCGTTTGTTACTACGCGGCCCTCTTCAGACGTTGCAGCAACCACAGTACCACCTGGACACATACAGAAGCTGTATACAGTACGGCCATTCTTACAGTGGTGAACCAGTTTGTAGTCCGCAGCGCCAAGGATTGGGTTGCCTGCATTTGGACCGAAACGAGCTTCATCAATCATTGATTGTTTGTGTTCGATACGGAAACCAACAGAGAAAGGCTTCGCTTCCATGTAAACACCACGATCATGCAGCATTTCAAATGTATCACGAGCACTGTGACCAACAGCTAGTACAACGTGGCGAGATTTGATTTCTTCACCGTTAGAAAGTGTTAGACCTGTGATTTGACCATCTTCCATGTGAAGGTCATCTACACGAGTGCTGAAGCGGATTTCGCCACCTAGTTCGATAATAGAAGCACGCATTTTTTCGATCATGGTAACCAGTTTGAAGGTACCGATGTGCGGCTTACTTACGTATAGGATCTCTTCTGGTGCGCCAGCTGCAACGAACTCTTCGATTACTTTGCGGCCGTAGTGTTTTGGATCTTTTACTTGGCTGTATAGCTTACCGTCAGAGAATGTACCAGCGCCACCTTCACCAAACTGTACGTTTGATTCCGTGTTCAAAGTGCGCTTACGCCAGAAACCAAAAGTATCTTTAGTACGTTCACGAACTTCTTTACCACGCTCAACGATGATTGGGTTGAAGCCCATTTGAGCAAGCACTAGGCCAGCAAATAGACCACAAGGGCCAAAGCCGATAACAACAGGACGCTCAGTCTGGTTTTCTAGCGCTTTAGCCACGAATTTGTACTCCATGTCAGGAGTCACTTTTACGTGTGGGTCGCTGATGAAGGCTTCTAATAGCTCAGCTTCGTTTTCAACGAGAACATCCAGCGTGTAGATAAGCAGGATCTTTGATTTCTTACGAGCATCGTAGCCACGTTTAAAGATATTAAAAGAGATAACCTGATCTGAGTTGATGCCAAGCTTTGCTTCAATCGCTTCTTGAATGGCAGACTCTTCGTGGTCTAGTGGAAGTTTAATTTCGGTTAAACGTATCATTTCGATGTCTCGTTCTTATAGGTGTCTTAGCTAGACCGCTTCTAGTGAATGCAGAGTTTGGTGTAACACTGATGTTGGGAAGAGGCGATAAGCTCACAATGGCGCGCATTTTACGAGAATTTGATTTATCTGTCATACTAATTTGGAAACATGAAGCAAATAGACATGATATTAGAGCCGTATGATGTTGAATTTTGCTTTGGGATGAGTATTATCCCCATTCTTCAATTTTGACTAACTTATAGAGCAGAGCATCATGGCATTTGTCGTAGGCGATAATTGTATTCAATGTAAATACACAGACTGTGTGGCAGTGTGTCCCGCAGATGCGTTCCATGAAGGCCCAAACTTCATGGTAATTAACCCGATCGAATGTATCGATTGTGGTTTATGTGTACCTGAATGTGATGCTCAAGCGATCTTCCAAGAAGACGAACTGCCTGAAGATCAAAAGATTTTCATTGAAGTGAACGCAGAACTTGCTGAGATTTGGCCTGTACAAACAGAAGTAAAACCAGCAATGGATGATGCGGAAAAGTGGAATGGCGTGCCTGATAAGTTGGCAATGCTAGAGAAATAATCCTTAAAAGCTCAAATAAAAAGGCGTACTGATTTAATCAATACGCCTTTTTTAATATCTGCACACTGCTTGTTAGTCAGTGAGTGAATGAGCTCTAACTATGTTGACGACGCATATTGTCAAGAATGATACCTGTCGCCATTGCTACGTTTAGAGATTCAGCGCCACCGAATGCTGGAATGGTGATTTTGTCCGTCACGAACTTAGCCGCATGTTCACGGATACCGTGAGACTCGCTGCCCATCAGCAAAATGCCATTTGCAGTGAAGTCAGTCTTATGAACACTTTCACCTTCTAAAAACGCGCCGTAAACTGGCAGGTTAGCTTGCTCTAAGTAAGCCGGTAAGTCTGTTTGGCTTACGTGTACTCGGCCAAAGCTACCCATGGTCGCACTGATCGTTTTAGGGTTGTATGGGTCAGCGCAATCGCTGCTCGCAACGATATGCTTAATGCCATACCAGTCTGCTACGCGAATGATCGTACCTAGGTTGCCCGGGTCAGATACACCATCAAGCGCAATCATCAAGCCTGTCGCTTGTGGTAATTCAACCTTTGGAATCTCAACCACGGCAATTGCCGCATTGTTACTGACCAAAGTACTCGCTTTGGTTAGATCGTCTAGCGAGGCTTCAACACAATCAAACTCAATCAGTGATGCGTGATTTTCAGATAAGAAACCAGCAGTAGCAAAGACGTTCTTCACGACTAAGTCACTATTGAATAGCTCAAGAACGTTCTTTTCACCTTGAACTAGAAACAGGCCGTGGGCTTTACGTTGTTTCTTTTGGCCCAAAGCACGAAGGAGTTTTAATTGGTTTTTTGAAATCATGTTTTTATCCTAGATATAAGCCCGCGCATTATAGAGCAAAGGTTAGATAACCAAAAGTGCGATAAGCCAATGCGATCCATATAAAAACAAAAGCGCACTAAATAGTGCGCTCTTATAGGATCAACTTAAGCTCAACAGAACCTGATAAGCTTAACCTACTGCTTAATACGGTACAGGATAGCGCTTAAAGACGGTGTTGATATCAGTCAGAATCTCTTCAGAAAGCGGCTTGCTGAACGCTGCTATGTTCTCTTTGAGCTGTTCCATAGTGGTTGCACCAATAATGGTTGAGGTAACGCCATCCACTTGGTTACACCATGCTAAGGCGAGCTGACTCGGCGTGAATCCATGAGCGTTTGCCACTTCTACGTAGCCTTTAACTGCTTCATTAGCCAATTCAGTATCACGGAAAATGCCTTTGCGCTGCATGTAAGTCCAACGGCTGCCTTCCGGCCTTGCGCCATCAATGTATTTGCCACTAAGCATACCGGCCGCCAAAGGTGACCACGGTAAGTAAGCGACGTCTTCATGCACGCAGTTTTCAATCAAATATGGCCAGTCTTTCGTGTGTAGCAGGCTGAATTCATTTTGGATAGAGACCATACGCGGCAAGTCATGCTTCTCGGCTAACTTGAGGTAAGTGTTAATGCCCCAAGTGCTGTCATCGGATAGACCAACGTGGCGGATTTTGCCTGCTTTAATACAGCTTGCTAGAGCTTGTAAGATCTCCAACATTTCAGCTTCATGCTGTTGTCGGGCGATGTCGCTAAAACGAATCTGACTCGGGAAATGTTTACCGAAGTGAGGTGTTGTGCGATTTGGCCAGTGAAGTTGGTACAGATCGATGTAGTCTGTTTGCAAACGCTTTAGTGATGCATCAACTGCGGCGATCACCGCTTCACCTGTGATAGGGCCACCGTTACGGACCCAAGGTAAGCCAGGGCCGGCAATCTTACTGGCAATGATCAACTCTTGGCGACGCTTTGGATTGCGTGATAACCAGTCACCGATAATCGCTTCGGTTTTGCCATAGGTATCAGGAGAAGGCGGCACTGCGTACATTTCTGCCGTATCAATAAAGTTAATACCTTGGCTTAATGCGTATTCGATTTGTTGGTCAGCTTGTTGTTGAGTATTTTGCAGCCCCCAAGTCATACTACCAAGACAGATTCGGGAAACGGGAATTTGACTACTTCCTAACTTTGAATATTCCATTGAATTCAGGATTCCTGTTGTTGGGTTCTCTGATACTCGCATTATAGTTTTGAAAAGAGGGCGAGTGAGGAATGAAAACGAATATGAATTATTAGCACAAAATGGTAAGACAAGGTATGGCTTGAGGTACTTTAATGAGTCATTTCTCAGCGCTGTGAGCAGCAAGCATTAGTTGTGAAAATGGTATGTAAGAAGGGGTTAGTAGAAAAGGTAATGTAACGACAGTTTTAGCGCATTCGAACGCCGAGTAATGAGTACTGCATTAGAAATAAAAAAGCTCTACCGGATAGTGAGTAGAGCGTTTTTATAGGGGTCTTAATGGTACTAGAGATCCATTCAGTTACTAAGCTGCGTTTGTATCGAACCCACCTTGGGTCTGCGCCTGCTTTAGAGCTTCCTGCCTTTGAACTTCTTTCTCAGTTAATACTGGCTGAAGTGTTTCCTCAGAGGCTTGAGGATAGAAAATGAAATATTTATTAATCGTCATAACTATATCTCCGTGTAACGTATGACAGATTCTGCATCAAGGATAAACTGTGATCATCATCCACTTTGTACTTTTTTTAGGCTGAGAGCGAAGGGCGTAGAATGCGTACAAAGCGACCGCTTATCATCCGTATGCAATATTGGAACTGACGAAACCCTCTGTTTTCAAGTATAGGAAGCCTCTCTAATTTCACACAATAATGATTTAGAGCAAATACATAGATGGTCAGGGGCGTAAGATGAAAAACCTCGCTACTGACTCTGCGTACGTATTTTTCTAATAACAAATTACTTATCAATGCGCCTAACTATTAAGTCAGTAAATCAATTACTTAATCCATGGTGAGATGAATTATGGAAAAGCTTGTAGAACGTTTTCTGAATTACGTTACTTTCGATACGAAATCCGACCCTTCTAACCCACAGTGCCCAAGTTCAGCGGGTCAAATCACCTTTGCAGAAGTCTTAAAATCAGAATTGATCGCATTAGAGCTAGTTGATGTCTCTTTAGATAAAAATGGCTATTTGATGGCGAAACTGCCGTCGAACGTCGATTATCCAGTACCTGCGATTGGGTTTGTCGCGCACATGGATACCGCTCCTGACGCATCAGGTGCGAACGTGAAACCACAGGTGATTAGAGATTACCAAGGCGGAACGATAGAATTAGGTACAAGTGGTGAGAGCTTAAACCCAAGCCAATACCCAGATCTTGATGCTCTTCATGGTCATGACCTTATTACAACCGATGGTACTACTTTGCTTGGTGCTGACAACAAAGCGGGTATCGCTGAAATCATCAGTGCTATCTCTTACCTCAAAGCAAATCCTGAAATCAAACACGGTGACATTTGCATTGGTTTCACGCCAGACGAAGAGATTGGTCGTGGTGCGGATTTATTTAATGTAGAAAAGTTTGGTGCCGAATGGGCGTACACCATTGATGGCGGCTCCGTTGGTGAGCTGGAGTTTGAGAACTTTAATGCCACGAGTGCTGATGTTATTTGTCACGGCGTGAACGTTCACCCAGGTACCGCAAAAGGTAAGATGGTGAACTCGATGAACATTGCTGCGCAGTTCCAATTGATGATGCCATCACAAGAAACGCCAGAATGCACTGAAGGCTATGAAGGTTTCTACCACTTGAAGTCAGCTGAAATGGGTGTCGCTCGCTCTGAGCTTGGCTACATCATTCGCGACTTTGAGCGCGAAGGCGTAGAAGCGCGTAAGGCATTCATGCAACAAAAAGTGGATGAGCTAAATGAGCGTCTTGAGAAAGGCCGTGTTGAGCTGGTGCTAACCGATAGCTATTTCAACATGAAAGAGATGGTTGAACCTCATCAGCACATTATTGAGTTGGCTAAACAAGCGATGATCGAATGCGATGTGGAGCCGATGATCAAACCGATCCGAGGTGGTACAGATGGTGCTCGCTTGTCATTCATGAGCTTACCATGCCCGAATATCTTTACTGGCGGTTACAACTTCCACGGTATTCACGAGTTCATTACCATTCAAGGCATGGAACAGGCGGTGAAAGTGATTGTTGAACTGTCACAACGCACAGCCGTTCACTACCAAAAATAGCGGCCTTCAGTGCGATATCTCTTTGTATTTTTGAGAGTATTCAATAATACTCCCTTTAAGCATAAGGGAGTACGCGATGAAAAAGTTAGTTTTACTTTGCACCCACTTAGCCGTGGGTGCTGTTGGTTTTGGGCTTGGTGTTTATGCATTACCCATCTTAATTGAGCCTGATTCTCCTTCTTCGAGCTCAGTTCAAGCGATCAGCCAGCAGGCTATTTATACTGGTGAGTTTACTAAAGACCGCCAAGATAGCGATTTCTTGCACTGGGGCGAGGGGATCGTGTCGGTCTCAGAAAGCGCGATTGCGTTTGAAGGCGAACTTGCTCCTGGGCCGGACTACAAGGTCTATCTATCTCCTAAGTTCATTGAAACCGAGCAAGCCTTTAATGACAGTAAGAGCGAGTTACTCAGAGTCGGAGATGTCAAAACATTTGACCGGTTTATGGTTGAACTACCGGAAGGTACTGATCTTAATCGGTTTAATACCGTTGTGATTTGGTGTGAAACTTTTGGCCAATTTATTACTTCTGCCAAGATAAAATGATAGCCTTCTAGGGCGTGTTGCTCTTTCGAGTTGATTTTCGCAGCGAGTTGCTGGGTATTTATACAAGGCAGAGGCGTCGATGTGTAGCTAGCCTACATGAGAAGCCGATAACGTAGTAGAAATGACCAGCAAACGCTGCCCGAAGGGTTCGAGCTGGGCGACCCGCAAAAAGCGTTTTACTCTTTGTGAGGGATATTTGCTTAGAATGATTATGCTACATCTCCCTCGCCGCGATTAAAACGCTTTTGACTAGGCGTCCCCATCCGAACGAAATTTAACCGCGAAAGGTCAACACGCCCTAATAGTTAATATCAGAATGAACACGAGCGCTCTGGAGTTGAGCGCTTTTTCATAGCACTGATATTAGGGGCTTTCTTGTAAAGCTAACCGTTGTAAAGCTAAATGTTGTAATGCTAAGGATTAAGTAATGGAAAAAGTGTGGCAAGTAATAGATTTCCTACTCGCTCATAAGTTTATTTTTAGTGCGCTGATTATCAGTCTTATTTTAATCATCCGCCGAATCACCTTATCTCAAATTAGGGGTGATGTTGCTTTCCTTAGCGAAGACCAACGTAATTGGATGTCCCGTACTAAAAACGGCACCTTTGCGATTATTGTTATAACGCTTTTTCTTCTCTGGAAATCTGAAATCAGTGAGTTTGCTCTCTCAGTAACAGCAATTGCCGTTGCGATAGTAGTGGCGTCAAAAGAGATCATCTTGTGTTTCACCGGCTCTATTCAACGTGCTAGCTCACGCTCATTTAGAATTGGTGATTGGATTGAATTGGGTAAAATCAGTGGTGAGGTGATTGAACACAACTTGATGGCGACTGTGATTCAAGAAATCGACTTGTATCATGGGCAATACCACTTCACTGGCAAGACCGCTACGCTGCCTAACAGCATGTTCTTTACTTATCCTGTAAAGAACCTCAACTTTATGAAGCGTTACGTTTACCATAGCTTTACGGTGACGGTGAAAGACTTCGTGAATCTGTACCCAATGGTGCCGGGTCTTATTGTCAAAATTGAAGAGCATTGTGAAGAGTTTATCGATGTTGCTCGTCGTTATAACGGCGTGATCGAAAAACACGCTGGTGTCGACCTTCCTGGCTCTGAGCCGCATATCCACATCACAAGCAGTTCAACCGGTGAGCAAGAAGTCCATTTTATGATTTTCTGTCCAACCGAGAAGGCGGTTCATCTAGAGCAAGAGATTCGTAAAGATTTCATGGAAGCATACGCTGAAGCATTTCCTGTCAGTGCTTAATCCTGCAGTCCGCTGAGCCCCAAACAAAAGAAAGCCGAGAGCGATAATATCGACTCTCGGCTTTTTTGTTCTAACTATCTGTTCGCTTAGTCTAGGTCTGCCAGTGGCAACCAATCGACTTGCACGCCTGCTTGTTCAAACATATCTTGGCTCACTTTGATTTTGTCTCCCCAGCGAGAAAGAAAGTCTTCACTTTGCTCTGGGCAGTGAACCGCAGAAATACCGGTTTGGATGATTTTCGCTGCGCAGTTTGGGCAAGGGAAGTGAGTTACCCAGATTTCACAGCTGTCTAAATCACGCTTAGCAAACAAGATTGCGTTCTCTTCTGCGTGAAGCGTTTTTAGGTATTTCATCTCACGATCATCAGTATCAGCACTGTCCGATACACCATGAGGGTAGCCATTAAAGCCAACCGAAACAATGCGGTTGTGTTTGGTGATAACAGCACCAACCTGAGTGGACGGATCCTTACTCCAGGAACCGACTAATTCCGCCATTTGATAGAAACGTTTTGCCCATTTTGAAATCATTCGAATTACCTTAACAAGGAAGTATGAGTTTTTATTATTGAAACCATATTATGTTAGACAATATATACAGAGAGGGGAAGTAGGAAAGATATATTTGATCATGAATTGTTGATGCTTTGTAAAGGGTTGATATATATCCAATTTCAATTTACAAGTTGAAACACTTTTGCGAGTTATAATTGATATTCCTCGGACATTTGAAGCAATTGTGTTACGTAACTTTTATGCTGTTCAATTTCTCATAAGTGACGGTATAACCATGCGTAAAAAGTTAATCCTTACGGCTCTTGCAAGCTCTCTTATTCTTGCTGGATGTGGGCAAGATGCTCAAAATGCCAAGCAAGCGCCATTACCTCTCGTAGCTGTACAGGATGTTAGCGTGATTTCTCATCAGCAAAGTAAGTCGTACATCGGCCGTATTGAAGCGGTTGAAGACACGGCAATTACCGCGCAGGTTTCTGGCTATCTTCAAAGCCGTCATTTCAAAGAAGGCCAAATGGTCGAAAAAGGGCAGCTGCTTTACTCGATAGAGCCTTCATCATTTGAAGCTGAAGTCGCAAGCGCTAAAGCGGCTGTTGCTCAAGCTAACGCCAATCTTAAAAAGGCTGAACTAGATTTCAACCGTGGTAAGAACCTACTTCCTAAAGGCAGTATTTCTCAATCGGAATTCGATGCATTGACGGCAAACCTATTAGGTTCTCAAGCACAGCTTGAAGCTGGTCAAGCTCAGCTAAATGCCGCTAACGTTCAGCTTTCTCATACTAAGATTGTTGCGCCTTTCTCTGGACGTATTAGCGATACCAAAGTGAGCACGGGTGATCTGGTTTCTCCATCTTCTGGCGTATTAACGACTTTAGTTAGCTTAGACCCAATCCATGCATCGTTCAGCATCAGTGAGCGAGAGCGTATCGAGTTAGGTATGGACCGTATTGAAGGTGATGGCAGCAGCGATTCTGATCGTGTTGAGGTGCAAATCATGCTTGAAAATGGCGAAGCATTCGAACACCTAGGTCAGCTCGATTTCTTGGGCAACCGTATCAACCTAAACACTGGTACGATCGCGATGCGTGCGATTGCCGATAACTCAGATCAGCAACTTCTTCCTGGTCAGCACGTTCGTGTTGAGCTGCGTGAGAAGCAATCTATTGATGTTGTAACCATTCCTCGCCGCGCGGTTCAAACCGACCTTGAAGGCGACTTTGTTATGGTGCTAGTTGAAGGTGAAGCAGCTCCTGTTGCAGAGCGTAGAAACATTGAGATGGGCCGACAGGTTGAAGGGGGGGTGATTGTCCACTCTGGTCTAGAGAAAGACGATGCCGTTATTACTCAAGGCCTTCAGCGTGTTCGTAACGGTATGTCTGTTCGCATTCAACCTTCTGCGGCTGAGCAAGCAGAGTAAGGGGCGTAGATATGTTAAGTCGTTTCTTTATTCAAAGGCCTAAGTTTGCCCTTGTTATATCCATAATATTGACGCTGGCAGGTGCGAGCTCTCTCGCTATCTTGCCTGTGGCGGAATACCCAAAAATTAGCCCACCTTCGATAAGTGTGTCTGCTTTTTACACAGGTGCAAGTGCAGAAGTAGTGGAACAGGCGATAGCCGACCCCATAGAAACGTCGGTGAACGGCGTTGAAGATATGATCTACATGTCTTCAAAGAGTGCTAACGATGGTTCATACAACCTTAACGTGACTTTTGATGTTTGTACTGACCCAGATATGGCTCAGGTCAACGTTCAGAACCGAGTTGCTCAAATCGAATCGAAGCTTCCACAAGAAGTTCGAATGGTGGGTGTCACCGTTAAAAAGCGTTCGCCAGACCTTTTGATGGTATTGAACTTCTATTCTCCAAATGGTGAGTACGATGACCAATTCCTGATCAACTACGTCAACCTAAACATTAAAGACCAACTGGCTCGTGTGAAGGGCATCAGTGAAGTTAACGTGCTAGGTGGTGGTGAATACGCGATGCGTGTCTGGTTAGATCCTGAGAAAATGGCTAACCTCAATATCACCACTTCTGACGTGAACCGCGCGTTGGCGGAACAGAACGTTCAAGTTGCTGCTGGTCGTATTGGTGCTGCACCTTATAACAACGCACAAGAAGTACAATTCAACTTGGTAACAAAAGGCCGACTAGAAACTGCGGATGAGTTTGAAAATGTTGTTCTTCGTGCCACTCAAGATGGTTCAACGGTTTACTTAAAAGACATTGCTCGTGTTGAGCTTGGTAAAAAGTTCTACGACGGTAATGGTAAATACCGTGGTCAAGATGCGTCGATCGTAACGCTGTCACTTCAGTCAGACGCTAACGCGTTGGAAAGTGGTAAAGCCGTAATGGCGATGCTCGACAACCTCAGCAAAAACTTCCCTGAAGGCGTTGCGTATGAAGCGAGTTACGACACGACAGTCTTCGTTGCTGAGTCGATCAAAGGGGTAGTAAAAACGCTGATCGAAGCTATTTTGCTCGTTATCGCAGTTACGTACCTGTTCTTGGGTAGTGCTCGTGCAACCTTGATTCCTGTTGTTGCGATTCCTGTATCTTTGATTGGTACATTTGCCATCATGCAGATGACGGGCTTTACCATCAACACGGTAACTCTGTTTGGTTTGATCTTGGCAATTGGTATCGTAGTAGATGATGCGATCTTGGTTATCGAAAACGTCGACACCACCATGGCGAAAGACCCAACGATTTCACCGCGTAAAGCTACGCTGATCGCGATGAAAGAAGTGACGGGCCCAATTATTACTTCAACCTTGGTACTACTCGCGGTATTCATCCCAGTTGCAATGCTTCCGGGTATTACTGGCATCATGTACCGTCAGTTCGCGCTGACTATCTGTATCGCGGTTGTTATCTCTTCGATCAACGCATTAACGCTGTCACCAGCATTGTGTTCATTGGTTCTTAAACAAGGTGGTGGTAACACGGCTCGTTGGTACCAAGCCTTTAACCGTGGTCTAGAATCTGTTACTAACAAATACGGTCAAGTAGCAGGCTTCTTAGTTAAGAAAGGCGTTCTGCTGTTCACTTTCTTCTTCGTAGCTTTGGCGGCTGTGACTTACTTTGCGAAGACAACGTCTACGGCGTTCGTACCTCAAGAAGATAAAGGTATTCTGCTGGTTAACGTTCAACTTCCAGATGCGGCATCCCTGTCTCGTACTGAAGATGTGACCAAGCAATTACTAGAGATGGTTGAGCAAGAGCCGGGTGTCGATGGTGTGACACTGGTTAACGGCTACGCATTCATGACAGGCGCTTCTGCGTCGAATGGTGCGTCGATGTTCATCAAGCTTCACGATTGGAACATGCGTAACGCACTGGATGGTCAACATTCAGCACAGGCTATCTCACAGCGTATTAATGGACGGGCTGCGACTGAACTTCCTCAGGCGATTGTATTTGCAATGGGACCGCCAGCGGTACCAGGTATGGGTGCAGCGTCTGGTTTTGAATTTGTCCTTGAAGACACTTTAGGCCGTAGCCGTACTGACCTAGCGATGGTGATGAATGACGTGATTACTGAGGCGACCAAGCAGCCTGAGATTTCACATACATTCAGTACTTTCCGCGCCAACGTACCTCACTACTATGTCGATATTGACCGTGAGAAAGCGCAGCAGCTAGGTATTCCGTTGTCGGAAATCTTCCAAACACTGCAAGGTAATCTTGGCTCGTTGTACGTGAACGACTTCACCATGTTTGGTAAGAACTTCCGTGTAACCATGCAAGCAGACAGTGACCACCGTAGCAGCATGGATGACCTACAACGATTCCACGTACGCTCTTCTGCTGGTGAGATGATCCCGCTAAGTACGCTTGTGACTTACGATCAGATCTTTGAACCCGATGTAGCATGGCGTTACAACATGTACCGCAGTGCAGTAATCCAAGGCCAGCCAGCACCGGGTTACTCAAGTGGTGATGCGATTGCGGCGATGGAACGTGTAGCGGCAGAAGTTCTGCCACAAGGTTACCAGTACGAATGGACTGGTATGGCTTACCAAGAAGTATTAGCAGGCAACCAAGCGATCTTCGCGTTTGCATTGGCGCTGATCTTCATCTACTTGTTCATGGTGGCTCAATACGAGAGCTGGACAATACCTATTGCGATTATCTTAGTTGTACCTGTGGCAACCTTAGGTTCTTTCTTGGCGTTGAACCTAACAGGCACACCGTTGAACCTTTACGCACAGATTGGTTTGGTTCTTTTGATAGCCTTGGCCGCGAAGAACGCAATTTTGATTGTGGAATTCGCGAAGGTCGAGCGTGAGGAGAAAGACGCACTGATCGTCGATGCGGCAGTGAAGGGCGGTACTCTACGTTTCCGTGCTGTGAACATGACGTCTTGGTCGTTTATCTTAGGTATCTTCCCGCTTATCTTTGCGGCGGGTGCTGGTCACGTGAGCCAGAACTCTCTTGGTATTTCACTGATTGGTGGTCTGTTATGTGTGTTGTTGGCGGGTACTTTCCTAATCCCAGGCTTCTATGCATTTGTGCAGCGTAAACGTGAAAAAGCACACGGTGGTAATACTAAATTAGTGCCACTTGATGATGAGTAGAAGAAGTCACTTCTCATAAAGCGGATTCTTTGTAAAGACTAAATCCTCGTAAAAACTGAGGCTTAGCAGTGTGCTAAGCCTTTTTTTTATGCGTCAGAGTAATAAAAATGCTTTTTATATAATCAAATCTTTATTATGTGATGGAGCTAATACTCTATTTTGAGTTTTCTAATAAAATGATGTTTTATTGGTAAGTTTCTGTTTAATAATGAAATATAGGTGTTCAGCTAACGCTTGTATGCTCGAAACTATTTGCACAATAGTGTGAACTGTTTCAAAATTACGAAGTTATATTGAAATTTTTTGTGCATTGAGGTTCTTATGAAGGTCATTGATTTATTTAAACACCGAGGCGACAGCTTGTCATCGCAACACTCAGAGTTTATGCAATGGATGTCTCCAGCTCTTAGAGATTACTGGGGCGACTTTCTGAACCGCACACAAAACAGCCACTTCTTTGCGTGGGTTCGTGATCACCACAAACCTGCGGTAAACGAAGATGTGCCAGTAGAGCAACCAATCGTACTAAAACCAGAAGCACAACTTGTGTTTGATGAGCTGAACGAGAAGATTGGTGAAGTTATTCATACTGGCGATTGGATCAATGTAAGCCAAGATCGCATCAACCAATTTGGTCTTGTGACTGAAGACATGCAGTGGATCCACACTGAGCCAGAGAAAGCCGAAACTGATTCTCCGTTCAAAACCACCATCGCACACGGTTTCTTAACTTTGTCTTTGCTTCCGCGTCTAACCGATAGCGTTGATCCTGACAAATCTCAATTCCCAACAGCGAAGATGGTTGTGAACATTGGTCTTAACCAGGTTCGCTTTCCATACCCTGTTAAATCGGGCAGCAACGTTCGTGCAAAAAGTACATTAACGAAAGTAACACCAATTAAGAAAGGTCTAGAGATCGAACGCGAGATTCGCGTAGAAATCGAAGGTGTTCGTCGCCCTGGCGCTGTTATCGTTTCAGTGATTCAACTTCACTTCTAAGTGGTTTGAAAGTAAGCGATTTATAAAGATTCAAAAAAAGAGAGAGCGTGATGCTCTCTCTTTTTGTTTTCATAAGATAAAACTTACTCACTTATTTGATGCGAGTGTAGCCGTATTCTTCAATCAGGTCTTGGCCTTGTTTAGATTTCACGAACTTGATGAAGTCTTTGCTCTCTTCAGAAACTGAATCCGTCTTGTGCAGCAATAAGAATGGGCGAGCCAGTTCATAGCTGTGGTTTGCGATGTTTTTAGATGTCGGCTCTACGCCTTCAAAAGTGATGGCCTTGATAGAGCGGTCGATTGAACCAACAGAGATAAAGCCGATAGCGTGTGGGTTGTGATTTACGATCGTTTTCACCATGCTGTTGCTGTTAACAACTAAGTTATTTGGGTTGATGTCAGACACTAAACGGTCGTTAATGATCTTTGTTAAACCAAGTAAGCTTTCGAAGCTGTAGCGTGAACCTGAAGACGCTTCACGAGTCACAACCGCGATAGGTTGATCGGCACCACCCACTTCTTTCCAATTGGTGATTTTACCTTTGTAGATATCAAATAGTTGCTCGCGAGAAACGTTACTCACGCTGTTTGAACGGTTAGTTACAACAGCTAGACCATCAAAGGCAATAGGGAATACCTTGAGTTTGTCACTCTGTTCTTGGTCAGTTAAGTAGCGTGAGCTCATGCCGATATCAGCCACACCTTTATTAACCATGGTAATACCCGCTGTCGAGCCGATGCCCTGAACGGCAATGTAGTTATCAGGGTGAGTCTTGTTGTACTCCTCAGCTAATACGTCCATCACTCGAGAAACAGAAGTGGAGCCCGAAATATTGGTTTCTTGTGCAAAAGCAGCTTGAGAAGACAGGGCTAAGGATAAAAGAGAGGCAAGCGCGACTCGTAACATAAACAACTCCTAGTTAATAACATTTGTCGCATATGATAGGTCGGTTATATGACACTTTTGTGAAATTCCATACGCTCTTTGTATGGTGGTTGAATGAGTCAATGAACGCGTAATTCAGCAATAACAATGGTAAGTTTATTCACACAAAATCCGTTAATGGGAGCGTGATTGTGATTTTGTATGAGGACGTTCGCTAAAATGTTGGTTGAGTTCTAAGCTAATTAAAGGGATTCCTACTTAGAGAATGCCTATGAAGTTACAAGGAGTGTTATGTCCGTCATTCATATCGAACTTAATCGCCTTCTCGTTGGGGCTGAAAAGCTCTGCACTTCCCGTAATAGCAGTTTACCTGTCGAACTCGGTAAATCGTTATATGAAGAGTGTAAAGGCGGCGTGATGTTCTCACAGGCTCATTATCTGCTCGACTCATCTCATAGTGATTACACAAACGACATTGCCTGCGTGACGTTTGATGAGCATTCTGCTTGCTGGTTGGTTACTGTGCCATTAGAGAGTGATGAAACAACCGATATCATCGCTTGGGGGCCTTATCCGTACCTTCCTCAATCCAAAGACCTTGATGCTGTGTTGTCTGAAATAGAAAAAGACCCTAAATCGTATTTTTGGTCATAAAGGTCTGTTTTAACTCGCTGGTGGCGTGGCACTAGAGCTACGCCTTCTGTTCATTCTCAATCAAGCAAATAGTTTGCTCTAGGTGTCAGGCCGCGTCTTACACTTGTGGTTTCATGCTTTGTAATTGAGATTGTGCGATGAGAGAACGGAAATCTTTCGGTGTCTTCCCATGATACGTTTTAAAGGCTGTGCTGAAGTGCGCAGCGCTCTTAAAGCCAGACTCATACGCGATTTGAGTAATGGATTTAGTCGACGTTCTAAGTTGCGTTGCGGCATGGGCAATACGTTTAATCTTTAATAAGTTTGAAAATGAAAGATCTTCAGCCGATAAACGGCGTTTCAGTGTGGCTGGCGACATTCCGATGTAGCTGGCTAGTGTGTCTAAAGAGATATTATTTTCAATATTCTGTTCAATGTAGTGAATGACTTTTTGCGTCACCGTTAACCTTGAAGCTCGTGCGATGATAACCAGCAGAGCAGGGTATTGTTCGACCATCAGTGAAAGCAAACCTAACCCTAATTGAGTGAGTGCGTAGTCATTTTTAGCTGAAGAATGAGCTAAAGACATTATGAGATCTTTCAGCTCGCAGATCTCTGTATCAGTTTGGTTGAATTTGATGTACTGGTTGGGGACTCGAGTGGATTCTAGGTCGCTGAATTGGTTGATGAACTTCTGGAAAATATCTAAATCAAAATCTAAGCAGGTTGCGCTGAATTCGCCGTTTTCTGTATCTACTGTGATGTCTTTGATTTGGCCTGAGTTATAAAGTGTGAAATCGCCTGCCTGCAATGAGGCTTCGGTGCCATCGGGGAGCACGAAAGAGATACTGCCTTTTGAAACGATGAAAATACCATTTTTAGAGGCGGGGTACCGTTCTCGTTTCCTGGGGATGAAGTTTCTGAATTGAGTAACTGTTATTGATGACATAATGTGCTTCTTTGACATTGTAAACGAGTTGCTTATTAGTTTTAGTATTGTTTAAGCATGAGACATTTACAAAAAAGGCGCTAATAATTAGCGCCTTTAGAAGTGAACCTTTGAAGCTTGTGACCTTGAAAGCTTTGACCTTGAAAGGCCTATCCTTTACAGCTATTAAGCTTCGGTTTCGTTTGTTGTTTCAGGCTCGCTAGGCAAGTCCGCAAATACTTGAGTAGGTTTTGCTACTAAGTTACGGTTTTCCTGATTAACTTCAGAGAGAACTACTTCTAAAACGTCTCCCAGTTTGTATACCATTTCTTTATCGATAGATACAGTACCCATATCACTGTTGCACTCGATTCTTTCTTTATTATCAAGAATGAGAGAACCAGGGATAAATGCAGCGGCACCATTCTCTAGCAAGCGAACACGCATACCAGCACGGTTGATGTCAAAGATTTCTGCTTGGAAGCGTGTTTCTTCAACTGGCGCGTTAGCTAACGTGCGAGCATACAACCAATCACCTACATTACGCTCAGCCATACCGTGATGGCGGCGGTGTAGTGCAAGTTCATCACCAATAGTCTCGTCTGGTGTTTGAATTGGCGCTTTACCAAGGATATGTGCCTTAAGCATACGATGGTTAATCATGTCACCGTACTTACGAATTGGAGAAGTCCAAGTCGCGTAAATGTCTAGACCCATTGCGTAGTGTGGTGCAGGTTCGTTGCTGATTTCACTGTACGCTTGGAACTTGCGGATACGGTTATCGTAGTAGTTATTATCTAAAGAGCCTAACCAGCGGCGCAGTGCAGCAAAACCTTCAAGAGAAACGATCTGGTCTTCTGTAAATGGTGTTTCTGCTTGTGGGTTAACCAGTTCAAGAACGTCTGCGACTTTCTCTGCTTTGAAACCAGAGTGGCAGTTAAACACACCTTGGTTGAAGCTCTCTTTCAGTACTCGACCCGCACAGATGTTTGCGCTGATCATTGATTCTTCAACCAACTTGTTCGCACTACGACGCATGTCTGCGTGAATGGCAACAACATCGTTATCTTCGCTCAGTTCAAAGCGGTAGTCAGGACGGTCAGGGAACACAACAGCATTTGCTGAGCGCCATGCTGAACGTGCTTGTGCAAATTCGTGTAGGTCAGAAACAATCGCTGCGATTTCTTCAGATGGTTGCCACTTCTCTGATGTGCCTGTTTCTAGCCAGTCTGATACGTTGTCGTACGCTAGACGAGCGTGAGATTTAATGTTCGCCGCGAAGAAGTTGATGTCATCGCCAATAACGCCATCTTTAGACACGGTGACTGTGCAGCAGAGGGCAGGGCGAATTTCATTCTCGATAAGCGAACATAGGTTATCTGCAAGGTCACGAGGTAACATTGGGATGTTACGACCAGGCAAGTAAATCGTGAAGCCGCGTTCGCGTGCCACTTTGTCCATTGCGTCATCAGGAGAGATGTAAGCGGTAGGATCAGCAATCGCGATGGTCAGTTCAAAATCACCGTTCTCTTTCTTCTTCGCGTAAAGTGCATCGTCCATATCTTTTGTGCTTTCGCCATCGATAGTCACAAAAGGAACATGGGTCATGTCTATACGTTCAAGATCGGCATCGTCATTGATTTGCCAATTATCGATACCTTCAGGTTCACTATTTGGTAGGTCATTTTGTGCAAGTGTTACCCACCAAGGTGCGATCTTGTCGTCAGCGTCAGTGATCTTTTCTGAGATTTGAGCTAAGAAGCCGTTGTCACCTTTCAATGGGTGCTGAATGATATGAGCAACAACCCAGTCGCCTTCTTTAAGCGTTTCTGGGTTTAGGCCTTTCTTTGCTTTCGCTTTTAGTTGCAGCTTTTTAAGCTGAGGGTGGTCAGGTACAACGTTTAAGCGGCCTTTGAAAAGCTTAACTCGTGCAATAAAGCGAGTAAGACCTTGTTCAACCAATTCTTCTGGCTCTGCAACTTCACGCTCTTTCTCGGTGCGAATGATGGCAATTACTTTGTCACCGTGCACACATTTCTTCATGTATGGAGGCGGGATGAAGTAGCTTGTTTTGCTGTCGACTTCTAGAAAACCAAACCCTTTTTCAGTGGCTTTGATTGTGCCTTCCTTTTTTGGGAGGGTTTCTTGGATTTGTTGCTTAAGCTGAGCGAGTAGAGGGTTATCTTGAAACATCTTACTTTTATCTTACGAGAACAATTGAGCACACTATAATCATTGCGGGGCCTGATTACTACTTAAAGCCGAAGGGAGAGCAAATAAATTACCTTCTTATTTACTATGTTCAATTCAATTGATGTAAACGGCTATGACGAGATATTCATCAAGTTTTGACGATATGATAGCCAGCATTGAAAGAAAACCGAAAAATATGTGATGTAATTCAATTTTTTCTGGCTTTTTTTATGCATTTAAGGAATAATCCGCCTCCCTTAGACGTCCCTAATGGCTTGAAGTGTTTTATTACTGCTTCGTAACTCTGAATGGAATCAGTATCTGATTGGATCAGTATTGGAAATGGTAGAGCTCCCGGGACCTTTTGTTTACTTATATATAGTGGGATCCCAATGTCCGAATCTGTAATTCAATTTAATGAATTAGCCCTAAACGAAAACATTCTTTCAGCTCTTGATAGCATGGGTTTCGTTTCTCCAACTCCAATCCAAGCAGCAGCTATTCCTCTTCTTCTTGAAGGCCGTGACGCACTAGGTAAAGCACAGACTGGTACTGGTAAAACAGCAGCATTCTCTCTGCCTTTACTAAACAAAATCAACCTAAACCAACACAAACCACAAGCAATCATCATGGCTCCTACTCGTGAGCTAGCGATCCAAGTTGCTGCGGAAATCAAAAACCTAGGCCGTGACATCAAAGGTCTTAAAGTTATTGAAATCTACGGTGGTGCTTCAATCGTTGACCAAATGCGCGCTCTAAGCCGTGGTGCTCACATTGTTGTTGGTACTCCAGGTCGTGTTAAAGACTTACTAACTCGTGACCGTCTACACCTAGATGAAGCACACACATTTGTTCTTGATGAAGCAGATGAAATGCTAAAAATGGGCTTCGTAGATGACGTTACTTGGATCCTTGAGCAAGCTCCAGAATCTGCACAGCGTGTACTTTTCTCTGCAACTATGCCTCCAATGGTTAAGACTATTGTTGACCGTTACCTACGTAACCCGGCTAAAGTTGACGTTGCTGGTACTAACCACACAGTTGATAAAGTAGCGCAGAACTTCTGGGTTGTTAAAGGCGTAGAAAAAGACGAAGCAATGTCTCGTCTTCTTGAAACTGAAGAAACTGACGCGTCTATCGTATTCGTACGTACTCGTCAAGATACTGAGCGTCTAGCTGATTGGCTATCTGCACGTGGCTTTAAAGCTGCTGCACTGCACGGTGATATTCCTCAGTCTCTACGTGAGCGTACTGTTGATCACATCAAACAAGGTGTTATCGATATCCTAGTTGCAACTGACGTTGTAGCTCGTGGTCTTGATGTTCCACGTATCACTCACGTATTCAACTACGACATCCCATTCGATGTTGAATCTTACATCCACCGTATTGGTCGTACTGGCCGAGCTGGACGTAAAGGTAAAGCGATCCTTCTAGTTCGCACAAACCAAATTCGTATGCTTCGCACTATCGAGCGCGTAACTAAGTCTACAATGGAAGAAATCCAACTTCCTCTACGTGACCAAGTTGCTGCAGCACGTGTTGCTAAGCTAGGTGCTGAGCTTGAAACAGAGAAAGAAAGCAAAGCTCTAGAAAACTTCGCAGGTCTTATTACTACCCTGCAAGAGTCTCTAGACGTTGATGCTGCTACTCTAGCTGCAATGCTTCTTAAGCGTCAGCAAGGTAAGAGCCCACTGTTCTACATTGGTGAAGACCCAATGATCGCTGCTATCGAGCGTGACAAGAACCGTCGTAAAGAGCGTCGTGAAAACCGTGATAACGGTGGCCGTGACTTCAATACTCAAGACTGGGATACTTACCAACTACAAGTTGGCCGTGAGCAAGGTGTTCAGGTTAAAGATATCGTTGGCGCACTTGCAAACGAACTTGGCCTAACTAAAGGTTCTATCGGTGCTATCAAACTTGACCAAGGTTCAACTTACGTTCAACTGCCAAAAGCAATGAACTCTGAAACTGCTGGTAAACTAAGCAAGCTACGCATCCGTCAAAAAGAAGCTGGTGCTGTTGTTGTAGACTTCAACGATTTCCGTGAACCACGTCGTGGTAACGGTGGCCGTGGCGGTCGTGATGGTGGTCGTGGTGGTTACCGCGGAAACCGTGATGGCAACCGCGATGGTAATCGTGAAGGCGGTCGCGGTGGATACCGTGGCAACCGTGACGGTAACCGCGATGGCAACCGTGAAGGCGGCCGTGATGGCGAGCGTCGTTTCGACCGTAACCGTGGTGGCGATCACCGTGGCAACTACCGTGGCGAACGTGGCCATGGCAACGGCGGTAACCGTGGTCGTCGTCCAGAGCGCAACGAAGGTTAATCAACCTTTAGCTTAGACGCTCTAGTCTAGACACTGAATTTAAAAGCCGAGCATTATGCTCGGCTTTTTTGTGCCTGCTTGTTCATTCTTCCGACCGCACTGCGCATAACTAATGCACCTTACTTCACGCCAAGATTAATATTACTTCTGCAACCCAGTTAGAAATGATTGTTCAAACTCCCGGATGAAGGGAGCAATCACTCTATCTTGCTCCGTTAACGTAGCTGTATAGCATTGTAAGGCTATACTTAAATTACGTGCTACCAGTCGAGGTAGTAGTAATAAAAGCCTCTTAAATTGCTGTGTAGTCTGTTTACGCAGGGCTCAACTTCTAGAGCATGGAGAGTGTGGGATAGGGTGAGTATTGTTGCTTTGTTTCATGATGTTGACCGTCTTACCGGATCACTCAAATCAAGTTAAAAATAGTTCAAGCATTCGTTTGCTTTGTAAGTTTGTTCATTTTCATATTCAACTATTTTTTAATTTTGCTCTCGAAATAAATAAATTAATGACTAAGGTCAACTTAATTGTGTTGATTTGGTGATTTTTTCAAAACAAAAGTTGAAAGATTCAAAAATTATTGAATAATGGGCTTAACTAAAATTGAAGTAAACACTTCATCTAATTCGTACTGAAACAGGATCCATATCCAATGTCTAATTCGTTTGTTCTGGTTATTAACTCGGGTAGTTCATCCCTAAAATTTGCTGTCATTGATTCTGTTTCTGGTGAAGCAGTGTTGAGTGGCTTAGGGGAGTGTTTTGGTCTTGAAGATGCTCGTATGAGCTGGAAATACCAAGGCGAGAAAACTGAAATTGCTATTCAGGGTGAAGGTAGCCACCACAAGATTGCTATTGGCAAATTGGTAGGCCTGATGGAAGACCTTGGTTTCACGGCAGATATCGTGGCTATCGGTCACCGTATCGTTCACGGCGGTGAGAAGTTCACTCAAACGGTTCGCATTACTGAAGAAGTAACGAACGAGATTGAAAGCCTATCTGATCTTGCTCCACTTCATAACCCAGCAGGTGCTATCGGCATCCGCGCTGCGATTGAAGCTTTCCCTTCTCTGCCTCAGTTCGCTGTATTTGATACGGCTTTCCACCAAACAATGCCACAACGCGCATTTACTGGTGCAATCGCTAAAGAACTATACACAGACTTCGGTGTACGTCGTTACGGCTTCCACGGTACTAGCCACTACTTCGTAAGCCGTGAAGCTGCGAAGATGCTAAACAAGCCTGTTGAAGAATCTAGCTTCATCTCTGTTCACCTAGGTAACGGCGCATCAGTATGTGCTATCAAAGACGGTAACAGTGTTGATACGTCAATGGGTTTCACACCACTTTCTGGCCTTATGATGGGTACACGTTGTGGTGACTTAGACCCAGGCATCATTGAATACCTTCTTAAGAAAGGTTGGTCACAAGAGCAAGTCTTCAACTCTCTTAACAAGGAGTCTGGCTTCCTAGGTGTGTCTGGTCTTACGAGCGATGCTCGTGGCATTTTAGAAGCTATGGAAGAGGGTCATGAAGGCGCTAAGCTGGCTTTCGAAGTATTCACATACCGTGTAGCTAAATACGTTGCTTCTTACCTTGCAACACTAGATTCTCTAGACGGCATCATCTTCACAGGTGGTATCGGTGAGAACTCTCTACCAATCCGTCGTGAGATCCTTAAAAACCTTAAGATCCTAGGTTTTGTTGAAGATGTTGCTGGTAACGAATCTGCTCGCTTTGGCGCAGACGGCATCATCGCTAAGTCTGAGATGCTAGATGCAGTAGCAATGGTTATCCCAACCAACGAAGAGTTCGTGATTGCTCAACAGTCGGTAGAGCTTCTGTAATTTAGCTTAAAACTAAATACTGAAAAGCGAGCCCAAGTGGCTCGCTTTTTTGTTTTAAATGTTGGATAGGCTTATCGCTAAATACCTAAACCGAAAGCAGCCATCGTTAGATGCTTTGTTGTCTGGGAATCACTTTCAGACTCTTCTAGACAGCTAGCCAATCGTGACTTACTTCTGCCTAGAAATGTGTTACACCTTTTGCTTATTTCTATCTTGTTTATGGGTTTATACCCAACAAAAATTTTCTGATGCCACAACTGTCAAAGTAATTAGGCGCAGAGCGATCTAAATCGCTGGCAGCTCTAGAACTACCACGTCCTCAGATGTGCTAATACTGTCTGTATTCGTGTTAATTTGTTCACCAGAAGTTTTATTGATACACGCGCCCAATTAATCAGGCACGTGTACTTATGGAGTTCAGAAAACAATGAGCAAACTAAGATTAAAGTGTCGTTAGTTTGGGTGTCTAGTTGATAATATCGATGTCTATGCTTCCCAAATAGGTGCCGGTTAGCTGCACCTTATCGCCAGCTTGCAAGTAACTTTTGTTATCAAAGCTTTCCTCGATGTATTGCTCCAGAATATAGTCTACAGGACCTGAATCTAAGAATGAAAAGGTTGCGAACCACTTGATGGATTTGGATATTCTGTAACCCCATCCTGGAGTGTTGTAAACGACACCCGCTGGGGTACCTGTCACGAGATTTTGGTTTGGGTTAATCCCTTGTTGACCGAATAACGTGACGTCTTGACCTTGATATCGCCAGATAGGCTGCTCACCCTTTTCTAGAATCATTTCAATCAGAGATTTGGGCTCACGAATCATTTCAGAGGCAGCGGTTTGTTGGCGCTGCTCACCATTGACATAGGTGGTTAGCGACACGCTCTTTAAGAAGGAGTTCCAATCTTTGGGAACCACAATGTAAGGTCCGGTTGGGAAGCGTGATTGTCCACTTTTCGCATCACTAAATCCATGACCTGATGTAACGTTGTCGACATCAATCTTCCGCAACAGCTCCGCTCTGTCAGTAAAGTCACCACATACAAATAGCCCCGCATAACCATCGCTTTGTTTAGGGCTAACTATAGGTTTAACCCACCTCATACACAGCTCTACCTCGTAATCCAGAAGTACATTCTTTTGGTAGCGGATCTTAGTGTGGTTTGGTGTTGGCTTGGAAAACTTAGGAAATAGGAAGACTTCGTCAATATCTGCTTCTTCTCCGTGCTCTAAGTAGTTAGTGCCTGCTGCGATATGCTCAGATCCTTGCCCGCCTGCTGCGAGTAGTTGTTTGTAGTCTAGGGATGTAACTGGGAGGTCGTAATGTACGTCAGACAAAGTGCTATAGCCGTATCGGTCGATAAAGCTTAGTGCTTCGCTCGGGTAATAGTCAAAATGTTCACTTAGATTGATCGCTTTTACACTTTTTCCCGTAGATTCAGTGACTAAATACGTATGGGTTTGACCTGATGGGTTGAGTGCTTGTGCGAGTGTAAGGGCAACGTCAGAGGGCGCGATTTCCGTCGAATGAGCATAATTGATTGACGACAAAGCGAATAGTGCTGTGAAACTGATTAGTTTTGGTGATACTTTCATTTTAACTCTCCGTTTGGTTGATGTGATCACATTACGCTTGCCAATGTCACAATTACGTCACCAATCTTCGAGCTAATACAGTAGTCATTGAAAAGGAAATTACATGAGAATACTTGTCGCGGAAGACAACCACGCAACCGCAGCTAATTTAGGTGATTATTTAGAGCTCTTTGGTCACGATATTGACTTTGCGTATAATGGGCAGGCCGCTATTCAATTGTTAGATGAGTCGCGATTTGATCTGATAATATTGGATATTATGATGCCAGTAATGAACGGCTTAACGGCTTGTAGTGCTATTCGTGCGGGTCGTCACGCTGATATACCCATTATCTTTTTGACTGCGAGAGATACACTTGAGGATAAATTAGCAGGCTTCAAAGCCGGCGCTGATGACTACTTGGTGAAGCCGTTTGAGTTACAAGAGTTGCACGCTAGAGTCGAAGCACTCGAGGCGAGAAATCAACGCCGCTTAAGTCCAGAGTTTCGATACGGCGCTTTGGTTTACGATGTCGGTACCGATACTGTCACGGCTAATGATGAAACACTTGCTCTAGACCCAACTCAAAAACGTATCGTTTGCTTACTCATAAAAAAAGCCCCCAAACTCGTCGATAATCAAGACATTGCGTACCAAATCTGGAAAGGCGATGAGCCCGAAGAAACGAGCGCATTACGCACTCAAATATACCGCCTGAGAAAGGCATTGCCAGAAGGGATACTCGTTACAGAGCGTGGTAGAGGGTATCGACTTAATGCTGTTTAATGTGAAACGCTCATTGAGACAATGGTACTTTGGTCACCTTCGGCATCAAGTTTTTACCGTAATGTCGGCATTGATGTTGCTGGTGGTCATTGCGATAGGAGTGATTGCGTGGGCGGCTACTGAAATAGCCGCCGACAGTTTTATCAACCAACGCGTAAAGTTACTACAACAACAATGGATACAAACATCCTTAATGGCCAGCGAGTGGACTAGCCCTGAAGATAATTTCCTTGCCGTCTACCAATTTGAAGATGATAACAAACCGAGTTTTCTTGAAAGCATAACAAACTTAGGGATAGAAGAATTTGAGCTTAGCGATGCTCATACGGTGACTTTTATGTCACCGTTTCAACAACAGTGGCTTCACTTTGTCTATTACCCTGAACTGGATCCTCAAATGGTCGATTATGGCGAAGGAGTGATGGCTTATGTTGGGTACATGATGGTCGTTGTGTTTGCTTTAGGACTGGTTGTTGCTCACTTACTGTCAGGTTATTTTAGCGGTCCAATTGACCTTTTGGTCCATCAAATTCAACATCCATCTGATAACATTAATGATAGTGCCATTTCGTCGCGCAAAGATGAAATAGGGGCACTGTATCGGACTTATCACCAAGCCTATTCTAGGATTCAATTCTTTTTGAAGCGAGAGCAACAGTTTACTCGCTTTGCCAGCCATGAATTACGAACGCCGGTCAATGTGATTCTCGGCGCGACCGATCTTCTACAAATCGCAGAAGTTAATGATAAAAAACGGCAAATAATTAGTCGTATTCAAGTCGCAAACAAAGAGATGGATAACTTGATCAATACCTTTTTGTTACTTGGCAGGGAAGAAAAGGGGATCCAGCCTAAAAAGTCACTACAGGCAGTCATTAACGAAACGATCGAGCAGCATCACTTTTTGTTCTCTGGTCGAAGTATCCAACTAGAACAAGTTTTGCGCTCGGATGTTGAAGTAGAAAGTTACTTTGCAAAGGTCATTGTCGCGAACCTTATCCGTAATGCGATGAGTTATACCGATTGCTATGTATCCATCCATTTAAAAGGGCGGCGACTTGTGATTGGAAATGATGTTAGGGAACACGATGGGCAAGGCTTTGGTCATGGAGATGAAATTATTTCAGCGGTCTGTAAGAGTGCCAACTGGCGCTATCATTTGTCGGTGACATCTCACAAAGCTAAAGCTGTGGTTTATTTTTAAATAAGTTAACCGGTGAGTTGTGACTTTGTTGTGACACAAGTCTAAGTAGAGTCTGACTATCAAAGCACATAAGGATAGTACGATGATTCACTCAAACTTGTTAGTTCACCCAGTTTTATTTACGCCTTCGTTGAGTCTTATGCAGAGAAACAAGGTGACCATGTCATTCTCACTAAAAGGTTACCTTAAGCTGTTAGCAGTTGGATGCGTGTTGGCTAGTTCTACAGTGTATGCAGAAGAACACAGCACTGTTGGCTTTCATGGTAGTGTCAGTCTTTTTACGGGGGTAGATGGTACTAACTCGGTGATGGATACCGAGTCCCAAGCTAAAATTACTGACTATTCAGGTTCTCAAGAACGTCAGAATGAAGCGGTTGTTATTCCGTTTTGGGATCTTAACTATCGTTTTGATGATTCAAATGAAGTGTATTTTAAAACCGATATTGTTGGAATGGCGAGCGACTTTTACACGCAAGCTGGATATCGTCATTATTTGACTGACGGCTCAAATATAGCGATTGGTGTGGTGCCGGGGTTGTTGGAGAAAGAAGTCTGGAAAAACCCATATCAGTTGCAATCAGATAGAACGACGACAAACGCTGCTGTGCAAGGTCTTGTTTTGAATTATGACCGAGTTTTGGGTTCAGATTGGTCTCTTGAATTAGCTCACGGGAAGTATTCTTTAGACCAAGAAGACAGCCTAGCAGCGCTCGATAGAAATTCGAATCTTAGCTATGTCGAACTAAATTACATGACTGACTTAAGTGAATCATGGGGAGTCGAGTGGTTGATCAATTATCTAGATGTTGATGCCTCTGGCTCGGCATTAAAGAGCCAGCGTATTAGTACCGAAGCTGAATTTCAACTAAGAAACGGGCGACACATTACAATGCTAGCGGGCAGCGTTGGACTTCAAAAATTTGATGACACAAACCCTCTCTGGAAGCGAACTCGAGAAGATACGAAGTTAGGTGTGTCAGCGACATACATATATGCGATGCCATTTGATTGGAAGAATACACTTTTCATTGCGAGAGGTGGGTGGGACATCACTGACGCTAATATTGATTTCTATGACCATGATGAATACTTGGTGACTTTAGGAATGCAATATCAATTCTGAAAAGCCAACGTATTTAAAGTGGGTAAATGGCACTGATGCTTCTTCAGTTTCATTTACCTTTTTTATGATTTTGATAGAGAAGGTTACTCGCCGTGTTTTGACTCTTCCATAGCGAATCTAGAGTGACTCTAACTTATTGGCTATCCAAAGGTTAGGGCGCCCTTTGCAAACTATGTCTGGGCCTTTAGATGAGCAGCCCAGTGTCGTGGATGGGTGAGTTTGTACACTAGATTGTAGGCTTTGTTGTAATAGAAGTAATCCGTTAAATGCTAATTTAGAAAAATCACTGTCATGCTTCTGTCCAACTCCGTGTTAGTAGATGCAATACTAATAGGTTGCCAACCAATGAAGAGTTTGTGATTGCTCAGCAATCGGTAGAGCTTCTGTAATTTAGCCTAATACTAAATACTGAAAAGCGAGCCCAAGTGGCTCGCTTTTTTGTTTTATAGCTAGAGAACGGAGATTAAAATAGGCTTCTTGGCATTGAGTGGCTGCTTTATGTTTGTGTAACGAATCGCTCTGCTGCCCTCAGCCCCATTTGGTAACCGGCTTCAAGTTTGTCTTTATCTGTGGTTAATCTTCCGACAGCAAAACTATCGTCCGGCACGATGACCTTAATGGTGCAATCGTGAGGTGGGTTCTCAATAAACTCTAAGGTTTGATTGTATTGTTCTGCACGCGTGATCATGGCCTCAGCCAGTTGAGGTGTCTCTTTCATTAGGCGACGTAAGAGCCAAGGTGCTTTCGGTGGGCGCTTTTTGTAACCCTGCTTTTGCGAGAGGATCACCGTGATCTGTTTCGCCCCTTGTTTATAAGCCTCAATCACGGGAATGGAATCGACCACTCCACCGTCTATCATCTTTTTACCATTTACTCTCAGAGGCGTGCGGTAGGCCATAGGGACAGAGCAGGACGCTTTGAGGAGTTCTTCTAGGTTACTCTTTTCACCCTGCGTGTAGAGCGGCTAACCGGTTTCAACGTCCGTGGTCACGACTTGAAAGGGGAGCGGCTGTTTATCGAAGGCTTCCATATCGTATGGATAGTGCTGTGCGATATGATCCCAAAGCCAGTCGAGGTCAAGCAAGTGTCCACCTTTGGCAAACTTCTTGAAGTTAATAAACTCGGGTTGGCATGAGTAGTCGGAAATAATGGTATAGGTTCGGCCGCGTTGGTTAGATAACCAAGAGGCTAAATTGGTTGAGCCCGCAGAGACGCCGATGCAGAAGTCGAACGGGTTGTATTGGTGGTCGATAAAGCCATCTAGTACCCCAGCGGCAAAGATGCCACGCATTGCACCACCTTCTACAACTAGGGCATGTTTTGATTTTAGTGTCATTTGATTATGGACTCCCTAACTCTTATAGATGCATATCCTTTCACTGTTATTAATACTAGATAAATGGTCGGATGTGTAGGCTAACCATTATTTTACAGGGTAGTGAATTACGTTATGGAACATCGCATTGTCTTCACCGAGGTTCTTATATCCGTGCTTTTGGTTAGCATTAAAGCGAACGGCTTGCCCTGCTTGTAATGTTTGCCATTCACCATCAAAAAGCACGGCCATCTCTCCTGAGATACATAATATGTGCTCGGTAACGCCAGTGTTATGCGGGTCGGATTCATGTTGATAGCCAGGTGCGAGGGTTAGCTCGAAGATCTCAAACCCTAATGCTTCCTCAAAAGGAAATAATAAGCTGACGAAGAAACCAACGTTATATTCCTCACGCCTTAACTCGTTTGCATCTCTGAATAAACTCGTCAGCTCATTGTTCGAACTTTCTGTGATGAAACTGGAAAATGACACTTCAAACCCAGATGCGATCTGCCAGAGCTTAGCGACGGTTGGGCTGGACTCCCCACGTTCAATTTGACCTAACATCGCTTTACTTACGCCTGTCGCTTTTGCTGCTTTATCTAGGCTCCAGCCCTTTTCTTGGCGTAGGCGTTTTAAGTTAGTGCCGACTTTAATTTCTGTTTGCATACTTTTTCTACAAGATTTTTTCTATAAATAGCTTGTGCGTTATAGCGCACAAGTGCTAGGTTTAGCTTATGGACGTTATAACGCACATAGGAACAAAATAACATGACTAAGCTAAAATTTTCCCACGTTAGTACGGGCTTTATTGCTGTATTTATTGGGTATGCAAGTGCTGCAGCGATTATTTACCAGGCTGCGATGAGTGCCGGAGCAACTCAAGAGCAGGTTGCGTCATGGTTCTGGGCGTTGGGAATTGGTATGGGGGCAACCACGATATTGCTCTCTTTCTACTACAAAAAACCGGTTGTGACGGCTTGGTCGACACCGGGAGCAGCACTGTTGATTACTTCGCTTGAAGGTCTGACGATGAATCAGGCAGTTGCTGTATTCCTGTTTAGTTCGTTGTTGATCACGCTAGTCGGTATGGCTGGGATATTTGAGAAAGTACTGAAACAAATACCCACGTCGATTGCATCGGCTATGCTTGCGGGGATTTTATTGCAGTTCGGTTTGGGCTTGTTTACATCGTTAATGGAAGAAGTTCAGATAGTGGTGGTGATGCTTGCTGTGTTTATTTTGGCTAAATCGAGGTTAGGAAACTTGTTGATCCCAAGTATTTTCGTCATTGCTTTGGTGATGTGCGTTGGTTTTGGAAAGCTCGATGTCAGTCAAGTCACGTTAGGTTTAACGACACCGGTATTCATTATGCCTGATTTCGAATTCTTTTCTCTTATCAGCGTTGGTATTCCGCTGTTCATCGTGACGATGGCTTCGCAGAACTTACCGGGGTTTGCGGTGCTAAAAGCAAACGGGTACCAAGTGGATTCATCGAAGATCATCACTACCACGGGTGTGACAGGGTTACTATTAGCGTCGCTCGGAGGCTTTGCGTATAACCTTGCGGCAATCACCGGAGCGATCTGTATGGGCCCCAATGCCGATGACGATCCCAAAACGCGTTATATGGCGGGAATCTCGATGGGCGTGTTCTACTTGTTAGCTGGCGTGATGGGCATGTCATTTGTGTCCTTGTTTAGCGCGGTTCCTTCAGCGGTAGTCATCGCTGTCGCGGGGTTAGCGGTGATGCCTACATTGATGAACTGTTTAGCGGTTTCCATGGCAGACAACCACTACAGAGAGCCAGCGTTGTTTACGTTCTTATTTACAGCTTCTGGTACGAATTTATTGGGTATCGGAAGTGCGTTCTGGGGGCTTTGTATTGGTTTACTTTGTTGCTGGTTACACAATTACAAAGTCAGAACGAATGGGGACAATAGAGCTTCACAAGCTCAGTCATAGTGATGCTTGATGAAAGGCGCTAGTGAGCGATGGTTTACTAGCGCCTTTTTGTTTACGAGGTATTACCTAGATGACAGCTCGTTTTTGGATGAGATTAAGTTCCAAAGCTTTATCTTGGTTTCCTCGAAGCTTAAAAGTAGTGAAATATAGGTGGCTCATGCATCAAAAAGTTCTGGTGAGAAATGTTCCACGCATAAGCACCTGCCAAGGTGAAAACAAGATAATCACCGATGTCGATGTACTCAATGTTTTGGTTTCGAGCGAGTACGTCTTTTGGTGTGCATAACTGACCAACTAAATTGGCAGTAGTGTGGTGGATTGGATTCGAAATGGTCGAGTGCTGCTGATTGTGGATGACCGCAAAAGGGTGATCATGGCTTTGTGCTGCTGGTGTACGGAAATGATGCGTGCCGCCACGAGCAATAACAAAATTTTCGCCAAGATTCTGTTTGATGTCTAACACTTCCATCACATAGTAGCCGCAAGGAGCTGAGATATAGCGTCCACACTCAAAGCGCAGTTTCCAATCTTGCATATGTTCTTCAGCGATCAAGAATTCTAATTTGTGGCAAAATTCTATCCATGGGAAGTGTTGGCTAGGATCTTGGTAATTGATCCCCATACCGCCACCGAGGTTAATAATGAGTTCTTCAAGAGAGTATAGTTCTCTCCACTGTTTAACCACCTGGAAGTAACGTTGAACGAGTGCTAAGTGACGACCAACATCGAGTTGATGAGACATCAGGTGAAAGTGGAAGCCTTTCAACTCTATTAACGGGAAATCACGTAGATACATGATGGCGTTATCCAATTCAGTTTCATCGAAACCAAATGGAGTCGGTTTTCCGCCCATGGCTAGCTTGCTGAGCGTGATGTCCCCAATATCGATATTCATGCGCAGAAAGATGGAAGCAGGTCGATTCAACTTTTGTGTCAAAGCTCCGATACGCTGTAGTTCTGTAATACTTTCGACATGAATGGCATCGACATCAAGTTGTATCGCTTGTTCTAATTCGCTTGGCATCTTCCCTGGACCACCAAAGATCAGTGGTTTATTAAGCTGTTGCTGCTGAAGGTGGCTAAGTTCGCCGCCAGATGCCGCTTCAAACCCATCAACGTAAGGCGCTAAAGACCTCAAGATTGGCGCAGAAGGGTTAGCCTTTGCGGCATAAAACAGTTCCACGTTTTTGGGTAATACATGGCGCATCTGCTTGATGTGCTGTTCCAGCGCATTTAGGTCATACATGTAAGCACACAATGGCTGACTTTGCTGCTTCGCGAGCTGTTTTACTTCTTGCTCGATGTACGGGGGAAGCTGAGTTGGCTTAGTCATGACACTCTCCTGTGTTTTGAATCGCCCATGGTGTCGCGATTAGCGTGTACCCCGACTCTTTGTCGGCATTTTGCATCAAGCGAGTGGTGAAGTTGTTCTTACTTGGGAAGAAGCCGCCATCAAGTAACGCCACTAACTCTGGCTGCTTGCCATTGATTGACTGCCAACGAACGATGGCTTCTTGTAATAACTCCCACAATGTCTCTTCAAGTTTGGCGTCTCCCTCAGCAATAAAGAATACGGCTTCACTGATGTTGTTAATAAAGGTGCAGTAACCAATGCGATTCCAGCCTTGTTCTCGGCTGTAGTAAACCGATTGTTGGGCCCGCTCTGGAAGCTGTTGTAATGTCTCTGAAGGCCACAATTCAGGTAACAATTTTGTACCTTCGAGATCTCGAATCCACACGCAGCATGGCATACCTTTTTCGAAACCGATCAGCGTGTTTTGTAAATGAGGTTCAAATGCGACCCCGTGTTTGAAGTAATAGTTAAACACGCCCGGAATCAAGCAATGCAAGTAGCGCTCAAACCACAAGGTTGCGACACTCTCATACTGGCTTTGTGTCGCTTTCGCTTTTTGTTTTAGCTGGTTAGCTATACAGCTGTTTCCTTCACGATCATAAGCAAACAGCGAACCTGCCAACGTCGGTTGTAGAATGTCGGTTTCACTAAGTGAGAAGTTCTCACGATACAAAATGCCAAATGATTCACGAGCTTTTATGATGTTGTCAGGCTCTTGCTCGGCAATTGAACCTAGATTCAGTGTTGTTGCGTACGGCTCACTCATCACCTTGAATACAGGGTTACGCAGTTGTTCGCTCTCTTTTATCGGACGTAGAATTGAGGTTAACTGTACGGCACTATCGAGTTCATACCATGCGTTTTTGCGAACACAGTTGGTCAAACGTACATTGATGGAAAACTTAGCAAACCATTCCATATCTGGGTGATAAAGAGTGCGCACGGAGGAAGTGGGTAACAGTTTGCCTCCACCTAAGCCTAATGGTGTAATTTTTCCTTGTTCAATCGCGCGTTGAACTGCTGGGTTTTGTAGAAGTGTGTAGCTTTCCCATGGGTGGCATGGATAAAGTAATTTTGATTCTGAATCACTTTCTTTCGGGGCCAATTGTTCGAGCATCGTTTTTGGTGATGTGCGCGTATCTGAGTGCAATACATCCAGTAAAGCTGCTTCCACCTCAAACCAATATAGAGGCACCTTTGCGCCAACTTCCGGGGAGCAAGCCAGTAAGTCATCCATACTTACTCCAGAACGACTTTTTGGTGTTGGGTGAAAAGTGTGTCCCCAGAGCAGTGACTGTTCTGACGCGATAAAGGCATTATGCTGCTGGAGTGGGCTGTCGGTGTTTAGGAATTGCTCGGTTACCAACAAGCTGTTCTGCATTTGTTTTATCAACTCATGGTTGAACGGGATCATTAACACTTGTTTAAGGTAATTGAGTAACAGTGTTAGGGTTTGAGTTGCGTCTAATTTAGACCAGCCAGCACCAGCTGTTTTCGACCAAGGTGTAGCTGAAAGTTTTACTTTTCCTAGCTTACTGACGTATTCAACAGGCAAGACTAACAAGCCACTCTCTTGCGTCTGATTTTGCTGAGGGAGATGTATTGCCACACGTTGTTTGGCCGTAAAGTTTCTTTTTAACGTCTGCGGAAGTGATGCTGAGCTGAAGCACCAATTAACTTGCTTTTTCGGTATCGCGTATTCACGCAGGTAGCAATTCACTACGCCCATGATGGTGTTTAATTGGGCTTTTTCTTGATTGAGCCGAACCTGACTGTGATTTATTTGTGTCTTGTTTTCAGCTCGGTTCTCAGTTGGATATGAATGAGTGTTTAACATGTCGATGTCCAAATTTTGAAAGAATGATCATCGCGATAGCAGTACTAAAGCTGATCAAAGTAGAAAGTAAGAAAGGAACCTCAAGCCACCCTAAGCTTGATATAACAGACGCGCTTAACCCTGCTGCAACGCCACCCCATTTAGACATGGCATCAAAGCGTGAAAATATTTTGCCACTTTGTTGTCGGTCGATTTGGTTGGCTAAGGCTTGATGCAGCCCTTGGTAGCAACAGACCATCCCAAGTCCAAAAACAACTCGAGCGATGATCAGCGTTGTTTGATCGGGTATTAGGTGCATCGCTGTACTGACTGAGAGCAAGCCAAAACCAAGGTACAAGGTATTTTGCGGATGACGGCGGTTGAGCCTCTCTGAAAACAGATGAACTTTTCCGGCAAAGAGTAAGTAAACACCATGTGGAAGAGCGTATAAAAAGCCTATCCACGCTTGGTTTGTCACACCGTATTGCTGCACAAAAGGTGAGAAATAGGGGAAGGTGACGACCATCGAAAAAGCAAAGCAGAACTGTACACCGAACACCCAGTAGAGATGGCGCAACGGCTTGTGTGTTGCTTGTTCTCTTTGACTTGTTGCTTGGTTTTTTGCTTCTTTCTCTACATCCAATTTCTCTAAGTTATCAGCAGGGAGCGTTAGCGTGATTGCCAATGCTAACAAAGGCAAGGCAGACAACCACAGATACGCATTGAGCGGACTCGTGTCTGACAATGTCCAACCTAGGCCGATGGGAGCGACAATCAATGCCAAACGAGCAGAAAGCTGGGTCTTATTCAGTGAGGTACCGAGGGTCTTTGCGTCTTTAATTTGACTTGATAGGTAGCTATTAGAGGCAGCCATGGTGCCGCCAAAGGTTCCTTGAACAATAAGACCAAACGCAAACATCGTTAGGCTATCTGCCAAACCACACAGAGCAAACCCTGCAGCAAGCCCTAGTTGCGCTCGTAACAGAGAGCGACGTCTGCCAAATTTATCAGCAAACTGCCCCCAAAATCGTGCAGCTAACGCAGTACAAAAGGTTGGCAAAATAAATAAAATGCCTGCCCAATCTGAATCGATATATGCGCCAAGTGTCGGTAATACCATAGGTAAAAACAGAGGCATGCCTAAGGCTGCGAATGCCGCTATGAAGTGGCAGAGCAGCACACAATAAATGAGTTTGGTCATGGTGGATTAGTTCACGCTCTGTTTGATGGATTCTAAGTAAGCGTGTTGTGCTTCTTCACTGGTAAGTAGTAAGAAGTTCGGAGCCGATAACCCATAAAATTTGTTTATATCGCTAGCACCGGAGGCTTCTTTCGAGAGCAAACTGCCTGAGCTTAATAAATACTTGGCGTATAGATTCGGTGATTCAAATAGCAACTCATTGGCAAGTGAAACGTCATGACCTTGATTGCGAAGTTGCTCTAGCTTTTGTGAAAGGCTAGTTGCCACTATTTTGTAAAGGTCAGCCGATGGCGCAATAGCTTGTGCGGCCATTGCTTCAACAATCGCCGCAATATCGAGCTGTAACGTGATGGTCGTGAACATCTGACCAAGAGCCAGCTCCTCGTCTACTTTAATGCGTTGATCCAGCAATTGATTGCACTTAACCGGTGAGAGGTGTTCGAAGTTTTTAAATCGCTCAGGCCAAATCCGCGCTGCATCATTGTCCTTCATCGCTAAGGTCATTTTTCCCTGAGCACCGAACGCTATAATGGCGTTCTGTTGGTTGGACTCCAATGCAATGCCGTAGCGAAGCCACAATCTCAGATGCACTTTTGAAAGCAGATCAACGTAATCCTTAAACCAAGCTAACGTGTCATTGTGATAATACTGTTCGGCGAGGTGCTCTAAGAACAAGCGGCCATCGGGCATTGGGCTAGCCAACGCGGCAACGGGAACGAGTGCTTTATCTTGCGAATGGTTCAATGGATATTCACGTACGATGTAAGCGAAGCTCTTGTCATCTCCTACGTGTCCACCGTGTTTCTCATTACAATGAAATAGTGTGCCTTGTAAGTCGCTATCATTTTGTTCCAAGTGCGTTAATAGGCGCTCGAACCAGTGTCCATCATAAAGAGTCGAAGGCTTGATTAAGCGAATGTTTTTGGTACCTAGAGAACGCATGATAAGAGGTACTTTGATGTGAATATTTGGTGCAGAATTCACAACAACGGTACGCACCGATAGTGTAGGCGTAACCTCAAGGTATGGAGTAGGGGCTTCAATAATGCCTTCTGGAAGAGACTCAAGGCCTTGTAGTGTTAAAGGGTGTGCTGGGAATAAATGATGACTCACAGCAAAGTCGCCCGGTAGACCTACTTGCTCCATGGTTGGCCAGCATTGTGGCTGTGAACTTGTCAAAGTGATGAGTGACTTATCAATCGCTAGCCAACGCAGAGTAAAGCTTTGTGCAAACTCTGGTGCATATTGCTTGAGGTCTGTATCACTTAACCCAAATTTTGCGCGAGCGGTTGGATAATAAGGGTGATCAAGGTACGACGCGATTTGATCAGCACGCAGTAATTTTTGGTTCCAATGCGTCAGCTTAGAAATCGGCTGCATTAATGACTTAGAATGTTGCTGGAAAGCGTTATCACATAGTGCTTTGTGTTCCTCTGCACATTCCAGTTCTTGTAAGTAACCATCTAGCAATGGGTGGGAGCTTTCATGTGCACACGCTTTTAGCAATTGTATCCAATTATGATAGTCATGCTGAAGTTCAAACTGGCCCTTTTTCTCGATTAACCAGCCACTACCATCCACCCCATTGGGAGAACCGTAAATCCAGCGCTGCATGTAGTAACTTGGCGTGACGGGTAGGTAAAGCGTGAAATCAGAATGGGAAAAGATAGCCCATGCTTGCTCATCCGGGTAATTAGAACTAGTAAGGGTAGCAGGCGTTCTGGCTGTGAACTGACTTTTAGACACTAAGCCGAATAGGTCTTCACGAAGGCAAGTGTCCACTAGTCGCTGAGTTAGGTATGAAGCGTTGCTGTTCATGCGTTCACCTCACTGTTTGACGTTAGATTGAATCGAGAAATAGTGCGTTGAAGAGCAGCATCTAAACTTTGTCCTGAGGGTGATGCTATAGAAATTCGCGCTAAGTAATCTTTGTTGGAAAAGCTTTGTAGGAAGGTATCACCCGGGTTTTTGAGTACCTGCTGCTGCGTGACAATATCGCCATCTTGATGAATGAAAGACGTTGATGTCCCCTCGATGATGCCACTTTGATTTGCCACAACATAGTGGACATTTGCACTGCCACTTATTTGGAATGAAGGGTCTAGCTTGCTGCCGAGGTGTAGGCTTAAGATGGTGCTGAACCACTTTCCTCCACTTAGATTGTCGAGTAGGAACTCACGACCATCTCCAATACTACGATAGTTGATTTCAACTAATACTGGGCCTGACTTTGTGATAATAAATTCACTGTGACAAACACCAAAGCCTACGCCAAATGCCTGCAACTGTCTGACACATTCATCTTTGAATTGAGTGCTGTTGTCGCCATTCCAAGTCGCAGCAGTTTCAATAAAGAATGGAGGCTCAGAGAGCTCTACATCAAACCCACCAAGTGCAGCTAAGTTTTCTCCGTCTCCCAAGGTTTCTACGGTGACCAGTGGGCCTTGTAAAAAATCTTCAACCAAGATTGGGTTCGTCGGGTGTTTCTGCCAAAAGCGTTCGCAATAATTCTCCAGTTCAGTTTTAGAGTTACAACGCTGGACGTCTATGCTTGCCACGCCCTCTTTGGGTTTAGCGACGACAGGAAACGTAAAGTTCAACGTAGAGTCTATGTCTTGGTAGAGCAATTCACTTTGCACATTGGGTAAATATTTATCGCTCAGAACTTGGCGAGTGAGGTGCTTGTTCTTTGCTTGCAACGTTACCGTCCAATCTTTTGCTGGTAAGCCGAAGAATTGCGCACAGATAGCGGTAGAGGTTTGCAAGTGATCACTGTTACTAAAAATAGCGCTAGGTTTCAGGTTTTGTTCAGTGATGGTTTCGATAAGTTCAAGTGGATTAAACACATCACATTCAAGAATTGCGTCTGGGCTAAAACGCTCGTCATCGTTACTCAATTTTAGGTGGCTGAGCTTGTGATCTGTGATCAGTATGACGTTAAGCCCCATCGCTTTTGCTGTCGGTACGAAGCCGTGAGTGACTGCGTCATTGACGACGTGACTCACAATAATAATCGTAGATTTCATTGGGCTTTCCTAATTTATAAAACGTTGTTGTTACCTGCTCACAACTTGCATTCAAGTGGCCTTTTTCTTGTTTTTAGGGAAGGCTTATTTCTATGTCATTGTTTTTATTGATAATGGTATTAATAGTGCAGTTGCATATTGCCGGGCAAATATAGATCAAAAAATATATATTGCAAACATAAATGATATTTGTTTTCATTCGCGCTGTTGAGAATTTATAAATTAAAACGGAATTAGAAAATGGATATCAGATTGAACTTGTCTCCTCTTGCTCTCGCGATTGGAGGGGCATTGACGGTGGTCGTCGGCGTACCAAATGCAGTGGCTGAAGAACAAGCCAAAGTGGATGAAACATTGCAAATTATTGGTCACCAATACGAAGGATATGCAGAACATATGCCTCAGTCAGGAACCAAGACAGATGTTGAGTGGTTGGACGTACCACAAGCAGTATCTGTGGTCACGAAGACAGAAATGGAAGACCGAGGCGCGGTACGTTTAGTGGATGCACTCGATGGTGTAGCTGGCGTCAATAATACCCTAGGCGAAGGTAGCCGAGACCAGTTCGTTATCCGTGGTTTTGACTCACTCAATGACATGTATCGTGATGGTATGCGTGATGATGGGACCTTACAGTCATACCGAAGCCTCGCAAACATTGAGCGTGTTGAAATTGTCAAAGGCCCGGCCGGTGCGCTTTATGGTCGGGGCTCTGCTGGCGGTATCATTAATCTAGTCACTAAGCGTGCAGAGGGTGAAAACTTCACCAATGTAAATGGTAGTGTGGGCAGCAACAGCCAGTTTGTTGGACAAGTTGATAGCTCTATGGCTTTTTCGGACAAGGTTAATGGCCGTATCAATGTGGAGCATCGCCAAGCCGATTCTTACGTCGAACATGTGGATTCTAACGATTTCTTTATTGCCCCAACGATTCGAGTGATGCCTTCTGATTGGCACACTATTGATCTCGATGTTGAATATGCCCACCAAGAATTAGTACCTTATCGTGGTGTTCCATCCAAAAATGGTAAACCAGTCGATGTTTCCGAAAGTACTTTTTACGGCGGTACCAACGATTACCAAGAGTCGGACAGCATTCGTGTTGGCGTTAATTACGAATGGCTTTTGAACAGTGAGTGGTCATGGACCAACCGCGCAGCCTACAACCATATCGAGTTAGAACAAAAAGGCACACGCCAAGACAAAGAACCAGTTACAGGAAATGAGGTTAAACAAACTGTCAACAACTTCGGTTACGATCCGCGTACCACCACGACCTTGCAATCGGAACTCGTTTGGGAAACCGATTCTAATCAAATGATGATTGGTGCTGACTACAATCAGATAAATATCGCTCTCACTTCTGCTTTAGTTAGCGACGAAGAGTTACCTCAAAAAGATATCTATGACCCCGTCACTGGTCCTACGCCTGATCCGGGTTTTAAACCTTCCCGTGACAACACCACAACGACCGCTGGCGTGTACATTCAAGATGTTTATACCTTTGGCGATCTATCGGTAATAGGTAACGTCCGTTATGACTCTATGGAACTGGAACAACAAAAGGCAGGATCTGCCAAAGAGCATTTAGATGATAACAAGGTGAGCTACCGTGGTGGTGTTGTCTATCGTCTCAACAGTGATATGTCGGTGTATGCAAGTTTAGCTCGTTCGTGGCAACTGCCTTATGCTGGCATCTACATCAAACCTGAATTAGCTGAATTCTTCCATACCGATCTAAAGGAAGTCGGTGCAAAAGCCTACCTATTGGATAACGCCTTGATGCTCAATGCAGCGCTTTTCCAAATTGATCAAGAACAGCCTGAAACCAACACTAACGGGGATGTCGTCAACAAGATTGAAGCGCGTCACCAAGGCATTGAATTGGAAGCTCGCGGCCAGATTTCTGAGCAATGGGATATTTCGATTGGCTATAGCTTCCTCGATGCTGAAGACAAAGAGACAGGCAAGAAGCCGAACGACGTCTCTGATCACTTGTTCTCACTGTGGAGTACCTACCAGCTAGACGACAACTGGCGTTTAGGTGGCGGTGTGAAATATGTCGGCGACCGCTATGCGGGTAATGACGAAGCCGTCGCATTGGGGGATTACACCACGGTTGATTTGATGGCGGCGTACACCACCGGTCGTCACAAAGTCCAAGCGAATGCTTATAACGTGCTGAACGAGAAATACATTCTCGGAACAACCAATGGTAAGTCTGGCACCAACCAGGTTGGTTACGGTGCACCAGCTGAATTCATGCTCAGCTATGGCTATCAGTTCTAACTATAAGATCTTTTATAAATACTTTTGTTTGCTAGCAAATAGCGATCACTTTTGGCCTTATTTCGAGGCCGTTTAGCCCAAAAGGTCAAAAGGACATATCGAATCGATGGTAGCGCCTTTGACCTTAACCTGCCTTTTTAGGAGATTTTCATGCCTTACCAGAATTTGGATGGTAACCCCTGTACTCAATCGCACAAAAAGTTGCGTCTCAGTGCTCTATCAATGGCCATCGCTTCCGTGACGTCCATGGGCGTACTTGCAGCGTCTGAACCTCAAACGACAACCATGGAAACAGTCATCGTTACCGGTAGTTTGATAGGTAACTCAGAGCTCGAGGACGTAAAAGAGTACCCTGGATCTCGTACCGTTTTGACCAATGAACAGATTAAAAAAACGGGTACGCTTTCGGTTGATTCTGCTCTTCAAAGTGTTCCTGGTATTAAGGTTCAAGATGAAACGGGCACAGGTGTTCTGCCTAACGTCTCAGTTCGCGGTTTGAAGGAAAGTCGAAGTGGTCAGGCTCAGTTTCTAATGGATGGCGTGCCGCTTACTCTAGCGCCTTATGGTCATACTGGACAATCCATCTTCCCAGCGACGCTTTCGATGCTTGATCGTATTGATATTGTGCGTGGCGGTGCGGCGGTACAGTACGGGCCAAACAACGTGGGGGGGGTGATCAACCTGGTGACCAAGCCTATTCCTCACCAATGGCAAACGGAAATCAGTAACCGCTTTACCGTTTTTGAAGATGGCGATATCCCGCTGAACGATATTTATCTGCGTACTGGTGGTTGGCTGAATGATAAACTGGCACTCCAAGTAGAAGGTAATTTCTTAAAAGGAGAAAGCTTCCGCGAACACTCTGACACCGATGTTAAAAACTTCCAGGCTAAGTTGCAGTGGTTACTGAATGATACTCAAGAACTACAAGCTTTCGTCCAGCGTTATGATGCTGACACGCAAATGCCGGGTGCTTTATCGCCAGAAGATTACGAGAAAGACCGTACACAATCCAAGCGCCCTTATGATGAGTACCAAGGTAAGTCGACGCGTTGGAGCTTAAAGTATTTACATGATTTGAATATTGCTGATAGTGCCGAGCTAGAAGTACTGACTTTTGGCCATCGTTCTGAGCGTTTCTTCCAGTGGGGTTACAACAGTACTAAAGGTGTGGAGTGGTCTGATCCATCACTTCCGTCGACTGATATTCGCACGTCACCACGTGAATTTAAGGTATATGGGGTAGAACCGAAACTCGCGATCTATTTTGACGGCAATACAGTGACCCAAAACGTAATTGTTGGGGCTCGCTACGTCAACGAAGATATCGATTACAAGCTTACTCAAACGCCGATTGCTGGTGGCTTGACAACGACTCCACGTGACTGGCACTTAGACACCGACGCTTATGCTGGCTATATCAGTAACGAAATTGGTTTGTTTAATGATGTATTAAAGGTAACACCAGGTGTTCGTTATGAATCAATTGATATGGCATATAGTGATTTAGGTGAAGGAAAGAAAAAAAATAATAGGGTGACTGAGTGGTTGCCTGGCTTAACGGTGGCATACCATCTAACTGAGCAATGGGTTGGTTATACCAATGCACAGAAATCCTTGCGTGCACCTCAAATATCTAACATTAAACTTCATGGTGAGGAGGGCAGTGAGCTCGCATGGAACTATGAGGTGGGTGCTCGCTACAATCAAGATTCAACCAGTTTCAACGTAGCGCTTTACCGAATCGATTTTGAAGATCAGCTTCAATGGCAAAAAGCGACTGAAACTTTCGACAATATTGGAAAAACACTTCACCAAGGTGTTGAGCTTTCCGGCCGTTACACGCTGGAATCTCTTCAGGCTCTGAGCTTAGGAGCGGGTTATAATTACCTAGACGCAACGATTGAAGAAGACGGTGCAAATAAGGGTAATCAACTGCCTTACACCTCTAAACATCAATTTAGCTGGGATGCGACTTACGCATTTAGCAAGCTAGACACGACCTTGTCTGGTTATTACTTCAGCGAGTCATACTCTGACAATGCCAACACGAGTGACGAGGATGCTATCGGGGCGACGGGCAAAGTCCCAGCCTATATGGTATGGAACTTCAATTTGGGCTCCGATCTATACAAGGATGAGAGTAGCAAACTGCGCATGAACTTTGCTGTCAACAACTTGTTTGATGAGGACTATTACTTCCGAGGCATTGATACCAGCCCAGTTGGTCGCTATCCGGCGCCAGGGCGATCTTATACCTTGGATCTGAATTACCAGTTCTAATCAGTAATTTATTGAAAATCATAACGAATAAAAGTCGCCAATACCCTTGGCGACTTTCACGGTTCTAGCGTTAGAGGATAATTTAATATGGGAAACGACTCTCAACCAGTTTCAACGAATACATTACGCCCAATGAATAGATTATGGTTAAGTCTTGCTGCATTGGTGATGTGTTTAATTTCATTTTCGAGTTTGGCCAAAACAAGAGTCATCCAAGATGAGCAAGGTCAGTTTGAGATTAACACCACGCCACAGCGTATTGTTGTGCTGGAATTCTCATTTGTTGATGCATTAGCCGCGGTAGGCGTTTCTCCCGTTGGTGTAGCCGACGATAATGATGCGACACGAGTGATTCCAGCAGTACGAGACTTGGTTGATCCTTGGCAGTCTGTTGGCATGCGATCTCAACCTAGTCTAGAGGCTATTGCTGTGCTCAAGCCTGATTTGATTATCGCAGATGCGGAACGTCATCGAGCTGTGTATCAAGATCTACAGCGAATTGCACCGACTTTGCTATTAAAAAGCCGAGGAGAAACTTATCAAGAAAATTTGGAATCAGCGCTCAAAATTGGTGTTTCTCTTGATAAGCAATCAGATATGGAGCAACGAATTCAACAGCATCATCAAGCTATGCTCGGCTTCAAGAGCCACTTCTCTCTGAAGCAAACCGTCCAGTTTGCTGTCGTATCGGATAAAGGAATGTGGCTTCATGGCCCAGCATCCTATGCAGGAGGAGTACTGACAACATTGGGAATTGAGAGCCCGATTAAAGAACTTACTGAAAAAGCGTATTTGCCAACAAGCTTTGAGTTGCTGCTAAAAACCAATCCGGACTGGCTGTTATTAGGTGCTTACTCGCATCCTAATGTGGTCAACGATTGGGAGAAAAACCCGTTATTCAACCTAATGACTTCAGCAAAAAATAGTCAAGTTGTTGAGGTGTCGCCAGCACTTTGGTCATTAAATCGAGGCATGCTAGCAGCTGAACAGATGGCGAAAAATCTAGAGCAGATCTTGGAACGATCATGAGAACGATATTGACCTCTAGCGGAAAGCGAAACCTAACAATATTACCGTGGCGAGCCACTGTATTTACGCTATCAGTGTTGTGTTTGATGCTATCTGGCTATGCGGCTTCGATGCTGGGATGGTCCAACTTTTCTCTGTCTCTTAATGACTTAGTTGGCTATTGGTTTGCGTTTGATACGAGCAATATGACTCATCAAATTTTGGCGACTCTGAGAGCGCCAAGAGCCTATGCTGGGTTATTGATTGGAGCGAGTTTAGCGGTTGCGGGCTTGTTGATGCAGGGCTTAACAAGAAACCCACTCGCATCTCCTTCTATTCTTGGTATTAATTCTGGTGCAGCCTGTTTTATGGCTTTAGCTGCCATAGGCGTGCCTATTGTCAGTGAACTCAATCCCATTCTTAATGCTGTTATCGGTGCTTTGTTAAGTGGCGGTGCTGTGATGATCCTCGGTGGTTTTTTTTCTGCACGATCTCACCCATTGCGCTTGGTTTTAGCGGGCATCGCCATTACGGCACTACTGATTGGTTTGACTCGAGCAGCATTGATTCTTGCCGACGATATGGCTTATAGCGTGCTGCATTGGCTTACAGGCTCATTATCTAACGTGGATGATGAACAATGGCGAATGTTGTGGCCGCCCATAATGGTTGGGTTAGGGTTAGCTATTAGCTTGGCGCGCAACCTTAATTTACTGGCGCTGGGTGAGGAGGTTGCGGTTGGGCTAGGCAGCAACATCCGCCTTACGCGATTCATTTGTAGTGTGACCATTGTTTTGCTGGCGGGCGCGAGTGTCGCTATTGCCGGGCCTATTGGCTTTGTCGGATTGCTAATTCCCCACTTAGTTCGTCCTATGGTTGGGCATAATTACCATGTTTTAATTCCCGTTTCCGCTCTGGCTGGTGCTGCATTGGTATCTTGGTCAGACGCGTTGTCGCGAGCTATTGCTTTCCCGACAGAAACGCCAGTGGGTGTCATTACCGCTTTATTAGGGACACCTTGTTTTGTTCTCATAGCTACGAGGAGGTCTTAATGCATCATAATGCGAAGCTATTGTTATTGCTTGGGCTGCTTATGCTGATGGCCTTTTCTAGCTTGTTTGTTGGGGCTGCATCACTTTCTATTTCTCAAGTGATGGAACATCTGATTGCTTTCTCTAGTGACGATTTTGTTATCCAACAGTATCGGTTGCCACGTATGTTACTCGCAATCAGTGTCGGTGCAGGGTTAGGGCTTTCAGGCGTGTTAGTACAAGGTGTAATACGTAACCCTCTGGCGTCTCCTGACTTGATGGGAATTAGCGCCGGAGCAGGCCTTGCTGCAACAGCGAGTTTGGTTTGGTTTCCTAATGCGCCGGTGAGTTTGCTTCCTATATTTGCGATGTTTGGTGGTGTTTTTGCAGCTGGATTGATTGCCTTATTGGCATGGTGGTCTAAGCCAACACCAGCCAAACTGGCATTAATTGGTATTGCAGTAAGTGCGTTTCTGGCCAGTTGTATTGATTTCTTACTCGTCACTAACCCTATCGAGATCAATACAGCCATGGTATGGCTCACAGGTAGCCTTTGGGGTAGGAACTGGCAGCAAGTCCCATTTATCTGGGGGGCGTTGGTTTTACTATTACCAATGGCATTATGGCTCGCTTGGCGATTAGACGTGTTGGGACTGGGTCAGGAAAGTGCGACTACCTTGGGTATTAAGCCCAAACAGATTCAGGTTCTCGCATTGTTGGCAGCAGTGTTACTCGCAAGTGTCAGCGTGTCAGTAGCCGGGACAATCAGTTTCGTTGGGCTATTGGCGCCTCACCTAGCGCGCTTATTGTTTGGGCATAATCACAAGTTGCTAATCCCCGCGTCTGCTTTATTAGGGGCCATTTTAGTCACCTGCGCAGATGCACTCGCACGAGGTTTGAACCCTCCAATCGAATTGCCTGCCGGCGTACTGACGTCAGTGATTGGCGCACCTTATTTCATTTTTCTTCTTTATCGTTATCGAGGTTGGTAACCATGCTAAAAACGCAGAATCTTTCCGTCGCGTACGGCAAACAAACGATCATCCCAAACCTCACGGTTTCAATCCCTAAAGGGAAAATTACCGCATTAATTGGCCCCAATGGATGTGGTAAATCCACTTTGTTAAAAACCTTGGTAAGAATTAATAAACCGATGTCGGGAGAGGTGTCGTTTGAAGGTAAACCATTATCAAGTTATGGCGATAAAGCGCTTGCACGTTCTTTATCGCTTCTGCCACAAATCCTAGTTAGCCCGGAAGGTATTACCGTTAGAAAATTGGTCGAATATGGACGTTCTCCTTATGTATCTCACTGGGGAAAGTTAGGAAAAGACGATCAAACCATTGTTGAGCAAGCGATGCGTGATACAGGCGTACTTGAATATGCTGATAAGCCAGTAGAATCATTATCAGGGGGACAAAGGCAAAGAGCGTGGATCGGAATGGTGATAGCACAAGATACGGACATCGTTATGCTTGATGAGCCAACCACGTATTTAGATATGTCGCATCAGGTGGAGCTAATGAATTTGATGCAACAGATGAACGCCAAAGGCAAAACGGTGGTAGTGGTACTACACGATCTAAATCAAGCGTGTCGTTACTGCGATCATTTGGTGGTGTTAGAGCAGGGTAGTGTTGTGGCAGAAGGCTCGCCCGACGAGGTGATGACAGAGGCGTTACTTGATGATGTGTTTGACCTAAATGCGAAAGTATTCCGCGATCCGATTTCGAATACGCCGATGTGTGTAGCGATTTAGGTAGTGATTGTTTGAAGCAATTATTGACCGACAGCTAGCTATTCAGTCATTCGGAGTTGTGATTGAGATAGTATTTTGCTAAAAAACGCGCATAATCTCGCTATACCACATTTAAAGAAGATATTACTTATGACTACGTTTCAATACTACTTTCACCAACTGCCTTGTTTTGACTGCAAAAAAACGACAGTAAGCACAGATCTTGGTTGGTTAACGCCAGCGATGAAAGAGGTGGTTTTAGCGCAACTGACTGAAACACTAGCACAAGGTGAGATTACCCCTGACCTTACTGCGAACGTTGTGTGCACTAAAGCAGAAGCTCGCGAGTACCTGCTGTTTAACTTCTTTGGTTATTCAGAAGAAGAGCTTGAAGGTGAAATCGAGGCGGATGATGAGCAAGAAGTCGCTGACGAGATCGCAGAGCTGCTTGAAGACGGCAAAGACACGATTGAGTTCGAACATGAAGTAGCGCTTCAGTGTTGTGCTGACTGCGACATCATCGAAGAATAACTAAATATCTTCTAAAGTAAGCGAATCAGTTTGCCACATCTGGTGATAGGTCATTCGCAAAGGCGCTCGTGAACAATTGTTCGCTAGCGCCTTTTTTGTATCCAGTTTGAAATTCAGCATTAAGATGCTTAGCTGTTGATGACACCTTGCTTATTGAGCTGGGAAAGGATCTCCGCCGTTTTCTCACGGAATAAATCTCTCAGTAAACGAACGGTTGGCGTGATGGATTGACGGCTTGGGCACACCAACCACAACTCTGTTGGTGTCGGCTCATAGTTAGGCATGATTTTGACCACATCGCCAGACAGCAAATGACTCGACATATCCAAACAAGACTTTATAGCGATGCCTTTTCCTGCAACACACCATCGTCTAACTAGGTCAGCGTCATTGGATGCGCGATTCCCTTTGAGCTTTACTTTGTGGTCTTGGGTGCCGTCGTTAAATACCCACTCGTCTTGCAACATGTCATGGAGTTGATACAGCAGTCCGTTGTGCTCAGCCAAATCACTTGGATGGTCTGGGCTGCCTTTTTCTGCGAGATACTCAGGCGAAGCACATAATATTCTTGGCACATCACAAATTTTGAAGCCATACATGTTGGCATCAGTTGGCGAACCATAACGCAGCGCCATATCCACGGAATCACGATAAAAGTCGATGTTACTGTCGCTGATGCTCGTTCGAAGTGTCGCTTGAGGGTAATCAAATAGAAACTCATCTAGCCAAGGTATGACGAGGTTTCGCCCTAAATCTGATGAAAGCGCGATTCGAATTTCGCCATCAATGACACCAAGCTCCTCACGTATATTAAGTTTCGCTTGGTCCAGCATTTTTAACGCTTGTTCGCACTCTGGTAAATATCGTTCTCCAGCGGGAGAGAGGCGAAGATGTCGAGTGGTTCTTACGAAAAGCTCCGCACCGAGTGCCGCTTCAACGCGTTTCACCGCCGCACTTGCCGTTGCTGTGCGCATGTCTAGGTTAGTGGCGGCTGCTGTGATACTACGAAACTCCGCTACCTTTAAAATTACTTGTAAGTCTTCAAGAAGCATTTCATTTCCCTGCTCTGAGCCGTGAATCGGTTGCTCTGTTCGCCATAAGTTTGGCTTTTTCTTCTGACTAATCTTAGTGTTTTTTTTGCGTACACACACCTTATTATCAAAAATAATTTGATAATAATTCAAATATTAGGCTGTTTATCTAAAGTGATAAATCTCTAAGATTCAATTATCGAATGTAAGGAGAAGCATCATGTCACTACCATCTACAATGAAAGCCATCGGATTTACTCAATCACTAGCGATTACAGAACCAGAAAGCCTGTTTGAATTTGAAACGAGCCTACCGGAGTTAAAAGAGAATGACTTACTGGTAAAAGTGAGTGCGACTTCTATCAACCCTGCAGACGCAAAAATCCGAATTCGCAACGCAAAAGATAAAACACTTGAGCAACCAAAAGTGTTGGGCTACGACGCTGTTGGTGAAGTGGTAGGTAAAGGCAAAAACGTCGAAGGTTTTGAGTTGGGCGATCGTGTGTACTATGCGGGTGATGTAACACGCATGGGCGCTAACGCAGAATACCAAGCCGTTGACTACCGCATCACAGCTAAAGCGCCACAAAGCTTAACGGATGAAGCTGCGGTTGTTATGCCGCTTGCAACGCTCACTGCGTGGGAAGCGTTATTTGATCGCCTGCGTGTTCGCCCTGAAGAGAAAAAGTCTATCCTGATCATTGGCGGCGCTGGTGGTGTTGGCTCTATTACTATTCAGCTAGCGAAGCAATTAACCAACCTTAATGTTATTGCGACAGCGTCAAGACCTGAAACGGAGCAGTGGGTAAGAGATATGGGGGCTGACCACGTAGTGAACCATCGAAACTTAGTTGAATCAGTGCGTGAACAAGGCATCCAGTATGTGGATTACATCTTTAATGTTGCAGACACAAAAGGCCACTGGGACGCGATGGTAGAGTTGATTGCGCCGCAAGGCATGATCAGTTCGATTGTTGAGTTTGATAGTGAGATTGACCTGTCGGCACTACAAGGTAAGTCAGTAGGCTTCATTTGGGAGTTGATGTTTACTCGTTCGCTGTTCAACACCGACGATATTCAGAAGCAGCAAGATATCTTGTTCCAAACGGCGAACTTGATTGATGCGGGGCGTATCAAACCTACGCTAACCACAACACTGAATGGTTTGAGTTCTGGTACGCTGAAAGAGGCACACCGACGTATTGAAAGCAGCGCATCGATTGGTAAAACTGCCATCAAATACTAAGTGCTGAAGATATAGAAAATATAGGCGTTTTGACACTTGAATAGAAGAGCCCCAGACATTTTTCGTATTGCGAGCTGTGTCTGGGGCTTCGTTCATCTGTGCTCTCTTCAGTTTATTGGGATGATTTAAATTGAATCTGAATCAGTTTTAACTCAAAGGGTGAGGGCTGTTTGTCTGCAATCAAAAAGCCGAACTGTTTGATGTCTTGAGCCTTGAGTTCTGGTGCGTTATTGAGTAATCGACCTCTAAACACGGCTTGAAAATCCTCTAGTCTGAACACTTTCTTGAGTGGTTCACCTTTGACGGTCTCAAAGCTGTGCTTGTAGTTGGTTCGATAACCGTCTTTCCATGTGGTGAACCTTAACTGGTAGGTATGCCCGTCCCCAATAAACGACAGCTCTGCATTTTTCACCGCGGGGTTTAACGATTCAAGGGAGCGGTTTATTGAGCTGAATCCACCATTGTTTTCTAATGATAGTTCACCTTTAAATAGGCTGTGCTGGCCATCATAAACGAGCCCACCTATTGAAATGCCACCCATTACGTTGTCGTTGATCGCAGACCATTTCTGTTGTTCGCTCGCTTGCGTAAAATCAATCATCTCTATTCCTGCTGCTGACGTTTCAAACCATAACAAAGAAAGGCTCAGGGTTAACCATAAAGGGGGGGCTCGTTTACGCAATGAAGACGTTGTGAAGTTCGACTTATTCATGATTTTCTCCATTAATCATTAGTCCGATGAAGGTTCCGTGGCGAGTATTCCCAGACAATTGTCGATAAATTCAGAGTAGTTTGACGCGTTGTCGTACTCAATTTTAAGCGAACCATGAAACATCAGTGTGACGGTGACGTCTTTGTAGCTTAGCCAACAGGTGTAACCATCGTAATCATGCCAAGCTATCATCTCGCCAACTTGATATTTATTGTTCAGTTGTTCCCCGGAAGAGCGAATGAAATCGAATACTCTAAGAAACTCAATGATGGTGATCCTGTTGTCCATGTGTGGCTCCCTCGGTGTGATCGACGATAAACAGCTAAGCACTTGTATTTAAATCGTTACGGTTTGCTTTTAGGTTCCGATCACTAAGAGAGACGCGAGCACTTTTAGATTGTGCTCGCGGTATGGAAGTAGAGAAATGTATCTACTGATGAGCTCCTAAAAGAGCTTCAGATTTATGCTTGATACGAAACACAAAATAGACCATTGACGCTAGAGCAGCGATAAGGTTACCGAGGGCCATGAAAAAGATGACATTGAGAACAGGATTATCGAAAGCGTTAATAAAGAAAGCTCCTGGCAGCCCAACAAAGATCATTGCAAGTCGAAATAGCGGCGGGAGTTGAGAAAAGCCTCTAACTCTTAACCAAGATATAAACACAAGAGCAATACCATCAATTGCGATCACTGCGACTGAGAGTTTTAATGCTTTTACCAATTCATTTGTCGCAGTAGGTGTATAGATCTGAGAAATAGCCTCAGCAAGTAAAATTAACCCAAATGCACTCACGAGGATATAACCGAACATAATCGTGAGCATTGAGTAAGGTTCATTAGAGGATTTGTCCATTTGAGAGAGTGAAATGGACAGAGATATCACCAACCCTACATAGAGCACGGAAAAGCTATTCATAAAGTTGAGGGCAAACCCAAGATACGCAGTATGCTCTTGGTTATAAAGGCTGGCAAACGTAAGAACCAAAATTGAAATACCGCCAGTGAAGCAGATACTGGTTAATGCTTCTGTGCGACCAAAATTAACAAGTATTCCGACCTTTTCTTTGTTGAATCGTGGCGTAGCGATGAGCTGATTTTTAAAACCTAGATATATGACAGGCAATAAGGTTAAAACGCGTATTGCTAGTGTTGATATTGATACCGCTACAGAAGCGTTATCTATGTTAGCTATTGCGATATAGTTAAAAGCGATATTCGCTATTGCACTGACTATTGTTACCGCTAGCACTTTTTTCTCTAAGCCTTGTGCTTCTAAAATGTTGCATAATCCAACATAAATAGCCAACGGGAAAATACTAATGGAAAGTATAAAATAACTTTGAGTTGCGTGGTTTGAAGCATCAAAAAATTGTCCCACAAGAAGGCTTATAACAAGTAAAACCACGCCAAGACATATTGAATATCCAAGTATTTCTTGAGCAGTTTGACGAGGTGCCTCTTTGTTCTGTCCAATGACAATATTGATACCAATACTGAGTACGACAGCCAAGATAACGAAAACCTGAGCGACTTGTGAAGCCAAGGTGTAATCTTGCACTGCCAGCATATTTGTGTGTCCTAACATGATCATATCGACCATCGCGAGAGACAGTGCAACAAACCTTGTTGCTGAGATTATTAGGGCTCGCTTGAGGAAAGTTGCGATCATATTAAAGTTCCTGATGATGTAGGGAAGCTGTTATCGTTTTCAAGTATCCAATACATGAAAGTGTGTTGAGGTTGAGTGTTTTTGGTGAGTAGTTATCGATTTCTCTATGCGGAAACGAATGTAAACGCAACAAAAAATAGGTTCAATAATATTGAAATAAATATTTAATATAAACATTGAAGCTTTGATCTATATCTTAATTCTAGATTGTTAAAATAATCTAAATATCAATATTAAATTTCGTTCTTCATTATGGTTAATTAACGATTTTGTTAAATTTTTCTCTAATGTAACTATTTCTAATTTAGAATAATCGTTCATATTAAATGACATAATATTTATCTTATATTCCATTTATTTCAATCAGCCATTAAGAATTTTCTCATGTAATATCAATTATTGTTTTTAGTGGTAAAAAGGATAAGAAAGAGGATGATAATCTATTGAGGTAAAAAGGGAGAATAGCTGTTCCGATAGTGATAACCATAGTCGCAATTAACGCCTTTCACTTCGTTGTGAAAGGCGTTTATACATGAGGTTATTTCACTTTAACTAGTGTGCTTGAATCAGTGTGTGCAAAGGCTTTGTCGTAGATCTCTAAGCCAGTGGTTTGAGAGTAAGTCAGCGTGTCGTCTGAGATGCTGATGTTCATGGTGAAGTTTGTGGTGGTTGCGTTGTCTGTCATGTATTCAGACTCAGCGATACCGCGCTTAGACGCGACTAACGTCATTGTGTCGCCAGCAGGGCCTTCCGCGGTGACACATGTGGTGCGTGGCACACAGTAAGAGTTGTAGACGATCTGATTTTCTTGGTCATAGATGAAGTAACCACGTTGATCGTGGAATTTAGAATCGTCAGCCTTTCGGAATACTTCCTGTTTATAGTAAAGCGCAACGAGATATTGATCGCTGGCGTTGGTGGCATCTGCGGCTACTTCAAATGTCATTACTTCATAAAATGGTGTGACAGCAGGGCCTCCCGCACCCACATCAGTCCCTTCTTGACCTGGCGATACATCAATGCCGCCAGCTTCCACAGATTTCCAGGTGCCAACTAATTTTGCTAATGGCCCGAAATCCATACCATCGATTGTGTTATGGTCGGCGACTGCTGGAACCGAGATTACTGCTGCAATACCCAATGCTAATACTTTTTTCACTGTAACTTCCTTATATAGTTATTTGACTTAATTAACAATAAAGGTGCTGTGAAACCAGTTTATTAACCCAGATCAGTGTTGCTGGCTAATATGAAAGCGAAGTGTAAGCTGATGTATCAGTCAATAAGGGGATGTTAATACGTTTAAATATTGAATAGAAAACTGGTTTCTTATCCAAATTTGAGGGAATCTAGTAGGTTTACTTTTCTCTTGAAGTAGAGGTCAGTTATCTGGTTTGAGGTCGTCTAAACTTAAAGTTCGTATTTCAGAAAATATGACAATCTGGGCTCTAAAAACGTTCTCGAAATAAATGCAAATTAACGCTTTACCTCAACTTAACTTGAGGTATTAGGATATGCAACGTTGCTTACGAGAATACTTTAAGGAGAGAAGAATGATCCAACTTGAACATGTAAATTTAGTCGTTAAAGACATCCCAGAAATGCTGACTTTCTACAAAGCGGCGTTCCCTCATTGGTATGTTCGTGATGAAGGAAAGGGCGAATGGTCAGGTAAGCCACGAAACTGGTTACACTTCGGAGATGAGTATCAGTATATCGCAATGAGTGATCATGGTGAGGGGGAGAATCGAGATTTAGATGGCCACTCTGTTGGTCTAGCACACTTCGCCTATGTGACTCATGATATTGAAAGCGTGACCCAACGCCTAATTGATGCGGGTTTCCCTATTGCCAAACCTGGCGCTGAAGAACCTTATCGAAAAAATGTCTACTTTGTAGATCCGGCTGGCTTTGAAATCGAGTTCGTTGAATATCTGAGTGATGATCCTAAGCTGAGAAATGCTACAAGTTAGCAGAATCGTTAGGTAGGAAAACTGAAAAAGGCATTGTGGAACACTCCGCAATGCCTTTTTAGATTGATGAGCTAATTGTTCTTTCGCTCGATGTTCTACTTAGCTTTGAACGGGACCAATAGCTGTTTCCCAAACACATTAATAAGCGCGCCAGTCACAATCAGACCACCACCAAGATATGTCCATATTGATGGGATCTCATTGAAGATCCATACGCCTAACAATGCAGAGAAGACGATTTGAACATAAGAGTAAGCCGAAGCTTTTCCTGCTGCTTGAGTTTGCATTGCCTTGGTTAAACCGTATTGGCCAATTTGAGTGAATACCCCAACCAAAACCAACATCACGGTTAAGAATAGGCTCGGCATTACAAAGTCGTTCCAAATAAGCGCTGTCGATATCGGTAGAGCTACTAATGGGAAGTAGAAGATGATGACAGAGCTGTCTTCTGTTTGGCTCAGCTTTCGGACAATCACATAAGCAATTGAGCTACCAAACGCTCCAAGTAATGCCACCAGAATACTGAATAACGGCAAATCGCTGCTTACGTTACTGTTCATACTTGGTTGTACCATCACCAATAAGCCCGCTAGACAGAACGCAATGCAAATCATAGTCGATTTTTGGACACGTTCTTTGAGGAATAACACGCCAAGCAAGGCAGTAAATACGGGGTGTACGTATTGTAGAATGGTCGCTTCAGCTAACGGTAACGTGGTTACGGCGTAGTACACACACATCAGCGCTGCAGTGCCGACTGCACCCCGAACAAACAACAGTGGTTTGTTGTTACCCCAGATAGAAATGCCTTTTCGTTTTACGTCGATATAGCTAATGATCAAAGACACTAACGCCCTTGCCGCAACGATCTCAAATACAGGTATGCCGTAGTTGCTGATGTATTTCACACAGGCTGACATCAGTGCGAACCCAAAAGCGGAGAGGAGCATGAATCGAACCCCAACAGGGATCATTGTAAAAGAGAAAGAAGGCATAAAAATATCAATCGGTTGAGGGAAAAGGAATCATAGCTTAGTTTAGGAGAGCCGACCAAAGCCTTTGTCTTTTTCTCGTCAACTTGATTCAATTAATTCTCATTTCTACTCTTCTACTTGGTACGGATACATCAATGTACCGCCTAACTTACATCACATTTTGCCTCACATAATATCGACTATGGCTCAGTTTTATAAAATCAACATCAACAGAAGGTGACGCTAATCCAACTCTGATTTATAGGACGTTTTAATTGTCCTTATCACTCATATCATTCCTGTGAATTTGTAATGAGAGATATGTTCTATGAAGCCAATAAATACCTTACTCATATCCACACTTGCGCTTTGCTCTTTTAGTTCAGCGACTTATGCCGATACCATTTTGCATGCATTTAACTGGAAATATTCAGATGTGACAGTTAATGCCAATCAAATTGCCGAAGCTGGTTATAAGAAAGTTCTGGTTGCTCCGGCAATGAAATCCAGTGGCACCCAATGGTGGGCGCGTTATCAACCACAAGATCTACGCACGATTGATTCTCCATTGGGGAATAAACAAGATCTAGCAGCAATGATTGCCGCGCTGAAAAGTGTCGGTGTTGATGTGTACGCGGATGTTGTACTCAACCACATGGCGAATGAAAGCTGGAAGCGAAGTGACTTGAACTACCCTGGTACAGAAGTGCTAAACGAGTATGCCAGCCGCTCAAGCTACTATGCTGACCAGACTCTCTTTGGCAACTTAGCGCAAGGTTTTGTTTCGGCTAACGATTTCCATGCTGCAGGCTGTATTACAGACTGGAACGATCCGGGACATGTTCAATACTGGCGTTTGTGTGGTGCTGATGGCGATACTGGGCTACCCGATCTCGACCCAAACAACTGGGTAGTGTCACAGCAACGTTTGTATTTGAAGGCGCTAAAAGAGATGGGTATCAAGGGCTTCCGCATTGATGCGGTGAAACACATGAGCCAGTACCAAATCGACCAAGTATTTACGCCTGAAATCACATCGAACATGCATGTGTTTGGTGAGGTGATTACCAGTGGTGGGGCAGGGAACAGTGGCTATGAGTCTTTCTTAGCCCCTTACTTCAACAACACCAACCACTCAGCGTACGATTTCCCGTTGTTTGCTTCTATTCGCTCGGCGTTTTCTATGGGCGGTGGTTTGAACCAATTGCACGATCCACAAGCTTACGGACAAGCATTGCCTGATAGCCGTGCTATTACCTTTACTATCACACACGATATTCCAACCAACGACGGCTTCCGTTACCAAATAATGGATCCTCAAGATGAGCAGCTTGCTTACGCGTATATCCTTGGTAAAGATGGTGGGACTCCACTGATCTACAGTGATGATCTTCCTGATTCAGAAGATAAAGATAATGGTCGTTGGGGTAATGTTTGGAACAGTTCGATAATGAAAAACATGTTGAGCTTCCATAACGCGATGCAAGGCAAAATAATGACCATGATTTCAAGTGACCAGTGCACTTTGCTGTTCAAGCGTGGCAAAGAAGGGGTAGTTGGGATAAACAAATGTGGAGAAACGCGTGGCGTGACCGTTGACACTTACCAACACGAGTTCAATTGGCATGTTCAATACAAAGACGTATTAAGCAGCGCGACAGAAACTATTTCTTCTCGCTATCATACGTTTAACCTGCCACCACGCAGTGCACGTATGTTTAAGCTGTAAATGTTATCTAGCTAAACCACTTAGCTCATTAAGCAAGAACGAAGTATAAGCCTCAGCAAATGCTGTGGCTTATTCATTTGGCGTAAGCCCGTGTTCAGTGCTGGTCTTCAATCACTCCTGACCAATGATTTTGCTGGGAGAGTGCTTTCAACAATTCGATCTCTTTCGCTGTCTCTCCTTTAAGCCAATCAATCAAACCACTGATCACAGGCGAGTGGGTGCGCTGGTGGATGAAATAGGTCCACGCACTGTTCTGGATCTTGGCATTCTCTGGGCAATATAAGAAACCGCGCTGCAGATCCTGTAAAACCAAAAGCAAATCCGTCACCGTGACACCTTCACCAGATAAGCACGCACTGAGTGCCATATCCAAAGACAAGAAACTGGTATTTCTGACGGGCTTTTTCGGTGGCGATTCAACATCGGCTAGCCATACTTTCCAATCATGATGATCTACGGTTGGGTGCAGCCTCGGCATGGTTAAGATCGAATCGAGGTCGGTATCTTGCTGAGTCAAACCAGCAGCATTCGTTAAGCTTGTAGAGCAGACTGGCGCCATGAACTCTTCACGCAAGAAAGTGATGTCAGGCGCGTTGTCATAACGTTTTTTGAATCGAGTGTGGAAGATCAACAGGTCGTATTCGCTGCTGTTGATCGCTTCATCTTCTTCAATCACAGGAACGATCACGATCTCGTAATCTGGGTAACGCTCGTTTAATTCACGAACTTTGGAGATCAACACGCGCGTAGCGAAGCTCAAGGTTGCCTTTATCACTATGCGCTTCTGCTTCGGTTCTCTCCAAGAAGCGATAACCGATTCGATATTGCCGTAGCTTTCTCGCAAAGCGACATACAAATCATGACCTTGTACCGTTAATTCAATGGCTCGATGCTTACGAATGATCAGCGATGCGTTCAGCTCATCTTCAAGCTGTTTGATCTGACGGCTGATTGCACTCTGTGTCACGTTGAGCTCATCGGCGGCAAGTGTAAAGCTCATCAGTCTCGCTGCCGCTTCAAAGGCTTTTAAGCCATTATGTGAGGAAGGCAGACTAGGATATGGGGTCATAATTCGTTCGCATGAGTTTTTGGAATGTTAGAGTCGCAAATTTATCAATTGAACGCTAGTCCCATCGATCGTATTTTGGGCGAAATTAACTGAGGCGCTCATGAAAAAAATACTGACTCTTGCATTCCCTTTGATCATTTCACAGCTGATATCCATGGCTTTAGTCCTTACTGATGTTTGGATGATGTCGCGAATCAGCGTGTCAGCCCTTGCTGCTGGTGGCTTAGGCGCGTCTATCTACTTTTTTATCTTCATTATTGCGAGCAGTACAGTTGGTTGTGTGGCAAACCTGATCGCTATTGCTTATGGTCAACGAGTCGCTCGCCCTGAATTTGGTAATAGCCAAATTAGGTTGGCTGTGAAAGGCGCAACCATGCTGGCGTTTGTACTTAGTGCACTCTTAATGACAAGCTTTTGGTTAGCACCTTTGGTGTTAGAAGCTGCCAAGCAACCACAGGAAGTGATTACCTTAGCGATGGAGTATGTGCACGCTCTAAAATGGGTGATGTTGCCTTCGCTTATTTTATTGGTGCTGCGCGGCTTAACCAGTGCGTTTGGTAATGTGCGCTCTATTCTAGTGATGTCGATTATCACTGTGATCTTAAATGTGCCAGTGAGTTACTTCCTCACGTTCCAGTTAGATATGGGCTTAACAGGCTTGGGCTTAGGTACGGCTATTGCGGCATTCATCGTAATGATTGGATACACGGTTTGGGTGTTTAAACGTGACGAATTCAAACCGTTCGCCCCTTGGCTCCATACCGAAGAGTACTCCATCAAGCTGATGAACCCGTTGTTGTTAATGGGTTTACCTATCGCCTTGGCGGCGTTACTTGAACATGGCTTGATTTACGGCGGCACCTTAATGGCAGGGACGATCAGCATAGCCTCTCTGGCGTTGCATCAAATCTTACTGCAATGCTTAAGCTTTACTTGGAACTTCAACTTCGGTTTCTCGCAAGCTGCGGCAATTTTGGTTGGCCGTGATTATGGCGCAGGCAACTATGAAGGCATCAAAAGAACTTCGATTCAAAGCTTTATATTAGTGTCAGTGTTGAGTGTCGCTTTGTCTGCCGTGTTCATCATATGGCCTGAGATGATCGCTTCTATCTTCAAGCTAGACGACGGCACAGGAGCAATGACATCGCTATTGGCCTCGGTTATCTGGGTTGTTGCACTCTGCTTTATCGTTGATGCTTGGCAGTTGTTAGCAATCAACCTGCTTAGAGGGATGAAGATTGTCTCTATGCCTACGGTGATGACGGCAATTGGTTACTGGGTGTTTGGCCTACCTGCAGCTTGGTACTTAATGCCCAAGTTTGAATTGGCCGGAATCTGGGGCGGAATTGGTGTTGGCTTGGGAGTGACAGGCATTCTGCTGCTTATTCATTTGATGGTTGTGCTGAACAAAAACAGCAAGGCTCCAAATATCGGTTGTTCTGCTTACTCTTAATTTTCTCAGTGAGATTATTACTGACAAACAAAAGCCACAGACAATACTGTGGCTTTTGTTTGTCTCATTGATTCAAGGGGGAGTGAATCAATATCAGGAATCAGGGGGCGCTATGGTTAGCTAGGTTCGACTTTTGTGTGCTCACTGTCCATCAGAGAGCGCAGACTTCATTATGGTTTTGAACTGCTCTTTTTGCTCTTCAGTTAACACGTTGTAGATGTTGTTCTTAAGACGCATCTCTTGCATCACCATCGACTTCTCGGTCGCTTGAACCGTATCAATGACCTTTTCCATCTCAGCTTCATTGAATTCAGGCTGAGTCACTAGGGCGACCTGCTTCTTCTTAAGTTCTATCGCGCTATTCATATCAATCTTTGTTCGATCAGATTGATAGTCTTCAATAAGAGATATGACTTCCGCATGTTGTTCTTCACTTAGGTTTAAAGAAGCAATAACCATTTGCAATGGGCTCACTGCTGGTTGTGGCGGTTGTTGTGGTGATGAGGCACTCACAAACGGAGCGGTAACGAGTAAAGCTGAAGCAGTTAATACACAAAGCGACTTTTTCAGTGATTTCATTGAGTTTCTCCTGTTAGTGGAAACATGAGTATAGGTAAGTAAGCTGAACTCGATATGAACATGTTGTTCAGTTTAATTTGCCGAGTTCATTGCGTTCACTTACTTGCGCTCGTCTAAGCACAGAACGACTTAGACCTTGGTCTTACAGAAACCGAGCTAAAAGGTGACTAGAATTATTTGAGTCGCTCACCGTTATATCAAGGAATATACAAATGGAAGTTGGATTGTTCTGGGCTGAGAAAGGAATGTTAGTACTTGGTGCACTGTTTGTCTTAACGAGTGTGATGCAGTATGGAAAACGCAGTAGTGATTGGAAAGGCGTGATCACTATGTTTTATAAACGTATTCCAATGAGCGTTGCAGAGTATAAGTGGTATCGCTTGGGCATTGCATTATTGGTGTTTGCGGTGATCATTCGCTTCGCGCTGCTTATTCTATGGCCGAGCTATCAGTTGTAAACCGTCGTCGTTGCGTAAGGTCATCGAAACTTAACCATCAGTATTGAGCTTTAATAAATTTCGTTGTTAAGGCTCGCACTTCATAAAATAATGCTGTTATGTTCACTAAAGATAGTTGTTATAGCCCTTGTAGCATATTGTTTTTTAGGAAAAATCACTCAAAATAATCGCTCACCTGTCCGTCTTATCATTCTTATTAATAATCGACATATAAATCTATTCACCCCGTACCTGATACCATAATGATCTGTTACACTCGTCCGAATTAGCTTTGATTTATCAGTGGTGCATTTATGTCGTTCCCAGTTCTTATATGTGATGATTCTGCGTTAGCACGGAAGCAGATGGCTCGATCACTGCCTAGTTCTCTAAATGCAGATATAACTTTTGCTGTTCATGGGCTTAATGCACTTGAAGAGCTAGCTCAAAACCAGTTCAAACTGATGTTCCTTGATCTCACCATGCCGGAATTAGATGGCTATGGCACATTGGAAGAGATGCAACGTTTAGGTGACACCACACCCGTTGTGGTTGTTTCTGGTGATATCCAACCAAAAGCGCAGCAGAAGGTCATGGACCTTGGTGCTAAAGCGTTTTTGAAAAAGCCGATTGATAAAGAAGCGTTAAAAGCGATTTTACGTGAGCATGTTGAGCCACCAAAACAGCCTCAACTTATTACGCCAGCACCGCTAGAGTTACCGATTCTGCGCCGACGTGACATCTATATGGAAGTTGCGAACGTTGCGATAGGTCGAGCAGCAGATGCATTGGCGCGCCACTTTAATGTATTCGTTCACTTACCATTGCCGAACGTGAACATCTTCGAAGTGAGCGAATTGCACATGGCACTTCGTGACTTGGCTGACAACGACCAAGTATCCGGTGTTTGCCAAGGCTTCAGTGGAGAGGGGATTGCAGGTGAAGCGTTAGTATTGCTCAGTGACTCCAGTGTGAGCGATCTTAAAAAGCTCATGAAGGTTCCGACTGAAAGTGAAGAGCTGGAAGAGTTAGAATTACTGATGGATGTGTCGAATATTCTCGTTGGCTCTTTCCTTAACGGGCTAGGGGAGCAGTCCGAGGTTCGTTTCTTCCAGAGTTCGCCGGTTCTACTAGGGCAGCACATCTCGATTGATTCTGTTATCGAAAACACGAGTGGTTCGTTCAAGAAGACCATGACCTTCGAAGTCAGCTATAACATTGATGGTACTTCTATCCGTTGTGACCTTCTGTTTATGTTTGTTGACGAGTCTCTGCCTCTTCTAGACAATAAATTGGCCTACCTAATGGAGGAGTTTTAATATGCTGAATCTTCCTGCTGAATTTGAACAGTTCCACTGGATGGTGGACATGGTTCAAAACGTCGATATGGGGCTGGTGGTCATCAATCGTGATTTTGAGGTGCAAGTTTGGAATGGTTTCATGACGCACCATAGCGGTAAGCAATCGCACGATGCGATTGGTAAATCGATCTTTGAACTGTTCCCTGAAATCCCAGAAGAGTGGTTTAGGCTTAAAACAAAACCGGTTTATGACTTAGGCTGTCGTAGCTTTATTACGTGGCAACAAAGGCCTTATCTGTTTAAGTGCCGTAACGTGAGGCCAGTAACTCAGCAAGCCGACTTTATGTATCAGAACGTCACGCTTAACCCAATGCGTTCTCCAACTGGGCAAGTGACATCCTTGTTCTTGTCGATTCAAGACGCGACTGCTGAAGCTCTGATGTCTCAGAAAAAGACTTAACGTACCTTAAGGTGAAAATTGAATCGCCTTATAAGAGCACTCTGAACACTAGTAAAAATGGCCAAGGTTAATCCCCTTGGCCATTTTGTATCTGATTTAGTAGTAATGAGTTCGGATTAAAGAAGGCGTTCTGTGTTCGTTAACTTTAGTCGAGCTGTTGTTAGGCTCTATCAACAGCGGCTTGTATTCGATGGATTTTCATAAATAAGCATATCTAACAAGCCATATTCTGTGGACTTTACCCCCGCTCATCCAAGTTTCGAACGTGTTAATCGATCTTGTCTTTGTACTTTATAAATTTCAGGGCTAATGAAAGAGGGCTGAGATCGGCTCGCGAAGCGAAAAAAGTCAGAAAAAAATGAAATTATTTAAGAAAAAATGCATTTTTTGATTAAAGAAAAGTGTGATTTTTATGTGATTAAAGGGCACTTTTTTCACAAATTTGCCTTATCGAACGTTTTTTAGTCGAATTTGAAAGGAAAACGTTTGCGCAATAAACCGACAGCGTTTGCGCGAATGTGTTGTTAAGTTATTAATTACTAAGAATTTAGTCGAAAAGTAGGAGCGGGGAGCTTTTACCAGATATGGAATCTTTGAGAGGATAGCACAAAAAAAAATGAAATATCAGACTTGCTGTTAGTAAATCACAGCCTATAATGCTGAAAACCGGAGCGTCTGCCAACGCTCCGGTTTTTTTGTGTCCGAAACTCAGTAAAGCGTCTGCCAACGCTTACCGAAAACGCACGACACGTAATATGATTACAGGACAAATTATCATGCGTATCGAACAAGAACTTAAGTTAGGCTTCAAAGATGTATTATTCCGCCCAAAGCGTTCTACTCTTAAAAGTCGTTCTCAAGTTGAATTAACCCGCGAGTTTACATTCAAGCATAGCGGTCGTCAATGGTCTGGTGTACCAGTAATCGCAGCGAACATGGATTCGGTAGCAAGTTTCGAAATGGCAGCGGCTCTAGCAGAGCACGGTGTAATGACTGCAGTACACAAGCACTACACAGTAGAGCAGTGGGCTGAGTTCGCAAAAACAGCAGACAAGAAAACGCTGAACAACGTATTTGTATCAACAGGTACTTCTGAAGCTGAGTTGGAGAAAACTAAGCAAATCATGGCGCTTAGCGAAGATTTCGTATTTATCTGTATTGATATCGCTAACGGCTACTCAGAGCACCTAGTTGAGTACGTACAGAAAGTACGTGCAGAGTTCCCAGACAAAGTAATCTCTGCTGGTAACGTTGTTACAGGTGATATGGTTGAAGAGCTAATCCTAGCAGGTGCAGACATCGTTAAAGTTGGAATCGGCCCAGGTTCAGTTTGTACTACACGTGTTAAAACTGGTGTAGGTTACCCTCAACTTTCTGCAATCATCGAGTGTGGCGACGCGGCTCACGGCCTTGGTGGCATGATCATCGGTGACGGTGGCTGTTCATGTGCTGGTGACGTATCTAAAGCGTTCGGTGGCGGTGCTGATTTCGTAATGCTAGGCGGTATGCTAGCAGGCCACGAAGAGTCAGGCGGTGAAGTTGTTGAGCAAGACGGTAAGCAATTCATGAAGTTCTACGGCATGTCTTCACAGTCGGCTATGGACAAGCACTCAGGTGGTGTTGCTAAGTACCGTGCTGCGGAAGGTAAAACTGTTTTACTTCCATACCGTGGTTCAGTTCACAACACAATTTCAGACATCCTTGGTGGTGTACGCTCAACGTGTACATACGTAGGCGCAGCGAAGCTTAAAGAGCTAACTAAGCGTACGACTTTCATCCGTGTACAAGAGCAAGAGAACAACGTATTCGGCAAAGAGTAACGTTTAAAACGCTTGTTTGAAAGTTTAAGAATGGAGCCACTTTTTAGTGGCTCTTTTTTGTCTGAAAAACGAAAAAGTGGCAGCAGAGACCGTATTTGGGGTGGTATTAGGTTAAAGGTTAGTGAGTGGATTGTGCGTAATCGCTTCTGATAAGTGGTCAGGAGCGAAGTGTGCGTAGCGCATCGTCATGCTGATATCAGCATGACCAAGAATATCGCGTAGAACCAAAATGTTTCCGCCATTCATCATGAAGTGGCTAGCAAATGAGTGTCTTAATACGTGCGATGCTTGACCAGAAGGGAGGCTTATGCCGAGTTTGTTCTTCAGGATATAGCAGAAAGGGGTATAGCATTGCTCGAAGAGTTTGCCTGAAGTAGGTTTATAGATCTCGTTGTAAAGCGCTTCAGAGATAGGTACAGAGCGATTCTTTTTTGTTTTAGTGTTGGTGAAGGTGACTTTATATTTGCTTAACTGAGAGCCTTTCCACACACCAAGTTCCTTCAATTTAGTGAACACAGCAAAACTAACTTTTCTAACAAGTATTGGAACTGATCGTAGATGGTGTCGCACTGAGTACTAATGAATAATGCAGGGCTCAGGTAGGAGTATATTTGATGGGACTGGTGGTCGCAGACAATAAAGGCAAATCGATAACAACAAAGTAGAAGCCATTCAGGTGGTCATCCAAATGGCTTATGAGAACCGAACTTAATTGGGATTTCTAGCTAAATATATTTCTATGGGATTAACGTTGAAACTCTTATTATTTTCAATAGTATCAATATCTTGGTGTTGTTGACTGTTGTTTTTTTTAGATTTAGATTGTGCCGATAATCGTGTGCTGGCCGCACAATCTAGTGTTTAAAAAAGGAATTCAGTATGAAAAAAAGCTTCTTAATTTTATCAATGGCGTCGTTGTTATCAGCGTCGGTATTTGCTAAAAATCTTTCATTTTCAAACCCAAGAACTCTATTGCCCAATGAGGATGTACAGTCTTTTGAACTTGCAGATCTAGACGGCAATGGAAAACAAGAAATTGTATATCTAACGTCTAACGGTGAACTTAAGTATGCAGCCTTAGGCCATTATATCACCGAATCAAGTCGTGATATTCTTCGTAGTTCGTATGAATGGGCTGTTAAAGAGCGCCCAGGTATAACGATGGAATTTGATGATAATGGGTACATGATTTCAGGAGAAGGAAGTGGAGGTGGATCTAATTTATATTTTAAAGATGGTACGTTCCGTGGGAATTATGTGCAGCAAACAATATTGATTGATTACATTTCTGATACTGAAATAAGCGGTACATTTAAGGATGGGCGTTTGGGAATTTACGATGAGGTTCCTTTCACTGCGGTTCCAAAGTAGAAAATCCAACTAAGATATCAAAAGTTGTTGTTTTAGCTCTTGGCGCTGATCGGGTGCCAAGGCCTTAACCATTTCAAAAGCCAACTGAGAAGTCGTTTTAGCTGAAGGGCTGAGAGTATGACTGAAGGAAAGATTCATCACAAAGGTATGGCCACACTCAGGGTCACTACAACTACAACATAAATCGCTATAACCCGCTGAAATACGGTTTGATTTTTGTATGCGGGTTTTCTCGCCACACTCGGGGCAAATTACTCTCATATGACACCATGAACCTATCGAAATGATAAGCCCATGGTACTAAATTATGGTGAGGATTTATACAGTTCTACCGCTTTTGAGGATGTCTTTTTGTTTTTCTCGGGGCGTGCTTACCTAGATGAGCCACAGTTGGCAAACTATGCAGAAAAATTCTGTATTTTGTGAAGTGATGAATCATACGTGACAGATAAGTTATTGAATATGTGGCATATCAATGTGTATCCTTTATTGCATGAGTCTCTTAGATAGAAAAATTCTGTATTTAAATGCAGAATTTTTCTGTCTAATAAAGCGGTTAACAATCAGGGAGAAATTGGAGTTGAGTGGTTATCAATCGAATTTAGAAACTCTGCTGAACATGCTCAATGAGACTTGGGATTCATTAATAAGTAACGGAGTTACCAACGAAACAGAGTTAGTTCTAGAATTTGGCTACTTATGTCCAAATAAAGCATCAGCTATTCAACTAAACGACGCTCTCGAAAACTATGAGTCACTGACCAGAAGTGAGGGGTTTATTAACCGCTCATGGTTTGTTGAAGGATATTCTCACCCGACAACGGTAACCAAAGACATCCTTACTCAATGGTTAGACTTTATGGTTACAAAAGGTTGGGAGTTTCAATGTACCTTTGATGTTTTTGGGGCTTCGTTTAGTTAAATTGCTAACAAACTGTTTAATAGTGATTCGAAACACGTGGCATTTTACTGCGCGTTGGTTTTAGTGGTTGAGGCGCTATACGACGGCTTCAGTATTGCGTTGCTTAACCCATATCAAGTGTCAATTTTGATACAAATTTTTCTTTGCTAGTTGCGCCCGAGCCGAACGCTAACACTAGCAAAGCCATTATGGAGAAATAAACCAAAATGAATATCAGATCAAAAGCATCCATATTTTTTGTTACTATTCTGTGTGCACACCCAGCGATAGCAACGGATGCCTGTTATGGAAAAATTTCGTTGCTATGGGTTGATACTGACAAAACTGTGAACTTCGATATAGAGCCCACGAAACAGTGCCCTTGCAACTTTGTTGAAGGAAGCTCGAAAGGTTTTTTTATACCTCGAAACCAAGAAAATAGAGAGGAACAGTACTCTGCTCTTCTCGCTGCCTTCATGGCCGATAAGGTAATTAGTAGTTGGCACGATTGGACATCAAATGAAGGTACAACAAGGTGTACGAGTCACAATATTGCTTTGGGAAAGTTTTAAAAGCCTTATATGATACATCTCAAGACGGACAGAGGGTGTTGCCACACACTTAGTATGATACTTGGTCATACATATGAACTTATCAGTAACAAATCTTAGACCAAGATATATTAGGAGACTAGATGGCTCTACTCGTTGTTAAGCTTAAAGAGTATTTTTCCCGGACAGTCATCGATCTCGGAGGCATTTTTATTATGTTGTGGTGTTGAAGTGCCACACTTCAGCTTGGTCATTGCGTGTTCCTCACCTTGACATAACGTTCATATGTGATTGAATATAATAAAGAATATTCAAGGAGAAATAGATGAAAAAATTGTTTTTGTGTTTTTTTATTGCTGTAATTTCGATACCTTCATTTGCTAATGAGAATTATCAAAATGGGAAAATCAAGAATTTAACTGTTACAACTGCCGGTATTATGATCATGATGGATACTGGGCAACCAAATAACTGTGCAGGAACTCCATACGGTTGGTTGTTGATCAAACAAGAATATACAGCACTTACTTCCGTGGTTCTAGCTGCTTGGGCATCTGGCAATAAGTCCGGTACAGTTTACACCAGTGGGAGAGAGGGAGGTGTGGGCTTCTGTTTAGTCACTCAATTTGATCCTAATAATTAATTTCAGTATCAAGTGTAAAAACTTCTTACAGCCATCGCTCACGGTGGCTTTTTCACGCCTGTCACACAGCCCCACCTAAAACACAACCAACCCACGGAAAACGCATTCCCCTGCCCACCTGAAGAGTTTTCTATCTCATTTTTTCGCAATTCTATTTCAGTGAAACTCTGCCGCCGCTATGGAAGGCTAGCAAGCCGCGAGCCCTTTAGGAATAGGGGGAAGGGATGGTTGAGGTGTTGAGAATGCCAACAGGACGCCTACCAACAGCGAAAAGGCGTGTATCAATTAGTCGACCAGGAAGGCAATTTTGAGCGAAAGACAGACCAAGCCGACAAGCTTGAATGCCTCACTCAACAAATCAAAGTGCTCGAAGATAGAATCACTGAGATAGACGGTAACCACACTGAAACCGTCAGAGGCAATAGAGCAATCAAAGCTAATAACATCACCGAAGACGCCGACACCATCAAATTCAATGGTGGTAAAGGCGTGTGCACTGGCGCGAGTATCTGCCCATTTATGGGAAAACCCCATGTTGACGTATCAACCACTGTATTTGTAGGAAAAGACTGATGGCCATAAGCAAAGCATCACTGAAACAGAAATTGGAAACTGAACTGAAAGCTAAGGGTTTCGTGCTCGATGGTGAGCTCGCCATGGCAGGCATGATGGCTGAAGCCATTGCCAATGCGGTAGTCGACGAAATAACGCAGAACGCTCAAGTGGAAGTCTCGGGTGGCAGCTCTGCGGGGAGTTATCAAGTGCAATAGTTTTTTGAATAAAACAAAATGTGGATGTTCAAGCTTCCTAACGTATATTTGCCCCAACTTTTGTTGAGGTCTTTCATTTTTTGTCGAGTACCAAAATAAAAACCAGCCACTGCAATATGCTGCAATGACTGGTATCTATGCATAGCGGTTAACTATTGAAAAAAGCGAGGGAAATATGCTCTATTTCTACTTAATTTGCTGTTTTCAGCGAAATGCCATGTACGGCGAAGATCGATAACCTCGTTGACATCCCAACCAGATAAATCTTGCTCAAAGACTGCAGCTCTTGAGAACATTCCATTAATGTGGGTGACGTTAGCCGTGTTCCAATCCCCGATTGGTTGGTTAAAGGATTTGCTGGAAGCGAACATGTGTCTCATATCGGTGACGTTAGCCGTATTCCAATCACCGATAGGTTGGTTAAAGGAGCCGCTGTCGTCGAACATTTGGCTCATATTGGTGACCTTTGACGTGTCCCAGTTGCCAATAGGTTGATTAAAGGTTGGATTTTGGGAAAACATCGATCGCATATCAGTGACCTCTGCCGTATCCCATTCACCGATGGGTTGGTTAAATACATAAGCGCGATAAAACATCAAGCGCATATTGGTAACTTTAGATGTATCCCAGTTGCCGATAGGTTGGTTAAAGGCAGTGGTAATTGCGAAAAGTCCTTGCATATTAGTTACTTGGCTGGTGTCCCAATCACTGATGTCGGCATTGAAATCTTTATATGCGGGCTTAAAATCTCTTAAAAATAAGTATGCCATATCAGTGACATGAGAGGTGCAAAAACGCAAATCATCGTTGACCAAGGCATCTTGGTTTTCGGGTAGGCGGATCGACGTATCATCAACCACAAGATATTCCATGTTTTTATATCTAAACCTTTCACCGACGCCTTTATCCAAGCAGCTCACCGTTGATTGAAGCGAACTGCTGGTGTCGTAACTGAAAGCATCTGCGCCCAAAAACATGTCGGTCATATCGGTCACATTACTGGTGTTCCAAGCACTGATGTTTTGATTAAAGACACTGGCGTTTTGGAACATGTTAGCCATGTTGGTGACGTTGGACGTGTCCCAGCCAATGATGTTTTGATTAAATGCACTGGCGTTTTGGAACATGTTAGCCATATTGGTGACGTTGGATGTATCCCAGTCACTAATGTCTGCACTAAACGTACTATTCCCTTGGAATAGGTTACTCATATCGGTTACTTGAGAAGTACAAAAGTATAAATAGCCTTGTTGGAGAGCGTTAATTTTATCTTGCTGACCGACAATACGATCATCTGCAACCATATATAAACGTTGCTTTTCAATAAATACCGAACCTATTTCGGCATCCGGGCAAGAAACAGTATCAGCATAGGTAGAGAAGCTATTGAATAACAAAGCAGCACTCAACGCAGTGAGTGTTAAAGGGTGGGTTAAAGCCAGAATTATATTTTTACCAATTTTATATTTATGAGATGGGCGCAAAATGCGCGCGGAAGGATAACCTGTTTCATATTAAAAGTGAATAGTTATCTTAAAACCATTGATTTTTGGAGTGTGTGGCCCTTGATAACTTGATTGCCATTAATCTGAGTGGTTTTTTGGGGGAGGGACTCAATTTATATATTTAGGATTATTCTCCATCTGAAAAAGTGAAAATAACCAGCGAGCTTTCTGTATCATTTCGAACTTATTTTAATTAAATCATGGTTTTAACTATGAAGCTACGTTCGATTATTTCCGCCTGTGCGCTGCTGAGTTGTAGCCACACCTTTGCCAGTGAACCAGAAACGGTAACCTGCGAATCAAATAAACCAGGAACCGTCATGGTTCAAGAAGATGAGCTGTTTGTGGTCGTCAATGATGCACTCATTCGCAACTCAGACTATTGGCAAAACTTTCTTGATGGCAACATTCTGCTCTGCACCACTCACGTAACAGACATGAGTGACCTGTTCGCTAAAAACAAATACTTCAATCAGGACATCAGCCGTTGGGACACCTCTCATGTGACTAATATGGACCGAATGTTCTCCGGCGCTAAGCGCTTTGACCAAGACTTAACCCACTGGGACGTCAAGCGCGTCTCACGCCATATCGACTTCGCAAAAGGCAGTGGCCTGTCTGAAGATAGCCTTCCAACTTTTACACAATAACGTCTATTCAACCCTAGGAAAATACAATGAAAAGAACCATAACCTCACTTCTCGTGGGCGCCGCTGCGCTCGCTAGCCAAACCGCATTTGCTGTAGATATCTCAGTAAAATGCCCTGACCAACCTGTTAACTCCGTGATGCTTGAAAACGGGCAAGTCTATGTGGTGGTGGATAACACCCTAATAAAAAACGAGACGTTGCTCGATAAATTAGAGCAAGGCCACATAGGATTTTGCACAACACAGGTGACGGATATGAGTAGAGTTTTTTATGACCGAGTTTCTTTTAATACAGATATTAGTGATTGGGATACATCAAATGTGACGAACATGGCTTGGATGTTTAAAGGAGCTAAATCTTTTAACCAAGACATAGGTTATTGGGATACATCGAATGTCAGAGGAATGTACGAAATGTTTAAGTGGGCTAGTACATTCAATCAAGATATAGGTTATTGGGATACATCTAAAGTGACGAGTATGAGCGGGATGTTCGGAGCCACAAAATTATTTAACCAAGATATAGGTCACTGGAACACATCAAATGTGAAGTATATGGATTATATGTTTAGTGGTGCAAGTGCCTTTAATCAAAATATCGGCCATTGGGATACATCAAATGTGACTGATATGGGTAAGATGTTTGTTGGAGCAGAAGCCTTTAATCAAAATATCGGTCATTGGGATACATCAAATGTGACGGATTTTAGTTCTATGTTTAGTGGTGCAAGTGCCTTTAACCAATATATCGGTGGGTGGGATACATCGAATGTGACGGATTTTAGTTCTATGTTTAGTGGTGCAAGTGCCTTTAACCAATATATCGGTGGGTGGGATACATCGAATGTGACGGCTTTTAATTTTATGTTTCATGATGCAAGCGCTTTTAACCAATATATCGGTACTTGGGACACATCCAGTGTGAAGGTTATGATATATATGTTTGCTGGTGCAAGTGCCTTTAACCAAGATATTGGTGCCTGGGATACATCAAATGTGACGGATTTTGGTTATATGTTTAGTGGTGCAAGTGCCTTTAACCAATATATCGGTGGGTGGGATACATCGAATGTGACAAGTATGAGAGCCCTGTTCTTTAGTGCACAAGCATTTAATCAAGATATAAGTGGGTGGGACACATCGAATGTGACAAGTATGGTTAGCATGTTTTATAACGCAGGTGCCTTTAATCAAGATATAGGTGATTGGGATACATCGAATGTTGTGGGTATGAGATACATGTTTCGTGATACGAAGGCCTTTAACCAAGACTTATCTAACTGGAACGTGAGCAAGGTAACAGACCACACTGACTTTGCGAAAGACAGTGTTCTGACTGAAGAACAACTGCCAATTTTTGTGGACTAATCCCCGTTTCGTTTTAGCTAAACAAAGGCCAGTGTTGATGGATTCAACGCTGGCTTTTTTATTGGTTGATTCACTCTCAAAAATTGGCTGCAAAAATGGCGGCATTCATTGTAAAAACAGCGTTATTTATGGGGATAAATTGTCTTTTTAACTATTTTTATTTACATAGGTCTCTTGGTCAAATTGTTGTCTTTTTTAATTTATTTTCGTTCCTTTAAGTTCTACGGCATGTCTTCACAGTCGGCGATGGACAAGTACTCAGGTAGTGTTGATAGGTTACTGTGTGCATATAGTGAAACTGTTTTACCTAAAATTTGGCAAGTGGCGACAGCCGAGCTAAATGTTCTCAAGGCTGGTTAAAGATTTTAACAAGAATTATAGATTAATTGCCTTAGATGAATGAGCTGGTTTTAAGAGGGCATAGCGCATTGTCATACTGATATCGGCATAACCAAGAATATCGCGCAAAACTAAAATGTTCCCTCTATTCATTATAAAGTGGCTGGTAGATTAATGTCTTAAAACGGTGGATGCTTGACCATAAAGGAGGCTTATGGCGAGTTTGTTCTTCAGGATGTAGCAGAAAGGGGCATAGCATTGATTGTATGGTCTGCCCGACGTAGGTTTACAGATCTTGTTGCAAGGCGCTTCAGAGATAGGCAAAGAGCGATCTTTTTTGTCGAGTGTTGGTGAGCGTTAGTGCATATTTGCTTGACTGAGAGCCTTTAAGGTAGCACTCGCCACTACAGCTAAAATATAAGTTGCCGAAATACGTCTTATTTATGCCGGCTTCATCGTCACACTCTTAGCAAATCTCTCCCATGCCATACCGTAAAGCTATCGAAATGAAAAGCCCACGATACATAATTATAATGAGGGTTTATACAGTTCTACCGTTTTAGAGGCCGTCTTTATGCCCTCCACAATGGGCGTATTCACCCCAGATGAGCCATAGCTTTAGGGCTATTATGCGTAAGAATTCTGTATTTTGTGAAGTGATAAAGCATAAGCTACAGAGGACGTATTGATCGTGTTGAGTGTAAATGTGTATCTTCTCTAGTATCGGTTTAATAGATAGCAAGCGATTAGCAATCAGGGGGAATAGTGAGCATCAATATCAGGAATGCAGAAATTAGTGATGCAAAGGCAATCAGTGAGTTGATCTTACCTTTAACAAACAAATATGTTTGCCCAACTTGTGATGTGTCGGTACACAGTATTTTGCTCGATTCAATGTCAGAGAAAAACATGGAAAAATATCTGTCTACAAACTATAACTATGTTGTTGCAGTAACCGAGAATAATTAAGTCGTTGGTGTAGCTGGAGTACGAGACAAGTCACATCTGTACCATCTATTCGTAGATGATGATTTTCAAGGTCATGGGCTCTCCCGTCAATTATGGGAAACTGTTAAACAAAAAGCATTAGAAAGCGGTAATAGCGGTCTATTTACGGTTAACTCTGCGGTAAATGCGGAAAGCGTATATTTGCGTTTTGGTTTTAAACGCACAGAAGGCGTTAGAAATCGCCAAGGAATGGTTGATATTCCAATGGTGTTAGAGTTTGATTGCTAAAAATTTGTTTAAGAATGATTCGCGACACTTGGTAGTTTTACTATCCGTTAGTTTCGATCTTTATGGCGTTATGCGGCGGGCGGCCCTGGTATTACGTTGCTTATCCCTTAATAGGAAATATCATGAATTTTGAAAATTGGTTAGCTTTTTGCTCAATTGCACTTATTGCGGCAGCGATTCCTGGTCCTGCGATATTGCTAGTATCAACGCATAGTCTAGAGTTCGGGGCTGCACGTGCTCTTATTACCGCGGCAGGTAATGTAACTGGACTTTTTATTATGTCTACTTTCTCTATATTAGGATTAAGCGCGCTAGTGATTGTTTCTTCAACAGCTTTTACGATCATAAAAGTAATTGGGGCGTTATATCTCTTATATATGGGAGTAAAATTATGGCGTAATGGCGTAATGGCGTAATGGCGTAATGGCGTAATGGCGTAAAACTAAAAACAGCCGACAGCACATACCCAAAAAAATTTAGTGCTCGGAGCCTTTATTCTCAAGGGCTTCTCATTTCACTAACAAACCCTAAAGCAATTATATTTACATCTGCACTTTTTCCACAGTTCATTAATGCCTCAGAGTCTTTGTTTAATCAATTTTCAATACTAGTTACTACCCTTATGATGTGTTCATTTTTGTGTCTACTCTCATACTCTTTTTTGAGTCAGAAGTTAAAAGCTGGGGCTAAAAGCTTTGTATCAGGGAGCACTATCGGAAAGGTGTTTGGAACTACATTTATCAGTGCTGGTGCAGCTTTGGTAATGTCAACTCATAGATAATTGTGAATTAGTACAAGTTTGAAATGCAACTATCCCAAGATAGCCACCGATCATGGTGGCTTTTTTGTGCCTATTGCAGAGCCCAGCTAAAACACAAACAATCCACGGAAAACGCACAACTCATGCCCGCAGAGTCGCGTTATCGGTCTCATATTTTCGCAAATTTTGTCACTTGTCTTAACATGATGCTAGCGAGTTGTAAGGTTTATAGAAAGCACAAAGGAGGGGGAGTGTTTACGAGGATAAATTAATTTGTAGGGTGCCTAATAAAATTGCGAAGAGTGCAAAAAATTGAAATTTTGAAGATCAGCTATGAACATTATTGTATCGATTCTATTCTTATTGAATAAGCGCTGAGCGTGAATAGAGAATTGTAGCCCACGGATACCTTCGAACGTAAGTGCGCCCCAAATTATAATTTTTAATGCCTCACTCAAAAATTGGAATTACCTGACCTCTTAGTATGATAAGTGAATAAAAGTGATTGGTTAATTTTAGTTATGAATAATAGACGTTTATTTTCGTTTAGGCATAGTAAATGGATATTCGAAGTCCAAAATAAAATTATTCCAGTATATATGGTGAGAGTGAAAATTAATTGTTAAGTATGTTTTAATTTTGTGAAAAATAAAAATCCTATAAACAGCAATATCCTAAGTGGTTCGGAGTCTTTACGAGTATTTATTAGTTAGTTGATGTCTTAAATGATAACTTAATAATATAGGTGCTTTTAGTTGATTTAATTTGATATGCAACTGGATTTAAGTATGATGCATGGAACTAATACTATAAACGTAAAAACGGTATTACAAGATACCGTCCTAAAGAGAGTCAGTTATGCCCAAAAATTTCTTCATTTCCATGTTGGCGTTATTATTGTCAATAAACGCCGCACATGCTACCTCCCTGTCTGATAATTTAAAAGACCATATATATTCTAGTGAATTAGGTGTCTATCATTCTAGCCTTAATAATGAAGAGTCAGAAGAATTACTTCTCAAGCAATTAGAGGTTGCGAATGAATGTACAGTCAGTCCTGGACACTGTGAGCATGCGATATACTCGCTTTTAATTACAGCACAGATAAAAGTAAGGGAGACGGGTTCTACACCCGCTCAGCAAGAACTGTTGTATCTTCAAGATGCATATACTCAGTTAGAACAAGGCGGCAAAAACCTCACAGCATTCGATGTTCCATTGAGCTTTGTGAATATACGAATAAGCCTAATGAAGCAAGAGCTTCTTAAAGACATATTAATAGCGAACGCACAAGCAACGCCCATAGAGTTTAAAGGAGCTTATGCCACATTACTCAAAGAATTAGAGGAGAATCAATTTGAACGTCTTGATATTCCATTCTTATCGGAAAATTTTAATTTTGAAAACAATCTCTCTAGGGCTTACCTGCTATTATTACAATCTATTTTGAGTAGCTACTCTCAAGGTAATATTTTAAGCCTACAAATGAATGAACTGATGAGTTCTACAATCGGAGAAACATTAAACAAGCCAGGCAGAGCGGTGCGCTGTGAAAATTGTACAACATCCTTTATTGTTGAATATTATAACGATTATTCACCCATTAAAAGCTACGGTGAAACAAACGTGGCTGAATTTGTATCCAGAAGATCACTCGCAATAGAGGGATTCGATAATTATCGCATTGCCTTCCCACACTATTACGTCCGTGAAATCATCCCTTTTTTACTGGGTTTAAAAACATATGTTCATGAGAATGCGCCTTATTTTATCGATCGCACTCGAAATTTGAATGATTTAAGTGATAACGAACGTCTCATGATTTTTCAAGAAATCAAAGATGCAATTAGAAGTGAAGGCGTAGAACTGAGCTTGTCGAGTATTGCAAATATGACATTCAGGTGGCTTACTGCTACCGGTCAAATGGAATCTTTACTTTCTTCAGGAGTTAAACTGGCGTCTCTTCGCTCAGGTCGGTTTGATCCTGGTTCCCATAATAAAATTTTTGCGGTAAATATTTTTACAAATGTTGTGTTGAAGAAAATACCAAGAATACTTGAAGGCGAGGTTTTAAGGTATGGATGTAGCAGGAGTGAGTGGCGACTACCTACTGTTTTATATATGTTACTAGAGGATAGGTGTGTATTTACTCCCACTTTCCAAAAGGGCGTGTTTTCTATCACAGCTTCTACAACTTTTCATGAACAAGATGAGTCCGAATACGTGCTCTCTGTCTATCATAAGCCGACGAACACAACATTATTCAGCAAGACCATTTCTAACAAGCAAGAAATAAGGCTTTACAGAGCAGCGCTTGGGGCCTTTAGTACCAAAGATTTAATCCTTTACATTCACAACAATAACCCTGAGGTAAGAGAAGACATAGCATCAATTCAACTTTCCGACCTAATGTTTGAAACTGGTTTTGGTGGGGTTATAAAAAATAATGTGTTTTATTTTGTTAGAAAACTTAAAACGCCTGAGTTCAATCAATTTAGAGCGGAAGATTATGGTTGTCCATTTTTCCAAAGGACCGAAGAGCAACAGATAGATTGTCTCAGAGACACACTTAACACACATCGGCTGCCAAACTACTTCTATAAAAATATGGAGTCCATTGGCCCAGCTTTTTCTGGATTACATACTTCGCTCGAAGACATCATTCAAAATGAAGATCGTGCAAAAAAAGAAGCGGAGAGACTGGCAATAGAGGAGCTAGTAGAAAACGCACTGAGTGGACAAGGGTGGGGCTCAGGAAATGGCCCCTACTGATTTACTCACTAATTGAATATGCTGTATGTCCGAATACCAAGTTGGAGCAAAGTCAAATTGGCCAGTGAAGTAAGCTTTTAGATGAGCCATGGAAGTGCGATGCACTATATTTGGGAACTCTATCGTCATCTCAAACATCATTGAACCATTTTTCTATGTAAATTAGCTTGGTATTCAAATTAGCGACAATAGTAGACCGTTCGTTTAATCGCTGTGGAGCTTCTGCATGAACAGCGAGGGGAGAAAGTTTCAGACCCTCGCTGATCATAGGCAGATTCTAAACTGGGACTTTCTTAATCACTTGCATAATTAGCAAAAGCACGAGCAAAGCCAATGAATTTTAGAGTACAAGTACTGCTTTTTGAGTATGAAAAAGTTAAGTAATTCACTCATATTTTTAGTTAGTCATAATTACTGGAACTTCAACATCGCAAAAAGTGATTTGATTTCCTGAGTTATCTGTAAACCCGTATCTTTCATTTACTCTATCTACAATTTCATCAACTGATGTGTCATAAGCCCTGCTGTCAGAATATTTTTTAGGGCGTTTTATGCGATCAGCACCGTCCCAAGACTCATAAAAATAAAGCGACTTCGATCTTAACCAGCACTCAGCTCCTTGAGCTTTGTATGCCGTAAACCAAACACTTTCGTTTCGATTATTATCGTAGTCTGCGAAATGTGAAACTTGAAAAGAACTAAAAGAAGCAAATTTATCCCTTAATACAAACCAACTACGCCAAGAGTTTAAGTCATAACCAACAGCGAGAATATCAACGTAAATGCTTTGATCAAACCAAACATTGATATAGTGATTATCTGCAGTGATAAGGCTAACACAAAGTCCAGATGGCTCTTCACGACAATTCTGAAAATTAGCTAAAGATGAGAAACTAAGTAAAGTTAAAAATAGAGGTATTAATAGGTATCTTATCTTCCAACTGACCATATTGCTAATCCTGTTACTAAGTAAAAATTACTGATAAATTAATATAATTATATTGGTGAGAATAAAAAGCCTTTAACCATCTAGAACGTGAATAAGATAATTAATCATAATGACTTTGCGAAAGATACTGGTTTGATTGAAGAGTCAAGGCCATAATTGGTAGCCCGATTTTCATACCGTTTCAACGAGCAAAAGCCAGTGCTGATAGATTGAATGCTGGCTTTTTTATAGAGTTTGCAATATCGGGCTCATACTTGAACGCTCAAATATAGGAATCAGCTTGAGACTACCAGAGTGTATCTTTTTGTGTGTATCAATCGAGGGAAGCTCTCTTAATGTTCAATAAAACCTCGCCGCTGTTATCTTGATCTGTGTCAGCTAAGAACAAATTTATCTCGCCTTGAGTCGAAATCAATACTTCTTTATCTTCTACAGCGACAAGACGTTTAACGCCTTCAGGGTCTACAAACGTTAAGCCAACACTGCCAAATTTGTCATACGCAGTATTATATATGGCGTTATTTTTTATTATTGATACAGCATAGGTGGTATGCGGTTCAACAGTATGTGTTAGGTAGTTTCCGTTTATGGCATTCATCGTATGCTCTTCAGCGTTAATGGTTAGAATATCACCTTCAACGTCCGGCTCTCCTATGATCATTAACTCAAAATCATATATGGTTGTCTCCCGAGTACTCCAAAGAATAAAATCGATATCACCACTCAAGAAAGTGTCCCCAGAGCCTACCCAACATTGATACTGACCAGGTCGGTATGTGATTGCAAAAGATGAACTGAAAAGCTCGCCCTCTAAAAAAGGGCGAAAGTAGAACGGATTGTAATCAGCAATGCTGTTGAACTTGAAACAAAGTTCTTGGACTGATTTAAACTTAGTACCAAAGTTAACATTACCACGCTGGTTTGCCGCAAACTCGAGTTCAGGATAAGGTATTTCTATTGGGAAACCATTGTCCATTTGTGCTTTGGCAGTTAGCTCAATAGCTGCATTGGCATAAGTCGCAAGCAACAGAGACGCGCAAAGGATCTGTTTTTTCATAATATATATCAGCCTAACTTGTTGTTTTAATGAGCCTGCTTAATATATTTACATTTTCCAGATATGCAACCTGTTTGTTATCGAGTTGTGTGTTGATTACATTCTTCTTTTGACCTCAAACGTTGTGACCTGATTAATTCGTTTCTACAACCACTTTTTATTACCATTATGTAAATCTACTGAACTAGTAAAAACGGCTCTATCAAGTGAATGGATCGTTTTGTCGACTTACTTCTACTGCTGATGGGATTAAAAGATTCCCTAAATCAATATTTACTAAAGATAACCCCGAGAATCTGCCTCTGAAAGCATGGAGGACTATGCGGAATAGCGGTTCGAGAAGCGTTGGAAAGGAAATGCTGTCACATGCTGAATTGTTTTCACTCAGACTATAGGGCATTTTTGAATTAAGAGAGCATGACCACGTTAGCCTAAACCGTGGATATAAAACCGACAATGCCACCTAGGTAATCGACACATTCGAACCAACGCATAACTTCTCTTGATCAGCAGGCGATTAAAGTTAGTTAGCTCCTATTTGATTGTTTTGATGAATGGTCGGTTTGATAAAGTCAATCTTACTTGTGTAAAACTAGTTGCGCATACCGTTGCTGGGTACATGTACTTGAATTTTAGTGGACTAAGGCTGTTGCCTCCGCGAGAGATAAATTTGTATAAAATATGTTTCACAATAGTCATAGACAGAATTTGTTTGTCAATCCTAGTTGGAAGCTGTTTATCAGAAATAATCAAAAACATGTATTTAACAGATTGGAAGCTTCCTCAACGAGTAAAACGTTGTTTTCACTTGAAATTAGTAGCCTATTTTTTGATTGTGGTAGTTGAAGTGATTCCAATGACGTTTGTAAAGTGAGAGGGCCGAATACAGTCGATAGGAATTGAGATGATATTTCATGGTGTGGTGCTATAAGTGCTGACGGATATTCGTAAACTAAATTCAGGAAAAGTAGATGTACAAAGGTAGCTGTTTGTGTGGTTCAATCCAGTTTGAACTTGACGGTAATATAACTGATATTATTCACTGTCATTGCTCATTGTGTCGTAAAGCGAGTGGAAGTGCTTACGCTACAAATGGTTTTATTAATGCGCAAGATCTGAAGCTAACAGACCATAGTGATTCGCTCACCTTTTACGAGAGCAGCGAGGGTAAGCGGAAGTATTTTTGTCGGACTTGCGGTTCGCCATTATACAGTTCAAATGCTCAATCTCGAGAAAGGTATCGCCTTCGCATAGGGGCATTAGATAGCGATATATTGGAGCGTCCCCTTTCTCACAACTTCGTGACTTCGAAAGCTAACTGGGAAGATTTAAATGTAGAATTGCCTCGATACCATAGGCATGAGCCGGGGCGGAAATAGCCCTACACAAAGACTTTATAAAGGTGTTTAACTCCTTACTTTAGACGCATCTAAGTTGATACTTTTTTAGAATACGAGAAACGTTTACTGCGCTTGTGCAGGGAGCAATTAGACTTTAATAACGTAGAGGTAATATGGAATTAAAAAAGAGAATACAGGTGGTAACAGTTGTCGCCTTCTTGTGCGTTAGTATTGATCAGATAACAAAGCTTATTGCTGCTGAGTACTTGCCCAGGAACATGATGCGTAGTTATTTTTTCGACACTCTTCGTATTGGCTATACTGAAAATATTGGTGCGTTTTTAGGCTTGGGCAATGGTCTATCGGATGAGATCCGATTTGGTATTTTTGTTTTGGGTGTGAGTCTCTTCTTGTGTTTAGGCATTACTTACTTAATGACAAGTCCTCGATTAAGTACGAACTCGTTGTTTGCAATCTCAATGATTCTATCCGGAGGAGCGAGTAACCTTTATGATAGAGTGATAAATAATGGCGCGGTGGTGGATTTTCTCAATATAGGCTTTGGTTCATTTCGTACTGGTATTTTCAATATTGCTGATATAGCTATAGTCGTAGGTGCTCTGTTACTACTATTATTGGGCAGTAAACCTGAAACGGGTAGGTAATTGTCTTACGATAAACGGAGTAAGAGTTACAACATTTTGAATTGGTTGATAACAGCCACTTATTTATTGCTAACCACTAGTTTAACCCCAGCGGGGTTTGTTTTTCCTATTCTCATTTTTGAGGATAACAGGCAATGTTGTAAAAGAAGCTTAAGTGGCCAGTTTAGTTTGGTCACTTAAGCTTGAGTCACTTTTTTATTTATTCAGCTTTAATGCCAAAGTAACTATCTTGAAGTAAATATGGGGTACACATTGCCGGAGCTTGCATTGGTTGATTCATAGATTGGAAATTGATCGTACGGTTTAGTGGATCGTCTATAGGTTGTGAGACTAATGGGATAGTCCCAATATTTGTCGTGTCATCGAACAGGTTATGGTAGATGTTTGTGTAGGTACTTTTGTTATCAGACTCAGAATAAAAGAATGCATCTTCTTCTGAACGAGAGAATGTAACGTTTTCTAGGGTTAGCCCGTTGATGTCAGAGTCAGCTATCTTATCTACTATGCTGGTTTTCCCATTATCCCCAGTAGGTTCACCGATAACTGTTATATCAGCTAGTGTAACGTTCGTTAAGGTTGACCTAGATACACTCCTACTAAGCAGAGATAGCGGCGATGACGACTGGCGGCTTACAAATGCATTCAAAAGCTCTAGGTTGTTAATACTAGAGCGAGAAATACGTGAAGAGAGTAAGTCTTTAATGGCTGCCAATTTTACCCCCACAAGATCAATTGAGACATCTGTAAGCTCTTTGTTATCAAGTGAATAAAACAGCTGGTTGAATGGTGCACCTGTGGTTTCTATGTTTATGAATTTGACGTTTCTCCAATGGTCATCGATCTCAAACAAGTGATCAAAGCTGTTTTCATTATGGATAGAAGTGTTTTTAAATGTGATGTTATTTAAATTTGCCTTGGTTAATTTATATCCTCTTTCACTTTGGAAGTTCAGGTTCGTGATGGCATGGCCATTACCATTGATTACTCCCGATAGGCTTTCAACTAAGGTCGGGGCACTTGTACAATCTAGATTATCGACAATATCGATGTACAGTGGTCTGTTTTTTTCATTGTATATGTCTACTAGCTGATCACAGCTAGTTACAGAATAGTAGCTTTGAGCAAATAGCGTTGGTGAAAAGAGTACTGGTATAGAGGCAGTTAAGAGTGGTAATAAACGTCGCACGTAAATGATTCCTTTAGTTTTTTGTGGAGCATGCGAAGTTAGTTAGTCTTTCGGATGTATGCAACATAATCATATGGATTAGGTTGCACATATCACAAATATGAATGAATTGTCGATTCAAGTGTTTGGTGTCTAATCGTAGAAGCTGAACCTGAATGAGCTAAGATACGATTAGTAATACCGAATACTAATCGTAGCTTATCAAACAGTCTGGATCAGTTTGCTAACAAGCTTTCCTTCATTCCAATTTCACAACCTACAAATGTCGATTCGGATAGTTCTACATGCAAGTAATAGCGCTCCGGTTGGTTCATCGCCTGTTGGAAAGTGCCAATGCATCTATCTAAACGTTGTGGTTTCTCGTAAGCGCTTTGTCGCCACTCGATGCGAATTCTCTGCCCCGTGTACTTTTCGACGCCACTCAGGCTATGTTGCTCACCGCCGAGTTTGAAAGCGGTGACTTGATCAAATAAGAATAATTCGCTGGCTGAAGCTGTGTTGAACGATAGTAGTGCTAATAATGCGAGTTTAATTTTCATTGGGAGTAGCTCTTTAAAATAACTTTCAGTTACGCAGTTTGTGGACTTTACCTTTCACTTATGGTGTGAGAGATAAAATTAGTCATTAATAAATTAGAAATCTTAGATGTTAAATTTAATGGTGGTGATACCAATTAATTTAATTGGAGGTTAATATAAGCATGGTTTCAACTTTATAAATATTTAATTTGATATCCTTTATTTTAATTTCAGTTATTTAGAATGTGAAAGAGATAAATAAAGGTCTATATTTATATTTTTAACTTTAAACAAGATCATCAACAGCTAGTTATAACTCATAGTGTTTTGTATGTTTATTGTTTTAATTGTATTTTATTCTTCTTGTATAGTTGATTGTAATCACAGATGGATTTTTTATTTTTTAATTCATGCTTTACTGGGTTGAACTTTTTATCAGGATAAAAGATATTCTCGCCAAAATATGAAGGAAGTAAATAATGAAGAATATCACCCCACTAGTAATGTTATTAATTTCAGCGAGCGCTGCGAGTGAAACCTATATTGTTAGCCCGAATACAAAGCACGGGCTCCCAACCCTGACTGAAGAACCTAATCTGTATCAAGCACCTAGTTTTGACTTTTTCGACTTTAGTGAGGGGTATTTGGCACAGAGGGCTGAAGCCAGTGCCTTGTTACCAATAGCGCTTAATAGCATAGATAGAGTGTGTATTAGTACTACCTTTAGCGAGATAGATAGAGAGGAGCGTTACCCGCAATCCGGTGTTTTGGTCTATACGTATGCGACAAACGCTCAAGGTAAAAAAACGCACAACACTACTATCGGTGACAGAATACCGTTGGCAGAAGTATCGCAGCATTGTTTGGACGAATCATCATGGGTTTATGATAATTGGTTGGCAGACAAACGTATCGACTTTACCCCTTATAGCTCAGCGTTCGCATTGATTGAAAATGTCGATGTCGTGGTTGAAGGAGACTTATCTTTGTCTCAAGATCCTGTCGAGTTTGTTGAGCAGTATTTTGATTTCATCACTAAGGTCGGTTTTAACCAGTCTGCAAGTTTCTATCATATGGATGCCATTAGAGAACTCAAATCAATCATTATGGAAGGCCTTCAAAATGGAAATCAGAACGTTCTTGATATCGTGAATATTGCCTTTGGTACCGGAGCTGCTAGAGAAGACATCGCGGTTATGGATGATAAAGTCTTTATGAATACTTTCCTAAATATTCGCAAGATTGCTCAAGGCTCCAATACTGCTAAATTATCTTCTTTCAGTGTAATTAATGACTTTGATTACCAAGGTCAAAAGTATATTACGGTCGAGAAAAAAGAGCAGTTCGGGGACCGAGTTACTACACAGTATGAAACTATTATACTAAAGAGCGATGGAGATTACTGGATGTTAAACCTTTCCGGTAACATCAAAGCACTTCTTGCTGTGTAACTTGTTTATACGGGGTTACACGAGATTTTCTCTAAACACATTAAGAGAGACAGGAAAAGGGCCTCTATGTTGGAGGTTCTTTTGTTTGAAATTCTGTTCTTGCATTGATGTCATGGTATACGAGTTATTCTGTAGTTTGAGGGAAGCAAGGTTCGCGTAGCTTTTTCAAACTGAAATTTTATCAGCAAACACGCTTACTGATATTGTCAAAATCGTGATCTCCAGTCATACCTTATGTAACAAATGAATATCACCTGTAGATACTTTGGATTAGTTCACAGTTTTTTTGTCCCAGCTGCTTACATTAGGCAGAAAATCTGACGTGAACACTTTTCGACACAGGACCCCTCATGAAAAAGAACATTATCGCCCTCGCTCTTGGCGGCATACTAGCCTTTGGCACAGCCCCATTTTCTTTTGCTGCTAACGATGGCGCAGTTCAAGCTTCTGCCGATTACGCTCAGCTAGTGACGAAGCGACAGGTTGTCGACCAATTACTTCTTGATGCATTGCAAGCGTTTAAGTCTCCGGCGAGAATTTCTCACGCCGGTTTCACAGCAAAAATGCCAAGTAACATGGAAATTGTGACCAACCGACTGCTAGAGGCTTACCAACTAGAACCTTATCGTACTGACTTACTGATCTCGGCAGCGAACGCTCAGATTTACAACAAAAATGCAGAGCGCGCGATTGAGCTGTTTGAACAAGCACTGACGGTTGCACCAGACGATGTTGACCTTCATGCTTATCTTGCGGTTTGGCAGCGATTTGAAGGCAATGAAAGTGAATCCAATAAGCACATGGAGAAGCTAGAAAGCCTGAACGAAGGTAAGGCTGAAGATATTAAACGCATTTTTGCGACGGTTGATCGCGTGTTAGAAACACCGCTTAAAGAATCTGCAGACAAAGGTTTGCTGGATGATCACGGCGCTATCGTTACTCTAGGTTATGCGCTGAATCCAGACGGCTCAATGCATCAGATCTTGATTGAGCGTCTTGAGACAACTCTAGCTATGGCTAAAGCGAATCCGGATGCGATGATCGTGTTAACGGGTGGCGTGCCGAAGAACCACAAGACTGAAGGTAAGTTGATGGCGGACTGGCTTATTGAAAAAGGGGTAAGCAAAGATCGCATCATTGAAGAAAATTATGCGACTAGCACGGTTGGCAATGCCTTATTCAGTAGTTATGCGTTAGCTCGCCACAACATTAAACACGCGACGATTATTAGCTCGGCAAGCCACGTTCGCCGTGGTCAAACTCTATTTGAAGTGGCAAGCTGGCAAACTGGACCTCAAGGCATTACTTTCGATACGGTTTCTTACCCTGATAAGCCACTTTCAGAACTCAAGAAAGCAAGTGATGGTGAGCTGCTAGGTATCTACCGTGACGCTCTTCGTACCTATGGTATGTGGAGTTACCGCTCTTACCCGTTAGAGTCTCGCTAGGTTTAGCGTTACTTCACACTAGGCAAAGTATAAGTTGCTAGTACAATCGAGCACAGCTAGATGGTATGCTGTGCTCCTATTTTATTTAGTGTTTCAAAGGTAAAAAGATGAACCCGATTCTAGCAATGTTGAAAGAGAACAATATTAGCGACGCGCAAATTAGCGAGCTATTCCAAACGTTGACTGAAAACCCTCTTGCAGCAATGGCGACGATCAGCCAACTTGGTTTACCACAAGACAAGCTTCAAATGCTTATGGGGCAGGTAATGCAAAACCCTGCGCTAATCAAAGAAGCCGTTGAAGAACTTGGCCTAGATTTTTCTAAGGTTGAAGCCGCTAAAGAGCAACTTCAAAAGTAATTGAGTGTAGAAGGCAATTTAGTTAATGAGCGATCACCAGTTAGGTTAACAGCTCTTAGCCATGCCAATCAGACTTGAGTTAAAAAGCCGTTTGAGTAGCAATACTTAAACGGCTTTTTTGATTTTGTGATTCTGTACTCATGTGAACTAAGCTCAATATAAAGTAACGGCTGCGCTTACTTGAGTTATGGTAAGCAGCACGAAACAACATTTAAAAAAGAGGGCTTATGAATTCTTACAAGCTGGAAATCTACCAACGACCGCTAGACGCAATAAAGAGTGGCGCGAAGCGTGTTGAGATAAGAACAAATAACAGTTATGAGGCCATTCAATATGACCAGCTGACTAAAGGAGACCACATTGCTTTTCAAGTGATATCAGGTCCACCGTTTGTTGGTTTAGATGTGATTAAGCCAAACGCGCTGACTGTCGAAGTATTGGACGTAAGAAACTATCCTGACCCAAGAGCGTTATTGATGACAGAGGGACTAGGAGTGCTATCTAATTTGAGTGATTCAATTGATGAGGGCGTTGAGCTTCTCTACAGCTTTCACGAATACAAAGAGATGATCCCGGTTCACGGTATCTTTGCTATTGAGATTCGCGTTATCGAATAGTATCGCTATAGGGGAACGGTCACTATTTACGAGAAGTGTGACTAACTGCAGATGATAAGTTAATGTGTCTCAAATACTTTTACTTGTATACAGTTACCTTTACGCACTTAACCAACGTCGGCGTTGCTCATGAAATCTAGCTTAAGCATTCGATCTTACACCAAGCAATTTAATACTCATGCCCATGACGGCTACCATCAACTGGTGTTGCCTATTCAAGGGAGTATTAGTATTGAAATGGTTGGGTATGTTGGAAAGGTCGCTGTTGGTGAATGCGTGGTAATTCCAGTCACTACAGCTCATGCGTTTAAGGCGGATGAAGCGGCACGCTTTATTGTTGCGGATATGGTGGAGTTACCGCAGCACTTGTTAGAGCATGAGCTTTCGGTGTTCACGATAACACCACCTTTAATGAGCTTCTTGCTGTTCGTGGAAAAGCAGTTGGAATACCAAGTGGACAGTGGCATTGAATCATCTATCTTAGATGTGTTTTCACTGCTATTAGAGCAACAAGAAGTCAGCAAGAGCATCGACCCTCGTATTCGTGCGGTGCAAAGGCTTATTGCGGATAATTACGCCCAGTCTCTCTCTATTTCTCAGCTTGCAGAAACGGCTTGTTTGAGCCCCACTCAATTTAAGAAGCGCTTTAAAGAGTGTATTGGAATCAGTGCCCTTAAATACATCACTTGCTATCGTATGGAGAAAGCACAAGCCTTGCTAAGCCATACTGATTTACCTGTTCAATTGGTCGCAGAAAATGTGGGCTATAGCGACTTGTCTGCGTTCAGTCGACGCTTCTCTCAGCACTTTGGCATGTCTCCGAGGGCGTTTTTAGGTTCAATGAAAGAGAGTCTTTCAAAGCAATAATAGCGTCCTTTTGGCAAACTAAATCTAGCGTGTGTTCACTATTATCTAGTTCAGAAATGAAAATAGACTAGGTAATAGTAATGAATCTTGCCATCAATCGCGTTAACGAATTCCAAACGGGCACTTTAGCCATCGTGTTTGCTTCTGTTTTATGGGGTACGACAGGTACAGCCGCAAGCTTTGCGCCGGATCTCAGCCCGCTAGCGATTGGCGCGTTTTCAATGGGCGTTGGTGGCTTAATGCAAGCGGGCTTGGCGTATCGGAAGATCTTATCTTCACTTGATAAGCTTTTGCTCAACAAAAAGTTGTTAGCCGCGAGTGCATTGGCTTTGGCGATCTATCCTTTGGCTTTCTACTCTTCGATGAAATTATCGGGTGTCGCGATGGGAACTGTGGTGTCGATAGCTACTGCTCCGTTCTTTTCTGCGCTTTTAGAGTGTCTTATTAGCAAAAATAATAATATTAATAAACGTTGGCTGACGAGCTTTGCCATTGGCGTGGTTGGTATTGGACTATTGGTTTTTTCTGAGTCGTCAGTAGGGAGCGAACCTAATGATGGCCTGAAGCTTTTAGGTATTGGTTTAGGTTTGGTTGCTGGGTTGTGTTATGCCATTTATTCGTGGGCGACAAAAGCTCTGATAGACCAGGGCATCAAGTCACAAGCGGCGATGGGCAGCATATTTGGTTTAGGTGCAATGTTGTTATTACCAACGTTATGGTTCACTGGTGACAATCTATTCGCTTCAAGTACTAATATATTCGTGGTGAGTTACTTGGTGTTACTTCCTCAATGTTTGGGTTATATCGCGTTCAGTTTCGGGTTAAGACATGTCACGGCAAGTAGTGCGAATTTGATTACTTTGCTTGAGCCAGTTGTTGCCGCCGTATTGGCTGTTTGGATTGTGGGGGAGCGGATACCTTTGGTCGGTTGGATAGGTATGTTGTTGATAGTCATGTGTTTATCCATTCAATCACAACCAAATAATCAGCGAAACTAAGTGCTTGTTAACAAAGCTAAATTGAATTTTATTCATGCTTGTCTCTTATAAATGAATAAAATGAGTATCTCAGTCGCGAGAGTGCTGTTACTATCGTTATCAATAGTCGGGGGGCATCCACCTTAATTGGTATTTGCTGAGATCGTTATTCGAGACCCGTTGAACCTGATTCAGTTAACACTGGCGTAGGGAACTATGATGACTTTGTCTATGTGGTCTAACAATGAGCTCTCATTGGTTTCACTTCCACACTCTCTTTACGGCCAAAGTTCGGTTCTCTTACGTCTTTTAGATAGTAGGAGCGACCATGACGCAGCATTCCAACACTCAAGCGCCACTCAAGAATACACAAACACCACAAAACCAATCTTCGGTGGTCAATACTCCGATTGTTTTAACCATTGCAGGTTCCGATAGTGGCGGCGGCGCAGGTATTCAAGCGGATATTAAAGCCATGTCTGCAACGGGTAGCTTCGCTTGTTCGGTGATTACTGCGATTACCTCTCAGAATACCCAAGGCGTATCAGCCATTTTCCCAATCCCACTTGAGCATGTTGCCAGCCAATTAGATGCGGTGTTCACCGATTTGAATATCGTGGCGGTAAAAGTCGGTATGTTAGCGGATTCGGAAATCATCAAAGTCGTTGCAGACAAAATCAAACAATACCAGCCCAAACACTTAGTAATTGACCCTGTAATGGTCGCGACAAGTGGCGACCTTCTCTTAGAAAACTCGGCTATCACCACATTAAAACAAGAGCTGATTCCGCTCGCTGACATCATCACGCCTAATTTGCCAGAAGGCGCTGCACTGACAGGAAAAGCCGTTCCTGAAAGCGAAGCCGAAATGCAGGATATGATTGAAGACTTACGCGCTTTAGGTGCTAAAGCCGTTCTGCTAAAAGGTGGTCATCTAGAGAAAGATGAAAACAGCAATGACTTACTGATTCTACCAACTGCATCTGCTGTCATTACCGCGAAGCGTTTTCCTACCAACAACACTCATGGAACGGGCTGCACGCTCTCTTCTGCTATTGCTTCTTTCTTGGCTCAAGGCAACACGCTTCCAGAGGCTGTCGACTTAGGTAAGCAATACATTTCACGCGCGATTGCCCATGCTGACGAGTTGAAAGTAGGTCAAGGTCATGGCCCAGTAAATCACTTTTTCGCTGGGCACGGTAATGTCCGTTAATACGGTTAGCGTTCAACTTAGCAATACGACGTTGCGTTACCGAGATAGCGAGTACGCGACCCTGTCGGGGCTGTCACTTAACTTAAGCGCAGGTAAGTGGACAGTGCTGCTTGGGCGAAGTGGTTGTGGGAAAACGACGGTATTGCGTTATTTAGCAGGTTTGTTGGGCGACAAGGTGGAGTGGCAGGGCACATTGGTAACGTCTGATGAACTGCCTTTAACCAATCGCATCGCTTACATGGCACAGCAAGATTTGTTACTGCCATGGTTGTCGGTTATCGACAATGTATGCCTGAGCCATCGCTTCCAAGACACTACGAACAAGCATCAAAATGCAGACCAAAAGAACCGAGCGTTCGAGTTACTCGCTTCAGTTGGTTTGGCCGATTACGCGGATACTATGCCGGATCAGTTGTCTGGTGGTATGCGCCAGCGTGTTGCTTTGGCTCGAACCTTAATGCAAGACAAGCCAGTGGTGTTGATGGATGAGCCTTTCTCAGCACTGGACGCGGTAACAAGACACAAGTTACAGAGCTTAGCCTGTGAACTATTAAGAGATAAAACCGTTGTGTTGATCACTCATGATCCGCAAGAAGCAGTGCGTTTGGCGGATAACTTGTATGTGTTCCAAGGCACACCTGCGAGCGCTCACTCTTTATCTGTGCCTCACACGGCGACGCCACGAGTGCTCGATGGTGAGTGTGCCGAGTTGCAACAGGCGATCTTAGACCAGTTGGAGCGTGATTATGACTGATTTAACGCGAAGTGAAGCTGTCACTCAGCCAACGAACGTGCAGGCTAGGTCTGAGCGTTCAACTCAGATTAATCCCGTTATGCGTTTGCTTATCAGCAGTGTTGTGATTCTCGGCTTATGGCAACTTGTGGTCGTTGTTTTCGAAATGCCAAGCTTTATTCTGCCGGCTCCTGCTGAAGTTTTCCTCAAGCTAATTGAACGCTATGACGTGTTGCTCAAACACACTTGGGTAACTGCACAAGAAATCTTGCTAGGGCTATTACTAGGTCTGACGATGGGGCTGTTTTTCGCTCTGCAGATGTTGATGTTTGACCCATTGAAACGCTGGCTGTTGCCGATCTTGATTGCTAGCCAAGCGATTCCTGTATTTGCGATCGCGCCAGTACTGATGCTGTGGCTTGGCTATGGTATCGCCTCAAAAGTAGTGATGGCGGCGATCATAATTTTCTTCCCTGTAACTACCTGCTGTTATGACGGCCTGCGAAATACTCCGACTGGGTATCTTGATCTCGCTAAGACGATGGGTGCATCGAAATGGCAACTGCTACGCCACATTCAACTTCCTGCTGCTCTGCCAACATTGGCGTCGGGCATTCGTGTGGCAGTGGTTATCGCTCCGATTGGCGCGGTTGTTGGCGAGTGGGTGGGTTCGAGTGAAGGGCTAGGCTACCTAATGCTGCAAGCCAATGCGCGCATGATCATTGATGAGATGTTTGCTGCCTTGTTTATCTTGGCGGTGCTCTCTATCTCGCTCTACTTCATCACAGACAAATTACTCAAAAAAGCTATCCCCTGGGGGAACCAATGATGGCTAGCTCAATAACTCTTTGTTTAATAAAGCTTCGCTCAGGCTATTTATCTAAACAAACCACGTTAGAAATTAGATCGACAAACACAATAATAATATTCAAAAGGAAAGGTTAACTATGAAAAACACCAAATTGGTAGGTGCAGTGGCACTGCTTGCTTCGCTAGTTTCAGGTCATGCATTAGCGGATTCGGAACACAAGAAACTGACACTGATGTTGGATTGGTTTGTAAACCCGAACCACGGCCCCATTGTGATTGCTCAAGAGCGTGGTTACTTTGCAGATCAGGGCCTAGAGATTGAAATCCAAGAGCCAGCTGACCCAAGCACGCCAGCAAAACTCGTTGCAGCAGGTAAGGTCGATCTCGCAGTAACCTACCAACCAAGTTTAACTATGGATGTCGCTGCAGGCTTGCCTTTGGTTCGTGCATCAACCCTAATCGCCACACCACTGAACACGTTGATGGTGCTGGATAACGGCAAGAACGATTCACTAGCGGATCTGAAAGGCAAAAAGATCGGTATCGCGATTGCAGGTAATGAAGAAGCGACGATCGGCACCATGCTAGCTCAGGAAAATGTTGAGTTTACTGACGTCCAAACTATCAATGTTGGTTGGGCACTGTCGTCTTCACTGGCATCAGGCAAAGTAGATGCAATCTGGGGTGGCTTACGTAACTTCGAAACGAATCAACTAGCCCTTGAAGGCTTTAAAGCCAAAGCATTCTTCCCAGAAGAGCACGGTGTGCCAGCTTACGACGAGTTGATCTTTGTGGCGAACGCAAAGAAACACGACGACGAAGCAATCAAAGCATTCAACAAAGCACTTGAGCAAGCAACCACTTACATTGTGAACCACCCGCAAGACTCTTGGAGCGAGTTTGTGGCGTATTCGCCAGATACGTTAAACAACGAGCTTAACCAACGTGCATGGAACGACACATTGACTCGTTTTGCACTTCGCCCTTCTGCGGTAGACATGAAGCGTTACGATGATTACGCGCAGTTCATGTTCGACAAAGGCATTATCAAATCACTACCAAAAGCTGCTGATTACGTACCGGCTTTTGACTAAGGAATCTCATGAAATACCAAGACTTAATCCAAGCCTGTCAGCAAGATTGGCAAGATTACACCGAGCATGATTTTGTTAAAACGCTGGCAAACGGCACTCTTGCTCAGCCGTGTTTTCTGCATTACTTGAAACAAGATTTTCTGTTCTTGAAACAGTATGCCCGTGCTTATGCATTGGCGATTTATAAGGCAAAAACACTAGCTGATATGCGCCGTGCTCTGCCAAGTGTTCATGCTCTATTGGATTCTGAAATTTCTCACCACGTGACTTACTGTGGTCAATGGGGCTTAACGGAATCTGATTTAGAAAACGAACCAGAAGATTTCGGCACCGTCGCTTACACGCGATACGTTTTAGACGCGGGTATGACGGGGGATCTTGTTGATCTTTATGCGGCATTGGCTCCGTGTTCAATTGGTTATGCTGTGATTGGTAAAGCGCTATTAGAAAGCAGTGACACTGTTTTGGAAGGTAACCCATACGCAAGCTGGTTGCAGCTTTACGGTGGTGAAGAGTTTCAGTCTGGCGTGGCAACAGGCGCTGAGTATTTCAATCAGCTACTGGCTGAAATTGATATCAACAGCGAGCGCGGCCAGAACATCGTGCATATATTTAAAACCGCAACGCGTATGGAAGTGGCTTTCTGGCAGCAAGGTCTGAATGCACTGAATGACTCAACAACGGCTTAAAGCGACTTTTACGAATAAGGACTAATCCATGCTAACTGAACAAATCATCCAATCGCTGCGCGCAGTACGAGAGCAAAAGCCACTGGTTGTGAATATTACTAACTATGTGGTGATGAACAATACAGCCAATGCGTTATTGGCAATTGGTGCTTCGCCTATCATGGCGCACTCGCAACAAGAGCTGGTTGAGATCATGTCATTTTCTGGCGCTTTGGTGATCAACATTGGCACGCTCGACAGTGTCTGGGCGCCAAGAATGTGCTTCGCGGTTGAACAAGCGAACGCGAACAACAAGGTTGTGGTGCTTGACCCAGTCGGTTGTGGTGCAAGTACGCTGCGTACAGAGACTTCTCGTCAAATCGCACGTTTAGCGGATAAGCTAATCATTCGTGGTAACGCGTCTGAGATTATTGCATTGGCGGGCGAGCAAGCGCAGAGCAAAGGTGTGGATGCGCTTGATAGCAGTGGTGCTGCGTTAGGTGCTGCACAATGCTTAGTGGCTGAATACGGTGCAAATGTGGTGATTTCAGGCGAGACGGATTATGTTGTCACCAAAGACAGCGTAGTAACGTTAAACAATGGACACCAAATGATGCCGTATGTGACGGGTATGGGTTGTACTTTAACCGCACTGACTGGCGCATTTGCTGCTGTTGGTGATGAAAGCGGTTTGGCTGCCGCGGCGGTATTAGGTGTGGTTGGTGAAATTGCTGCTGAGAACTCTCGCGGTCCGGGTAGCTTGCAAATGAGCTTGCTTGATGAGCTATATCAGTTAGACGAAGAAACTCTGATTCAACGTTTGAAGATTCAATAAGGTTCATCTGCACCTAAGAAATCAGTTAGAAGCCTAACTTAAAACGCTTTAGTTATAGAAAAGCCCCCGACACTTATGTGTTGGGGGCTTTTTATTATTGGTTTGGAACTGTACCAGCAGTGTATAGACTAGCTGACTAGGTTCTAAATCGGTTCACTTGGCTCTCTAGGTGATGCGCAACCTCAGTTAAGTCGCTAGCTGCACCTGAAATGCTGCTGACTGACTCTTGGTTACTTTGCGCGATGGTATTCGCACCTTGCGCATTTTCACCCAGTGATTTGGTAAGACGATCCTGCTCATCAACCGAAACCGCGATTTGGCTGTTGGCTTGGTTCAGGTCTTGGATGTGTTGATTTATCACATGTAAGTTCTGAGAAGCTTGCTGCGCCTGTGTTGAAGCATCTGAAACCGTACTATGGCTCTCTTTGATCGACTCTAACGCATCTTTAGCGCCACGTTGTAGTGAGGTGATGAGCTCATCAATCTGGCTAGCAGAGTCTTGAGTACGCTTAGCAAGCGTTCTTACCTCATCCGCTACGACGGCAAATCCGCGACCTTGTTCACCTGCGCGAGCGGCTTCGATCGCGGCATTCAGCGCGAGAAGGTTAGTCTGCTCTGATACGCCTTTGATTACTTCCAGGATTGCGCCAATGTTCATCGACTCTTTGTGTAGGTCGGTCACTTTCTGGCTGCTGACCTGCATGCTCTCATCGGCGCTGCCAATTTCATGCAGTGTTTTGTCTACTTCTTTGAGGCCCATCGCGACGTTCTCAGTTGCTTGGTTGGCAACTTGAGAGGCGTGATTAGCACTTGAAGCGATTTCAGATGTACTTGAAGCCAGTTGGTCGACTGCGGTTGAGATGTTCATCATCTCGCTGTTCAACTGCGTTGCGTTGGTCGAGCTGTTGTTAGTCACTTGATTGAGTGACTCAGACATTTCACCAATACGCACACTAGAGCGGTTCACTTGGCTTACGATATCACGCAGAGATTCAATGGTGATCTCCATGTTAGTCAGCAGTTCACCAATCTCGTTCTTGCTCTCAATGTTCACTTCAACATTTAAGTTACCTTGAGAAAGCTCATTGGTGATCTGTTTAACTTGTGCGATACCTTTGGTAATAGAGCGAGTCACTAAAACGGCGCTTGTCATGCCGATAACTAACGCCACACCCGTTAGTAAGATGATGATTTGAATTGAGCGCGTTTCACTGGCTTGCAGCTCTGGTGTCAGCGCCTGTTTCTGTTGTTCTAGAATGCTTTGAGCATCAGCTACCGCGATAGCTAAGCTATCACCAATCGAAGAAAGGGTAGCGGTTCTTTGAGTGTTCTCCAGCATCTGTTGATGAACTTGCTCAAAGCCTTTCGCATAGGCTTCACGCTGGTGAGAGAAGTCTTCAATCAGCTCGCTTTGGTAAGGAGAAGACTTCAGAGACTCAATATCACCCTCAATACCTGGCAGAGCATATTCAAAGATATCTTTACCTGCTTCGTAGGTTTTGAGGTTGTTGTTGTTCGAGTGGCTAATAACCGCGATCTTAGCTGCGAGAAAGTTCTCCATTAGCATACCTGCGTACAAGCTCGCGTTTGGATCGTTGTTATTGTAAGACTCATACAACAAGCTCTGTGCGGCTTTTAGCGCGTTAGTCTCTCTTTTGACCATCTCAACATTCACTAACTGGTCGATCATTAGCTGGCTCTGCTTCATTGAGCCATAGGCAGTATCAAAGGCTGCAACACTGTCTTGAACCAGCTGTATGCTTGATAGGCTATCAGTGTTAGTGGTGTTTTCGATTAAGTTATTAAGCAGATCATCGATCGCTAGTTTGCTTGATTGATAATTCGCTTCATATTGCTCATCCAATGACTCTAAGTAACGTTCAGAGGCTAAACGCATCTGAAGAAAGTGCACTTGAATGTTGCCAGACTGAGTCGCTTTGTGGCTGAGCTCGCTGTACTCGCTAAAGCCGTTCGACAAGGTTTGAATGCCTTTGTAGCTAACAAGGCCTGAAATGACGAAAAAGAGCAAGCAGATGGCAAACCCCAGCTTGATCTTAAGCGCTATAGAAAGGTGGCGCATAACTATCCCTATATTTACCTGATTCCTTCATTTTGGAGTATTTCATAAAACGGTGTATCGGGCATGCTCAAAGTGAATAGTTTGTGTAATAAGTAACGCTTTGGTTAAAAAGTTCAGATTTTTCGATATGATTTCAACGAGTTGCGTATTTGATCTGTTCGTGCAACGCAGAGATTTTAGTATTAACTCCCATGCATAGCAGGCGATTTGTCGGTAAAATAGCAGAACATCAATGATAGAAATCGATTAGAAAGGAACGGTATGAACCCTTACAAGCTCTACTTGGTTACTGACGACCAACAAGATTTAGAAACGCTTAAGTTTGTGGTTGAAAAAGCGGTCGCTGGTGGCGTTACTATGGTTCAAGTAAGAGAGAAGCACGGAGATGTGAGAGCCTTCGTCGAGCGTGCACAAGCCGTTAAATCAGTTTTAGTTGGAACAGGTGTGCCATTGATCATTAATGATCGAGTTGATGTAGCATTAGCTGTGGATGCCGATGGTTTGCATTTAGGGCAATCGGATATGCCAGCCGCACTAGCACGTAAGCTGATTGGTTCAGACAAGATTCTTGGTTTATCGATTGAGACTGAACAGCAGTTACAAGAAGCTGATGACTTGCCGATTGATTACATTGGCCTCAGCGCACTGTTTGAGACTCAGACAAAAACAAATCTGAAAAAGTATTGGGGTTATGAAGGTATTAAGTTGGCGTTGGAAACAACCAAGTTACCGATAGTCGGAATTGGTGGCATCAACGAATCTAATATCCCACAGTTGGTTGAAACAGGTATTCACGGCTTAGCGCTAGTCTCTGCAATCTGTCACGCAGAAGATCCTAAAAAGGCGACGAAAGACTTAGTAAATCTGATGGGAGAGTGAGTTTGTAGCGACTAGAAAACAAATGAAGCGAGTCATTTGTTTTCTAGTTAGCGCGTATGAAAGCGCTCAAGGGAGCTTCAGCTGAAGATAGGACCTATCTTACTGAATACACAAAGCAATGGTGCCGATGATCATCAAAGCGATCGCTGCGTACCAACCGTACTGTGAGGTTTTATCGGCAACGAAAATCTTGATGTAATTGATTTCCTCATGTGCCATCGCAATAAAGTCGGTGTAGTTAATGGATAACTCGCGACTTGTCTCTTTTAAGTCATTTTGTAGTTTGTTGAAAGCCTCATCGATGAAGCCTTTTGTTTCCGAAGCTGACGGCGTTGCAGCCATCGTTAGGCTGTTCCAAACCGCCATACGCGATTCATATTCACTTTCACTGACACAATTAAGTACGCGTAAATCATACTCTCGTTTGTTACGCTCTTTACCCATTTTCTCAGGGCAAATGTTTCTTAAAACGTTCACGACAAATTTTCCAAAAGGTTCATTTAGATATAAAAAAGCACTCGAAGAGCACTCATAAACTGGGGCGAATTAAATTCAAAAAGTGATCTATTTGAAGCTGTTATAGTCGACGTTAGCAATGCCTACACGGGAGATTTGAGGTTAGGTCAGTAGTGTTAAAGAGCGATTTGGATTGATTCGTTAACCATGCATAGGCACGACAACCCCTTTCGGATCGCAGTTTAGTTATGTCACTTTGGGACATCAACTAGGGTGTTTTGTCCAGACGACAAAGATATTTATCGGTGAAATGTGTCGAAATGCGGTAGTGCGGCGAAACGCACTACCGATATTGCAATGTAGTTTTAGCTAGTTTGCTTGCCATTGATTGTATTGCAAAGAGTAACCTTCCAGCTTCTCAATCAGACTCGTGAGTACCGGGCCATTGATGTGACGGCGTGACACCAAGCATCCTACCGGAGTTATCCAACCGCCATGCTCGTGTGCAACAGGCAGAGCAACGAGTTTTCCTTTATTTATGCCTTCCATGACCATCATTTCAGGCACATTTGCCCAACCAACGTTTTGCTCTACTAGGTCGATGATGGTTTTGTGAGTGTTGGCATACCAAAGCATGGAGCTAATGCCATAGGTGAACCACAGCTCACGTTGCTTTGAACTGCGTTGTACACACTGCCGATAGCGTTTTAAGTCTGAATCTTGAACTACTGGCAGCTTGCTGAGCTCATGATCAGCAGAGCTGACGGTTAGGAAGCGTGCTTGGCCTAACAAAAAGAAATCCATATCAACTTTGAGCTCTCCATCCGCATAGATAATGCCGATATGTGCTTTTCCTCGTTTTACTAAATCCTCTACATCGAAGGTGGATGTCGTAATAATTTCGAAGTGTGTGATTGGAAACTGATCGGCTAGGGAGCTGATTATCTTAATGAAATTTGTATCTATGATGCTTTCATCGATAGCAATAATAAGCTCATGCTCGTCTTCTTGTGCCAGTGATTCTACTTTTTGGTCGAAGTACTTTTGTTGATCAAGAATCGATTTAGCGACAGGCAATAAAGCTTTACCTGTAGAGGTTAAAACGGGGGTGTTCTTCTCTCTATTGAACAGCTCTTGGTCGATGGCAATTTCTAAGTTGGCGATCGACTGACTAACATCGGATTGAGCTCGTTTTAACTTACGCGCTGCCGCAGAAAAAGAGCCACTTTCACACACAGTGACAAAGACTTTTAATTGCTCAAAACTGTACATGTTATCTCTCGCGACTTTGGCAACAGCGCGAGCTAACGTGACGAATGCTGAAGCAGACTTGGAACGCGCGAAGCAACAAATGGGTAAAGAGGGTGAAGAGAACAGTCAAGTGAAAGCAGCATTGCTGGCGTTGGAACAAGCTCAACTTAACCTTGAACGCACTGTTATTAAAGCACCAACACAAGGTGGTGTGTCTAACTTCAGCTTGTCGGAAGGCTTTTATGCTTCCGCAGGCCAAGCGATCATGACGTTTGTCTCGACGGAGGATATCTGGATAGAAGCTTACTACCGTGAAAATAGTTTAGGTAATGTCACGGTTGGCGATGAAGTGGAAGTCGCTCTAGATTTTGCTCCGGGTCGAATCGTGAAAGGTCGTGTAAGCAGCATTGATTGGGGTGTCGATTGGGGACAAAACGATCAAGCAGGTAAACTTGCTCAGGCGAGTCAACAAACTGGCTGGTTGCGCCAAACTCAAATGCTGCCAATTACTATCGAATTTGAACGAGATGCGATGCAAGGCATGCTGCGTGTTGGTGGTCAGGCGGATGTGATTGTTTATAGCGGCGATAACTTTGTTTTCAACGCAATAGGCAAACTTTGGATTCGATTTATAAGTGTATTGTCTTATGTCCGATAAGCCTGTACTCGATCAACAAACACAGCAACGGATCCTGCGCTATACCGTCGGGGTCACGTTAGCTGTCTTTTTAGCTGCATGGATTAACTGGCCGCTTGCATTTGTAGCGCCAGTGTTTACGGCTAAGTTCTTAATTGATAAACCAAACCTACATAAAGAAACTGTCTACGAACTGTTATTGGCGGTGGTTGCCATCATGGCTTTAGGTTTGCTGCTGTCTCGCGGGATAACCCATTATCCAATCCCTCTGTTGATTTTGGTGGGATTAATGATGTTGTGGGGTTACTACTTGTTCGTAGACCCTAAATGGAACCTATTTGCTACCGTGTTATTGATTGCTGTGTTGATGTTGCCATTTATGGCGATTGATAACCCTGGTGTCTCAGTATTACTGGCATCTGGCTTGGCGGCATCAGGTGTGGTTTCTGTGATGATCTTTGCGTTAGTCCACGTTTTTTTCCCAGAACCTAAATCTGAATTCTCAGGGTTTGCAGCGGCGCCACTCGAAAAGAGACAGCGCTGGTATGCGGCATTTCGGGCTATGATTATCTCTTATCCAGTGGTGTGTTTTTTCTTTATTTTTCAAGTCTCTGAAGCGTTACTGACAATGATGTTCATTGCGCTACTATCGTTAATGATTACGTCAGAGAAATCGATAAAGTTAAGTGCCTTTTTGGTGATCAGTAACGGTATTGGAGGCTTGTTGGCGATTGCGGCATTCTCGATTCTTTCGATTGTTCCTAACATTGTCTTCTATTCTTTGTTTATCGGTCTTGTTGCTATTCTTATGGCGACCAAGATCTATACCGTTTCAGAAAAAGCGCCGATCTTTGCCACTGCATTTAGCACCTTATTGGTACTTGTTGGGAGCACATTGATGAGCTCTGGCGATATTGATAGCAACACTTTTATTCGCATATTCCAGTTAGTGTTAATTGGGATTTATATGATTTTGGCTTCGCTTTTCCTCGAGACTAGGAATTGGAAGTTCTTACAAAATCAGCCTTAATTTTTGCCTCTACAAGGACGTGTCATGAAGTTAACCGATGATTTTTCTAAACAGGCGATTGACGCCGCAATTAAAATTGCTGCCATCGCTATACTGGTTTATTGGTGTTTTTCAATTTTACGCCCATTCATTTTGCTGGTGGTGTGGGGCGCGATTATCGCGACAGCGCTGTACCCAGTAGCTGTTGCCATCTCAAACAAAACTGGGCTGTCGAAAGGTAAAGCCAGTGCATTATTGAGCATCATTGGCGTGTTGTTGCTGCTTATCCCATTAGTGGCATTGTCTTCTGGCATCTACACGAGTGCATCCGACTTAATGACAGGGCTTCAGGACGGAACCTTGTCTCTACCTAAACCAAAAGAGTCGTTACAAGATATCCCATTCATCGGTGAAAAGGTGTATGCGACCTTAGTTCATGCCTCTTCAAATATCGAAGGCGTGTTCATCAAGTACGCGGAAGAGCTTAAGGCACTTGCCACTAAAGCGGCTTCAATATTAGGATCTCTTGGTGGTGGTTTTATTCAATTCATTATCTCGACCATTATTGCTGGCGCGTTTATGAGTAATGCAGACAAATGCCAGACGGGTGTAACGCTCTTAGTCGCGCGCTTGACTGATGGTAAGGGTGTTGAATTAGTCCAGCTATCGAAATCAACGGTGCGCAGTGTTGTGCAAGGTGTGATTGGTGTTGCTGTCATTCAATCAATTATGTCAGCAATCGGATTAGTGATTGCAGGTGTTCCTGCAGCGGCAATGTGGGCGTTGGCTGTGTTACTTATTGCGATTATCCAGCTACCTCCGATTCTTGCGCTATTGCCTGCAATTATCTACATGTTCAGTGTTGAATCGACTCTTGCGGCAAGCTTGTTCTTGGTGTGGTGTATTTTGGTGAGCGGTAGTGACGCTATCTTAAAACCTATGCTGTTAAGCCGTGGTTCTCATATTCCAATGTTGGTGATTCTGCTCGGTGCGTTAGGTGGTATGGCGATGTCTGGTATCGTAGGCTTGTTTGTCGGTGCAGTTATCTTGAGTTTGTCTTACGAGCTAATGGTCTCTTGGTTAGACTTGGAGCCAAAAGAAGAGGACAAATAGATGAAGGCAGTCTCGAAAGACGACAACTTCTATTTCCTGTTTTACGCACTATTGGTGTTGTTTTTTGGTTGCGCGGTGATGCAGCAGTTTTATCCGCAAGGCCAAAAAACGATTCTGTTCTTGATCATTATTACCTTAGCGGTTTCGATTGTCGGCATTCATAAAGAGCGGTCTCTGTATCGCTCTTGGTACGGTTTGTTATTGATTACTGCATCGGTGTCGGGTGTTTTCTCCTTTCTAGAAGGTTACAACTTGTCGATAGTGACGCTAACGGCATTAACCATGTTCCTGTTTTCGCATATTTACTCTGCATTAAGACAAGTGATGCAAGCGAAAACGGTCACTCCCAATCACATCATAGGCTCTATCTGTATTTATTTGCTGCTAGGCTTTGCGTGGTCGACTATCTACTTGTTGATTCTCGAGATCTTTCCTAACGCATTTAATGGCTTAGAAGAGCAAATTTGGCTAACCAATTTGTTTAATGCGATGTATTTCAGCTTTATTACTCTGACAACGGTAGGCTATGGAGATATTTCTCCAGCCTTGCCAGTTGCTCAGTTCTTTGTATTTATGGAATCGATAATTGGTAGTTTTTACCTAGCTATTATGGTGGCAAGTTTAGTCAGTATTCGGTTGGCACAGTCTCAGTCAGATTAGCGTATATACAAAAAAGCCCGGCGATTGTCGCAATGTAGTTCACTTAAGCGGAGCTGCTTTGCGATTAATTGGGTAGCGAGTCTTTGATATTTTTACCGCCCTAGGCCGATTAGGCTTAGGGCGTTTGTCTATAAAGAGGATTGATAAGTCTCCCCTTAGACTCTTTAAACGCTTAGGTGTATTGCCTGGCGATATCGCTTTACTCATCACCTTCAGTTGGCTCGCTATAAACTGACAAGCGTATTTAAAGCTAATTTCATTCGGCATTCTTCCATGTTCAACTGCTGCCTGACTTGCTTCACGTCTTACCAAATTATAACCAAGCAACAGCCCCCAGAGTTCTTGATAAACAAGGTTTACTGTTTTACTGCGTAATACTAAGGCATTGTGTTGCATTGAGCTTTTGATATCACGATAACCTAATTCGATTTCCCAACGTTCATGATAAAGTTCGGCTACCGCTTTCGCGTCGTAGTCTGCTCTTGGAAGGGATGTAAAAACAGTTTTCTGCTTACCTTGTACTTCATAGGTCACCGCTCTGACTTGCCATTTTTCAGGTAAACTAGGGTTCTTTTTGAGAGCTTGCGGTGAGACGTTCATTTCGATGAGCATATCATTGCTTTCTTCTTCATCTAAAAGTGTGTATTTCAACCCTTTCCTTGCTGGTATCAACCAATGTCTATTAATACCGCTATTTTGAAGAGAGAGAAGTAAGTCTGCACCGTAAAAACCTTTATCTAGTAACGTCACAGAGTTATCTGGTAAAGAGTCGATGAAGGGCATAGCAAGTGGGATTTCACCACGCCGATAAGGGCTTATGGCAGCGTCAACGATGACATGAGAACGGACATTCATCATAGTCACAACTCTTAGCATTGGATGTGGTGTCTGCCTGCTACTCGAGGTATTACCCGAGCCAAAGTGCTCTCTAAGTTCGGGCGTATCCGCGGTGCGAAAAAGAGCACCGTCTACAGCAAAAACTTGTAATCCTTGCCACGTATCATCACGGTATCGTTCAAGACCCCACGTTCGCCCACATTGTTTAAACAACCACTCTGGTGCAGCACTGCCTAAACGTTGTCTTGCCTGGGTTAAAGCACTTTTTGCTAATAACTCTTCATCAGCCAAGCCATCCGCACAGACATTCATTCTTCGTGCGACTTCGGCAATTGGTTCATTACGGAAGAAGGCCATGCCGACAATTAGCCACAAGACCATGTCACTTGGTAGTCGACGTCGGCGAATAGTCGCTTTATCAGAAAGACTAGCTGCCTTAACAACCCATTCATCTGGGATATGTTCAGAGAAAGTGGTGAGTTGAGCTACATCAACAGGATTTTCTTCGAGGAAATCGACAAAATAGTTTTGGATAGACATAAAAAATCGGAAGCCTAGAAACAGGCTTCCGATTATCTCTCAGAAGAAGGATCGGTCAACCGATCCTTATCTGATCTACATTGCCTTCTACAAGGGCATTGTGAACTCGTGTTCTTGTCTGCTATTCACACGGTGGCGCCATGTGAATCACCGCTAAGCCGCCTAACGACGTTTCTCGGTACTTCTTGTTCATGTCTTTACCGGTTTGGTACATGGTCTCGATAACTTTGTCTAACGAGATAAGACATTTACTCGTACGTTTTAGTGCCATACGTGATGCGTTGATCGCCTTCATTGCGCCCATCGCGTTACGTTCAATGCATGGTACTTGAACCAGGCCGCCAATTGGGTCACAGGTCATGCCTAGCGAGTGCTCCATCGCGATCTCAGCTGCAATACAGATTTGCTCGTTGCTACCACCACGAAGGGCCGTTAAGCCTGCTGCTGCCATTGAAGAAGATACACCGACTTCGCCTTGACAACCTACCTCCGCACCCGAAATCGACGCATTGGTTTTATATAGAATACCGATAGCGCCAGATACCGCTAAGAAATCTTTGAGCTGCTTGGTATCAAGCTCTTTGATAAAGCGATGGTAGTACATTAAAACAGCAGGGATAACGCCAGCCGCACCGTTGGTTGGTGATGTCACTACTTGGCCACCTGCTGCATTTTCTTCACTCACGGCAAAGGCAAATAGGTTAATCCAATCCATGATCTCCATTGGATCATTTTCAATGGAGGCATTCGCTTCAAGTTTTTTCAAAAGAGCGGGTGCTCGACGTGTGACTTCAAGGCCACCATCTAGGATACCTTCAGTATCAAAGCCACGCTGCATACACAGTGACATCACCTTCCAGATTTGATCTGCTTTTTGGTCAATAGCTTCCATATCTTGGAAGGATACTTCGTTGCGTAGGATTAATCCGCCAAGGCTCATTCCATTCTTATCAGCGAGCTCAAGGAGTTGGTCAGCAGATGAGAAAGGGAATTCAACTTGGGTTTCAGACTCTTGTTTGCCGTTTTGCAGCTCATCTGCAGTTGCGATGAAACCACCACCAATCGAGTAGTAGGTCTCCATATCCAGAAGCTTACCGCTCGCATCAAACGCAGAGATTGTCATACCGTTTTCATGAAGCGGCAGATTGGTTTTGTGAAAGAGCAAGTCGCTCTCTACATCGAAGTGAATCTCATGGTGACCACTCACCATAAGAGACTTGTCTTCAATCGCTTTGCGCATTGCTAGATTAGCACTGGTTATTTTGATGGTATCTGGGCGGTTTCCAAGTAGACCTAACAGGGTTGCTCGGTCAGTGTGGTGGCCGATACCTGTTAATGATAGTGAGCCGTATAAGTCGATTTGAATACGGGTAACTTGGTCAAGTACAGATTCAATCTTTTGGGTAAAATTAAACCCTGCGATCATTGGTCCATTTGTATGGGAGCTAGAAGGCCCAACCCCAATTTTATAGATATCAAAAATAGACAGCATAGTAACTTCCTGTGAAGACGGTTCGATGGACGAACTCTGTGTAAAATTTGTATTTTGTTCGTTTCACTTATATGTGTGAAAGCGTTCTCTGTTTAAAACTAACGCTAACCAGCGTAACCCTGTGGATCCTATGATCGTGCTATTGTGCTTTTAAGCTGCACTTTGATTGTCGAGTACCTTATTGTGTTGCTTTGCAATAGTGAGCATTATTGCGAGCAACTTATAAGAATTTCAAAATACTTTTGTTCACAAGTATTGTATACATAATTCACTCCATCTAATCCCCAAAACGAGACTTGAACATAAAATGAGCATTAATAACCTCCTTATTGTGCTGGGTAAACGGCTTAATGAGAATGAATTGACTGAGGAAGGAATCAGTCGAGTTGATGCTTTGGTGAAGTATCTGGCGGAGTCCTTGAACGCAGAGCGTCGCTCGTCTACAGCGGTCGCTTTTTGTGGTGGGGTAACCAAAGGGCAGAGTGTTTCGGAAGCCGATGCGATGCACCGATACTTTCGAGAGTTGGAAAGCCTCAGCGAAGTCCCGTTTACTCTGGGAGCGATTTTATTAGAGCAGCATTCAACCAATACTGTAGAAAACATCCAAAATTTAGCTGCTGAGATGATAGAGAGTGGTCTGTTTACTCGTGGGCAAGGTGTAAAGATAACGTTTGTGTCGAATGACTATCACTTGCAACGAATCTTTGAGATTCAAACGCTAATGGACGAGCAAGGTTTGCTCAAAGTTCTCGTTGAAAAGTGTTCGGCGCTTGGCGTAGAACTGCAGATAGATCGCAAGTTGGAGGCTCATGTTGCAGTCCCATATCCTCACAAAACGACTCAAGGTCAGCTGTTTTTATTGATGGATGTGCTTACAACGTACCGAGTGTATCTCGAAGGAGTATGTGCCGGAGCGTTTAAGCGAGATTTGAAGATGGTGAGGTCGGAGCCAGAAAGGCTTTCCTTGGAAGCTTTGGCGAAAGCAAAAGGCTTAGTCGGAAGTTCACCTAAGTTTAGTATTGTGGAAAGTCTGCTTCCGGTATTGGAAGGCTGTATTCGAGGTACTCCAGTAGGTACGGATATAAAAAAAGTCAGGGAGTACCTAGCGTTACTGGATACCACCCTAACTTTTCTGAATCGATTGTTAGATCCTGAATCGGATCATACGCATCGCTGGTGGCGATAAATCGTTATTTTTTTCTGGTGATGCCTAGAACTGTTTTTAGGCTAGCAAACGCAATTAAGCAGTAGGCAAGTAGTTCTGTGCCTTCTTCTGCAATGTTTTTAACGGCGCGAACGTAATCATCGCCCATCACATTGTGCCAAAAGCTACCCATACAGAATAGGCGAGAGAATACTAGTAGTAGCATTACGCCTGTCACTAATAGGTTCATGTGTGGAGAAGCCAAAATTAGGGCAAGTTGATCGATAGTACGCTTACCGTTTTTTACTGCATAAAAAATAGCGCTGCCAGCAACTAGCGCAGCAGGAAAAACCCAGGCGCCGTGTGCGATCTTATCAAACCAAAAATCCATTTCACGGATGAACAATACAGCGAAGAAAGCGCTAATGAGAACCGCAGCGTTTTTCACTTCATTTCTCTTTCTCGCTAGGTAAACAAAAGAACCTGAACTAACGATAAGTAGCAGCTGCTGTAACATTTCTGTAACTGAGATCTCACCAACATTTCCGTTCAATAATACGAAATCAATTCTGAGCACTGAGTTAGCAATAATACCAATCGCAAGAACGAATAAAGCGGTTTGACAGCGCTTGTAAATCACTTGAGAGGTTGATTGAGAAACGTTGAACTCAGTGGATTCATAAGACATGTGAATTTGCTTTTCCGTTTTCGAATGATTTTTCATTTCATTTCAATTCAACTTGTAAATGTTTGTAACAGGTCGATATTTTATTTACTTATATATTGGCAGTGTCAGAGAAATGTCAGAAATAAAACAGTGTGCAATTGGTGTGTGTATACGGTAAACCGCTGCCAATTGGCAGTCGGTTTACGTAATTGATTGAATATAAAAAAAAAGAGGGAGGGATTGGTGGGTATCAGAGTGGAGCGCTATTCACTTTTAGCTTCTGAGTCTTGCTCATGATTATTTCGGTAATATTCCCATTGCTCAATATGTTCACCGCTATCAAAAACACAATAAGTGGTGCGTTGATTGTTTTCTGTGACCGTGTCTAATTCGCCATCCTGTTGGACACAATAAACGGCCGCTGGATTAGCGACTGAAACACGTTGGCCTTCGCTATACTCTGCATAGTCGTTTGCACAACCACCTAATACAACGGCAAATACAGCCATCAAACCAATTTTCTTCATGTTTATCTCCTACGTGATAACTCTATAGTTGAATACAACAAGTTCTACAGAACCCAATTAGAAGCTCTATCAAATGAGTATATTTTAGATTTCAGAAAAGGTTGTTCTAATTTGGTCAAGATATTGAAATAGTTTGATATTTCGCCATATTTAGCTGCTTTTTGAGGGCTAGATCAAACTAAGCTGGCCGGGTTATAGAAGGGTATTAATTGTTGAGTGGGGGCTTTTCAGAGGCTATGTGATGTTTTCTTGCTTGCCGGCTATGGGGTACAAAGTTAGAAGGTGTGTTGATGTGAACCGCTATGAACCTCGAATCTATGATTGATTATGATATGATGCCGCCAAATTCAGTTGAGAAGTTAGAGCCATGAGACACCTAAAAACCACCATTCACCCAGATATCGACCACCTAGATAACAAAACAGTTTACAAGCGTAATGCCGCCAGAGCGATTGTCTTAGATGGTGAAGATATTCTGATGCTGTATACCGAGCGTTATCACGATTACACCATTCCAGGTGGTGGCCTTGATGAAGGCGAAGACGTGATTGCGGGCATGGTCCGAGAGCTTGAAGAAGAGACGGGTGCAAAGAACATTCATGGCATTAAGCCGTTTGGTATTTTTGAAGAGTTTCGTCCTTGGTATAAAGATGATGCAGATATCATGCATATGATCTCCTACTGCTATTCGTGCAAGATCGATCGTGAACTTGGTGAGACGGCTTACGAAGATTACGAAGTTAAAAACGGAATGAAGCCTGTGTGGATGAACATCCATGAAGCAATTGCTCATAATGAAAAGACGATGGCCGAAAGCCCTAAAAAGGGTATGAGCATTGAGCGCGAGACGTTTTTGTTGCATTTGATCGCGAAAGAAATGCTGTAGCCTCACCAAACCTTATATTGCAGTCATTGCACGGAATTAAGTGTTCAGCTGTAACTAAAGCGCAACCGATAATGATCTTTGAACTGTTTAACTCACCCCGCATTTAAGCAGTTCATCGTTAGCGCTTGCAGCCCCCCCCCCCCCAACTTTGCTTACAGCCAATAGTCATTATTTCTCCAGTTTCATGCAGTTTCCTGCTGTTTGAACGACATCTTTATTCGCTTGGAATCTACTTCTCTCACTCCTATCTATGACAAGCTGTCAAATTGAGTTACTTCATTCATCAAATTGATTCCTATTTTGAAGTTAGTGTTTATTGGGTCTAGAACCTAAGGAGAATGTAGGTAAATAAACTAATACTTTCATGATGTTAGATTTGTTTTCTAAGTTTAAAAAAACTTGGCTTCACTCTTGCTTAACCTACTTATGCAACTCGTTTTGTCGGCGCCAAAATAAAAAAGTAGACATCCTTTGTCTCGTAGCATCAGATTTTAGGGACACATTTATTTAGCTTTGCCGTTCAAAGTTTACGTACTTTTCAAGGAAATCGCCTAAGCGAAGAAGAAGTCGAGGTTAACTATGAAATACAAGCAAATTATTTATCTCATCGGAGCAATAGTTAGTGTCCCGGTCCACGCAACCATAGTGGACTTGGATTTTTCAAATCACATAGAATCAACAAATGGCAGTAGCAGTTGGGCAGGGCCGACCTACGATGGCGCCTCTATGCATTTTCTAAATGTCGGTACACACGATGGAAAAACCATAGATGCAAAGGTATCCAGTAGCGTATTTGGTGATGCGACATTTTTGTTTCATGCACCCAATTACAAAGTAGGCGCAACACAACCGTCAGGTGATATTGGTTTTCTCTACCAAACTAATTCTGCTGGTTCTGCGGGGCTGATTTATACGTTCGAATTTTTTGATGGTACTGACGGTCTCTCAGGTACGTTCTCTGTTCCTTACACCATCCCTGAATTTGAAATGATTGGCTATGACATTGATGGTGAGCCCGTTCAGTCAGAGCAAGTTCGAGTATTTAAAAGTGAAGGTTTTTACAGTTACCAGCTAGGTAGTGCGAGTGCCAGCTTGACTGCTGAAGAGAGTGCTGATGGCAATTCAGTTCTCTTCACCGGACCAGGCACCAATTATTCTGAAACTGATACGTCAGGTGCGGTTAAGTTTACCTACAAAAATACCTCTATTGTTACCCTTCAGTTTGAAACTGTTACAACGAGTGGCAGTGGCTTCCCTAACCCAATCTTTTCAGCGTTTGATGGTAACTGGGATTTAAGTGGTTTTACGAATCCGATAGAGAGTTCCAATGAGTCTGATTTCGGCGATGCGCCGGATACCTATGGAACATTACAAGCAAGCAACGGTGCGGAGCATGCTGTTTCTTCAACGCTCTATCTCGGGGCTAATATCGATGCTGATTCTGACGGACAACCGGGCGCCTTATCAAACGGTGATGACTTGGATGTTGACGGGAATGATGACGACGGTATTACGCTACTTACTAACTTAGAAATTGGTTTGGATAGTCTCATCAACGTCAACGTTGTGGGTAATGGTTACCTACAAGCTTGGGCTGACTGGGACTTGAGTGGTACTTTCGATGATGATGAACAAATCTTGAAAAACCATTCGGTTGTTGAAGGGGGCCAAGTGGTTCCAATTCGAGTGGCTGATGATGCGAGTGTGGGGACTGTACAAACACGTTTCCGTCTAGCGAGCAGCCCTAACATCCCAAGTGATGGTTACGTTGGTGACGGGGAAGTCGAGGATTACGTGTTCAACGTGACTGATCCGGGAACCACAATTCAACACTCTAACTACTACACTGCAGCGTTCGAAGATAACTGGCCTGAAGTTGGTGACTTCGATTTAAACGATGTTGTCGTTTATTACCGAACCACCATTCTGAGTAAAGACGATGCTGTATTGCGTATGGATATCAGCGGTAGCATCATGGCCTACGGTGCCTCTTATGGTAACGGCTTAGGTTGGAAATTGAGTGGCTTTGATGAGTCGGATGTCGACTTGCAGACCGCCAGAGTGCAGAAAAACGGCGCAACTCGTGTGAATATCTCACCGTTTACGGGCGAAGACAAATCGGTTGCATCACCAGGAGGTGACCTTGTTGTTGTCGCTTCGTTGAACTTAAAAAATGATATCCCTATTAACGATGAGTGTATGTTCCACCGTACCAACCCATCTTGTAATCCGTCTCTTGAGTCAGATCAAATGACGTTTAGCATCTCACTACCGTTTAACGACGACGATCAACCAACGGTGAGTTCACTTCTGCCACTAAGTGGTTTCGACCCATTCATCTTCGGTCCGGGTGAAGGGTATTACCATGGCTCTAGCTTTACTGGCTCTCCGGGTAAAGATCTTGAGATTCACACAGCGGATCTTCCACCAACGTCACGTGGTACGTTAGTAAGCGACTTTTACGGTGTGGCACAAGATGATTCAGATCCAGATAGTGGAAAATACTACAGAACTACGCAGAACATGCCTTGGGGTATCTTAATTTCATCTCCTTGGAATCACCCATCCGAGTACATTGATATCAGTGAAGCGTTCCCAGACTTTGCAGAATGGGCGACGTCTGGCGGTTCTTCTAAACCTACTTGGTATCTAAACCCTAACTCAGACAAAACTTGGTCTACTGAAGATTAATCAAGGAGGATTTATGAAACTATCAAAACTAATGCTAAGTAGTGTGACTCTTGTCTTCCTTGCAGCGTGTGGCGGAGGCGGCGGTGGTGGTGGCTCTACCACATCAGCTCCAAGCTCTGTCCCACCTGCGGATGATTCTTCATCAGGCAACTCGTCATCTGCTAATAACACAGTGACGTCTAGCATCGCGCCTGCGGCACAAGTGTTGAGTTCGGTCGAGCTGACCATACCGGAAGGCTTTGATTTCTCAACTGAGAGGGAAGTCGCTGTGACGGTCGATGTCGCAAGTTCACAAAGTTCGCGGGGCTATTTGAGCTTGTACACTGAGTTTGATGGGGACGTTGTCGACTACACCTCACAAGTGTTAAGAATGCCTATTAATGAAGACACTGACTTTTCAACAACGCTATTGTTGCCCAACCATGTTGATAAAGTTTGGGTCGAAGTGTGGTACCCATCAGCATTGGGTAGCGAGGTGAGAAACTCATATAGCATAGAAAATGACCAAGTCGATGTGATTCTCTAACATGGTATGAGTGTTAGTTAGCGCTTCATATTCGAACCATTAATATCTTTGCCGCCATATTGGCGGCAAAGTTGTTTCTGCAATACAAAAAATGAATAGGACTGACGAATAATGGAATGTGGTTGATATTGTCAACTAAGTGTTTTTGGTGTATCTTTACCATCGTGATACAACCCTAATTAAAGAGTATCACTATGTCGCTTTATGTCTGCCCTCAACAAAGAACGTTATGAATAAAAGACAGTTTATTGCCCATTACTTGCGCATGAATCGCACCTCGTACTTACTTGCGGTTGTGTTCATTTTTCTCGTTAACTGGTTACAAGTAGAAATCCCTCGTTATATTCAATTGGCAATAGATCTGATTGATGACGCCTCTTCAAGTGGACATCAACAGTTGCAGTCCTATGTGTGGATCGTTGTTGGTATGTCGGTTGCTATGATCGTTGTTAGGATTCTGTCTCGCATTTACGCGCTTAACCCCGGGCGAATTACAGAAGCTTCACTTAAGACCACTCTTCTACAAAAACTGAATCGCTTGCCAAACAGCTTTCACGAGCGCTTTGCTTCTGGCCGTTTAATCTCAATCATTAACAATGACCTAAGTGGTATTCGTTTGATGTTTGGTGTTGGCTTTCTGCAATTCTTTAATGCGTTGCTCGCTCTATCGCTAACGCCGCTATACATGTGGCGTATATCGCCAGAACTAACCCTGTATTCGATCATTCCGATTTCAATCGCTTTCGTGATTTTCCGAGTTGGCTTTAAGCGCATGAAAACGCTCCATCTAGAGCATATGAAGCGCCTTCAAAACTTGTCTGCGCAACTGATGAGTTATCTGTCTGGGATTGATCTGATTAAAAGCCAGCAGATGTCACCCTGGGTAAAAGAGGAGACTGAGAAACTGAATCAGTTGTTACTTGAATGCCGCCTTAAAATCACACGTATCCAAGTCTTCTTTATGCCGGTTCTCGATTACGCCAATGACCTGATGAAAATTATTATTCTAGGTCTCGGTGGTTTTATGTTGATGAGACAGGAACTGACCCTAGGTGAAATCACTGCATTCCTAACTTACTCAGTTTTGCTCGCCATGCCGCTTATGCAATTAGGACGAATCGCGACGATTTATCAGCGTGGCATGGTCGGTATTCAAAGCGCACAAACTATTCTTAATGCCAAGATACCAGAGTTGGATGAGCAGAAACTGTCTGAGCTCGATGTGGATTCCTTAAAAGGAAAAACGTTCTCCGTTCGTAATCTTAGCTTTAGCTATCCGGGCGAGGAACGTCTGATTCTAGATGACATCAGTTTTGATATTCCCGCGGGGAAGAAAGTCGGTGTGTTAGGTGGTATCGGTGCGGGAAAAACGACGTTGGCGAACTGTTTGAACCATCACTTAGACACTCCACAAGGTTCAGTACTGCTTGGTGAGAGAGATATCACTAGCTTCTCGCGTAGCGATTTACGTCGTTACGTTAAAACGGTCACCCAAGACCCGTATTTGTTTTCAGCCACTGTTGAAGCGAATATTCGTTTTGGTAGCGCCGATACCGAGCTAGCAAAAAGCCAGGTTGATGAAGTGTTAGAGCTTAGCCAACTAGCCAGTGATGTGACGCGCTTTGAGCAGGGCGACCAAACTTTAGTCGGTGAGAAGGGCATCATGTTGTCAGGGGGGCAAAAACAGCGCCTGAGCATTGCTCGTGCTCTATTACAACCAACCGATCTCATCATTATGGATAACGTTCTGTCTGCCGTTGACTACGAGACTGAGAGAAAAATCTTAGAAGGCCTATTTAAGCGATTGGAAAATCAGTCGGTTCTTGTTGTCTCACATCGTGTTAATGCACTTGAATACATGGATGAAGTTATCGTGTTGAATGAAGGCAAAGTGATTGCTAAGGGCGACCATAAAACCCTAATGAAAACTTGCGATTACTACTACGAGACATGGCTACTACAGCAAAATGAAACGGAGGCAGCAGCATGTTAAAAGGTGTTGACCTCAAGTACCTCAAGCATTTCTTTAAGTTTGCTAAGAAATACAAAGGCTCGGCGATTTTGGGCATTGCGATGCTTCCGCTTTCTGTCATCACAAGCTTGTTGTTCCCTTGGTTGATTATTCAAGTGATCGACGTTCAGTTGAGTCATGGTGATATGGACGGGCTGTTAGAATACGTTTTCTACCTCGTTGCTGTACTAATCGTCAGTTATGTAGTGGATACCACTTACGCATATAACCTACGTAAAACAGGTCAATACACGATTACTGACATGCGCTCAGTTCTGTTTGCTCGTGTTTTGAAATTGCCACGCAGCTACTTTGACAATACACCAATCGGTGTCACGCTCTCGCGTCTAACCAGTGATTTAGAAACCATCGGTGAGACGTTTGTTCAGTCGGTTGTCGGTTTGGTAAAAGACAGCATTAACACCATTGCGCTGTTGGTCATGATGTTCTTAATTGATTGGAAGCTGACGCTGATCGTATTGATCATCATGCCTCCGGTCATGTATCTGACTGTACATGTTCGAAATCGACTTCGTGCTCTGTATAAGGTGACTCGTTCGTCACTGGCTCAAGGTATTGGCTTCTTGCAAGAAGTGCTGTTTGGTATGAAAACCGTACAGATGTACCGAGCAGAAGAGCAAGTCGAACAACGTTACCAAGGCTATACCGACGAGTTTTTGAGAGCGCAGAAAAAGATCAATAAATACGACGCTATTCTGTTCTCATTCATTTCTGGTATTACATCCATCACCATCGCGGTAATGATTTGGTACGGTTCTGAGCAAGTGATAGAAGGGGTGCTCACCTTGGGTGTGCTGATTGCGTTCATCAACACCTTAGAAAAAGTGTTCGTACCGATTCGAGACTTCACCTCACAGATTGCTTCGATTCAGAGCTCATTTGCCGCGTTCGACCATATCGAAGAGCTGTTTGTTGAACCGACCGAAGAAGAGGGGCGCAACCTGCTGCCATCAGAGAAGGTTGCTAAACCGTTAGAGCAGTTTGAAAGCCTCGAGTTTAAGAACGTAAGCTTCCGCTACAAAGATGATGCTCCGTACGTTCTAAAGAATGTCTCGTTTGTATTGGAGAAAGGGCATCAAATCGCACTGGTGGGCTCTACAGGCTCAGGTAAGTCAACGATTCTGCGTTTGATCTCGAAAACCTACCAAGACTATGAAGGCAGCATACTGCTGAATGGCATTGAGCTGTCGCAGATCTCTAGTGAAGACTCGGCACATTTGTTCTCGATGATGATGCAAGATGTGCATTTATTCGAAGAGACGATTGCGTTCAATATCGCACTAGGTAAAGAACATTTATCAAGTACCGAGATTGAGCAGGCGGCGCGTTATGTTTATGCCGATAAGTTTATTGAACAACTGCCTCAAGGCTATGGCTTCCAACTAGATAAGAACGGGGCGAATCTATCGGTTGGGCAAACTCAGCTTATCTCGTTTGCAAGAGCCGTTGCTCAAGGGGGACAACTGATGATGCTGGATGAGGCAACCAGTTCGGTAGATTCGATTACCGAGGATCTCATTCAAAAAGCGATGCAGCGTCTGTTCAAAGAGAAAACCGTGATTGCGATTGCCCACCGTTTGAGTACTGTTCGTCACTCAGACACCATTTTGGTGTTGGAAAAGGGTGAAATTGTTGAGCAAGGTAATCATCAACAACTGGTGGCGCACAATGGTATTTATGCTGGCTTGTTACAAGAATCGATTGTAGAAACGGGCGATTCTCAAGCTACGTTAGCCTAATTGCCCAAAATCAGGCTGTTGCTTTCAATAAGACGAATTGGTCTTGTCTATGCTTCACCAATTTATCTTGTTTCTAATATTCCCAGTAGGTTAGGGAAATTAAACATATTTTTCGATTATTAATATGTTATGATCTCCCTACTACTAAAGGGGTGTCTTTGGGCATCGGGATGTATGCGAGCAAATTTACGTGCTTGTGTCAGTCACTTTCTGGCGAATATGGAATCGAAAATGTTGTTGGAAGAAGTTGTAGAAATCATTGAATTAACCGACTCAGACCATTTATCTCACGCAATGGACCTGTTTAACGAGCATGGCTTTGTTTCCGCAGAGCATTTACCTTTCATGTCGGTGGTTTTTGAAACCGCACCTGAGCATCTTGCGAAGAAACTGTCGCAAATTGGCTTCAAAGGTTTAGTGCAAGTAGAGAAAAGTGAAGACGCAACTGGCTTTGTGATCGTTGACGCTGAACGAGCTCAGCTTAGCAAAAGCGCGTAATCAGAAACGCTCAATAATATCCGTTATGACAATTTGAGGTTAACACAGTGACAACAGCTACCGTTTCAGCAACAGAGCAACAGATCTCCAATGAACATGCACTTTTGGGTGCATCGTTACTAGCGGCCCAAAAAGTAGAGTTGGCGCTGTTTAATGTGATCTCTAAATTAGCGAAAACCTTGTCAAAAGATGCTCAGAAAGAGCTCGGTTTAGACCTAGATACTTTTTTGAGAGAGAAGGCGAGCCACCAAGAAGCAACGCTCAGCTTGTATGAGAAGACGTTCGGTGAACAACTACCGCTGAAAAAAAACGAACTTAGCGATTTTATTTATCATAGAAACGTAGTGACTCGCAGTTTCTGGCGAGTGACTGGTGCTGATGTTAAGGGCGGCGAGAAGCTAGCTAACCCTGAACTCTACCTAAAAGAGTTTCTTGCTAAATGTGAATACTGGCAAGTGATACTGGATAACCAATCCAATTAATCACGCCGAAAAAGAAAGCCATATAAGAAGTGCTATGGCTTTTTTTTGGTTCATCGCGGATTAGCGGGAACTAAAAACAAAAACGGTAGTAAGTGATATGGTTTAGTCGCCAAACAAAAATCATACACAAACTACCGTTTTCATGCCGAATCATACTTTCCTATCTTCATTCTGGGAAGGCTTTCAAGTCGTAAAGTCTCACCAGACAGCATCACTTATTACCCTGACTCTTGAACCGAACTCTGAGGCTAAGTGCCTTTGTGGTCTCGAGGCCGAGGCTATTCATGAGTATCAATGGCGTCATGTAAAAGAAGCCATGTTGCTCGGTGTTCCTGTTGTTCTTTCTGTTCAAACGCGAAGAATCAAGTGCCGTGAGTGTGGCATAAAAACAGAATCTCTATCTTGGTTGGAGCCTTATGCTCGTATAACGAAGCGCTTAAGAAGCTATATAGAACAATTACTGCCTCTTCTTCCTATTAAGCATATCTCCCGGTTAACGAACGTTCATTGGCACACCATTAAAGAGATAGATAAATCCCGACTTAGAAAAGTGGTACCGCCAGTGAAATGGGAGGAGCTAAGGCAACTCGTCATGGACGAGTTCGCCATCTTTAAAGGGCATCGATATGCCACGGTCATCGCTGACGCTAAGACACACCAAGTCATTTGGATAGGGTTAGGCCGAAGCCGTAAGGACATACGGCCGTTCTTCGAGCAACTAGGCAAGCATGGCAATAATATCGAAGCGGTCGCAATGGACATGAATACGGCTTTTGATCTTGAAGTTAAAGCACACTGTCCGAACGCAAAAATCGTTTACGACTTATTCCATGTTGTTGCTAAGTTCGGTCGAGAGGTGATGGATAGAGTCAGAGTCGACCAAGCCAACAAACTCAAGCAAGATAAAAAAGCGAGGCAATGGATCAAGCGCTCACGCTGGGTGTTGCTAAAAAACAGGGGTAATTTGAATACACAGCAAAACAGCTATCTTACCGAAATATTGAATATCAATAAGGACTTAATGACCACTTATATACTCGGAGCACAACTCAAAGAGCTTTGGTATTGTGAATCAGAAGTACATGCTAAAGGGCTCTGGGAGGCGTGGTGGGCACAAGTACAAGAGAGTGGAATTAAGCCATTGAAAGAGTTCGCACGAAAACTAAGGCCTTATCTTCACGGCATTATCGCATCTGCGAGTTATCCGCTTAACACCTGCACATTGGAAGGGATAAACAACAAGATAAAGCTAATCAAGCGAATGGGATATGGGTATCGAGATACAGACTACTTCTTCTTGAAGATAAAAGCGGCTTTCCCCGGAAAGCCGCGATGAACCTTTTTTTATCTGTGCACTAACCTAATTGCTGACATTCTGTTTGATTAAATCAATCACGGTGTTGTATCGATGAGGGAGCTTGCGGTTTCGCTTTTGGACTAAGTACAGCGTTTCCTCAACTTCTACTTTTGGCGGGACGACGTGCAACTTATCTTTTTCAGCAAAATGTTCCACAGCACCAGCTGGCAGCACGGTAAACCCTAATCCTTTTGATACAGGCAGCAGTATCTGATGAAGTTGGTTGATATAGCCTGATTTCGGTATCTCATTAATGTTGATGTTCGCGAGTTCTTTATCACCACACAGGTCAAAGTACAAAGAGAGGTAATGCGCAGAATCTGGGTGAGCAATCAGACCAATCTCGTGAAGTGTTTGTGGCGTTATCTCAAGGTCGGCATGGCTGTGGTGCACGATAAGACACAATGCTTCTTTTCCGATAACTTGGCTTTGGTAGTAGCTGTCGTTCGGTGAGTGTCTTACGATACCGACATCGGTCGTGCCTTGAAGTAGGTCATTTAATATCTTTCGATTCGGTGCAGCCTCAAGATTAATGCTTAGGTCTGGGTGTTGCTGCTGCAGTTCAAGAAGTTTGGGATATAAGCGTAAAGAGAGTGAGCCTGAACAAGATAGGTGACACTGCCCAGAGTAAGGGTTATCAAAACTGAGCGACTCGAAAAGGTCTTCTTGGTCTTTCTCTAGTTTAAGTGCATAGCGATACATAATCCGACCTTGCTCGGTCAGCTCGAAGCTCTTATTTTCTCTCGAGAGCAGTTCACAGTCACATGCTTGCTCAAGCTTTTTGATGTGTTGGCTTACACCTGGTTGAGTCATGTACAACTTTTCAGCCGTTTGGGTGAAATGACCGACTTCTACCAGAGTCTTAAATGTGTTGAGCCAAAGTGGATTAATCATACTCGCCTCTTAATGCCGAAGTTTGTAAAACACGCCATAATGAATAACAGAAAATTATTATTATCCCCATTAATGATAAATGCAAATCCAGAATGAATTGAAAATATAGGCAGAGATGCACTCGATATCGTTGAAGAACCAAAAGGAGATGGCTTTAAGGCAATACATTGGTAGCAGGTGAGTTTCATTTTTTGTAACAAAGTGTTGTGACTTTGTTGGTTATTTGGTCTAGTGATCAGCCGCGCTCATATTTAGGAACAAAGATGAATAGAAATGTTTGGCTACTGTCACTGTGTCAGGCCTTATTAATGACAGGGAATATTTTACTGATTTCCGTGATTGGATTGATAGGAAAACAGATTGCGCCCAGTGCCAGTATGATTACCTTACCAGTCGCGTTGCAGTTTTTGGGCTTGATGGCTGCCACCATTCCCGCTTCTTTGATTTCAGGTAAGTTAGGCCGAAAGCGAGGCTTTAGTATCGGTAATCTCGTCGGTATAACGGGGGCGAGCCTAGCAACTTACGCGTTATTGCAACAAAACTTCTATCTGTTTTGTTTTGCGACTTTTTTATTAGGTATCGGCATTGGCTTCGGAACGCTTTATCGCTTCGCGGCTATTGAAGTGTGTGATGAAAATGCACGACACCGCGCAATCTCGATTTCAATGGCTGGTGGTGTCCTTGCGGCGGTACTCGGGCCGAACTTAGCGATTATGTCTCAGCAATGGTCGCAAGATGGCCTGTACATTGGGGCTTTCGCTTCATTAATTGGCTTAAACATTTTGGCCCTCGTTATCTTACAAACCATTCAATTCCCTAAAGTGTCGTTTAGCAACCAGACACCAAAATCTGATCCTTTGAGTGCAATCGTCAAGGCTCCGAATTTTGTCGGAGCCGTCTTTGCAGCAATGGTTGCCTATGCGGTGATGAACATTCTGATGACGGCTACACCATTGGCAATGATTGGCTGTGGTTTCGACTTTACTAAAGCGGCGGGTGTGATTGAGTGGCACGTGTTGGGTATGTTTGTCCCTGCCTTCTTTACTGGGTCACTCATCGAGAAGTTTGGTTCAAGAATGATGATCTTGGCAGGTGGGATACTGTTTGTGTTTTGTATTGCCATCAACATCCATGGTGAGTCGATTTGGCATTTCAGAGCGGCTTTGGTTTTACTCGGGGTAGGCTGGAACTTTATGTTCATCGCGGCAACCGGTTTGTTCAGTCAATCTTATCAACCGCAGAACAAAGCGAAGGCTCAAGCGTTTAATGAGTTTATTGTCTTTGGCTGTGTGACAGTAACGGCGTTGCTTTCTGGTTGGTTAGAGTCGACAGCGGGCTGGCAAAACCTCAATATCTACGTATTGCCATTTGTGTTAGCCGTTATCATATTGTTTGCATTTAGCGCACGTAAATCTCGCATTCAAAATCAACCTGTATGATGAGTTATCGCTTGTTTGGAGATATTAACTCCTTCATTTGAACAGAGCGTTAGGCTAGCTTTTCCGAAGCACAGACCAATAAAAAGCCCTACCGATGACGGTAGGGCTTTTGCTTACGGCTTAAATAATAACGTTTTCTTAAAACTGCTGTCCTGACTCATGCCAAAGACAGCAGTACTTAAGTTGGTTTATCAGTACGCACGTTATTGTCTACGTACTTATTTCAATGATTTGAGCTAGAAGCGACTTATAGGTTGACCATAATGGTCTTAGTCGTGATCCCGCCTTGGTCATCGATGATTTTTAGCTTCACTTCATGCTTTCCGTATGAAGGGAAGATAGAAGTGAATGTACGACCTCGTTTCACTTTTCCATTTGGTAATGTCCACTCTGTATCGACAATTCGCCCATCACTGTCTGAGCTTGTTGACCACATAGTGACCCAACGACCTAAGTGAATGTACTTCGCACTTGCTTCAGGAAGCGCGTTTGGAACCTCAACATTAACGATTGAGCGAAACGATGCGTTGGCACCTTTGTCGTCGACTACCGTTAGGCTGACTGTGTATTCGCCGGCTTCTTGGTAAGTCCATGTTGGCGCGATTTCACTGCTTGTTACGCCGTTGCCGAAGTCCCATAGGTAGCTGATGATTTCGCCATCTTGATCCGAACTGAAGTTGCGAGCTGAGACGCTCAACCCATCTGTATTGAGTTCGAAGTTCGCTGTTGGCGCGATGTTGTGTTGGCTTACTTTCGACAGACGTACCACACCGTATTCGTTGACATCGCTTTGGTTAACAATGTCTACCACCAAGCCAAACTTAGTCAAAATACGACCCGAATCAGGAGCTTGTGGTGATGTGTAATCTTGGTCATCAGAGAAGCTTGCTGTACCCACTAGGCTTGTGTCCTGAAGCACATCGTTGTCACTGTTCACAAGACGCATAGGAGTATGGTCTTTCAGTGAAAACGCGGCATCACGGACTTGGTAACGTGTTTGAGCGACTTTTCCTGAGTTTTGCCAAACCATGGCATTTTGGTCGGCATCGACCACACCCAACCAGCCTTCACCAGGGTGTTTGCCTACCCAGTTATCAGTGAGCGACTCATCGACATACCAAATGATCAGACCTGGATCGAACGACATGAGTTGGCCCATGCGCTTGATATTCGCCAAACCTTCATCCACGTCCATATGACTACGCCATTGCATTAGGTAGTAGTGTTGAGCTTGATGGAAGCCATTACTCAATTTGAAGCCATTAAGTGCAAAGCTAGAGTTATCTTCGCCGTCATCTATCGTAACCGTGTCACCGTCAACTATAAGGCTAAGGTTGTCTAGGTAGAAACCTTCCATGGCTAATCCACCATCGGTGATGTACTCGAACGACAGTTCTACTTTTTGGCCTGCCCATTGAGAAACATCAAATTCAGCATCAATCCAACCGTCAGACTCGCCACCAACCGCTGGAACTAGGCCAGTATTGTATGGGTCATCCATAGAGGTGATGTTGCCAGCGATGGCTTGTCCGTTCACAAGGACACGAGCAAAGTCATAGTCTTTCTCGATTTGGTACCAAGTTTTGAAGGAAAGCACTGCAGAGTCGCCAGCCGGGATTTCCAACTTACGAGTCATGCTATTTTTCAGGTCGTCGCCTTTTTGAGAGTGGAACGAGTACTCACCCTCGAACGGTTTCAAACCTTCGATTTGTTTCTCTGGAAGGTCGACCTTAATCATGTTTGGACGGTCGTTATCTGTCGTTTGGAACAAGGTGTAAATTTGTGGCTTGTCTTCTAGGTCATCAATTGATATTTGATCATCGTTAATCCAGCGACCACCAATCGACTTTTGTAAGAAGTGTTTTGCCCAAGAACTGAAAGCGGTCGGTTGTGTACCACCAATTTGACCAGCCCAACTGCCTGAAGACATGATAGACCAATAAGAGACAGGTTCACCTTTGCCTGTGTATTGCGTGTCGTACTCGTCTGGTAGACCTAAGTCATGGCCATATTCGTGCGCACAAACACCAGCTGCGGCATCGATCGGTTGAATCGTGTAATCAAATGCTGCGTACTGGCCATTAAAACGGTCTGGAAGCGAGCTCGAGGTGCCTTCTAGCACATGGGTGCGTCCAAGGTTGAATCGGTGAGACCAAATTGCATTAGGACCTAACACACCGCCACCGGCTTCTTCACCTACAGAGGCATGGAACACCATTAGGTGATCAATTACGCCATCTGGCTCACGGAAGTCTCCGTCACCATCGTAATCGTAACGATCTTCAATATCGTAATCAGCAAGGTTGATACTAGGATCTTGAGCTAACTGGTTAAGGGCTTCACGCACCAGCTCTTGGGCGTTCAGATCATTGTCTGTAGTAGGGGAGTTACCGCCATAGAAAGCGGCAGGTTTAGAAGCACGATACCAACCTGCAGCCTGACCAGCCACACTATAACTGTCGCCTGATTCGCTTTGATAATACTGGCGCATCGAGATTAAGTTTTCGCCATTTGGTCCAGTATAGCCAGTGTCAGAGAACAACAACTCTTGGTAGTGTTCAGGGTTGTAGCTCTCGTAGAGCATTTGGGTGTGTTCTTTGGTCAGTCTGTTGTCATCCCAGTTTAAGTCGGGAAAGTCGACAAGTAGCGCGAGCACTTTGTCTGTACGCTTAGTACCGACTTCAAGTGCAAAAACACTCGCTTTTTTAACGCCAGATTCTTTTTCGATGGCTTTGAGAATCTTGGCTCTCAGCTCCATGGCTTTTTTGCCGAACTGAGCATCACCTTTAAAACCAGAGTTAAGCTTATTTTTTAGGTAACGGTCCAGTGCATCATGTTTTACCGCGTCGGTTGCATCTTGGTCAACGAAGCCCTGTCTCACTAACATTTCTATTAGCTTGTCTTCATTAACAACACCAAGATCTATCGGTGTTTTGGCATAGCTACTGACGCTAAATAGAGTAAGCATTGCTGAAGCGAGCAATGTTTTTCTCATTATTTTCATTGTATTTCCTTTTTATATTTCCATGTCGATATAAATATCAACTTCCTTCATCGGTGTTATTCACCGATATTGGTCTAATGCACTCTTTTGGTGCTTTATTTACCTGACGTTGGTTTGTTATATCTTTATTTAAATCGAAATTTGGCTGATGGTTCTTATTTGCTTTGGCATTGAGATAGATACGCAAAGCTTCTTGGTTGTCCTCATAATTTAAGCCGGGACAGATAATGCCTTGTTCAATCAATGACTTCAGCAATGGCTCATCATTCTCTATAGTGGAAGCCTGTGACAGTGAGGATAAGGACAGAACCATTAAGACCATTGTTTTATGTGACATTGTTATAATTAGCCATTTGTTTCGGTTATGTAACAAAATATATTTATAAAATTAACCAATCAAACTGTAAATTTTTACAAGTTATTGTCTATCCTATTTTCAACATTAAGAGTTAATATCAAACACCCTTAGATAATTACCTTATTATCAGTTATTTATTTTATTTTTGTGAATTTATAGTTGATTGTTTTAATATTAAGTATCAGTGTGAAATATATGGTTATTGTCTCTCGTGTTAATAGAAGTAAGGCTTTAGATAGTAATAAAAATATCGTTATACTTTGTGTTGATATAAGAATAGTGAATTTTATTGTCAGTCCAATGGTGGATTATTTGTGTTTAAATTATTTTCACTCGAATTATCACTATTTCTTCGACTGTGGAGAGGTGAAAGCGCTTATGGGAGCAATGTTACGCAAATTTTTGAGTTAGTACGGCTGGTGGTAGTGGCGAACAAGTTGGCTAGTGAAAAAGCTGATGATTAAAGAGCCTGTGTGTCGGCTCTTTTACTAAAGGGTTAAGGTGAGTTTTCGCTGTTATGATTGGGATACGTCGCGATAAAAGTAACGCTCACAAATCGTTGGTTTGACACGTTTAATAGCGTGCGAAATTAAAGCGACGATGAGAACTGAGAATACGATTCTTCCCCAGGATATGGTGTAAAAATCAGCCCCGATCAGTAAGATCAACAAGGTGTCTTCAATCAAACTGTGGAGCAGATTGAGTAGCATAATGGCGGTAAACACGTCTCTTGCGGCTATATGTCCTTTCTTTGCTTCGTTGATCAATAGACCTCCTCCGAACGAAAGACCGAGCGTGATCCCTATGATGGTTAGATTGGTCGCATCTTTGCTGATGCCTAGTAGTCTTAAAAATGGTCGTAGCAGCAGAGCCATTAACTTCTCGATGCCAAGAACCTTTAAAACTTTAAGTTACAGTAGCAGTGCTGAAATCACCATGAATATCACTGCAAAGTTTTTCAGCTGTTCGATAGCCCAACCAATATAACTGCTATCTGAGGATACTTCTGGCTGCCATAAAACGGTTGCTGGATAGTTGAGTAAGTCTCCGTATTGGTAACCAATATTCAGTAGCCATGCCAGTACTAAGCTGCCACCGACTCTCACCGACAAGGTGGCAAGCCAACTTACCCCAGCTTTTTTCGCGATAGCGCCTTCGATTGGTAGAGAATGAGCGAGAAGCATCATGCTCTCTAATACAGACGCTTGGGCGACAGTGAGGGGCACATCAGAATTAATCAATATAATTAATCCAGCGTAAATATTGGTGAGTATTGTGGTAGCCCACACTAAGCCCATCTCTTTAGGTAAACCAACAATCTCCATTATTGGGCTTAACCACTCGCTGAGAATCACTATGCCACCGAGTTCTTCGACGACTTTGATGACGATGATGATGGGAATCATGATCCGAAAAAGCGTTGAGGTGACATCGAAAATCTCTTTTAAGAGTTCTTTAAAAAATTGATAAGTGGATTTCATTGATACGTCCATGTCGCGACTGTTTGATTTAAGAAGATCTTATCGTGATTGCTGTGATCGTAATTTCTAAATCTCGTTATAATTTTTTAATTACTTTGATATTAGAAATTATTACTCACAAATTGGTGGGTTTAAGAAATTATGGAAATTGATCGCATAGATAGAAGCATACTCATCCAGCTTCAAAAGAATAACCGTATTCCCAATTTAGCATTGGCCGAGCTTGTTGGTTTGTCACCGCCTGCGTGTTTAAAGCGCGTAAAACGTTTGAGAGAGGAGGGAGTGATCGTAGGCGATGTATCTATTATCAACCCTGAGCTCGCTGGTCATAAGATGACTTTGGTCGTGTCTGTCGAAATGGAGCGAGATAGAGGCGATATTTATCAAATTTTTCGCCATTCTATTTCGAAGGCTGCAGAAGTTACGCAGTGTTATCAGATCTCAGGTAGCTATGATTTTATGCTTATCGTGACTGTTAAAGACATTCAAGCCTACGAGGATTTCGTTGAGCGAGTACTACGCAAAGATCTTAACATTCGTAAGTTCCACACATCAGTATCTATGAGAACGGTGAAATTCAGCACTGAAGTGAAGTTAGAAGAGTCATGATAAGAGAAGGAGAATCAACAGTAACTGACGTCGATGTGAGCCAACTAGCTTAAATTCGTATAAATAGCAGGCATTTACACAAAATGTGAAGTTCACATTTTGTCATAACTTTAATAATTGTATATATTCCTCGCCTAAAATAATAATTAACAAAAGTTAATAACAATGATTGTCAGTTCATCTTCTCCATCTCGTGAAACGTTACTCAGCGAGCACGAACAACTCGTATCAACGACGGATCTTAAAGGCGTGATTACTTACAGTAATGATGCTTTTTGTCGTATCGCAGAGTACAGCCAACAAGAATTGCTAGGACAACACCACAATATTGTGAGGCATGGTGATATGCCTAAGGCTGCTTTTGCCGATATGTGGTTGAACCTTAAGCAAGGTAAAGCGTGGCGCGGTATCGTAAAAAACAAAACTAAATCCGGTGGTTTTTACTGGGTAGATGCTTATGTGACACCAATTTACGATAATGGAAAGGTGAGCGGTTACCAATCTGTACGGGTAAAGCCTAAAAACGAATGGGTACAAGTTGCCGATAAAGCATACCAAGGTCTATTGAAGTCTGAGAAATCTGGTCGTCAATGGTCGCTTCAGATCAGTGATAGTGTTCGTTATGCTGTGTTGCTGGGCTCGCTGGCTGCACCACTGATTTCAAACCTTGTCGAAGTAGGGCAAGTGTCCCAATGGCTTCTGAGTTTATTGCCTGTTTCTGCTCTTGCGTTATTGTTCCGCCAAGAACTCATCGACACACCGTTGCAGTTGAAAAAATTACAGTCAAAGTTCGATAGTGTAAGTCGCCTTGTTTATTCAGGGAATAGCAAGTTTTCTGTGGCTGATTTCCACTTAAAGCTGTTGTCTGCTCGCATACGTACCGTATTAGGCCGAATGACAGATTCAGCGAAACCATTGCAAGATTTGGCCGACAATCTTAATGCTACGTCGTTTGAAGTGTCTGAAGCGCTAGACCAGCAAACAAAAGACATTCTGCAAGTACGAGAGGCTACTGAAGAGGTTGAATTAACCGCGAATGAAGTCTCGTCTCGTACAGAAGAAGCGCATCAGATTGTCGATGTGACTTTAGAGACGTGTGCTGGTGCTAAAGAGAGCATTAACCAAACTCATCGAAACCTTGAAAATTTAGCTTCGCAAGCTGAGAAAGCGACGCAAACTACTTACCAATTGAGCGATCAAGCGCAAAGTGTCAGTAAGATAATGGAAGAGATTGGTGGCATCGCGGAGCAAACCAACCTGCTGGCGCTAAACGCAGCAATAGAAGCGGCGAGAGCGGGTGAGCAAGGCCGAGGCTTTGCCGTAGTGGCTGATGAAGTACGTGCGCTGTCTGGGCGTACCTCGAACGCGACAGTACAAATCAAAGAGAGCATCGAAACCATGTTGACAACCATTGAAGGTTGGCAGAAAGATATTTTGGCGAACAGAGAGCAGACCGATGCGTGCAGTGATGTGGCGAAGGTGAGCGCAGAACGTTTATCTGAAGTTGAAAACCTAATGCAATCTATGAACGAGTTGATGCAGTCGGTAGAAAACTCAGCCCATAAGCAACGCACTCTCTCGAGCGAGGTGAATCTTCACATGCAATCTATCGCGTCGACTGCAGAACAGAATTTGGTCGCCACTCATTCAGTAAAGGACCATTCGACAGAGCTGAAAGACCAAGTAAATGAGTTCTATCAGTTAGCTAAACGTTTTGAAGAAAAGTAGCGACCTTAAATAACTTCATGAAAAAATATAAGAAAGCCTTGCATGATGTGCAGGGCTTTTTTGTGGTTCATCGCGGATTAGCGGGAACTAAAAACAAAAACGGTAGTAAGTGATATGGTTTAGCCGCCAAACAAAAATCATACACAAACTACCGTTTTCATGCCGAATCATACTTTCCTATCTTCATTCTGGGAAGGCTTTCAAGTCGTAAAGTCTCACCAGACAGCATCACTTATTACCCTGACTCTTGAACCGAACTCTGAGGCTAAGTGCCTTTGTGGTCTCGAGGCCGAGGCTATTCATGAGTATCAATGGCGTCATGTAAAAGAAGCCATGTTGCTCGGTGTTCCTGTTGTTCTTTCTGTTCAAACGCGAAGAATCAAGTGCCGTGAGTGTGGCATAAAAACAGAATCTCTATCTTGGTTGGAGCCTTATGCTCGTATAACGAAGCGCTTAAGAAGCTATATAGAACAATTACTGCCTCTTCTTCCTATTAAGCATATCTCCCGGTTAACGAACGTTCATTGGCACACCATTAAAGAGATAGATAAATCCCGACTTAGAAAAGTGGTACCGCCAGTGAAATGGGAGGAGCTAAGGCAACTCGTCATGGACGAGTTCGCCATCTTTAAAGGGCATCGATATGCCACGGTCATCGCTGACGCTAAGACACACCAAGTCATTTGGATAGGGTTAGGCCGAAGCCGTAAGGACATACGGCCGTTCTTCGAGCAACTAGGCAAGCATGGCAATAATATCGAAGCGGTCGCAATGGACATGAATACGGCTTTTGATCTTGAAGTTAAAGCACACTGTCCGAACGCAAAAATCGTTTACGACTTATTCCATGTTGTTGCTAAGTTCGGTCGAGAGGTGATGGATAGAGTCAGAGTCGACCAAGCCAACAAACTCAAGCAAGATAAAAAAGCGAGGCAATGGATCAAGCGCTCACGCTGGGTGTTGCTAAAAAACAGGGGTAATTTGAATACACAGCAAAACAGCTATCTTACCGAAATATTGAATATCAATAAGGACTTAATGACCACTTATATACTCGGAGCACAACTCAAAGAGCTTTGGTATTGTGAATCAGAAGTACATGCTAAAGGGCTCTGGGAGGCGTGGTGGGCACAAGTACAAGAGAGTGGAATTAAGCCATTGAAAGAGTTCGCACGAAAACTAAGGCCTTATCTTCACGGCATTATCGCATCTGCGAGTTATCCGCTTAACACCTGCACATTGGAAGGGATAAACAACAAGATAAAGCTAATCAAGCGAATGGGATATGGGTATCGAGATACAGACTACTTCTTCTTGAAGATAAAAGCGGCTTTCCCCGGAAAGCCGCGATGAACCTTTTTTGTAGGTGAAGTGAAGGTTAGAAAAGGAGCCTGTAATTTAAATTGTGTATCTGCTTATAATTAAGCCAGTCATGGCTAAGGATAAGCAATATGGATAAGAAAGCTTTAGAAGCCTTCGCTCGCGAAGCCGCTAAGTCAATTAAGACTCCTTCGGATCTTGATGACTTCAGGAAAATGTTAACCAAGGTGACGGTTGAGACAGCTTTAAATGCTGAACTTGATGATCACCTTGGCTACGAAAAACACTCACCGACCAACGATAGTAACAGTCGAAATGGCTACTCATCTAAACGCCTAATTACTGACGATGGTGAGATCCAACTAGAAATCCCTCGTGACCGTGACGCGTCCTTTGAACCCAAGCTCGTTCGTAAGCATCAAACTCGATTCCAATCGATGGACGACAAGATCTTAAGCTTGTATGCCAAAGGAATGACTACCCGAGAAATCGTCGCAACCTTCAAAGAAATGTACGATGCTGATATCTCCGCCAGTCTAATATCTAAAGTCACTGATGCTGTTTTAGAACAAGTTGTTGAGTGGCAAGCCCGCCCTCTTGATTCGGTTTATCCCGTCGTTTACCTAGACTGCATTGTTGTGAAGGTGCGCCAAAATAAGCAAGTCATCAACAAAGCCATTTACCTTGCTCTCGGTGTCAATATGGAAGGTCAGAAAGAACTTCTTGGGATGTGGATGTCCGAAACTGAAGGGGCGAAGTTCTGGCTCAGTGTACTTACCGAACTTCAAAATCGTGGTGTAAATGATATCCTCATCGCTTGTGTTGATGGCCTCAAGGGCTTTCCTGATGCCATCAATGCCGTTTATCCAAAAACTCAAATCCAGCTCTGTATCGTACACATGGTACGAAACTCAATGAAATACGTTCCGTGGAAAGATTACAAGACTATTACCGCAGACTTAAAGGAAATCTATCAAGCTACGACTGAAGATGAAGCTCTGTTGGCGCTAGAGCACTTTGGTGATAAATGGGATGAAAAGTACCCTCAAATCAGCCGCTCGTGGACGGCTCATTGGGATAACCTCAACACTCTGTTCAGCTATCCTCAAGATATCCGCAGAGCTATCTACACGACCAATGCGATAGAATCACTAAATAGCGTCATCAGGAAAGCGACCAAGAAACGTAAGCTGTTCCCGACAGATGAATCCGCCAAAAAGGTGGTGTACCTGGCGATTATGGATGCTTCCAAGAGGTGGACAATGCCAATTCATCACTGGAAGCAAGCGCTAAACCGTTTTATGATTATGTTCGAAGATCGATTAACTGAATACTTGTAACCAAGAGCAGTTACACAGAATTATTTACAGGGTCTTAGAAAAGCTTTGAAACAAAAATAAAACATCGTTCAATTGAGGTTAAGTTACACTTCTCATATTCCAATCAAAAGACAGAGCATCAGCATGCGCCCCCTTATTGTTACCACCATTTGCTTAAGTTTTATTAGTGTTCCTTGTATAGCCTCCAAAGGATCAAATTATCTCTATACGGGATATCAGAATACGAGGGTGAGCGACGATGGCTTTCAAGATTACTTTGACAATGCCTACAATAACTCTGGGAGTAAGCAGCTTTACGGTGGCTATCTCGGTGGTAACTATGCCTTAAACGATACTTTCTTCGTCGGCTTTGACTCGTCAGCAACCACACGCTCTTCAACGACACTGTCTGATTTGTCTATTCAGTTGGGCTGGTATCAGCCCATTACTTCACAGGTTGAGCTTTATGCCTCTGGCGGGGTAAATTGGGTTAGACCACAAAGGCGTTCCTCGTGCCGAAATGACACCATCCTCGGTCCGTGTTATAGAGAGACCATCAAAAACTACGATGAAGGCTTTATCGGTGAGGCTGGGGCGATTGTTTCTATTAACGAGCGTTGGTCGTTGCAACCATTTTATAGCTATTCGGACACGCATAAGCATGGCTTAAACAACTTCGGTGTGGTGAGTTCGGTTGACGTTCTTTCTTGGCTCGCGGTCGATGCTGGGTATGAACACACTTATAGCAAAAACCTAAACCAGAACACGCTTCGCCTTGGGGCAAGGTTTACGTTTTAATGATGAAAGGCGAGATACAAAAAAGCCCTACATGAAAATGTAGGGCTTTTGGTATGCATCAGCCTATTTCAAGGCGAGACAATTGAATCAAGATTAAGCTAGAAGCTCTTTCGCTGTGTTTACTACGTTTTCAGTAGTGAAACCGAACATCTTGAATAGCTCACCTGCTGGTGCAGATTCGCCGAACGTTGTCATACCGATGATCTTGCCACCGAAGCCAACGTACTTGTACCAGAAGTCAGCGATGCCAGCTTCTACTGCGATACGCGCTGTTACGTCAGAAGGAAGCACAGACTCACGGTACTCAGCGTCTTGCTTGTCGAATGCGTCAGTTGCAGGCATAGATACTACACGTACCTTCTTACCTTCAGCTGTCAGTTCAGCCGCAGCGTTAACCGCTAGCTCAACTTCAGAACCTGTAGCGATAAGGATTAGCTCTGGCTTACCTTCACAATCTTTCAGGATGTAACCACCCTTCGCGATGTTCGCTACTTGCTCTTCGCTACGCTCTTGCTGTGCAAGGTTTTGACGAGAGAAGATTAGAGACGTTGGGCCGTCTTTGCGTTCGATAGCCAGTTTCCAAGCGACTGCAGACTCAACTTGGTCACATGGGCGCCATGTGCTCATGTTTGGCGTCAGACGTAGAGAAGCGATTTGCTCAACTGGTTGGTGAGTTGGGCCATCTTCGCCAAGACCGATAGAGTCGTGCGTGTAAACTTGGATGTTCTGAACTTTCATCAGAGCAGCCATACGCATTGCGTTACGAGCGTATTCCATGAACATTAGGAACGTTGCGCCGTATGGTACGAAACCACCGTGCAAAGCGATACCGTTCATGATCGCCGTCATACCGAATTCACGTACACCGTAGTGGATGTAGTTACCTGCTGGATCTTCAGCAGAAACAGACTTCGAACCAGACCACATAGTTAGGTTAGAAGGTGCAAGGTCAGCAGAGCCGCCTAGGAATTCAGGTAACATAGCACCGAACGCTTCTAGTGCGTTTTGAGACGCTTTACGTGATGCGATGTTTGCTGGGTTAGCTTGAAGGTCAGCAATGATTTGGTTTGCTTTCTCTTCCCACTGTGCAGGAAGCTCACCGTTTACGCGGCGTTTGAATTCAGCTGCCAGCTCAGGGTGTGCTGCTTCATAAGCTGCAAGTTTCTCGTTCCACGCTGCTTCCTTAGCTGCGCCTGCTTCTTTCGCATCCCATTCTGCGTAAACTTCCGACGGAATTTCAAAAGGACCGTGCTCCCAACCAAGTTCTTTACGTGTAGCTGCAATTTCTTCAGCGCCTAGTGGTGCACCGTGACAGTCGTGTGAACCAGATTTGTTTGGAGAACCAAAACCGATGATAGTCTTAGTACAAATTAGAGTAGGGCGTGGGTCCGCTTTAGCAGCTTCAATTGCTGCGTTGATTGCTTCAGCGTTGTGACCATCTACTGCTGGAATTACGTGCCAGCCGTAAGCTTCAAAACGCTTAGGCGTATCATCAGAGAACCAACCTTCCACTTCACCATCGATAGAGATGCCGTTGTCATCCCAGAAAGCGATAAGCTTACCAAGACCTAACGTACCCGCTAGAGAACATGCTTCGTGAGAGATACCCTCCATCAGACAGCCGTCACCCATGAATGCATAAGTGAAGTGGTCAACGATGTCGTGGCCTTCTTTGTTGAATTGTGCCGCTAGAGTTTTCTCAGCAAGCGCCATACCAACAGCGTTAGTGATACCTTGGCCTAGTGGACCAGTTGTTGTTTCGATACCCGGTGCGTAACCGTACTCTGGGTGACCTGGAGTCTTAGAGTGCAGTTGACGGAAGTTCTTAAGATCTTCAATTGATAGCTCGTAGCCTGCTAGGTGCAGCAGAGAATAAATCAGCATAGAGCCGTGGCCGTTTGAAAGAACGAAACGGTCGCGGTCAGCCCACTCTGGGTTAGACGGGTTGTGGTTTAGGTGATCACGCCAAAGAACTTCAGCGATGTCAGCCATACCCATAGGTGCGCCTGGGTGGCCTGAATTTGCTTGTTGTACGCCGTCCATGCTTAGAGCACGAATAGCATTAGCTAAATGTTTACGATCCATAATAACTACCAGTGTTTAAATATTGGAATTGGAAATTGAAAGGGGAACGCAAACGTTCCCCTTTTTTAATTCTGTGTGGTTACAGCTTAGCTGCGATCATGTCTTCTAGTTTGCCTTGGTCAACTGCGAAGTTGCGGATACCTTCTGCAACCTTCTCAACTGCCATTGCGTCTAGGTTGTGCTCCCATAGGAACTCAGCGTGAGTCATTGGAGCTGGGCGCTCTTTAGAGCCTTTAGAGTCAACTAGCTTCTCTACAACTTCACCTTCAGCAGCTTCTAGTTCAGCTAGAAGAGCGGGAGCGATAGTTAGACGGTCACAACCAGCAAGTTCTAGGATCTCGCCGATGTTACGGAAGCTTGCGCCCATAACTACAGTGTTGTAGCCGTGCTCTTTGTAGTAGTTGTAGATGTCAGTTACTGAGATTACGCCTGGATCTTCAGATGCTTCGAAGTCGCGACCTTCTTTCGCTTTGTACCAGTCCATGATACGACCAACGAATGGAGAGATTAGGAATACGCCAGCTTCAGCACATGCACGAGCTTGTGCAAAAGAGAATAGAAGCGTTAGGTTACAGTTGATGCCTTCTTTCTCTAGGATTTCAGCAGCACGGATACCTTCCCAAGTAGAAGCAAGTTTGATTAGGATGCGATCGTTAGTGATGCCAGCATCGTTGTACATTTTTACTAGCTGACGAGCTTTAGCTACGCTGCCTTCAGTGTCGTAAGAAAGACGAGCATCAACTTCTGTAGAGATACGGCCTGGGATTGTTTTCAGGATTTCTTTACCGATGTTTACTGCAAGCATGTCACAAGTGTCTTGAACTTGTTGAGCTTTATCAGCGCTTTGTGCTTTAGCGTATTCGATTGAAGCATCGATAAGTGGCGCATACTCTTCGATTTGAGCCGCTTTAAGAATCAGAGAAGGGTTAGTTGTTGCATCTTCTGGCTGGTACTTTTTGATTGCATCGATTTCACCAGTGTCTGCTACTACTGTCGTTAGTTTACGAAGTTGCTCTAATTTGTTGCTCATTTTGATCATCCTATCTATCGCATTACATCTCGTGAGAAGAGAGATGTGGGCATTTGCAAGCTAACTAATGAAGTTCTCAGTGGAGTTTCCAGTGAGCCAAACTTACATTAATTTAAATTTTTCTTCGAACGAACATTTGCACAGAACATTTGATCGCTCGATGAGTAAATGATGTAGCCATATTTATCTGATCTAGCACCAAAGTCAACGACAAATAGTGCGGTATGGTGACTTCAGTCAAATATATTTCGCTCTAGTAATCATGGGCGATACAAGCAAACGTTTAATACGCTGAGCAAGGTGAATTAATCAACAATAAAACTATGGCTAACACCTTGAGCAAATGTTCCTTGTTGTTACATATGTTCAAGGTGTAAACTTGTGTATCACTTGCTTAGCCATCGAACATTTGTTCTTCAAGCAGGTAAAATAATTGTTAAATATAGGTTGAGTGGTATATGAGTAAGAATATCCAAGATGTTTCCGAAGAAAACACTGATCTCCTGACTGAAGTCGCGGTTGCTTATTATCAGGACGGTGCCACTCAAGAAGAGATCTCGAAAAAGTTCTCTATCTCTCGTGCAAAGGTTGGTCGTATGCTCAAGCAAGCCCGTGATGAAGGTATTGTTGAGATAACCGTTAAGTACCACCCAGTCTTCAGCGCCAAAATCGAGCAACGCTTAATTGAACGTTTTGGTGTTAAGCGTGCACTTGTCGCTCTGGATCAACCGAATGAAGAGCAACAACGACTTCAGGTCGCAGGTTTAGTGTCTAACTACCTAACCAGTACACTAAAAAACGGCATGGTGGTAACAGTAGGCCAAGGTCGTAACGTGTCTTCTGTTGCTCACCATACTGGTGTAATTACCCCTCGTGATTGTAAGTTCGTGTGTGGCATCGGCGGCATTCACCCTAGAGGCGGTATGTTCAATGCTGACCACATCTGTCGACAGCTAGCGAAAAAGTACGGTGGTTCGTCTGAAACTTTGTATGCGCCTGCTTATGCAGAGAATAAAGCGCAAAAAACCGCCTTTATGGAAAACAGCACAGTAAAGCAAACACTCGATCTCGCTCGAAAGGCAGATGTTGCTTTAGTGGGTATCGGAGACATGAGCGAAAACAGTTACATGGTTGACCTAGGTTGGTTTACCGCGGGTGAGGTGGTTCAATCTCGTTTATTACAGGGCGTTGTTGGTGACTTTGCTGGCTATGACTTTTTTGACGTTCACGGTAAAGCGGCAAACACCGTTATGAGTGACCGAGTCATCGGTTTGGGGTTAGAAGAGTTTCGCCCAATCGCTGAGGTGATTGCGATAGCTGCCGAGAACAGTAAACCGCTCGCGTTGTTAGGTGCTTTAAGAACTGGTGTGGTTGATGTAATAGCAACCAGCGTAAGTAATGCACTAACCGTACTGAACTTAGATGAGCAGATGACATTAATTGATAAATAAATTATTTATTGTTGGTCTTCCTTTTTAATGCGCTTTTATTCTGATTAAAAATGGGTGGGTTATTCAGCCTTCCCATTTAATTATATTATTTATACTGTCATAAATTAAATTTATATAAGATTAGGTATAATTAATATTTATAGGTTTAGTTAGAAACTTAATTGGTTTACGTAAATCCCCATTGATAAAGTCGCGTTGCATTTAACGCATCAATTATCTCTTATTGAGAAAGAATTATTAATGGGATTATCCTAATGAGGACAAAACTAATTTGTACTGTAATAACAGCGTTATTAGCTGTTATTACAGTACAAGCAAGCACTTTACCTGCACCAATTTGGCATACGATAACTTTTGTTGACGGCAGTTCTAAAGAACTGCGGTTAATGGGCTCTCAGCATATGTTTTGGTATCAAGACCAAACAGGTAGCCTCTATATCCAAGACTCTGACAGTCAATGGTATTTTGCTAGATATGAAAAGAATGAAGAAGAGCAAGGCAGAATAGTTTCCACTGGAGTTCTAGCTTCGAGTGAGACAGATGTACCTTCTGAATCTAATGTTAGGCATATAAAAATAGAGCCAACATATTTCAATGAACTAATTGAATCACCCGCGGCTAACAACAAGAGGTTTAATTATATAAGGAACCAAAGTTCGCATGAAAGCCGAGCTTTAAATAATAAAATCATAGAGCAGCCATTATTAGTGGTACAAGTTAGCTTTTCAAACGAAAAGGTGGACCATGACTTTCAGTCGACGATATTTGGAACCAATCAACAAAGCGTCCAAGATTACTTTCTAAAAAATAGCTACGGTAACTATAAAGTTGTTCCAGCGAAAGAGAGTGAAGGAACAAAGAATGACGGTGTCATTAATGTCACTCTAGATATTGAACATCCAAACTGCCACTCCAAATCAGAGCGTAATTGCCAAACTAAACTCAATAATGTGTTTGAAAAAGCGTATGAAGCCTTAGACGTGGATTTCAATCTTACTCAATACGACTCGAACAATGACGATAGCATCTCACCTCAAGAACTCTCCGTTATGTTCGTCTTTGCGGGTAATGATAAATCTAGCGGTACACGAAAGACTCCAACGATTTGGCCTCATAAGTACGCTCACAGTACCGTCGAGATTGATGGAAAGCGAATCAGCGCTTATTGCTTGTTTGCTGATTATCAAGACGATCATCAGTCAACCATGGGAGTAATAGCGCACGAACTTGGGCATTTAATGTTGGGTTTGCCGGATCTTTACTCTTATAAGCATGACGGCTCAATTGGACATTGGGGTTTGATGGGAGGCGGAAGCTGGGCAAGAAAGCCTAGCGACGAATACGCAGGTCAGACTCCAGTAAACATGCTGGCATGGAGTAAAGAGGCGTCAGGTTTTCTTAAGCCAACCGTTCTTTCAGAGAACGGCCAGGTCCAAATTGGCACTATTAAGGGGGAAAGCGTGATTCACCTTGACCCATACTTAAAGCAATTTGGGCCTCGAGCTTATATAGAGAACCGACGCAAAACCGATTATGACCAAGCACTTCATGGCGAAGGCTTGCTCATTACGGCGGTAAATATAGATAACCAGTTCAATAGTGATGGGCCGATGCAGGTTCAGATATTTCAGGCTGATGGCGATGGGCTACTCGAGAGTGGGTTTTCATCCGGCGACTCGGGCGATATTTTCCCCGGTAGAGAGACAGTGACGAATCTCTCCGATGACTCTGAACCATCTTTGACTGACATTACTGCGGGAAGAAGTACCGATGTAACCATCTCAAATATTAGTAGTGATGCTGATAAGGCAACATTTTCGTTAGCTATTCCCGATGCGACCACTAAGTCGTCTTGGGTCACGTCATTTGGCCGAACTTATCCACGTTATAGTACAAATACAAACGTACTTGGGTTCGCCATTGACGTTGTTGAGGGGCGTGAGGATATCGTAGGGCTACACTTCTACGCTAAGGCGACGAGTGTTGCTATGCCGATGTTTTATCGCCTGGTTGAATACCCGTTTCAATCAAGATTTGGTAATGCAGTGATTAATGAAGCTGCTGGACGTCTATTGCATCGAGGTGTTGCGCAGCAAGGTGGTGGGCAGGTTATTTTTGATGAGCCTGTAAAGCTTGGAATTGGATCCAAGTTACTGGTGTTAGAAATTGAAAACGGGACACCTGAATATTCAACACAGTTTTTAGATGCTTACTTGGGTGACGGACAGAGGAAAACGCAATTCTTAGGCGCAATATCTGAGTATAAAACTCGAGGTCTGAGCCGTGGCTTCGGCCAAAACTTCCCTTTTGCGGTACTTTTTGAACAACAAAGCCAATCCAAGCCTATTGTGGTAGATGACTCTGTCGTTACGGAAGAAGACAGTCCGTTTATGCTCAACTTATTGGCCAATGACCTCAACTTGCCTACATCTCACCCGTATTCCATTGAGATAGGTCGTAAGCCTGCGAAAGGTGTTATCAGAGGTATTACATATTTCCCCTCGAACAACCAGTTTGGACGAGATAGTTTTACGTATCGTCTTGTTGATGGTGGTGGATACCAAAGTGATTACGCGACTGTTGAGGTTGAAATTAGGCCGGTTAATGATGTTCCCCAATTTAAGCTCAATAAGATTCAGGTTGGTGCTGTAGCTGGTGAGAAAGTGGTATTCGAAGTAACGACGATTACTGATGTTGATTCAGCTGAACATCAGGTCACTTGGACTCAGACAGAAGGTGCTAGATTAGCATTGAGTGGTACACAATCGAAAACATTGACTATACATGTACCAAAAGGAGCGTTGGAAGGTGAAAAGTATCGATTGAGTGTTAAGGTGGCGGACCCCGTAGGTGGATATGTCGAACAGTCGGTCACTATTGATGTGCGAAGAAAGAAGGCATTGTTGTTGGAAACGAAATCTCTACAAGTCAAATATGGCGATGAGGTAAAATTGTTTCCAAATATAAATGGTGAGGTGAAAACGTTAGATATTTTTGAAGCCCCGCGTAATGGGGTAGCTAATATAATCGATGCTCAGATTGTTTATAATGCGCCTGCAGAGCGCAGGCTGGCTTTATATGACAATATTAAATATAAGGTTTTATTGTCCGATGGTGATGAGTGGGTTGGTTCTTTTGATATAGAAGTTTTGCCTAATGTTTCAAACGAGTCAGAGGTGACATTGAATCAAGGTGATTCGTCAGGAGGCAGCTCATCGTTTCTTATTCTTTTTATACTCTGTTTACTCTCTAGGTTACGAATGAAGTGTTGAAATAAAACCATAATATAATTATGCATATACGGAAAGGGCTACGATTATTAGCCCTTTTTTGTGTCTTGCAAAACCTCATTTCAGAATAAAAACAGCGTATTTTGTCGCATTTTTTGGAATTAAGTAATATTTATAGGTGTTTAGTTTCACTTGATGGCTATCTAGATCACAAATTTGAACAATCATGTTTTTGAGTGACTTTTCATCTGAAGTCTTAAAAATGACGAACTTTTACATAAATTTCAGAGCTTTTATTGCACCTTAAAGGTGGTCGATGTATAGCTTTTGGTTATAATTGTGTTCATTGCCATTAGTGTTGAGCATGTGTTGTGTAAGGGCTCAGGAAAACGAATGACAAGTTAAATATGTTGTTTGTAAAAGCACATAAGGATTGTGAATCAGTTGTTGGTTCGGGAAATGTATTTGTTTATGTAGATGGATATAAACATTACTTATGACTATATAAATAATGTTTTTTTGTATCTGAATGACACTATTGTTACTTTTACGCTGATTTTTAATAAGAATAATTAATAAAACAACGCAACATCGGGGTAGTTTTCACCATGAAAAACGTCAACAGATCTATCGACGTAAAATATTTAAGAACATTTTCACACGTTGCTAAGCACAAAAGTTTTACAGCTGCCGCTGAGTCTCTATTTATGACACAGCCCGCGGTATCTCAACATATTAAAAAGATCGAGAGTACAATAGGGGCAAGTATTTTTGATCGAAAAGAAGGGTTTTTACTGACTAAACATGGAAAAGTATTACTGGATTATGCTGACCAAACCATGTCCATGTATGAGAGGTTATTTGAAGATCTAGAGAAAGTGGAGCTAAGAGATCAATTTAACATAGCGATCGACGAGTCATTTTGTTTCGATTTGGTCAATCGAGTAATTAATGAATTTCGAATGTTAAACAATATCGACTTATCCATAAACAGTTTTACTAAGTCTTCTTCATTGGAGTTGTCGCGTTATGACTTAATATTTACTATGGATAGAATTTCACAGGGGAACGGAAAGTCCTATCAATTAAAAACGGTAAACTATGTGATCGCGTATTCTTGTTCCCTTGACCCTTATGAGTGCTATCCACAGAGAGTTGTTTTTTGCAGTTCATTGTCTAAGTCATATGTTCAAGAGCTATTAAACGACTACAATGTTGAAACATCTCACGTTACAAGTTGGGTTAAAACAAGCTCATGCCAATTGTTAAAAAATGAACTCGATACTAACGGGACGGTTTTGATCTTTCCTGAGTGGTCGGTATGTGATGAAAAGTGTAAGACAATCCCGTTACGTCAGAAAGTAAATATGTATGTCTGGTGTAGTGATGAAATTTCACAAGAACTCGAAACTTTAGGAATAAAAGATAAAATACAGCAACTTTTTCAGATTAGTGATATTTCCGAATCAGGAATAAAGCATAATATTATGTGATTAGTTTGATAGTGTTGAAATTGTGCTGAAAATAAAACAACTTAAAGCAATAGGTATCCCATAAGGGATACCTTTTTTGTAGCTATTGAAACGCTTTATCTTACCGATTATATACATTATTAAAACTAATCCCCCTCCCATAAAACCTATAGAAATCAGAGTTGCAATGACTAGATCAGGTTGAATTCCAACGACCAATGCTGTCAGTAACTTAACATCGCCAGCACCGATTACCTTGAGGTACCAAAGTAAAACTCCAATAACGAAACACACAATAGAGATCGGTAGGGATGAAGCCAAATAACCGTTTGATAAGGCTACAACCAGGTTAACTACCAATGCAATTTTATTTAAGTTGTTTGGTATTTTCCTGTGTTTCCAATCCAAAAAGCATACACAAGAAAATATTGATAGGTTTAGAGCGATTAAAAATGAGTAATTAATTATTTCTATATTCATAAGTAAAGGGTATCTATGATTGGTTCTAATATCAATAAAATTGTAATTAATAATTATTATGAAGACATAAAAATAGTTTATCTATCTATTAAATAAGATTCTGTTATGCGATCATAATAACTATTAATTGGATGTATATTTCTAAATCCGGTAACTTTCATTTCGCAATTTCAATAAGACCAATGGTCGATATACTTTTTAGAGGATTACTATGTACTACCAAACTTTAGCAAAACTAGCTGAACTAAAAATGAAGTTCGAAGATGATATTCGCGGTGTTACTGCGGTGGAATATGCAATTATCGCTGTTGTAATGTCAGCTTTAGTACTTGCTGCATTTCAAACAGATGCGCTTAAAAATGCAATTACAGGTGCGTTGAATGCGGTTACAGCCAACTTGACTACTGCAACTACAGGCAATTAAACGGCCACAAATAATATTATATTAAGGGGCTTGGGCCCCTATTTTAGGCTTAATATGAACAGAATTATCATTCTCCTTCTTATCGCTTTATCTATTTTTTCGACATTGATATATATCAATAGTAATTATATTTCATCGGACAAAGAGCCACAACAAGTCCAGAAAAAAGAAGAACTCAAAGTGAGTATTTTAGTCGCTCAACAAGAGATCAAGCGCTCTCAACCCTTGACTCCCAATTTTTACGAGAAGAAGTTTGTCCATATATCGGATTTAGACGGCTATTACTATACCTTAGAAAAAGACATTGTTGTTCAACCTGGGGCTCTTTTTAAAGAAGACATCAAAGAAGGTACTTATTTAACACAAGAGATGATTTCAAACCCAGGAGACCGAGATTATATGTATCTGTCGCTTAATGATGGCGAATTGCCTTATTTTTATGAAGTAACAGGCATCGGGGTTGTACAAACATCGACCCTTATTCCTGGCGATAAAGTGAGCTTTGTTTCTACTACATCTTCAAAATCAAACCTAGTAGAGAGTGGATATGGAGACATCGGTGACTTGGTCAGCCGAGTCATTATTAGTGGAGCGCGAGTATTACAGGTGATTAAAGGTAGCGAAGATACCGACTCACAAGATGCTGAAGATAAAAAATACAGCTTAGTTATTGCTCTAAATATGCGCAGTGTATTGAAACTCGAAATGGCTCAAAAAATTGGGGATGTAAATATCATTCCTTCAGAAATTGAAAACCGCTATTTATCTATTCGCAGTAGTGATTTATTAGAAACACAGTTTGGTGTCAGAGAACTACGTGGTAAGGACTAACATGAATTTAAACAAACAACATATAGCCTTGCTATTGTCTGCAATTCTCTCTTGCCCATTGCTCGCATCTGAATTAATGAACTTAGATCAAGGTGCGGCGAAGACCATTAATTTAAAGAGACAAATATCGACAGTATTTGTAGCGAACCAAGAGATCGCTGACTACAAAATTATTGATGAAAACAAGGTTGTCGTTTATGGCGTTGGCCAAGGCACAACTTCAGTGATTGTTTATGATCGTGGCGGAAACGAAATTTACAATGCTGAATTGGTGGTTAATCAAAGTCTAAGGCTACTAAAGCAGACGCTAATCGCACGATTCCCTGATGAAAACGTAGTGGTTTCCAATATCGGTGATCAAGTGGTACTCGATGGTATTGTTGGCAGTGAAGAGATTAAACAGAAGATCAACCGCCTTGTCGGTGAAATGCTTAATAAAGAACGTCGTCGTGCCGCTTACGAACTCAAAGATGCAGACGGTGAAGCGCTCGACGAAATAGAGTACACCGCACAATACAACTACGACCAAGTGATTAATAACTTAAAAGTGCTTACCACCGAGCAGATCAACGTAAAACTAACGGTTGCGGAAGTCTCGAGTTCATTTTTAACCGAGTTGGGTGTGACTTATAGTGACAGCGGTGAGCCAGGTACTTTTGTTAATAAGCTGCTCGACTTTACCGCTCAGGATATTGTTGCTGTTATTTCTGCGAGCGGTGATGACAAGATTGGACGCGTGCTGGCAGAGCCCAATCTATCCGTTATTTCTGGCGAACAGGCTAGCTTCCTAGCGGGTGGTGAAATCCCAATCGCGGTGCGAGACGAAGATGGCATTACCATCTCCTATAAAGAGTATGGTGTTAAATTGGCGATGGTGGCAAAGGTCACGGATACAGAGAACATCCGCTTAACCTTGATACCAGAAGTGAGCTCAATTGATGAATCAAATAAGACCACGACCGGGCTTATTTCCGTGCCTTCGTTACGTACTAGAAGAGCCCAAACTACGGTCCATTTGAAAGATGGCCAAAGCTTTGTGCTCGCAGGACTGCTGACTTCAGAAGAGCGTGAATCGTTAACCAAGATTCCAATTTTGGGTGACATCCCAATCTTGGGCGCACTGTTCAGTCACACCTCTACTAACCGCTCTAAAACTGAACTCATTATCGTCGCTACGGTTAATTTAGTCGATCCAGTTGAGCAAGAGCAGGTCAAACTGCCGAGCTTTAGGCGTACCAGCGACCTTGAACGACTCCTGAGAATCGACCTTTCTGAACTTGATGAGCCAGAGCTAGAAAACACAATCAACCAAGGAGGGTTCAACTGATGAAATGGATCGCTATTACTCTACTAGTACTGCTTGCCTCTGCTTGTACGCATGTTGATAGCACGAACACCAGTGTTATTGAGCAACTAGAAGAACGCTTCGAGTTTGATACAACGATCAGCGAAGATTCAATGTCACGCTCTGTGGCTTTTATTCGAGAGCTGAATGCAAGAGAGCCTAAGTCAACGTTCTACGTCAAATACAAGCCAGATGCGAGTGAGTTCGTAGCTAAGTTTCGAGATAGGTTTAAATCGGAGTCGATTGCCAAAGACAGATATAAAGTCGAGCTTGCTGCTGATGACCAGCAGAAAAACATCCTGATCATAGGGCGATACGTTCGCATTAAAAGCAGTGATTGCGGCGTGATGGTGTTTTCGAAACGTGAGGACTACCAATTTGGCTGTAGTGTTGAGCACAACCGTAACATTAGCTTGGTTAACCCAATCAAAAAGGCGAAGTAGCGATGGACTTAGATATTTTATTTCGTAACTCGTCGTCGAAAATGAAATCGTCGGTTCAAGCGACAGACTTGGTTGTTTCTGACGACAGCACGCTAAATGCATCGATCCAAGATCTTTACGCAATCGAAGGCTTTCCCAAACCTATTGAGGTGACCGATATTGATTTAGACGGTGCTTGGAATCAGTCAAACATCAAGCTGAACCATGTTGTATTGGACCTTCGCAGTGCACCAAACGTAATAGAGCAAGTCTCTGAGATTTCGGTTCGACTGGATGTGAACATCTCTTTACTCGTTCTATGTGATGTTGACTCGATAAAGCTGCGTAACCAAGTGCACGCTTTAGGTGCGACGTATGTGCTGTGGGATTCTGAGCTTGATGCGTTACTTGCGGCAATTAAGTCTACGCAAGAGGGTGAAAGCACCGTTAAAAAAACGCGTGTTGCTAAGCGTATTTTAGTACTCGGAACCAAGGGTGGGATTGGCATTTCATATGTGAGTTCAGTCTTGGCTCACTCTTTGGCTGAACAAGCGAATTTAAAAACGCTTTTAGTCGATCATGACTCAGGGGCTTTGAATAGCGACATCTATATCGGTGTGAAAGGCTTAAAAGCTAAACACAACAGTATCGATTTGAATCAAATTGATATCGACAGTGCCATCGCCAAGACCTACGTACACCCGGTGAAAGACAAGCTTGATTATTTGGTGTTAGAGAAGAACGTCGCTTGTCTCTCTGATCACGCGTCGACGCTCTACAACCTTTCTAATCAACTGATTGATCAATATAACTTTATTATCGATTCAGCGCCGTTGTCTTGTTACGAAGAAATGCACGATCAGGAATTGTCAGATAAGTACCATCGCATCTTTATTGTTTGTGAACCGTCGGTGTCTTCATTGCGCTCTTATAACTCTTTGAAGAAAAAGATAGGTAAATCCGAACACCAAATCATTTTCAATTTAAATAGGCCGGCAAAGGACTTTATGGTGACACTCGCTAGCGCTAAAGAGCGGATCAAAGCCAAGGACAGCATTGACTTCATGTATGAGCCGTCGCTCGAGAAGATGGTGGTCCAGCAAGGCATCAATGAGTTGCTTAAATCCAAGTCCTCGTCTGCTGTGCTGAGTATAGTCGCGACATTGACGGGTAAGAAAATTAAACCTAAATCACGCTTTAGTTTGTTTAGAAAATGAATCAATTAAAAGAAATCTACATTCAACTTCGCGATGAGATTTTCGATGCGTTGGATGCGGCGTCACTCGTCGAAATTAGTAATCAAGAGCTTGAAGAGCAGCTTAAAGACTCCGTAAATATCTTGATCGACAAGAAGCAGTTGCAAGTCAGCTCCTTGAAACGGGTCGATTTGGTTAAGGCACTGCTAGATGAGCTTAAAGGCTTGGGACCACTGCAAGCCTTGGTCGATAACGATGATATCTCGGATATTATGATCAATGGACCTTCGGATATCTTCATTGAAATCAATGGCAAGGTAGAACAGTCGCCAATTCAATTTGTTAACGAGAAGCAGTTAAACACTATAGCTAAGCGGATCGCCTCTAACGTAGGGCGCCGTATTGATGAATCTAAGCCACTTTGTGACGCACGCTTAATGGATGGTAGCCGTGTCAACATCGTAATACCTCCGCTGGCGATTGATGGTACTTCTATTTCTATTCGTAAGTTCAAAGAGCAGAAAATTAAGCTCGAGAACCTTGCAGAGTTTGGTGCTATGTCTGTTGAGATGGCCAAGCTTTTGTCGATTGCTAGCCACTGTAAATGCAACATATTGATCTCTGGTGGTACAGGTTCAGGTAAAACAACGCTACTCAATGCGTTATCTGGTTTCATCGGTGAAGGCGAACGTATCGTTACCATAGAGGATGCTGCCGAATTGCAGCTTCAAAAGCCGCATATCGTTAGGCTTGAAACTCGACAAGCCAGCGTTGAAGGAACGGGTGAAATTACCGCGCGCGATCTCGTGATCAACGCTCTTCGTATGCGCCCAGACAGAATCATTGTTGGTGAGTGTCGTGGCGGAGAAGCGTTCGAGATGCTTCAAGCGATGAATACCGGTCATGATGGGTCTATGTCGACATTGCACGCCAATACACCACGCGACGCGATTGCTCGTACTGAGAGCATGGTGATGATGGCAACCGCTAGCCTGCCGATATCTGCAATACGCAGAACCATCGTTAGTGCAGTAGACCTGATTGTTCAGGTAAAGCGTCTTCATGATGGCAGCCGTAAGGTGATGTACATTTCGGAAATCATAGGAATGGAAGGGGATAGCGTTGTGATGGAAGATATTTTTCGTTACGAGGCGAGCTCTGATTTTAAAGATGGGAAAATGGTCGGTGAGTTCAGGACCCCCGGTTTATCAACCCGCTCTGTCATTTATGAACGTGCTAAGTTTTTCGGGCTAGAGCAAGCGGTCAGGGAGATCTTCTCATGACATTCATTCTGATTGCGTCATGGAGCGCGTTGCTGATCTACTTCCTTATTCATCGCTCTCGTCAAAACAAAAAGTTGAGTAGCTTGATCGAGATGGAGGCTGAATTCGAAGGGGTAAAAGGCGTTCGAGCTGTTATTGATTCTCAGCAGTTTGAAGAGAGCTACAAAGCCAGGTTCCGGAAAAGCTATAAGAAGATGGTCAAGGTATTTCAGCCTAATATGTCGCTGAAGCTTATTTTGTTTGTCTGTGTTTCTGCGTCAGCGGTGTATGCCATCAATGAGTTCTTCTTAAGACAGGATTACCCTGTTTGCCTGATGATCGCTGAGCCCGTTTTGTTCTTCGTTTTCTATAACAAGCTCAAACAGAGACAGATGGACCGGTTTAAAACTAATTTTCCAGATGCCTTAAATATTCTGAGCGGGGCGATATCTTCTGGGCAAAGTATTATCCATGCATTCGAATATGTTGGTAAGCAGCTTGATAACGAGGTAGGTAAAGAGTTCAAATTTATGGCTGAGCGCCTACTGATAGGTGAGGCCCCTGACGACGTACTTGAACGAAGCAGCAATACATTCCCTTATTTAGAATATTTTTTCTTCGCTTCAACAATCCGAATCAACCTAGCACGAGGTGGTCAGCTGAAAGATGTCATCAACAAAATTAACCGACTCATGTTTGATTCGAGAGCGGTAGAGAAGAAAAAGAATGCGCTGACCTCTGAAGCGCGCGCATCAGCAAAAATTATTGCTTGCTTACCAGTAATATTCCTGATCATTTTAAAGTTCACCAGCCCAGAGAACTACAGCTTCGTGATGTTCGAAGAGGCTGGTCAGCCGATTTTTTATTACGTTCTTGTAAGTGAGCTGCTCGGGTTCTTTTGCATTTGGCTGATATTGCGGGGTGTTAACTAATGGACATGAAAACCCTGGGCATTTGGGGCGTGATATTTGTAGTTTCAATGGTGCTTGCCACGTACTGCTTGCGATTTTGGGACAACACCAGAGCAAATATTGAAACCCGAAGAATTATTGGTTCGACACGCGAAGAAAAGAAGCGAACCGACTTATTTAAATCGATATTATCTCGAATCAGTTTTAATAAAGATGAAACTAAACGCAAGTTAGTAGCGGCGGGTTTTTATAGTGACTTTCTCGCCGATGCTTATTACCTCCTTAAAATCGTTCCTTTTAGTATCTGCTTGATTCTTATTGGCTTTGATTTTTATAGCGGAGAAACCGAAGTACTGTTTTCTTTGTTGTATTTATTGGGCGCGTTATTAGCGTTTGTTATTGCCCCTGATGCTTATGTGTCTGCTCGGGGGAAAGCCAATATTAAACACATTAGTTCGAGGCTACCTTTTTTACTCGACTTGATGAATGTGTGTGTTCATACCGGGATGACTATCGAATCGAGCCTGGAATACTTAGCTAAGGAACTTCATTCTATTGATAGCAATCTTGCTCATGTTGTCCGAGTTACGGTGGAACGTTCACGCCTTGTTGGTTTGGAAAAGGCGCTAGAGGAGTTTTACGACCTTGTACCAACCAGTGAATCGCAAAGCTTTGTGATGACCATGGTGCAGAGCTTGCAGTTTGGTTCATCTGTAGGCCCTGTGCTGGCAACGCTAGCGACTGATATCAGAGAATTGAACATGATGGATCTGGAAGAAAGAATTGGGAAGATGGGGGCAAAAATGTCCATCCCTCTGATTGCTTTTATCATGGTTCCTATTGTTGTTCTCATTGCTGCCCCAGGTATTTTAAGGATGTTGATGTGATTAAAAAGTATTTATTTATCACTGTGCTCTTCGCTTTACTTTCTGGTTGTACAACCGTGAATAATCAACTTGAGACCAAAGAACAACTACTCATAGGGGCCGGCGATTCGCAGAAACTTATCGAGTTCTACAAAGCAAACATACAGTCTGACTCTATATATAAAGTAAAACTCGTTAACCTGTATTTAGACCTAAAGGATATCAAGTCGGCGGAGCTATATCGCAATACCTATAGCGAGAGCAACCTTGATAACCCGGAATACATACTAACTAATGCTCGAATTTACTATCAGAAAAAGAACTTTGAACGCGCGCTAGAAGAGCTAAATAAATACCGCGACGAAGGAGGTACCGAATATGAGTATCAACTTTTAACCGGAAAAATTTTGGCTCAGCAGAAGCAGTTTGTCAAAGCCATCGAACACTTTGAAGAGAGTCGTAAACAAGGTGCATCTGATAGAGAGGCCGGTAATAACATTGCCGTGGTGAAAATAATGCAGGCTGATTATTTAGGTGCGACGGACATTTTATATGACCTATACCTCTCGAATCCTAATGATCAAAGAGTGAGCTCTAACTTGATTCTTTCTTCAGTTAAATCTCAAAGGCCAGATATCGCGCTCGAGGTTTTGAAACATTCAAATAGTGATGAACAAGCGCGTAAGCAACTTAAAGCGTTAATGATGTCAATATCTAAAAGCGGAGGGAAGAATATCGTGACACAGTCAAAAATAGAGATGGAACAGCAGCTTATTGGCTCTCAAGTGAACTCAGGTGGCTTTGTTGCCCCAACATCACGTGTGAGCAAGCTTGATGCTACCAAAGACTTTCAAGCGTCTAAACACAGTGTCGGTGGTTCTGTACTTGATCCTAGAAAGCTTAAACCAAACGCAAAGCCTATTTATCGCGTACAAGTTTTGGCAACGTACACTGCAATTCCTTCAGACTTTTTGAATTATTTGAAAACAAACTATGGCGCTGTGTATTCCTATACACATGGGCTGTGGAAGCGCTACTGCATAGGTGATTTCAATGACCTGGATGAAGCCAAGGCGTTTCTGAATAGCATTGATATTAAAGGAGCATTTGTTGTTGATTACACCAAGAAAAGGTATGTCCGTTTATGAGATCGTTTAAACGTAAGCAAAAGGGAGCATTAACGGTTGAAGTCGCTATGGGTATTCCAATTTTCCTCGCGATTGTCTTCGGGTGGGTTGAGATCTGTATTTTGACGTTTTCAATGAGTATGACTGACCACGCATTAACAACGGCAGTGATGAGAACCAAAAAAGCGGGTGACTCGAGTAGTAGTCAATCGATTAACTACGGGCAAATGATCAAAGATGAGTTGGACAAAGCCGGTGGAGCGTTATGGAGCAACGTCGTTAAAGAGGGTAGTGTCATCATTCATGTGAACTATTTCCGAGACTACGAAGGTTTTTTGAAATGCACGGACAACTATGCCTCTGCAGATAAGTGTCCGGATAAGAAAGATGAACCAGAAGACATGGCACTTGCAGTTTACGCTTTGGAATACACTTACGATCCCATTGTGTCTATTTGGTTCCCAGATATGCCGATAAAGCGCGAAGTTATTACGATCCAAGAGTATGAAAGATGCTCTTTCAAAATTGGTCAGGGGGCAGGTTGTGCAAGTTAAACAAAAAGGATCGTTTGCGGTTGAACTGGCGATGGTGCTTGTCTTTGCTTCTGGCATTTTCTTAGTTGTAGTGAACCACATGCTAGCGATTAACAAGAAAGGCCAATTGGACAGAGCTACATATTCAATGACCACGATTTTCGCAGAGCGGAAGCAGTTATTTAACGCCAAGATGGATATTTGCGCAGGTGATTGCAGGAAAACAGAACATAACGCCTTTGCAATTGCTTCGGCTTCGATGAAGCGGATGATTCCGAACTTTGACAAAACCAAATTCGGAATGCGAATTGATGAGATAAGGCTCGAAGAGGCTGCCGTTTCTGGAGGTAAATTGAACTACCGAAGGGTTCAAAAGACGCTAACCAAAGGAAACATACAAGGTTGTGACTTTCCTGACATGAGCGATATCACCAAAGAAAAAGCGATTGAAATGCTTCCCGTCACTTCCAGAGGGCGCAGATTACCCATGTATCAGGTTTCATTGTGCTACGAAATCCCAACAAACCTGATTGGTATCGCGAACGGTGAGGTTTTCCGTCTTGTGAGTTCTTCTTATTCATTTGCGAGGGTTTAAGGTGCGTTCAATAAAAAGAAATAAGGGAGTCGCGGGTATTTTGTTCGTCGGCCTGTTACCGATGATGGTTATTTTTATGGCGTTTTCGATGCAGATGTCGCAACAGATGCTTGCACATACAAGGTTACTGGAAGCGGCAGAGGTAGCTAGCCTAGCGCTTATCGCAAGCCCTAGAGAGGATGAAGAGAACAACGTTAAGTATGCACGCTACTTAGTGGATCGTTATGTTGTCGATAATACAGATGATGTCGATGTAGCGGTGTATACCAGTATATGTGAGTACAAGGATGGTTGTGTACAAGCAAGTGGTGAGCTCGCACCGTTCAGCGACTTTGTGGTGAGGGCGACGGCCAAATACACGTCTTGGATTGCATACGAAGACGTGAATTTAAAGCCTGAGTTTTCAGTCAGTGGCCGAGCTGTGACGCGCAAATATCTTCCTCAGCCAGTAGACGTTTACTTTATTGGTGACTTCAGTGGTTCTATGGGTAACCCATGGAAGAACGGAAAAATGAAGTTAGATGTCGTGAAAGAAACCATTAAGCGAGTCGTCGATGACATTGAGGAGTTTAATTCGGAGGAAAAAAGCCGAGTTGCTTTGCTCGGGTACAACCCGCTCCATGTTAAACAATCTGACGAGATAGTAAGACTTAACGCTTATGGCTATCGTGCTTCATGGCGAAAGAAACATGCTTATGACTACGCTCGGAACTCTCCTGCGACAACGGTTAGACGAATGTTTGATGAACCAACCTTGTATAACGAGATTATAGAGCCATCGCATGGAATGAGTCGATACGAAGTAGAGCGACTTTATAAGCGAAACAATGATTTTGATGATTACTTCAAGTTTTACGATATTCCACTGACTGAGGATTATGACAATTTTCGAGCTCAGTTAATGAGTGCTCAGTTGAAAGCTGGTGGAGGTACCTCTTCTTGGAACGGAATCATTGCTGCAGCACAAGAAGCCAATAAGGCGACTAACCTTAACCCTGAACAGGTGTTTATTGTGTTATCCGATGGTAGCGATAGCGACGAAACCTACTTACAGAAATTGGTGGATCGGGGGTTATGTAAAAAGCTGCGCTCAACCATTTCAGCTAAAAGAAATCGTTTCCAGAGTAATGCACCAACTGAAGCTGAGAAAACAAAAGTGACAATGGGTGTTATTGGTATCAACTATCGCGTCCAAGCAAGTGATGGCTTTGGAGACTGCTTCGGCAAGAAAAACATTTATCACGCCAAAGATGGTGAAGATGTGTACAAGTATATTTTGAATTTGATTAATGAAGAAACAGGAAAACTTAAGGATTAAAATGAGATACATAGTGATTATTTCTATGATGCTGCTCTCTCCAGTTGGCTATGCGAATTGCTTGGGCAATGTCGATGAATATATAACATCGACCAAGTTGGTCTCTTCTCATTTTGTGACGACTCAAGTAACGGGTAGATTGTTAGAGCGTGATGAAATACCGCAGAATGAGCTACTCAATAAAGAGAGTGAGGTGATCCAAATCGCGGCTCAAGACGATGTGTGTTTCTATGACAAAGCGACACAATCTCTAGTACTTAATTATCCAATCAACGTGTATAAGTTGGATGAAAGTCATAAACAAGTACTGGAACAATACCTAAGCTTAGTCGACGATAAATCAAAGATTTTTATTGAAGGCCATGCTGACAGTCTTGGTAGTGAAAGCTACAACAAAGCGCTTTCATCACGTCGTGCGGGGCAAGTGACTAGCTATTTGAAGGAAGATCTTCGCCAAGGAACTCGCATCGTTGAATATGCGTATGGCGAAAGCGCACCCATTTGTAAGGTTGCGGACAACAAGGCAACAGGTTGCAATCGACGAGTTGTCATCACCGTTAAGTCATAATGGGCTTTGTTTTCATTGTCTGTGTTTTTATTCTCTGGGCTGCAGCCTTGAGTGGTGTATAACGAAACTCAAATAAAACAAAAGGGAGCCAATTTTGGCTCCCTTTTTAGTCTTATTATATCTGTGAATCACTACACCGCTAAGCAACTAAACCATAGGTTCTGGTTGATCTTGAATTGACTCTGAGGGAGTAAGATATTCGCACAGCTCTTCGTATGGGATAGGGCGTGAGAAGTAGTAGCCTTGCATCAAATCACAGCCGCAAGCTTTGAGGATAGCAAAGTGTTCGCTTGATTCCACACCTTCCGCTAACACCACCATTCCGAAGTTCTTACCGATAGCAATGATGTTTTGCACCATGGTTAGCGACTGCTGGTCTACTGCAATATTCTCAATGAAGCTTTTATCGATTTTAAGCTCGTCGATAGGCAGTGCTTTCAACATACTCAATGATGAATAGCCAGTACCGAAATCATCTAAAGAGATCTTAATGTGGTTCTGTTTGAGGCCTTCGAAAATTGGTTTCACTAACGTGACATCTTCAATGAACAAGCTTTCAGTGATTTCTAGTGTCAAACAGCTTGGTGAGAACTGGTATTTCTCAAGCGTGGCTAACAGGTGTTCAGAGAACGATTTATGAGAGAACTGGCGCACCGAGATGTTGATCGATAACCCGATCTCTTGCTCGGTCGTTCTATGCAAATGAGCGATTTGCATGATACTTGACTCGATTATAAACGTGCCGAGTTTATGCATTAAGCCAGTGCTCTCCGCGACGGGGATAAACACATCGGGAGGAACAAAACCTAACTCGTCATCAACCCAGCGCACAAGAGCCTCAACACCGTCAATACTCTCATCTGTCCGTACTAAAGGTTGGAAAGCCATGAATAGTGTTTGCTTCTCGATAGCAATACGCAGCCTTTGTTCGACTTTCATCTTGTAGAGGTGAGCGTCTTGCATTGCTGTAGTGAAAATGCTGTATGAGTTTTGCTGCTGTTTGGCTTTGTACATTGAGATGTCCGCAGAGCGAAGCAGGCTATCAAGGTCTTTACCATGCTCAGGGAAACGTGCAATTCCGATGCTACAGCCTAATAGGAATTGAGAGTTTTGCACTTCATAGGGTTGAGATAGCACCTCAATGATACGCTCTGCGAGTCGTTTAATTTCAGACTCACTGGTTATTGGAGTTAAAAACAGAAACTCGTCGCTCGATTCACGCACCAAGAGGCTCAATCGAGAGCGGAATCGCATTAAACGCAGCGCTATTTGTTTAAGAACCTTGTCACCAAAATCATGCCCGTGCGTATCGTTGACGCATTTAAAGTTATCGATATCGATGAACAGCAGTGAGAATTGCTCTGACTCACTTGCCACCCATTTATCGATGTTCTTACGCATGTATAAACGGTTTGGCAGTGTTGTGAGAGGGTCGTGGTTCGCTTGGTAGATAAGTTGACTACGAGTGCGCTGCTCATTCTTCGCAATAGACTTAACCAAAATGTAGAAACCACACTGGATCAAAATAAAAATAATGAAAAGAATGCCAAATTCTTCGATAAAGACGGTATCGACGTGTGCGAGGTCGGTGCGACCAACGACCCAAAGTTTATAATCCGGCAGGTACTTAGCGCTCAGTAGAGAGTGGAATTTATTATCACTGACAACAAATGAGTAGGTCTCTTTTCCCGTTTTCGCTTCTTGTACAGTAGCGCTGACTTGCTCTGAAAAGTTAACGCTCACGCGCTGAAGCAGGTCGCTGTCTACTGGTTTGAGGTAAGCATCAAGAGACTCGATGTCACTAGAAAAGAACTGACGGTACTTATCTTGTCGTAACAAGGTCAGTGTGTTGTAACTGCCAGCATGCGCGTTGTTTTCAAATACTATGGTGCTATCTAAACGTAATCCCGCGGTCATCACGGCATCAATGCTATTACCATCCACTGAAATCGATTTTCTTAACGGAATAACTAGGGTATCTAGGGACTTTTGAAAATAGGTTCGCCCTAAAACCATCCTGTCACTTGAAAGCGCTTCTAGAAAGGAATCTCGAGTTTGTGGAAGCTCAAGTAAGTTGTCTTGGTCTGCCAGTTTGAGGTTTGAGCTAACAGATAAGTAATCGCCCTGTGTGTTAAGCAAGCCAAATGCAGCAATCGCTGGATGAGTCTCAAGCAATTTATCCAATATTGGACGAATTTGAATAGCGGCAGTACGAGTGAAGTCAGACTGTTGAGCCAGTTGGTGTCCAACGACTTCTAAGAGTGCCTCTTGGCTTGTGAGTAGTGAACTGACCGAGCTCGAAAACAGCTCGACTTGAATATGCTGCTGCTCAATGAAGTCTTCTCTATTGGCTTGCCATTTTGTTACACCTAGCACAGTGAAAAGTATCAAGGTGAGCAGTACGACTAGAGCGTACAGCGACCAGATATTTTTCTTAAATAGAGCCATGGAATGCCTTTTTGGGTTACGACTTTGAACAGAGTGCACGAGACAAACTATTGAGCGCCAATATGATGTATTAAGCTTGTAAGACACATCGATAATGACTAATGATTAAATAGTGTAACGACTAGGTATCGGGATTCTTGAGTAAAAAATTAACATTTATATCAACAATAATGGTTAGTGTTTGATTAATAGAATTTTATTGTTGGCTCATTGCTGAGAGTTTAGCCGAGAGCCGTTACGATATAATAACAAAGTGCTTACCCATGTTAGGAGTAAGCTCATTATGCATGCGGAGTATATTCTAATAGTGGCAGTAAGCGAAGTTGAATTACTGCTTTGTTACGGCGATGGGCAGGCTTTCGTTCGCGCCCCATTCTGTCCATGAGCCATCGTAAATTCCCATTTCATCCGAGTATCCCGCCAATTTTGCGGCTAATAAAATGATGCAGGCAGTCACACCTGAACCACAGCTAAAGAACATTGGTTGAGTTGGCGCTAAGTCCAGCGTAGAAAAGATTTCTACAAGCTCGCTCTGTGGTTTCAACTTACCATTGTTCAGCACTTGTGCGAATGGTAGACAAACTGAGTTTGGGATATGCCCGCTGCGTAATCCAGCTCTTGGCTCAGGCACTTCTGAATCGAAACGAGCTTGAGATCGTGCATCTAGAATATTGGCACTCTTGTTCTCTGAATAGCTTAGGACTTGCTTGGCATCTACAAAGTAGTTGTCTTGAATGTTGCCTTCGAAATTGCCCAGCGTGACTTCAGCTCTGTACGATGTGTCTGTTGCGTAACCCGCATCAATCCATGCAGGTAAGCCGCCATCTAAGATGTAAACATCCTGATGTCCCATTGCCATAAACATCCACCAAGCGCGAGGCGAAGCGAAAGTACCCGAGTTATCGTAAACCACAATGGTGCTGTCTTGGTTGATACCAATTTCACGTGCACGAGTGTTGAAGTGTTTTTCGGAAGGGAACATGTGAGGGAGTAGGGTATGTTTGTTGCTGAAGTCTTTGTCGTAGTCGAAACGAATTGCCCCAGGAATCATTTTTCCTTTGATCTTTTCAGACTCACTTGGAATTTGAAATTCGATACTGGCGTCTAAGATGATGATGTTGTCTTGCTCTAACAAACGTTGTTGAAGTTGTTCTGGTGAAATGAGTGGCTGATTCATTCTTATTGTATCCATTCTTGTTGTAGTTATAGCTGTTGTTATATGACGGCTAAGGTGCAGCTCTACAGTGGATAAACTGATAGCTGCTTTGTCCGGTGATTTGGTTACTTAATGTATCAAGCGAGACCACAGAATCAATAGGGCAGTCTGTGGTCGGCGCAATGGATACGCGAAATACACTGTTGTCTTGAGTTTGAACCGTAAGATACCGCCTGTGTCCATCTAATGACTGAGTGAGTGTATTCGAAATCACTTTGGCTTCAATGCGCTGCCCAGTTTGTGAAGTCAGTGGAAAGTAAGCAAGAGCAACTAATACGCCTACACCGCACATTAAGATAAATAGACCTAGTTTTAACTGTTTCATGAGAGTAAGTCTTTGAAGGTTATCTTGAAAATATAAGTTAGATTCGAAGTAAAGTGAATGAACTCTAATCAGATAATTTTCATTGTTATTGGTTTGGAGCGATCAAAAAAGTGAGCATTGCTGCTCACTTTTGGTTGTGGATATTCGAAGCTAAACTTTCATTACCACACGATCTGAGAGTTGCTGCTCGATACTACTTTTTGTAGAGGTGGCTGTCCGTCGTAAAACCAAATCTCAACGAGAAGTGAATCGTGGCTGACTGGGCTCGCGAAATTAGAGGCGAACACACCATTGTTTAATGACCCTGCAATCACTTTGCTTGAGTAGTCTGGTTTCAATGTCGAGTCGTCACGAGTACTAAAACGGCTATACACGGTAACAAATGAACGGCCTGTTGAAATACTACTGATATCGATGTCGATATCAAACTGCTCTACAGAGCTGTAATCAAAACCATCGGGTACCACTAAATCACTCATAGTATAAGTTGGTTCCGCTGCTGCACTGGCTACTGGAGACGGTGATGGCGTTGCAGTTACTGGCGTTGCAGGTGTCGCCGGTGATGATGGTGAAGGAGAAGCCGTGCTGCCCCCACCGCCACCTCCGCCCCCACCACAACCTGCTAGTAGGAGTGGGGCTGTAGCTAAAACTACGGTCATTGTTTTCTTTATGTTCCAAGAGCTTTGTGCAGACATATTATTTTCCTTAGAGAGGTTGCTTCTCAACTCAACGTTATGATGTTCGCGATTATGTTTATCTTTGATACTCATGACGTCTCTCCTTATGGCTCGTAACATTGGTTGTCTGCTGGTGATGTGTACCAAGTTTGGTTATTGTCACCACCTGACTCTGCCCATTGCTTAAACTCTGGGTAAGCAGTTACGATATCCACGTATTCTTGTGGCCATTCCCACTCTTCTGTTGACGTGATAATCAGTGCCCAAGGGTGGTTTTCTGCTGTTTTGAAATATTTACCTGTTGCCGGGTCGCTATCGTCAACACCGATTCCGGAATCAAATAGGTTCACTGTGTCAAAGGCCTCGGTTGGTGCTTGGTCTGGCAAGTGAACTTCCCAACTACGTCCTGGGTGCATCGGTAGGTTGTCGCCGTGATAGTAGCCCGGTGTTGCAAAAATGAAGGGGTCGTAAGGCATGTCTGTCCACGACGCAGTATTCACACCGTCGCCTGATAAGTTGATACCGATTTGGAATGCGAACTGTTCATCTTCTTTACAAGCGTTGCTTGTACGGTAGAAGGCGCATGAAGTATTCGCTTTTTCAGACAAGTCTTCAGCGGCGATAAAGATAGCTTCACTACGACCGTCTTCCATACCTAAATCGGTGAATACGCCATTGTGTTTCATGTATGAGTTAACGGTATCTACCGAGCTTGGTGCAAGGTTTGGTAGGCGAATCGCAAAGCCATTTTTGTAGGTTGCCCCCACAGCCGCTAGGCGACCATCGATGGTAGACTTAACAACCTTACCGTCTTTTAAGATCTCAGTGATGCGATACATGATAACGGCATCATTCATGTCATAGTCGGCTTTATAAGGCCAATTGTCTTCATACGCTAGGGTGGCGTAGCCAGAAGCACTTGGGAAGTAACGAGCCGTTGCGCCATCATTAAGAACATCGATTTGAATATCGACCACCTCACCAGAGGTAGAACCACCAAAGTAGCTCAGGTTAGTTTGTTGGCTGAATCTGAATCGAGCCCAAGTGGTACCCGTTAAGGCATTAATATCGACATTTAAGAATAATTCGTTCTCACCGGCCGCCAATAAATAATCGGTAAAGACTTGTTCGTTGGCGCCGTCGAAGCTGCCGTCTTGGTTCCAATCTATCCAAGCTGAAAGGTAACCTGTTGTTGAAGCTTCAATAACAACTTTTGAGTCCAATCCGGCTTCAAGTCCTGTAACGAAGCCGATACCACCGTTAACCCATTCGTCATCAATACCGACGCTTTCATCGGATTGTGGAGAAACGTACCCATCCAGATCTGCATCTGGTGCATCTGTCCCTAGCCATGTAACACCATCAAGCTCATGTCGAGGACCATTACTCGCTAGTAGAGTTAGGTAGCTGTCTGGCGCGTCACCGAAGTCGATGTTTGAATCTTCATCAACAACAGGTGCGTTGGCACAACGAGCACCATCGTTTTGACCAGAAGCTGGGCCATTCGAAACAAATTCAACGGCTGGAACAATACCTGCCGCGATATTGGCAGCGTTGTCTGGAGACAGGTTGATACGGTAAATTTTACCGTCTTGATTTCGCGATACGTAGTAGTAGCCATTGACATCAAAATAGCCAGCACCGAACGTACCTAACTCGCCGGTGTCGCCGATGTAGGTCTCGGCACCAGTTGTAGGGTTGAAGCTGTATAAGCCACCAGAGTTATTATCGATACCATATAGAGAGCCATCGCTTGGGTGGAAAGCGAAATCAGTTAATTTCACTGTTGCTGGGCTGCCTGCGATTTTGTTAACGGTAACTGTCGCATTTGGATCAGAATCTAAAGGTGATAGATCAACCGTGAAGAGCCCTTTACCTGTGCGGTACAGGTAGTAAACATGATCGTAAACGTCACCCACATAGAAGGTATGGTCTGTTGGCAGTCCACTGGTGTTGATGACTTCTGCTTGGAAATCCTTGCCTAGGCGCACCAAACGTTTGTTGGTGGTGTCATAACCGTATATGTATCTGTCTTCGAAATCAAAACCGACACCGTTAATGTTAGCGTTCATCCCCGTGTCGTCTTCGAGAAGGGTCGTTGAACCAGTCACTAGATTAACGCCCCAAACTTGCACAGGGGTGGATTGAAAAAGGTATGCCTTACTCGGGCAAGTATCGAATGGCGCTGCGTTGGCGACTAGGGGTGCACTTAATAGCAAACTTAACGTTGTAATTCTCATATCTACATCCTTGTGATGGAAGGTCTAGATACTTGATCAAGTAATGTGCCATTTTTAAGTTGTTGATTTTAATGCTTTTTATTTTTGATAATTCAAGTTTTTGTTGTTTTCTCAAAATGAGAATTCAAATGAAACTAATCTCTTAATAACTATTTCAATTTGATAACCTTGAGTAGAAGCTAAACTTCAGACATAAAAAAGCCCTGACTTATCGTCAAGGCTTAGGCTCTCGATAGGGGGATATGGTTTAGTCTATCCACACACCGAACAATTAGGCATCTTCATTAAATTCATTTCACGCCAGCTATGAGACATGGCGTCGAGAATCAAAAGCTTACCTTGTTTTGGCTGTCCAAACTTAGCGATAACTTTGATCGCTTCCAATGCTTGAGCTGCGCCCACCATGCCAACAACAGGCGCCATCACACCAGCTTCAACACAGCTTAGTGCTGCGTTGCCGAACAGAGCGCTCAAACACTGGTAGCAAGGTGCATTGTCATCTTGATAAGTGAATACGCTAATCTGACCTTCCATGCGAATTGCAGCACCAGAAACTAAAGGCGTTTTAGATGCGTAACATAAGCGGTTCAATTGATTGCGCGTTTCAACGTTGTCGCTGGCATCAAGTACTAACGAATGCGCTTCAATGAGCTTTGCTAGTGCCTCGTCATCAAGTCTGTAGTCGACCGTTTCAACTCTAAGGTGTGGGTTTAACACCTGTAATGATTCAGCGGCTGAAACGACTTTCTTCTTACCAATATCAGCATCGGTGTGAAGCACTTGTCGTTGCAAGTTTGAAAGCTCAACAATATCATCGTCGATCAATGTCAGCTTACCAATGCCTGCAGTCGCAAGGTATTGAGCAGAGGCGCAGCCTAAGCCACCTGCACCTAACACCAAAATCGAGCTCTGTTTCAGCGCTTCTTGACCCTCAAAATCAAACTGCTTGAGAATGATCTGGCGGTTATAGCGAAGCATTTCCGCATCAGACAAAATTTCCATCAGCAAGCCTCGTTAGTAAAGCGTCGAGTTAAACAGTTGAATCTGAACCGTTTCACCAACTTCAACACGACCACGTTCGCGCTCTAGTACCACAAAGCAGTTTGCTAAGCTCATTGAGCGGAAAGCACCGGAGCTTTGGTTACCTGTTGTTTCTACGACAAATTGACCGTTTTCAATCGAGTAGATACCACGTTGGTAATCAGTACGGCCAGGGCCTTTTTTGAATGCAGACTTAGTCGTTGCAGGAATAGATTCTGGCGCTGTCCACGCAGTGTGACCGGCAAGTTTAGCCAGCATAGGTTGAACTAACACGTACATCGTCATCATTGCAGACACTGGGTTACCCGGAAGGCCACAGAACCAAGCGTTGTCTAGCTCACCGAATGCGAACGGTTTACCCGGTTTGATTGCTAGTTTCCAAAAGCCGATTTCGCCAAGCTCTTCGAGAATGTCTTTGGTGTAATCCGCTTCGCCGACACTTACGCCACCAGAAGTGACAACTACGTCTGCCAATTCTTGCGCTTTTACAAAGGTTTCTTTAAGTGTTGTAGGGCAATCAGGGATAATACCTAGGTCGATTGCTTCGCAACCAAACGCTTCAATCAGTGGTTTGATACCGTAGCGGTTGCTGTCGTAGATCTGACCGTCTTCAAGAGGCTGACCTAGCGGTTTTAGCTCATCGCCAGTAGAGAAGAACGCGACTTTAGGCTTGTGTGCAACAATCACATGGCTCACACCAAGTGAAGCGATCATTGGAATGTCACGAGGCGTTAAACGTTCACCGCGGCTAAGAACGATATCGCCTTGCTTAATGTCGTCACCCGTAGGGCGAATGTTATTATTCAGTTTGATGTCGTCTTGTTGAATCTCAATGCCTGCATCGGTTTCACGAGTATTTTCTTGCATGATGACTGCATCACAACCTTCCGGGATTTTAGCGCCAGTCATAATGCGAATACAGGTGTTTGCTGGCCATTCGCCTTCAAACGGCTGACCCGCAAAAGACTTACCCGCCAATGGCAGCACTTTACCGTTCTCTAGGTCAGCTAAACGCAGCGCGTAACCGTCCATTGCTGAGTTATCAAAAGGAGGTACAAAAATAGGGGAGAGTATGTCTTCAGCAAGAACGTAGCCCAATGCATCTGCCAATGGCAGAGTTAGAGTCGTTTGAATAGGTTTGATTGGTGACAGCAGCTTATCTAGTGCTTCTTCAATTGGCATTAAGCCCGGAGCGTCGCAACAGCCCATAATTGAAATCCTTTGATCGTTATTGTTTTGATTTTGTGGTTGGCAATGGTGGTTCAATAATGATTAAAACACGCTTTTCGTCAACGAAATTGAAGCCACTTTAGCACAGTTTAGCCCCCGTAAATAATGACCTCCCTTAAAATATGGGTGTATTTATTTAAAATTCCGAGTATCCTTGTCTGCCATCCAGAAGGGGTAACAAAAGAGGAAGTTCAATGTCAGGTCTTAGCGAATCAGCGAAGTTGGTTAAAGATGCGCTAGCAAGCCGCGGTTTAGAGACGCCAATGAGTCCTAACCAGGTTAGCCGAGAAGAGAAAAAGGAACGAATCGAACACCATATGCGTGAGATTCTCACTCTACTCGAACTTGATCTTACGGATGATAGTCTGGAAGAAACACCACACCGCATTGCCAAAATGTATGTGGATGAGATTTTCTCTGGTTTAGATTATGCAAATTTCCCTAAAATTACCGTAATTGAAAACAAGATGGGCGTTCGTGAGATGGTACGTGTAAAAGACATTACCGTGACCAGTACTTGTGAGCACCACTTGGTGACGATTGATGGTAAGACAGCTGTCGCTTACATCCCTCGTGGTAAAATCATTGGTCTGTCTAAGATCAACCGTATCGTGCGCTTCTTTGCACAGCGTCCACAAGTTCAAGAGCGTATGACTCAACAGATCCTTGTCGCTTTGCAAACTTTACTTGAAACAGAAGATGTTGCTGTAACCATGGATGCGGTTCACTACTGCGTTAAATCGCGCGGCGTGATGGACGCAACCAGCGAAACCACCACCACAGCACTGGGCGGTATCTTCAAATCTAACCCAGCGACACGTCACGAGTTCTTACACGGTCTGCGTTAATCGCCTGTGATGTGATAAGCACGATTTAGCCTCAGTAAATCGGTAAACAAGATTCTAAGCCTCGCTCTCAGCGGGGCTTTTTTGTACTTGTAATATGAGTTTTCAGGAGCGTGGATAGGAGATCCCCGACTCAGTCGTTCCTCCTTCTCGGGGATGACGGAGAAGATCGGTTTGCTCATAAGAGAAAATACGAGGGTGGAGGTTCAGTTTGTATTCTATTGTCAGCCTTTTAGAAGCACGCGCTGCCGATCTTGCAGAGTGAGCGACTTAGTCATATTCGTCATTCCCTAAAGCGAGGGACGTATATGGACTCCCCTAGTATTGCAAGGAAACGAGTAAAGGTATGCAAGTGCACGTATATTCGGTTTCTTTATGGGGAGCTACCCCGAACCTCTATGGCTTAATCCACTCAGCAAAAGTTCTTATCGAGCGTGTGGTGTATTATCACCTTCGTCCCTCTCAGAGTTTCTTTTGCTTGCTATGCTTACTCTTTACCATAATTTACTTGCTTACATGGGGGGATTGATGTCTCCCTTAAACTTATAAAATCAACTGTTAAGCGATTAACGTCTCATTATAAGATTGATTGCTTTTCAGCATGGCACAAGCCATTCTGATCGTTTTGTTCGCAAGGGCGACAACCACTTGGTTAAACGACTTTCTTTCTAATAAGTTTCGTATCCAGCAACTTAAGCGATCTTCTTTATCTCGGATATTCGCTACCACCGCTCTTGCTCCATGAACGACAAGAGAGCGTAAGGTTTTATCACCTGATTTACTTATTCCGTGGTTTTTGTTCTTACCACCACTGCCAGTATGAGCCGGAACTAAACCTAAGCTCGCACTAGCTCCTCGACCATTTCTATAGGCCGAAGCGTCACCCAGACGGGAAAAAATGGCACTTGCAATCACCCAACGTACACCTCGTAAAGTGATTAATAACTGGCAAGCGGGTATTTGCTTTGCAAAGTCTATAAGTTGCGATTCAACTCTCTCGATAGGCTCATCAAGATTTAGTAGCTGAGCATGTAATTCTCGGAGAACGAATCGAGTTGTCGGTGTTAATTCATTCTCCATATCTTCGATAACGAAAGGGAGTAGTTCTCGCAGTTTATTGGCTCCTTGTGGGAAGGTAATGCCACATTCCGCTGCATAGCCACGGATACGTAGACTTACTGCCGTGCGTTGTTTTATATAGCTTTGTCTTAAACTCAGCAGCATTGCGATATCTTGCTGCTCCGGTGTTTTTACAGGTACAGCATGAATATCGGAGCGTAAGGAAGCTTCGTAAATCGCGATAGCATCATTAGCATCGTTCTTATTACCACTGCGATACGGCTTCACTTTTTGGGGAGGTATCATTTTGACGGTATGACCACGGCTTTGAAACGTTCGTCCCCAATAATGAGATGCTGCACAGGCCTCTATGCAAATGGTTGCGTCAGAGTGTTGGCTGATGACCGTTAGCATTTTCTTTTTAGACATAGCTTGGTTCAACTTACGCTTGCCATGGCGGTTAAATACCGCGACTTGAAAGACGGATTTGGCTAAATCAATCGAGATTGTGTTAAATTTATTCATGGTATGGGCTCCTGTTTTTGGTTCGCACCTGTAACTTTAGCTGACGCTGTCAGTTGAGGTGGGGAGTCCATACCATTGAGTGTAGTAGGGAATCTGATGTCCAGGAGGAATTGTGGAAACGGTGGTGGGAAAGAGATGCGCTCTACACAGTGCAAAGCGCAAATTTGATTCTAGCTGGTGGAGTGTTTACGACAGGTTAAACAAACGCTTTAAACTATGAACAAAACCGGACGGCTTATTCTCTGTTTGATAGATGTTCAAGCCATCGTAGAAACTCGCCATGAACTCAACACGGATTTCATCGTCTGTGCTTCTTGATAAGCGAGACAGCAGTTTGGCAGTCGCTGCTGCGTGATCATTGGCTAGGCTGTAATCCATACCTAGTCGACCTTGAATGAACAACCATAAATGTGTCACTAACTTTAACTGCTGAGAGCTAGAGTTTTGAAACTTGTCGCCATGTTCACTGCCTACCGTATTGTCGAAGACATTTTGCATCGCTTTGCTAGCGTCTTTATTGCTCTCAAAACGATAGCTGGCATCGATATGTTCTTTGGTCAGTAGGCCAAGCAGTGTCTGACGGGCTGAATTATCAGGCTTATTCTCACAAGCGTGTTTAAACAGAGCGTGGTTTTCGTCGATAAAAGACGAGAGCTCTTTCTCGAAACCCGTTGCAATCGCAGTTACTGAATCTAAACCTGACTCTTTCAAGCAAACGTGAAGTTTGGTTCTAGCTTGTTGGTTTTCTTCAAGTTTTTGCTGATTACTGGTTGGAAGCTCAGTCATTACTCTGTAGCTCTTCCCACGTAACTTCAGCTGATTGCGTGTCGCTATTCACGAATGCAGAGTTGCCCGTCAGCATAACTGAAAGGTCCATGGTGCGCTCTGTCATTGCAGCTAATTGCTCAATACCATCATTGTCTAGACGAACAATGTGGGCTTTAAGGTAACCGAATTTACCTTTGTTCTGCTCCCACCAAACGTTTGATTTAGTATTGAAGCTGAACACACGAACAGACTTTGATAGGCGAGTGGCTTTCTTAACACGTTCAGCGTCAGGTTCGCCCACATCGATCCACTCAAGGATCTGGTCATCTAAAGACTTCTGCCACAAATCAGGTTCTTCGATAGTCGACAACCCTTTAGTAAACTGAAGCTCCGGTGACGCATTGATACAAAAAGCCATGATGCGAGCCATCATACGCTGTTCTGTTTCAGAAGGATGCTGTGCAATCGTTAGATTAAAAGAGTCGTAATAGTCGCGGTTCATATCAGTTAAAGAGATACGAAACTTGTAGATTGTCGGTTTGAGAGCCATATGATGTAAGGGTTCCAATCGGATGAGGTGTCTATAGCTGTACCAATGAGTTTTTTGAAATCACAGACTATAGGTAAGTTTCGCCTAGTATAAACGAACTAGAGCAGTTGGCTAGCAAGATGAGGCTTCTGTTACATCATAATTATTTTAAGTACTTATGGTGAACTAACAAGGAAGAACACGGGTTCAATTTAGGTGGTCATGACGTAAGCGTTTAACAATTATGTGACTGAGAAGTGAGCGCCCCGAGTCATACAAAAGAATTGATGAAGTGTAAGTACACGAAGTGCCAACAATTAAGGTATTGACACTTCTTGGTCAGCCTATAAACACTATATGTCAGTGTCGTAATAGTCTCATATTTCGTCTAGATTATTGTTAACTAATATTAATTACGTGTCGCTGTAAATGGCACGAATTCATTTTGCTCTAAACCATTGGGACCTGAGCATCTCACTTTTCCTGCTATGTAATCATCAGAAATATATGTTATTTCATAGGCTGCATCATAGAATGAACTGTCTTTAGCGACGATTTTATTATTTTTTAAAGACATTCTAGCCTCGCAAAAGTAGCCTGAATTGAAGGATATACCAAGTATACCATTTCTTAATACGCCGAGTTTCGGATTTGAGCTTGTACCTCCTTTCAGCGAGACATTCATGGTATACGAGCCACGGCGGTCTCTAAAGCGCTGATAAGCACTAGAATCAACCAAACCCTGTCCAAGGCCTGTCAGCGGCGAATATTTTAGTTGACCACTTTCAGTAACGAAAACCAGTTCCTCAATGTTGTCACCGTTAAGATCTACCATTGAAAAACTCTTGATATCTTCATTCGGCAAAAGTTCTCTAGGTTCACCTAACATAGAACCTGAAGCAACAGCGGCTACTGAAAATAAAGTGGCAATAGAAAGGGTAAATATTGTTCTTTTCATACTAATGTACTCATTTTATTGATGTTTTTTACTAGGTTATTCATTTGGTAGCATATCAAGATTGGTGTGTTGTTTGAAGATGAATTTATAAAATGAATGCTTAATGCTTGATCTTTAACACACATGTATAACGTTCGTTGTATATTCGTTTTCTCAGTACAATTTTGTAGGAATAACAGGCAGGGATTAAAGTGAGCGCAAGTACAAACAAAAATACCGCCCATATGCTGATTTCCTACCTTTGAGTCAGTTGTGAGGGTGTCGAATATTTTTACTGTGCTGGCGACCAAATGTAATGAACTAGGCTTAGTTTTACGTGGTGGTTAAGTGATGAATATTGAGGTGAACTTTAGATGTTAGATAAAGGAGCTTCGACCTAGTAGCGGCTTTGACCAGAGGTTTTCGTTTGGTTTTTTGTTCTCCGGGCTATGGTTTGGTCTCAGCGCATAATGCCTTGTCTTAATTGTCACTCAAACGATTGGCCGGGTAAAAAAATAGCCAGCAGAGGCTGGCTATTTTTAGAAAGCTTTAAAATACTAAATTAAAGTACTTTGATGCTGTCAGCTTGTGGGCCTTTTTGACCTTGAGATACTACGAACTCAACTTTTTGGCCTTCAGCAAGAGTTTTGAAACCTTCGCCAGTGATTGCAGAGAAATGTGCAAATACGTCTGGACCGTTTTCTTGTTGAATGAAACCGAAGCCTTTAGTTTCGTTGAACCATTTTACTGTACCAGTAACTGTGTTAGACATGATGTTATCCCTAAAATTAATTTTTATAGTGAGCCAATTGTGGCACTGATAGCGTGGAAAAGTTTATTGCTATTGCGTACAACACAACGGGGTTACTAGTAATCCAACGAAATGTTTATATACAAAGAACTTTCTTTCTAGCCGAAATCGAGTCTAAATCAAATCAGGGGATAGTCAATCGAATCCATAGTGAAAGGTTGCAGAAACTTGGGGGTAGTCAAACTTTGCATTCCTTAAATATCATGTAGTTACAGTTGTATGGTGATTTCTTGTCGTTTTTATGAAAAACATAGGTAAGTTTGATGACAAAATTAGAGTGGTTGCACTGCTTTTACATATTCTGCTTTCGGAAAAGAAAGCCGCTAAATTGAACTGAAGCCCCCGTATTTAACGGCTTTATTTATAAAATCATCTAATGTTTGTGCTGATTGTTTTAACGAAGTTGCTACCTTTTAAGGCGGTAAAGGTTGCCATTGTCAGTACTAAAGAAGATGTCCCCATCTGGTGAGGTTTCGATGTCTCTGATTCTTTCGCCTAGGTCTTCTAGAATACGTTGCTCGTCAGTCGCATCACCTTGCTCATTGACCGTTACCACATTGATATGGGTAAGTTTAAGTGCGCCTGCTAATAGTTTTCCTTTGAGCTCTGGGAACTTATCCCCTTGATAAACCACTAAGCTGCCAGGGGCGATTGAAGGAATGTAGACCTTTTTAGGTGCTTCGATGCCTTCTTTAGTTTCCGAATCACCAACGCTGATTGGTCCCCAATACTCTTTACCATGAGATGTGACAGGCCATCCGTAGTTGGCTCCCTCTTTTATTAGGTTAATTTCATCACCACCACGTGGGCCATGCTCAATCGACCACAGCTTTTGACTTGGGAAGTCGTAGAACAGTCCTTGCGGGTTTCGGTGGCCATAGCTCCAGATTTCGTTGAGAACCTTGTTGTTGTTTACAAATGGATTGTCGCTTGGTGTGCTTCCGTCTGCATTCAAGCGCAATACTGAACCGGCATGAGTTAAGGTATTTTGACCGTTATCTCGATCTCCACGGTCGCCAATCGAAAAGTAGAGGTGGCTATCATCGAAGGTAATGCGACTGCCAAAGTGACGTCCAGTGTCGGTTCTAGATTCTGAAACGAATACATCTTGCCAATTAGACACTTCACTATTTTGGTAATCAGCAGAAGCGAGTGTGGTTACTCCTTCATCATCGATGTTTTTGCTGTAAGCGATATAGAGTTTGTTTTCTTCAAAGGGCGAAAAGGTGATATCTAACGCTCCGCCTTGACCCTTTGCCCACACATTGGGAAGCCTGAACAGTGTGCTCTGGTCACCGGTTTTCAGATCAACATGTTTGATCACACCTTCTTTTTCTGTGACTAGCATGGATCCTTCGTCTACATAGGCGAGTCCCCATGGAATCACGAGCCCATCGGTGATCTTCTCAGCTTGCCAAGCAAAGGCCGTTGTTGAGGCAAGGGGACCAGACACAACCAGTGCCAAAGCTGAGGTGAGAATACGGTGATAAGTGTTCATTGAAGTCCCTTCATTGTTGCGGTCTAGTGTTAGTCTATCGTGTGTCAGCGAGAGGCGGAAAGTTAAGGAGCGTGAAAAGTGACTATTCACATATTTAGTCCAGCCAGTGTTGTATGGTTATACGAGCTAACGTATGTTTACTCTGCGACAGTCCAATCGATCCTTTCGGAGAACCATGAATATCATACCTGCAACATTCTCTCTATCTTCTATACATCTATGTTGTGAGGTTGATATACCAAACCTTTTGACTACGTGTACAGCCTCATGAGCCGTCGATTTGATTTTAAGTCAATCTTACTGGCGCGTTTGGTCATCAGTATCGGCTAACTCAGTATGGGTTTGGTATTTCCTTCTTTACCTTGGATCGCAAAGGACTTTGATGTATCGCTAGAACAAGCCCAGCTGTTGGTGAGTGTCTACCTGCTAGGCTTCGGACCTTCGCAGTTTGTTTATGGTCCAATTTCAGATGCTTTAGGGCGTAAAAAGGTACTATTGAGTGGCTTACTACTCACCATGTGTGGCTTGTTGATGATCATCTTCTTCAGCCATTCTTTTACCAGTATGGTATTGGGGCGATTCCTGCAGGGATTGGGCACGGGCTGTTGTGCTGTGCTGGCTCGCGCTTCCACACGAGATAGATTCAACGGTGCTGACTTACCATTAGCGATGTCTTACATTGCGATGGTTGCGTCGATTACACCTCTTATTGCCCCCGTCATTGGTGGCTTTATCAACTTCCACTTTGGCTGGAGTATGGTGTTTATCTCGCTACTTGGCTATGTCTCATTAGCTTGGGTCGTATTGGCGTTTAAATTCAAAGAAACGGTTTTACAGCTCTCGCCGATTCCCTCACCGAAGAAGATGGCATCGCAATACAAAGAGCTACTCACTTCTCGCTACTTTATGAGTTTTGCGAGCATTGGTTGGCTTAACTTTAGTCTCATGATCACCACTGTGTCGGTGATGCCATTTATTATGCAAAACCAGATCGGGATGACATCCGATGAATACGCGATGTGGGCTGTGATCCCAGCGTTAGGCATGCTTGGCGGGACAAGTTTGTGTAACCGTATCCGTCCAATGTTAGGTAACAAGAAAACACTGTTATGCACGCCTGTGTTACATATTTCGGCAGCGTTGTGGCTTTTCTTCTGCCCACTTGAGCCTCTCTATCTAATGCTCGGTCAGTTTTTGATGATACTTGGGAATGGCATCGCGTTACCTTGTGCACAAGCCTTGGTGATGTTGCCTTACAAAAAGAAGGCAGGTGCAGCTGCTGCGATGTCTGGAGGCGGCCAAATGGTGGTGTCTTCGCTGGTAAGTATGGGGCTGGTTAAACTTGGTCTTGGCGAAGCGTGGCATCTGTCATTGGTCATCGTGTTATTCACCGCGATTACGTTATTGAATATTTTACGTGGCTTTAGTAGCCAAGAAGCCAGAGACGCTCAGCTTAGCTAGTTAAATGAGTTTTCGAATCTAAACTGAAAGGCCACTGAAATGATGAATTTCAATGGCCTTTTTAATGCTCAACGCTTTGGCTTAACTTGCCCAGACTATCTGCTATTCGCAGACGACAGCGACCTTCTCACTGGCTGCCGTCTTGGCTGGAACTGGATGGTCGATCAGTCGGATAGGGGACTCATAAAGCTCAGACAAGGCCTGCTCATTAAGCAACTTATCAGCGCTTCCTTCAAAGGCGATCTTACCTTTCTTTAGAGCGACTATGTGTGTCGCGTAACGCAGTGCGAGATTCAAGTTGTGCAGAATGACGATGATTCCAACGTCTTCTTTTTTATTAAGCTCAGACAGTAAACCCATCAATTGGAACTGGTGATGAACATCTAGTGCGGATGTAGGCTCGTCGAGAATCAATACGGGAGACTGTTGGGCGAGCAACATCGCAACCCACGCTCGTTGGCGCTCACCGCCGGATAAATCGTCCGCTAAAGCTTGTGAAAACTCGGCAACGCCTGTTCTATCCATAGCTTGTTGGATAATAGATTGATCTTCAACGTTCCAACGGCCAAACGCGCCTCGCCAAGGAAAACGCCCTAAACGAACCAATTCTTCTACTGTTAAGCCTGCCGAAGCAGGGAGCTTTTGAGGTAAATACGCAACCTTCTTGGCTAAGTCTTTGCTTTTGAAAGAAGAGATAGAAGCACCATCCAGCTTTACTGTGCCGTGATCAGGTGCCATTTGACCTGAGAGCAAGTTAACCAGCGTCGATTTACCAGAACCATTGTGACCAAGAACGACCGTAAGTTCATTTGTTGGAATACAAAGCTCGTCAATTGAGAGAATGGTGCGTTCGTTACGAACCATTGTGATATTTGAAAGCTGAAACATGTCAGTCCTGGATTTTAAGATTAAGTAATAGTGTTAAGCGGTTTTCTTATTGTCTGGGTGTCTAGGGCAATCGTCGCAATATTTTCTAGAGTCACACTTGTAGACTAAGCAACAGCTGACCCTAACGAGCTTAAGCAACCCTGTTGTATCGTCGACTTTGAGGCTGTCTAAGTGGTTCTCTGGTAGTTGGCACGCTGTTAACCATAGCCTTGCTTGCTCAGTGATGTACTCATTAGTCAGGCTTTGTTCGCGCTGTTGCAGTTTGATCAAACAACCCAGCAGTAGATCTGCGAGCAAATGGTTGGTAAACCCCGGGCGAATGCGTGTCCACTCGCTAATCTGGCTGCGGAAAAACTCCGTGAGTTCCAATATGGCTTGACCCGCATGCGGGATTAGCTCTTCTGGTGTACCGTGTTGGTGATCACCATTGAAGAAGCGGTATCCTGTGACAAATTCTTTATACCTGAATTGACCGATATTCTTGATATCTGGCAATGAATGAAGGCCATAGATAGAAACGAAGGTGACGTAGATTGGCTGCCAGCATACTAAATCCCAGGTTCGGGTTAACCAATAGGCTTTACCTGCCTCAGAATGATTTTCCGCTAAGCCATCGTAAACGCGCTTTATCTCGATATGGCTTTTATCATTTGTTATGGCAATACTTTTGCTGCTCAGAGAACCATAACTGCCGCTTAAATAAGGGGTAATCTGTTTTGAATAAGCGAAGATTTTCTGGTGTAGAGAGGGGGCTCTACGACGAGTGGCAATGTTGTGCAGCTGGGAAAGCATGTTAAACCAGTAAATGATAATCAGTTGCGTTATCATATCGAACCTTAACGATGATAACCATACAAAATGGAGCATCTCTTCGGAGAACTCTAATTGTTGAATTTATAAATTGACTGCATCTTAGTCATTTTTAAGTGATAAAAGCCTCTTTAAATGATAAAAAGTAATTCTGAATCGACTTAATTGCTGCCATTAGCGAGATTATAAAAGCGTGACTATGAACACACCTGCATTTGACCGTATCAGCCGTGTCTTGGCTTATATACATGCGAACCTCAGCTCGACATTATCTTTAGAGGATATTGCGAAACAGAGCTGTTGGTCTCGTTGGCAGCTGCAAAGAGTGTTTCAAGCCGAAACTGGGCTTACTGTGGCGAACTACGTCAGAGAGCTTAAGTTAAGTCAAGCTGCTGAAGAACTGTTAGATACCAAAGAGCGAGTTATCGATATCGCGCTTGAACTAGGATTTAATTCAGAAATTAGCTTTAGCCGTTCGTTTAAGCAGATGTTTGGCTCTAGTCCAAGTCAGTATCGAAAAGCGGGGAAAAGAACGGGACTTCGTAAACCGATACAAGTGTCTGACACGCTGAGCAGCACTGATAATGGCCCGCAGAGCTTTGTTGAAGTTCGTATTGAGGAAAGAGAATCGTTCCTAGTGAAAGGGATCACTTCTGAAATCAGTGGTCTGTTTTCGCTGACACAAGATTTTGCACAGAAAGTCCCTCAATTGTGGTCACGCTTAGAAGGGGAAGTGACACTACCTGATGACAATGCCTATCAATTCATTGGTGTGGTTGATCTCACTCAGGCTTGCTTTGATGGCACCAATATTCATTACTGGGCGGGAGTTGAACTGAATGATGAGATTTCAATTCCCCAATTGCCGAGCATTATCTCTGACAAGTTAGAGGTCTTAAACATTCCAAAGCAAACCTATGCTGTGGTTAAACATTGTGGTCCGATTGAGAATCTTCGACATACTTTGAGTTGGTTTGTACTCAATTGGTTACCAAGTTCTGGTTATCGAGGTGTTGATGGCTACGAGCTTGAAGTATACCCACTCGGTTATCAAACTCATGCAGCAGATGCAGTGATGGAGTACTGGGTACCTATTATTAAATCGTAGTCATATCGCGTCTAGCATACTCTTTACAAAGCCATTCACTCAATAAGGTCAATTGTGTTTTTAATCATCAATTGACCTTATTTCGTTATAAATAGGCCAAGTTCTTTTTGAACTTGCACCAAATTGTTAATTATCCCATCTATAGATACATACAATGCAAATGAGATTTATTATTATTTACAGTAAGCATTGGTACCGAGGGAATCATGACCACTCACACTCGTTTTAAGTATTCATCACTAGCAGTCGCATTGCTGACTGCACTTTCAGCGCAAGCCATGGCGGAAGAGACCGTTACCACGGCAGATTCGAATGTAGAAACTGTTACGATTATGGGTAAAGCCTATCGTAATACCGCGACCAAGTCGGCACTTGAGCCTGAAGAAACGCCTCAAGGTATCACCGTTATTGATGAAGAACAGTTAGAGCAACGAGGTGTTCAATCTTTAAATCAAGCCCTTCGTTATGCACCGGGTGTTGTAACTGAAAACCGCGGTAGCTCGGTAGCAATGTTTGACTCTTACTCTATTCGTGGTTTTGCGACTAACAATGTTAACTACTACGATGGTCTGTCACTTCAATTCTTGAATGGTTGGAACCTACAACCGCAAATTGACCCGATTGCAATGCAGCAAGTAGAGATCTTCAAAGGACCTACCTCTGTACTTTATGGCGCTATGCCACCGGGTGGTATGGTCAACATGATCGCTAAAGCGCCACAAACGGAGCAGTCTACTAAAGTTGGCGTTGCAACAGGTTCACGTAATTTACAAGAAGCGTCGATTGATACTACTGGTCAGTTCGGCAATAGTGACTTTTCTTACCGTTTGATAGCACTAGCTCGTAAGCAAGACAGCCAAGTTGATAACGCAGAAGAAGAGCGTTACTTGATTGCTCCTTCTGTAGACTGGCAAGCAACGGACAGCACGTTAATCAACTTCAATCTGTACTACCAAAATGACCCTTCAATGGGTATCAACTCGGCAATGCCGTTGGATGTGCTGAAAGCAAGTGATCCATCTGTTTCTATGGGTGACAAGAACTGGAGTAAGTTTGAGCGTGAAGTTCTTATGGTCGGCTATAAGATCAACCATGAGTTTAATAGCAATTGGACATTCCTACAGAACGCTCGTTATACAGATGCCTCTTTATACCAAGAGAACACTTATCACGTGAGCTACGACCCAAGCACGCCTAATCAGCTTGACCGTTACTTGTACTCTACTGATGAGAGCTTTAAAGGGTTTGTTATTGATAACCAATTGAGCGGTATTGTCGATGTTGGTTCAGTAGAGCATAACTTGTTGCTTGGTATCGATTACCAAGATCTAGACGGTAATGTTAACTACTCATCTTACAGTGCGAATGGCAGCGGCTTTAACAGCTTTGATCCATTAAATCCGAATAACGATCTACTAGACCGTAGTGACGTGACTAAAACCGGCGAATACTTAGATGACACAACGTCAAGCCAGCTTGGTTTCTACGTTCAAGACCAAATTCGTCTGGATGCGTTAGTGCTGATTGCAGGTGCGCGATTCGATCACTACAAGTCTGAAAGTGATTACTACGCACATGAATCCGATCACAAGCAGTTCACTTACCGTTTAGGTGGTTTGTATCAGTTTGATAATGGATTAGCACCATTCGCAAGTTATGCGACGAGCTTTGAACCCGCTCCAGGTGTTGATAAAGCGGGTAACGAATTCGATCCAGAGAATGCTCAACAAGCAGAGATTGGTGTGAAATACCTGTCTGATGATATGTCGAAAGAAGCGACGGTTTCTCTATTCCATATCGTTAAGCAAGACATGTTGATGACAGACCCAACTAACGTTTATGGCCCAAGAATCCAAGTGGGTGAAGTGGTATCGCAAGGTGCGGAACTATCAGGACGTTGGTTCGCGACTGAAAGCTTCGATATTGCAGCAGCATACACCTATGTTGACATGGAAATCACTGAAGACTCTAGTAACGGTTTAGAGGGTACGACACCGATCTATGTGCCTGAGCATACGGCTAATGTGTGGGCTAACTACAACATATTTAATGGTATGTTGGCTGGTTCTCGATTCAGTGCAGGTGCTCGTTACGTGGGTGAAATGCAAATGGATGCGAGCAACACGCAAGGTAAAGTTCCGTCTTACACGGTTGTTGATTTGTCGGTGGGTTATGACCTAGGAGCAGCAAGCGACACACTATCTGGTGCGACAGCTAACCTAGCCGTGAACAATATTTTCAACGAAGAATATTACGCGTGCTACGACCAATCTAACTGCTGGTTCGGTGCTGAGCAGTCTGTAGAGCTTAGCGTGAACTACGAGTTCTGATTCAGTTAGTAATACCACTTAAAAAGCAGCCTTACATTGGGCTGCTTTTTCTTATCAAGAAATATTTAATTTAGATTGAGTAGGTTAGGCATGAATACAACACGTGTAGACTCCCATTTTTCTAAAGTGACAAAACTGAACAAGACACTGGTATTTTCGTTGTTGCTGAGCGCCTTATCGTTTAATGCGATGGCGGATTACCAAGTTGAAGACAGCGAAGGAGTGAAAACCCTTGAAGCTCAACCTGTTAGAGTAGCAGCGCTAAATTGGGACATTGCAGAGCAAGTGATCGAACTCGGTGTAACACCCGTCGCAGTGCCTGATATTGCGGGGTACACTGACTGGGTTGTTCAGCCTGCAATTCCAGAGAGCGTTACGGATATTGGTACTCGAACTGAACCTAACTTTTCTGCACTTAAGAAGCTCAACCCTGACGTGATTCTTATCGCTTCACCTCAAAAAGACTTGCAGGAGCGACTTTCAGAAATCGCGCCCGTGCTTTACTACCAAACGTACAGTGAACAACACAGTAATGCTGAAGCTGCTATTGATAACTTCAAAAAAATAGGTCAATTGCTTGGCAAAGAAGAGCAAGCGAGCAACAAACTGGCTGCGATGGATGAACGTATTGTTACCCTCAAAGCCGAACTAGACAAAGCGTATCCGGGTGACAAGCCGAAAGTGACTTCTTTTCGCTTTGCGAGCACCACTTCGGTATTCATTTATGGTGATAACTCGATTCCACAATATGCGCTTGAGCAGCTTGGCTTTGAAAATGCGATGGAGCTTCCTGCGAGCCAGTGGGGTATCAGTCAAAAGCGTATGACTGAGCTTAAGAAGGTAAAGAATGGTATTGCGCTTTACTTTGAACCTTTCCCGTATCAAGCAAAGTTAGACAGATCTCCGATATGGCAAAGTATGCCTTTTGTTCGTACTGAACAATTTAGCCCTGTGGCAGCAAGTTGGAGCTACGGCGGTGCTATGTCTATTTTGTATAACGCAGAAGCTATGGCGCAATCGTTGTTGACGCTAGCGGAGCAGTAATGAAATCCAGTGGTTTGATGATGGGAGCGCCGTTATTTATCGCCGCCCTTATTCATTTATGGTTAGGTCAGTCTGAATTTGGCCCTATTGGTGAGTTGCTCCAGCAAGCCTCACAGATCAGTGACATCGTTACATTCAATAAAATGGTCGATGATTCATTCGAGTTGATGGCATTAATCTATGTCAACTTACCTCGTTTAGTGATGGCGATTCTGGTTGGTGGAACACTCGGCACCATAGGTAGTTTGTTCCAACAGTTAACGCAAAACCGCATGATGTCTCCCCTTACACTCGGTACATCATCAGGGGCATGGCTTGGTCTGGTCATTCTGAATGTGGTCGCGCCGATGTTGGTTGCTCAATATTCGGTTTGGTTTGCGCTGATAGGCGCGCTGCTTGCAATGGGTCTGATTGTTTCGATTGTTGGCATCAAAAACATGAGCGGTTTACCGATTGTTTTGGCGGGCATGGCGGTTAACTTACTGTTAGGCGCATTCGCGACTGCGATTATTTTGCTTAACGACCAGTACGCGCAGAACCTGTTTGTATGGGGAGCGGGTGATCTCGGGCAGAATGGCTGGGAGCAAGTGCTTTGGCTGATGCCTAAGTTACTGCCAATCTTTGCTATTTTCCTGTTGGCTCCAAGAGTTTTGACTCTGCTTTCAATTGGTACAGAAGGGGCTGCTGCGCGTGGTCTTAACATAGGTACGACCTTCTTTGTGTTAATGGCAATCGGCGTTTGGCTGGTTTCCGTGTCGATTACCTCGGTGGGTGTGATCAGTTTTATTGGATTGATTGCGCCAAACATCGCGAGACATTTGGGCTTTTTAAAGGCGAAATCTGAACTCATCGCAAGCTGCGTGTTAGGTGCACTGTTGCTTTGTGTGACCGACAGCTTGGCGATTTTCTTGGCGCAATGGTCTTTGGATATGATTCCAACAGGAACGGCAACCGCGGTGGTTGGTGCTCCAGCTTTGATCATTATTGCTCGCAAACAAATGTCTGCCCAAGATCAAATGTTTTTCTCGATGCCTAAAGGGCCGAGGTCTATTTCACCTTTGGCTTATTTCTTGTTGGGCTCGATGATCTTTGGTTTGTTGGTGTTAAGCACGCTGACACAGCCATCTTCTGATATGGGCTATTTTGTTATCCCAGACGCATTTGAATGGTCGATTCGCTGGCCGAGAATATTAACCGCAATATTCGCTGGTGGCGGCCTAGCAGTGGCGGGTGTGATTTTACAAAGATTGGTCTACAACCCGCTCGCAAGCCCGGACATTCTGGGTGTGTCGGCAGGTGCGGTTCTGGCGTTGA